>CAZXDK010000005.1:0-69773 GCA_964639585.1 uncultured Gallionellaceae bacterium | reverse complement strand
CCGGTTATACCGCCGCCGTGTATGCCGCGCGCGCCAACCTCAAACCCGTGCTCATTACCGGGATGGCGCAAGGCGGTCAACTGATGACCACCACCGAAGTGGACAACTGGCCCGCCGACGCCAACGGCGTGCAGGGCCCCGAACTCATGCAGCGCTTCCAGCAACATGCCGAACGCTTCAATACAGAAATCATTTTCGACCACATCCACACCGCCAAGCTGCAACAGAAGCCGTTCGTGTTGACCGGCGATGCGGGCAGCTACACCTGCGACGCGCTCATCATTTGCACCGGCGCATCGGCGCAATATCTCGGCCTGCCCTCGGAAGAGGCCTTCATGGGCAAAGGCGTCTCCGGCTGCGCCACCTGCGACGGATTCTTCTACCGCAACAAACCGGTCGCCGTGATCGGCGGCGGCAACACCGCTGTCGAGGAGGCGCTGTATCTCGCCAACATCGCCAGCCACGTCACACTCGTGCACCGCCGCGACAGCTTCCGCGCCGAACGCATCATGATCGACCACCTCATGGAAAAAGTAAAAGAAGGCAAAATCACCCTGCAACTCAACCAGACTCTGGACGAAGTGCTGGGCGACGCCAGCGGCGTAACTGGCGCGCGTTTGAAACAGATGCAGGGCGGCGCGACCCAGGACATCAAGGTGGATGGCGTGTTCATCGCTATCGGCCACAAACCCAACACCGACATCTTCGCCGGACAACTGGAAATGGATGGCGGCTACATCACCACGCGCGGCGGTAATCGCGGCAACGCCACCGCCACCAGCATCTCCGGCGTATTTGCGGCGGGCGATGTGCAGGATCAAATCTACCGCCAAGCCTGCACCAGCGCGGCCACCGGTTGCATGGCCGCACTCGATGCCGACAAATACCTCGCAGCGCTGGGGTAAGCAAAAACGATTTCACCGCAGAGACACAGAGAACACTGGGGAAAGCAACTGTGGCGCTTCGATATGCAGATGATTGCCGCTTGCCTGTAACCACCCATATCCGTTTTTCTCTGTGCATCTGTGTCTCTGTGGTGAAGGTTTTGTTGTGAAAGAACAGCCGGAGCAGGACGCCGATTTGTTGCGGCAGTCGCTGGAAGGCGTGACGCCGCTCAAACCTACCGGCCGCATCGCCCCCACGCGCGCACTGCGCAACCTGATCCCCCGCTCCACTCCCTCCGCACCCCTTATCGCCGACACCTTGTCCGATCACGGCGCAAACGAAGACCCCGCCGCCGAATATCTGGGCAACGGCCTGAACCGCATGACCCTGCGCAAACTTCGGCGCGGCGCATGGCCGCCGCAGGACAGCCTCGACCTGCACGGTCTCAACAGCGATACGGCAAGAAAACTACTGGTGGAATTTCTGCATCACGCGACACAACACGGACTGCGCTGCGTCAACGTGATACACGGCAAAGGCTGGCGCAGCGAGGGCCGCGAAGGAATACTGAAAATCCACACCCGCCACTGGCTCATGCAACATCCGCAAGTGCTGGCATTTTGCGAAGCGCCGCAGAATGCGGGCGGCGGCGGCGCGGTATGGGTATTGCTAAAAGCCGCCGGCAATACGGACTGACAACTCCGGCGCACTGGCCGTCACGGGTTGGCGAAATTACGCGGGCAGGCCGGAGTGCCCCGCGTAGCTTCTCTGGTTGATAAACAGGCTGTTGCCGTGTATTTTTTTGGCCATCTTCTTGGACTCGGCAGCAACCACCGCAATATCGCGGTGAGACTTAAACACCCTGGGCGCAACCGGCACAGCCCCGACCGAAAGCGAAGTCAGCTTGTGGAACTCTCTTTCCCCGCGCCGATTTTCGGTAACGTAACCGCCGCGTTCAACATCGTGCGGTTCGAAGAACGACATGGCGTCCACGCCGAATTTATCCAGCAGGGTGCGGCAACGCGCCTCCCAATCCGGGCTGCGGAACAAGGCGATGAAATCGTCCCCGCCGATGTGCCCGACAAAATCCAATTCGGGATCGCATTGCGCACTGATAACTTTGGCCGTCATCTGGATCATCGCATCCCCCATGCTGAAGCCGTACACGTCGTTGAACGGCTTGAAATTATCCAGATCGAAATAACACACGCAAAACGGCTCGTCGCCTGCCAGCAGCGTGTCGATGTGCTCGTCTATCGGCGCATTGCCGGGCAAGCCGGTCAGCGGATTGGCATAACGGGCTGACTGAATTTGCATTTCGGTTATTTCGTGTATCAGTTTCTGGCTGGTGCCAACACCGAGATAAAGCCCGTTCTCGGTAAAAATAAAGCCCAGCGACACATGGCGCTGATCTTCCGCCAACAAACGGCTTAAAGCCTGAATGGAAATATTCTTGTCCACGATCAGCGGCTCCGGGTCCATGAAGATAGAGCAGGATTTTTTCCCGTACAGCTCGCGCTGATATGGCCGGGCAATCCGGTTAATAAACACGCTGCGGTTTATCAGCCCGACCGGAATTTTGTTATTGGTCACCGCAACCACAGAGAGTTGCGGGTTATGCTCGAACACGTGGAACACTTCTTCATTATTATTTTCCAGCGTAAACACCGGCGCTTTTTCCAGAATGGCATTGATGCCATTGTTCTCATGATTGCCGGCCTGCTCCTCCGTGGACGCCCAAATATTGCCGACCTCTCTCGGGGTGGCTCTGGCGGGCTTTTTGCTCGCTCTTGCGATGAAGTTGCCCTGCCCCAGTGAAATGCCCAGCTCTTTGGCCAGAAGCAGCTCGCCGCGAGTCTCTATGCCGTCGGCGATAGTTATAAACCCAGAATTGGCGGCGCTCTCCAGCAGCGATTTAACCAGCTGGACTTTAACCGGGTCTTTGTCGATATCCTGAATTAAGTATTCGTTGATTCTCACGCAAGCGGGATAAACCTCCGGCTGCGTATTAAGCAAGGAGAATGTTTCCCCCTGGTCTTCCACCGCAACCTTGTAGCCAAGTTCGGTATAGCGCGCAATGATTTTCAGCAGGAGATTCGGGTTGCTCACATCGAAGGCCTCATGTACGCATAAGGTAATGACTACACGTTGCGGATCTATCCCGGCTTTTTCGACAGTCTGGACAAGTTGCACTTCCTTGAATTTGTGCTCCAGAAAAACATCCGCATTGAGCCTCAGAAACAGGATGCCTTGCAGTTCCTGTTCGATAAAGTTATCTATCGTCAACTGACAACTGAGGTTTTCCAGATCAAGCAGCCTGCCCGCCTGTTTTGCAATACGGTAAAGCCGCACAGGGGAGTGCAGCAAATCATCGGATGGGCCGCGAACCTGCCCTTCGTAGCCGATAATATTACCGGTCGCCAAATCCATTACCGGTTGAAAGACGACCCATAAACGCCGGTCTTCAATAACGTCTATTAATTTCTGTATGGGTTCCGAATGATCACGTGACATGTTTTCTCCGCCATGAGAGGCCCGTAGTCTTCCATGATAATTCGGTTTAATTGCTATTTAGTGACAGCTTTGTGTCATCAAGCTTTAATTTTCACGCCCGTTGCAGCGCGTCGGCAAACACCTCTACCGCCTGCGCCCCCGAAATACCAAGCTTCTCGTCGATCACAAAGAACGGCACGCCCGTGATGCCGAATTTTGCGGCGCGCGCTTCGTCTGCACGCACCTCATCCGCATAGGCGTCGCCATCCAGCATCGCTAGCGCCTCGCTTGCGGCAATGCCGAATTCGGGCGCAAGCCGCGCCAGTGCGGCACGCTCCCCCACAGGCAGCGCTTCGGAAAAATAGGCGTGCATGATACGTTCGGCGGCTTGCCCGGCCAGTTGGCGCGAGGCGGCGTAGTGCAGCAGGCGGTGCGCATCGAAGGTGTTGCCGGGGCGTGCGTTGCTCAATTGATAGTCCAGCCCTAGTTCTTTGGCGAGTGCGGTGACACGCGCGTTCATTGCGGCGGCTTCAGCGGGACTGACGCCGTATTTGCGAGCCAATGTTATTTCCAGCGTATCGGGATACTGCTGCGGAGATTTGGGGTCGAGTTCAAAGCTGCGCCAGATCACGTTGACGCTGTCCTTGTGCGCGAAATCGGCAAGCGCGGTTTCGAAGCGGCGCTTGCCGATGTAGCACCAAGGGCAGATTATGTCCGACCAGATTTCGATTTGCATGATCTATCCTTGCAGTTATCGAAACTCAATAATCGGTATAGCCTTTTTCGCCCGGCGTATAAAAGGAGTCAAAGTCCGGCGGGGTCAATGCGGTTCCGTCTTGCAGTTTCCGCACCAAGTCCGGGTTGGAAATAAACGGGCGACCGAAGGCCACGAAGTCGCCGCGTTGCGCGTCGAGGTCGGCATTGGCGCGCGCCGCATCGTAGCCGCCGGAGAGGATGTATTTGCCTTTGAAGTTGGCGCGTATCTTGGTCTTCAATTCCGGGCTCACTTCGGGTGCGCCCATAGCACTGTGATCCACCACATGGATGTACACCAGACCGATGTCGTTCAACTCTTCGATCAGGCGCAGATACAGCGCATCCATCTTGGCGTCGGCCACAGTGCCGTTGAACGCACCGTAAGGCGAGATGCGCATACCGATACGCTCCGCGCCGATTGCGGCGGCACATGCTTTCGCCACTTCTACCGCGAAGCGGATACGGTTCTCGACACTGCCACCCCATTGATCGGCGCGCTGATTCGTCGCGGTGTTGAGGAACTGGTCGATCAGATAGCCGTTCGCGCCGTGCAACTCGATACCGTCGAATCCGGCGGCGATAGCGTTCTTCGCACCCTGCGCGAATTCGGCGATGGCTTGCTTGATGTCGCCTTCCGTCATGGCCTCGGGAAGCGGGTACGGCTGCATACCGCTGCTGTCCGTCCACATGTCACCCGGTGCGGCGACGGCGGAAGGCGCGAAGACCTTGGCGCCGGGCAGCATATTGGCCGGATGGCTGACGCGTCCGTCGTGCATCAGTTGCACAAAGATTTTTCCGCCTGCGGCATGCACGCCGTCGTTCACGCGCTTCCAGCCTTGTATTTGCACATCGGTAAATAGGCCGGGTTGGCGTGCATAGCCCATGCCGTTCGCGGAGGGAGCGACGCCTTCGCTGATGATGAATCCCGCACTGGCGCGTTGCGCGTAATATTTTTCCATGAGTTCGTTCGGCACATTGTTGATTGCGCGGCAGCGCGTCATCGGCGCCATGACGACGCGGTTTTTCAATTGCAGCTTGCCGAGGGTGGCGGGTGTAAACAGGGTTTGGGTCATGTAAAGCTCCTTGAAATCAAAACAATCCGATAGGTAGGGTGGGCACGTATTTTGTGCCCACGCGTTTTTCCATATACATACAGCGTGGGCACAAAAAACGTGCCCACCCTACGCATAAATTACTGCTTGATCGACTCGACCGGAATCGTCAGCGTCACTTCGTCGCCCACATGAGGCGCGTACTTGCCCATGTTGAAATCGGAGCGTTTAACCTTGGCGGTGGCGGTTGCACCGCAGGCATCTTTCTTTAACATCGGATGCGGCATGCACAGGAAGGAGTTGACGGTCAGAACCACCGGCTTGGTGATGCCTTTAACGGTCAGCTCGCCATCCACTGATGCCACTTTATCGCCGTCAAACTTCACCTTGTTCGATTTGAAAGTAATGGCGGGATATTTGGCGGTGTCGAAAAAATCTTCGCCCTGAATATGGCCGTTGAACAAAGTGGAACCGGTATTCACCGACTTTGCATCAATCGTCACATCCACCGAGCCGGATTTGGCGGCACGATCAATGGTAATTTTTCCGGCAATCGTATCGAAACGGCTGAACTGCAAAGAATAGCCGAAGTGACTGTACTCGAAGCGCGGCATGGAGTGCGAGGGTTCGATCACATAAGTTTCCGGTGCAGCATAAGCAACGGAAGACAACAGGGATGCGAGTGTCAGTGCTACGAATTTTTTCATGGTGTTCTCCTTGGTGGTTGAAAGTGAATCTACTTCTTGCCGGGTACTGCGATGACTACAAGATGAAACTTGATTTGAATTTCGTTGGCGACCGTACCGACATCCGTCCACTCGCCTTCGCCGATATTGTAGTCAAGGCGCTTGATGGAAAAACTGCCGTCAAATATGCCGCGAGTTCCCGCCGATTGAAAGGTGACCGGGGCCGTCACATCCAGCGTCTTGCCCTTGATCGTGAGCTTGCCGCTTGCCTCGTAACGGTTGCCGCCCAACGCTTTGAGGCCGGTAGAAACGAAACTGGCGCCAGGATAAGTCTTGGCGTTGAACCACAGCTTGCCCACCACCTCATCGTTAGCGTCTGTCGAGCCCGCATCGATACTGGCCACATTGATTTCGATACGCGCTTGCGCATACGCAATTCTGGCAGGGTCGAATGACATTTGTGCGACGAACTGGTTAAATTTCCCCTCCAGCGGCACGCCCATTTGCCTGTAGCCGAAAGTCACCGAACTTTCATTCGTGAGCACCTGCCTAAACTCGACTGCGGCAGCATAGTTTGCGGCCAGCAACAAACCCGACAATACAGCACGAAACAATAAAATCATTTGCGTCTCCCTGACGGCAACATGCGCGCCAAAATATCGTCCCGATCAATAAAACGGTGCTTGAGTACGGCGGCAAGGTGCAAGCCCACCAAGACAAGCAGGCTGAAATTCAGCCCCTGATGCACTGTTTCCCAAAAATGTCCCAGCGCCTTGTCTTTGCCCAGCAGGTCAGGCAATGGCAATACGCCGAACCACACCGTCTGGAACCCTTTTGCCGAACTCATCAACCAGCCGGAAAGCGGCACAATAACGATCAGCACATACATGCCATAGTGTGTGATGTGACTCGCTATTTGCTGCCAACGCGGCAGGCTGCCCGGCAAAGGCGGCGGCCTGTGTCCGGCACGCCATAAAACCCGCAACACCGCCAACACGAACACGGTCACGCCTATCCATTTATGGTAGCTGTACAGTTGCAACTTGGTCGGCGACAGCGGCAGATCGTGCATATACACCCCCAACGGAAACGCCGCAAAGATCAGCAGCGCCGCCAACCAGTGCAGCGCGATGGCGGTGTTGCTATAGCGTTCGATAGTTGTATTCATTGCCCCTCCTTTTATCCCCAAGAAACCCCTCCCAGCCTCCCCTTATCAGGGGAGGAGCCGATTCTCCCCCCCGGACAAGGGGGAGTTGGAGGGGGTTAGATTTCAAGCAAAATGCCCGTTGCGAAAATCATCCAGCGCCTGATGAATTTCTTCCTGTGTGTTCATCACAAACGGCCCGTACTGCACGATGGGCTCGTTGAGCGGTTTGCCTGCAATCAAAATCAGGCGCGCATCTTCTTGCGCGGCGAGCATCACGCCATCGGCTCCCGGCGTATTGCTCAACACTCCCATGCGCTTCGAGTCCACCCGCACGCCGCCCACCTCCACCGCGCCGCGATAAACGTAGATAAACGCGTTATGCGTCACCGGCACCCCGGTGGAAAACGACACGCCCGCCGGCACGTGAATGTCGAGATACAGCGGCTCGGTGATCTCGCGACTGACCACGCCGGCCACACCGTTGCTGCTGCCCGCAATCACGCGCACGGTGACACCATCCGCGGTGACGTATTCGGGAATCGCCGCGCTGGCAAAATCCTGATACCAAGGTTCGGCCATCTTGTTCTGCGCGGGCAGGTTGAGCCACAACTGGAAACCTTCCATCACGCCGTCTTCTTGCTCGGGAATTTCCGAGTGAATCACGCCGCGCCCGGCGATCATCCACTGTACGCCGCCGTCGCCCAGCAAGCCTTCATGGCCGGCGCTGTCGCGGTGGCGCATGCGTCCGGCGAGCATATAAGTCACCGTTTCAAAACCGCGATGCGGATGATCGGGGAATCCCGCGATGTAGTCGTCGGGATCGTCGCTGCCGAACGCATCGAGCATCAGGAAAGGATCGAGGCGGCGTTGCAGCTTGCCGGTGAGCACGCGCGTCAGGCGCACACCCGCGCCGTCCGAGGTGGCCATGCCTTCGATGAGGCGGTCGATGCTGCGCGATTGGTGCAGAGTTGCTTGAGTGACGGCATTCATGGCTTGCTCCTTGGCGGAAAGTGGCTGCATCTTAGGCGTCCCAATAAAATAGATAAAGCCATGAATTCGGGATAGACTATCCCGCAAATGGAACAAAAAAATATTTCCGCCGATGATTACATCCTGTTCGCTGCCATAGTCGAGCAGGGAAGTCTGGTGCGCGCCGCCGAGCATTTAGCCATGCCAAAAGCGACCGTGTCGCGACGTTTAAGCAACCTTGAAGCCGCGTTAGGCCAAAAGCTTTTACTGCGCACCACGCGCCGCCTCGCGCTCACCGACTTCGGTCGGGAGTTCCTCGACCATTGCCGCCGCGTCGCCGAAGAAGTCAGCGCCACCCGGGATTTTGTACACAGCCAGGACGCGCAGCCGCGCGGGCGCTTGCGCATCTCCATGCCGGACGATTACGCCAGACAACGCTTGTCGCGCGCAATCGCCACCTTCATAGCCTCCTATCCCGACGTTCAACTGGATATAGACCTGTCTTCGCGGCGCGTTGATCTGATCGGCGAACGCTTCGATCTGGCGATACGCATGGGCGCACTGGACGATGACGCCACACTGGTGGCGCGCAAGATAGACGAACAAAGTTTCGGGCTTTACGCCAGCCCCATCTATCTCGCGCTGCATCCGGCGCCCCGCCATCCGGACGATCTGATGCAGCATGCCGCGGTGCGCATGCTCTCCGCGCGCGGAACGGCGATCCCATGGAAACTGACGCGCGGCAAAGAAAATTGGGAAAACGTCCCGCCCGGCAGGCTAGCAATGAATTCCCCCAACGTGATCCAGCAATTGCTGCTGGACGGCGCGGGTATCGGCGCATTGCCGGACAGCTTCGTGACGCGTGACGTGCAGCTCAATCGACTGGTGCGCGTGCTGCCAGCCTGGCGCCTGCCAGTCATTCCCGCCTGGGCGGTGATGCCCATGCGCCGCTATCTGCCGGCCAAAACTCGCATTTTTCTGGAACATATCGAGCACTGCATGGAGAAGAAAGATTGAGTGTGGCAAAATGCCCCCCACACCCACTCCAAGGAGAACAGTATGAAAGCACCCATCCGCGTTGCCATCACCGGCGCAGCCGGACAGATCGGTTACAGCCTGCTGTTCCGTATCGCCAACGGCGACATGCTCGGGCGCGAGCAGCCCATCATCCTGCAACTGCTGGACATCGCTCCCGCCCAGCAAGCCTTGCGCGGCGTGGCGATGGAACTGGAAGACTGCGTGTTTCCCATGCTGCAACAGGTCATCACCACCGACGATCCGCGTATCGCCTTCCGCGATGCCGAAGTCGTGCTCATGGTGGGCGCGCGCCCGCGCAGCAAAGGCATGGAACGCAAGGATCTGCTGGAAGCCAACGGCGCGATTTTCTCCGAGCAAGGCCGCATCCTGAATGAAGTCGCATCGCGTCACGTCAAAGTGCTGGTGGTCGGCAATCCGGCCAACACCAACGCGCTCATCGCCATGAAAAACGCCCCCGATCTCGACCCGCGCAACTTCAGCGCCATGATGCGCCTCGACCATAACCGCGCCATCGCGCAGGTCGCGCTCAAACTGTTTCAGCCGATACGCGATATCAACAAGATGGTCATCTGGGGCAACCATTCCGGCACGCAGTATCCCGACCTGTCGCACGCCGAGATACGCGGGCGCAAAGTGCTGGACATACTGCAAGACCGGGACTGGATCGAAAGCACCTTCATCCCCACCGTGCAGAAGCGCGGGGCGGCGGTGATCGAAGCGCGCGGTTTAAGCAGCGCCGCCAGCGCGGCCAACGCCGCCATCGCCCACATGCACGATTGGTTACTGCATTCGCACCATAACGACTGGGTCACCATGAGCGTGCCGTCGGACGGCAGTTACGGCATCCCGGAAGGCGTGTTATACGGCTTCCCCGTCACCTGCCGCAACGGGCATTACACTATCGTAAAAGACCTGCCCATCAGCGACCTTGGGCGCAAACACATGCTGGATAGCTACAAGGAACTGCTCGATGAACGCGAGCATGTGCAGCATTTACTGGGATAAAACAAGGTTGACGGCCTGGATATTATTGAAAAATATCCAGACCGTCACGGCTGTTGCCCAACCTAGAGGCAAACGTGCAGTATCATGCTTATAAGTAATCAACAGCGACCTTAACGATGGACTTCGTATCACGATTCCCGCAGTGGCTCTTGCTAAGCGCCGGACTCTGTACCGGCAATCTGGCTTTCGCGCTCGATAATGTCACCTTGCAGTTCAAATGGACGCATCAATTCCAGTTTGCCGGCTACTACGCCGCCATCGAACAAGGTTATTACCGCGAAGCGGGAATGAATGTTCAACTGGAAGAAGGCTCGGGAAATACGGATGTAATCAAAAACGTTGTGGATGGCAGCGCCCAATTCGGCACAGGCTTGAGCAATCTGTTGCTGGCGCGCAGCCAAGGGCAGCCTGTGGTGGTATTGGCGCCCATTTTTCAGCACTCCCCCTATGCCCTGTTCGCCGCAAAAAACAAAGGGATCTCCAGTCCGCGCGACCTAGCGAACAAACGTATCCGTCTGGACACACAATCGGAAGAACTGCGCGTCTATCTAAAAAAACAAGGGCTGTCGCTGGATAGCGTAAAAATCATGCCCGACAATCTCCATGCGGAAGATTTGGTTAACGGTCGGGTTGACGCGCTCTCCGGCTACATAACCGACGAGCCGTACTATTTGGAGCGCGCCGGTTATCCTTACCTGATGTTTTCTCCGCGCGATGCGGGTATCGATTTTTACGGCGATATTCTGTTCACATCGGAACAGGAAATACGCGAGCATCCCGAGCGTGTGCGTGCTTTTCGCGAGGCCAGCCTGCGCGGCTGGCTTTATGCAACGAATCATCGCGATGAGATGATCGCTCTCATCTTGCGCAAATATGCCAAACAGCAATCCCGCGACCATTTATTGTATGAAGCCGAGCAAATCAATAGCCTGATACATGCCGACCTGATCGATATCGGTTATTCCAACCCCCAACGCTGGAAGCTCATTGCCTCCGCCTACGCGGATGCGGGCATGTTGCCGCCGAACTTCTCCATGCAGGGATTTATTTACGATGACCATCCCGGCGACAACTCTTCGCTATACCGCGTATTGGGCAGCTCATTGCTGGCAATCGGCCTGGTCAGTCTGATTGCCGCCTTCTTTTATCGGCTGAGCCGCAAACTTAAACTCAGCATTCAAGAGACTGCAAAAATTACCACACACGAACAGGCGCGCACGCATATTCTGGAACTACTCGCTACCGGCGCCGCACTTCCGGACATACTGGAAGCGCTGGTGAATAGCGTGGAAGCACAAAATCCCGGCATGATATGTTCGATATTGCTGGTGGACAAATGCGGCCAGCACCTGATTACCGGCGCGGCGCCAAGCCTGCCCGAGTTTTATAACAGCGCCCTCAACGGCATGAAAATCACGCCTGCCGCAGGTCCCTGCCGAGCAACCGCCTATTCCGGCAAACGCATGATCGCCGAGAATATCCGGGCTCACGCCAACAAAGACCCCTGCCTGGAATTGGCCAACCAGGCAGGTTTGGCATCGTGCTGGTCTGAACCCATCATCTCGTCGTACGGAAAAGTGCTAGGCACCTTTGCCATTTATCATCGCGAAACACGCAGCCCCGGGGAAGAGGACATCAAGCTGATCGAACAAGCCGCAAACTTGGCGGGCATCGTGATTGAAAAAATTACGGACGCACAGGCCTTGCAGCGCAGCCATGACATGCTCACCAAAATATCGGGCGAAGTTCCCGGGATGATTTTTCAATACAGGTTGTACCCGGATGGTCATAGCTGCTTCCCCTTCATGAGCGAAACCGTACGCAAAATGCATGGCGTCACGCCCGAAGACTTGCGCGAAGACGCCCACCCAGTCCTGCAACACACCCACCCGGAAGATGCGGCTCTATTTCACGAGTCTATCCGGGAATCCGCGCGCAACCTTAGCCATTGGAGTGTGGAATATCGCATCATCCTGCCTATCATGGGCATGCGTTGGCGTTTGGGTAATGCCCGCCCAGAAAGATTGGAAGACGGCAGCACACTCTGGCATGGCTTCATCACCGACATCACCGAGCGCAAAATTGCGGAAGAACAAATCCGCCATATGGCGCAGTACGATGCGTTGACCGACCTGCCCAACCGCGCGCTGCTCACAGACCGTTTGCTGCTGGCCTTGGCAAAGGCAAAGCGCGAAAAGAGCTGCCTGGCCATCATGTTTCTGGATTTGGACAAATTCAAACCGATCAACGATACGCTGGGACATGCAATCGGGGATGTTTTATTGAAAAAGGTGGCAACAGTCATCCAAAGTTGTGTGCGGGAATCCGATACGGTTGCACGTATCGGCGGCGATGAATTCATAGTATTGCTGCCTTACATCGAAACGGAACAGGATGCCTTAAACGTAGCAGAAAAAATTCGTCAAGCGCTGGATCGGTCTTTTGAAATCGATGGTTATGTGCTCAGAATTTCATCCAGCATCGGCGTTGCTCTCTACCCGGAACATGGTGAAAACGAATTTAATTTAACCAAGCACGCCGATGTCGCCATGTATTATTCCAAGCAGAACGGGAAAAATAGAGCGTCGCTTTATCACTCCGGCATGAAAGTGGCCGGACAGTAGCTTGAGGGCACTTCTAAAAATTCAGATTTCGCACAAATGCAAGGCGTGGAAAAAATTTCGCAGCGCCGCATATGGATGATATGTAAGCAAGAAATTTTTTCCGCAACGCAGCAGTTGGGATGAAATATGGATTTTTAGAAGTGCCCTTGAACAAGTTACCGGGCGCGGCTCAGAAATGGCCGGGCTCCATCAAACCTCACCGTCCCCTGCGCGCACCAACGCAAACCCTCCACCCGGCGTTCTGAAATTGGTGGTCTGTCCCTGATACATGCGCGCGGCAAGCAGTTGCACTTTGCCGTCGTAGACATAACAGCGCACGTCAAATTTAAGCGCGGTCGCTTCCCCGTTCACGATCACCCGGCGCTCGCCCGGCTGCGCCAATTGTTGCGCCACGTAATCGCCCGCGAGGATTTCCTCGAACACGCGGCGGGTAATCTTGTCGCCGCGATAAGCCCCCTTGGCGCCGTAGCCTGAAACCGGTTTGAAAAACCATTGCTTGCGCTCGGCCCACCATTGCTCGGCATCGTTCGCGCCGACCACACGTGTTTGCGGAATGCCTTGTTGCAGCACGCTGATCACCTCCTCGCCCGCCCCCATGCCGCGCAAAAACCCGGTGTCGGTCAATTTCACCAAATTGCGTTTGTCCGCATAGCGTTGGTAGCCTTCAGGATTGGGCGTGAGCACGACATGTTTGGCTTGATAAGCGGCCAGCAAAGCCGGAAATTTTTCCAGAGAAAAATCGGTGAGGCGATTGTAAATAAGGTCGATCTTTTGCTCTCCCAGATACACCCCGTTCGCCCTGGCCGATAAATCCACCGGATCGACGATGAAGGCTTGCATGCCCGCACGGCCGAACATCTGCTGCGCCAGGATAAATTCGGGATAAAGATATTGCCCGGCGGGCTGCTCATCCACGATGGCGATAGTCTGCAGAGGGGCGTCATCACGTTCCAAACGCCATTCGTTGCGGAACATTTCGACGATGTGGTGTTCGAGCAACTCCGGTGCGGAAGAAGTTCCCGGAAGACCGCTATCCTGCTGGCTCTGCAACAGCAGCGCATTCAGGAACGCGCCGCCTGCATTGGTGTTGATCTCGATGAGATGCGCGCCCGCCGCGTTCAAATGAAAGTCGTAACCGTAGAAAACACCGAGATTATTACCATACACCGAAGGTGCAGCGCTTGTCCCCTCGCCTGCTTGCGGGAGATAAGCAGCGACTTGCTCGCTTGCGGGCTTAGTCGTATGGCTAGTAGCTCCATCAGGGTTAACGTGAAACTCGCGTAGCGATTCGATTGTCTCCTCTCCCTCTGGGAGAGGATTGAGGTGAGGGAAACGGGTATGGCAAGTTTCATTATCATGGGCGGCACACTTGTCATGCCCGTTAGGGTTAGGGATACCGCTCATCCATCCCGGCAGCCTCACCACCGCCTCCACCGCGGAGATGACAGCCTGCATTTGCGCCAATTGTCCCGGCGAGACCAGTATCGCCGCCTCCGCAAACAAATGCGCGTGGTGATCGGTGATACTGTGATGAAAATCTGCGCCGTGTTGCAGCAGAGCCGTTGCTAGCGCAACACGGTCGATGGCTGCGACCAAGGCGTCACTCCGCATCATATCGCCTTCCGACGCCCGCTACGGCAATCCCAGCAAACGAGTCTTCAAGTTCGCTTGCGCGGGCCTGTCGCCCAGCCAAACCTTCAAAAATGCGCGCATAAATGCGGCATCGGCAACGCGCCCGATCTCCTTGCCGTTCAAGCTCACGCGCGTCCCCGTTGCCGGGTTGTAATCCAAAACAAGCTGATCGCCTTTTTTTATGTCTTTGATAATATCGAAAGGTGCGGCAAACGCCTTCCAGCCCGCCTCGACTGCTTTCACTTCTGCGGCGGTGTGATTTTCCGTTATCAGTTTGTATGTGGCATCGAGCAATTGCACACTTGTCACGTCATACAAAAAATTCAAGGCGACGCGTTTGCTCGCATCATTCACCAACACCTCGTCAACCGTGTGCTTCTTTTCCGGCAAGTACAATGCGATGACATAGACATTGAAGATAGAGACCATTTCGCGCGCGCCCGCCCCATTCAACACCAGGGTCTGCTCACCCGATAGAATTTTGTCGGGCACTTGAACTCCTGCCACTACCAGCGCGTTCGCGTTCCAACTCAACGCGGCCAGCAAGACCATCAGAAAAATTCGTTTCATTTATTCCCTTTCAAGTTCAACCGCCCAACAACCCCGTCTTCACCCCCTCTTGCGCAGGCTTATCACCCAACCAGATTCTGAGCAAAGCACGGCTAAATGCCGCTCCCGCAATCGTACCACGCACACTGCCATTTACACTGATCTGCGTACCGCTGGCGGGCAAATAGTCTAGCGTGATGACATCGCCTGACTTCACCTCTTTTACCGCATCAAATATCTGCGTCATCTGTTTGAGTTGCGCATCCAGCGCCGTTAACTCCGTCGGCGTGTGATTCGCCTCAATCGCTTCGTTGAACGCAGCCAGCAATTTCGCGCTACTCAAATCGCGCAAGATATGCAACGCCACGCGGTGCTCGCGCTCGTCCGCGATGATCGCCTGCGCCGAGGTTTGTTTCTGCGGCAGATACAGCGCCGCCACATACACCTTGAAGATCAGCTTGGTGCGCAGACCCGCACCGTTCAACTGCAAACTTGCATTCCCCAACAGCGCTTTGTCGGCCAGCTTCACGCCCGCCAGTTCCAGCGCATTCGCATTCCAGCTCAGCAACGCGGCGCAAACCAACAACATTAACTTTTTCATTTTCCGCCTCTTAACTTACAGCGCTTCGAATATGCCCGCCGCCCCCATGCCCGTGCCGATGCACATGGTCACCATGCCGTACTTCTGCTTGCGCCGGCGCAGGCCGTGCAGCACAGTCGCCGTGCGGATCGCCCCGGTCGCGCCGAGCGGATGCCCCAAAGCAATCGCGCCGCCGAGCGGATTGACGATAGCCGGATCGAGACCGATGTCGTTAATCACCGCCAGCGACTGCGCGGCAAAAGCCTCGTTGAGCTCGATCCAGCCCATGTCCTGCAAGCTCAAACCCGTTTGTTTCAACACGCGCGGAATCGCTTCTTTCGGGCCGATACCCATGATTTCCGGCGGCACGCCCGCCACACTGAAGCCGAGAAATTTGCCGATGGGCGTGAGGTTGTAGCGTTTCAATGCGGACTCTGAACACAGCAACACCGCCCCCGCGCCGTCCGACATCTGCGAACTGTTGCCCGCCGTCACCGAGCCGCGTTGCGCGAACACCGTTTTGAGTTTGGACAGTGCCTCGATGGAAGTATCCGCGCGCGGCCCCTCGTCCTGCGCCACTTCGCGAGCTTTCACCATCACCTCGCGCGTGTGCATGTCCGCCACATGCTCGCTGATGTGAAACGGCGAAATCTCATCGTTGAACTCACCGCTATTGATCGCCGCCATCGCGCGCTGATGGCTCTGCAACGCAAACGTATCCTGCGCCTCGCGCGACACCTTCCAGCGCTCCGCCACCTTCTCCGCCGTAAGCCCCATCCCGTAGGCGATGCCGTAGTGCTCGTTGCGCTCGAAGATGGCGGGATTAAACGCGATCTTGTTGCCCATCATCGGCACCATGCTCATGCTCTCCGTGCCCGCCGCGATCATCACCTCCGCCTCGCCGAGACGGATGCGATCCGCCGCCAGCGCCACCGCCTGCAAACCCGACGAACAAAAACGGTTCACCGTCAGCCCCGGCACCGTATCCGGCAGCCCCGCCAACAGCAGCGCAATGCGCGCCACATTCATCCCCTGCTCCGCCTCCGGCATCGCGCAACCGACAATCACATCGCCGACACTCGCCGGATCAAGCGACGGCGCCTGCGCCAGCACGCTTTTCAACACATGCGCCAGCAGATCATCTGGCCGCGTGTTGCGGAACATCCCGCGCGGCGCTTTGCCCACAGGCGTGCGCGTGGCGGCAACGATATAGGCTTCCTGGACTTGTTTGCTCATGATTCCCTCCTGATCAACAATTGTTCGATATTCTCATTTCAAGAATTGAGAATGCTCACCACACCAATCAACTTACTCAAATACGTCGGGTTAGCAGCGTCATCGCGTAATCCGACGCAAGCAACTATTTCAATGCAGCGAGACTGCGCAATTTTGCAACGAGGCCCGGCAATCGCGCCTGACTAGCCGTATCACCCGGAAGATGTCCGGCGAGCGCATCCAGAAAAGCATCCGACGCCAACAAGTCCCGAAAATTTTTAACAAGATACTCGCGCAAATTTGTCGGCGCTTGTCGCGCCTCATCTAACAACGACAATCGCCCGTCAACCACCGTGATGATGTCTTCCAGATCGTGGCTCATCAAGAAATCGCCATTCCCGCGTCCCTGAAAAGCCTCAAACTTGGTTGCAATAAATACCGGAGCAGCAATCAGACGAATGACCAGATCATCATCCAGCGCGACCTGTTGCGCAGTATCCACTGCCAGCGGATACCACATATTATGAAACCCCAACACGCCCTCTTCCGAAGGCATTAAATCAACCGCGATACCTTGATAACGCCAGTGGCAGATTGGCGCATCTACCGTTGCATCATGTTCAAATCCGCGCGATTCCAGCAGCGCCTCAACCTCGTGGTATTCACGTGCCGTCGCCGCCTGCACCACCATATCGACATCATCTGTCGGGCGTATTGCTTGCGCGCGAATCGCGGTCACCAGCAGCCCTGTCGAACAACCGCCCACAAACACAATAGATTCGCGCAAGTCGCCTAACGCCCGCGCAACCCGCGACAAAATCAAACGGTTCGGGTCGTCCACTCGTATCACTGCAAGCGCTCCTCCAATAGCTTAGACGCCAACTCACGCTCACGCGCCTGCCCCACGCGCAACGCATCAAACAACGCCAGCAGCTCGTATAACGTCGGGTCTTCTTGCGCCACCAACGGCAGCTTCTCATACAGAGGCAACAATGCCGCCCCCCGCGTTGTGCCATCAGGATGCGGCCAGACTGGCGGCATCTCCTCGGCAAACAACACCATATCTTTCAACGGCGGCACGGCATACGCAGTTGGAAACCCGATCGTGATTTCACCACGCACCGGGGGGAAGCAATAGGGCGCGCCATGAAGAACAAAATTCCTCACCGCCGCCATCACTGGCCGCAACTCACCGCCCATATCCACCACCAAGCGCGCCGCACTCAAACGCTGCACCGCCGCATGCGCCTCAAATGGCGACAGCCGCAACTGCTTAGCCAAAATCGCATAAGGCACTCTGTCCGACCCGCGTAAAGTGACCAGCTTAAACAGCACCGCCAAATCCTGCGCCTTTAAACTCCATTGCCGATTACCTGCGCGCCGCATCGCTACGGATTGCCCCGCACGAGAAACATTTGCTTTCATATCGCCGCCTTATATGCTGTTTGCATATAGCATACAACAGCCATTCAATGCAGATCAATCACTTTATAATCAATCAGATTCGCTATTCGCGAATAGCGAAAGAAAATCAAACGCTCGAAATGCCGTACTGCATTTGCGACACCAGCGGTGAGACTTTTTCATCTCCTTGATAAGCCTCGTAAAACTGCCGCATCCGAAATAGATTGCTTCGGGTAAAACCGCGCAACCCAGGCTGAGTCTGCGCCAGATGTTCGGCCAATTGCGCCACCACCCCGTCGCCCCATTCCTCCTGCGCAATCTTGCGGCTGATGAACTGCCCCACCTGCCAATACAACTCGATCAATGCCGTATTCACCGCTAGCACCGCACGCTGCCGCGCGGCGTGGATCAGTTGCGTGATCTCGTTGAAATCGGATTGTGGGTTAAGTGGTGTCGTCATCACTTGATTTTGTACAACTCCTCCAGCAAGGCCGGAACATCGGTCTGGATGATGCTCCACAGGGTATCGTTGTCTATCCCCAGATAGCCGTGAATCAACCTGTTGCGAGTAGCAACCACCAACCGCCAAGGAATCTGCGGATATTGCTGACGAACATCTTCAGGCACATTACTCGCAGCTTCGCCTATCAATTCCAGATTGCGCACCGTAGCATCGTAATTCAGGCCGCTCGCCACAAAAACCTCTTGGCTCAAGCCATCGGTATAAACCTCCACCTTCTCGGCAAAACCTATCATGTCATCCAGATAGAAGCGCCACTCGCGCGTTGAAGCATCAGACATGCACCGCCTCCTTTTCAATGAAAGGACGCAACTCTGGTCGCAAGGCTTTCTCAGTCACCAGATCGACAGGCATGCCCAGCAAATCTTCCAGATAAAACTGCACACCGAAATAGCGCGCAGAAGTCGCCGGGCCATCGAAGGCCACCAGCACATCCACATCGCTGCCCTCTTTGGCTGCATCGCGCACGACAGAGCCGAACAAGGCCAAGCTTGCTACGCCGAAGCGTTGCGCCAACTCCTTCTTGTGCTCCGTAAGCAACTGCAATGTCGCTGAACGATTCATCTCATATCCTCAAAGAAACGTGGTACGCCCATTGTTAAACAACAGCCATCGCCAGAGCGTTTTACGTCGACTCCGGCAAACCTAATGCCCTCCGAGCCAAACGAGAATCATAGGCTGCTTCCGAATATCGATTCTCATTCGGTGCATTGGTCTTCAAATGTTTAATCACAGGATCAGAATCAAAATTTAGGTTGTCGAATAATGCATATTTCTCTACTAATTTCTTAAAGCTCTCTCCTCTTTCCGTATACCCGTTATAAAACAAATACACCATCTCAATCCATGAAAGTTGTGCCTTTACAATGTTAATGTAGAGCCATTTTTGTGCTGGAATCATACGATTATCGTTTTGCGAATCTATCCATAAAATTAACTGATAAATATTTCTGAATAAACTATCAAGCTGATATTCATTGCGCCTGTATAAATCACTCCAGTTCAATTTAACTGTCGCATTTTTATCTTTTTCGAGAAGCTTACAAACCCTTGCATCGCTCACTTCGGTATTTATATTTGGATCATTAGCAAACAACGCTTCATTTTCATCCCTATCATCAAATGGCGACGAATCCCCCTCCCGCTCTTCATTAGAAAACTCCGTTAAACGAGTCTCCGCATCCCGAGACACAACAGTTTTCTCCAAGTATTTCTTCCAGAGCTGAGTCAGTGCAGGTCGACCTTTTAGTTCTCGATCATCAACCTCACAACTTATCGAATTAAGCATGTCTCTATAGTTTCCCAGCCAAGAAAAAAATGTTTGCTCAAAGCTCTGTTGTGCCATCAATTTATTCTGCTCATTAAGTGCCAACGCTGATTTCTCTAACTCCTCGGAAGAAACCTTCAGTTATCTACTTTGAATTACGAGAGCTAACAGCAAGGCCATCACAGAAAGAAAACCAAAAATTGGATTTAATGTTCCTCCAAAGAAATCGCCTACCTGCCCCCAAGTTGCGGCAGAAGCTATTCCCTTGAAAGAAACCACATAAAAACCAATAACAAAAGCAGCTGAAACCACGGCTAATAATATAATTACCACCAGTATTGTTAGTGAATTATCTGAAAGCCGTTTTTCCCAACTATCCTTATCCGCCATAAAATATCTTCCGCATAATTTCAACGATAGGGGGGCAGCATCGCCGCGCTCAGCCCCCCGCTCACGCAAACTTTTTCACACCCGCCTTTTTCGCCGCTTTCTGCAAATCCTCGTCGAGCGTGGCCAGCGGCAGACCCAGTCTCAACGACAACTCCAGATAGGAAGCATCGTAAGCAGACAGTTTGTAGCGCCGCGCAAGTTGCAGGGTATTGGACAGGGCATGCGAGAAGGTGGCCGCATCCACTTCGATGTCCACACCGTCCAGCATCTCCAGAAATGCTTCACTGCGCGCTTCGGTCACCCAGCCTTTCGCTTCCGCCTTGGCGATAACGTTGGCCACTTCCAGCCCCCAGGTTGCGGGCACGATGGCACTGTCGGTTTTCATCGCGTCCAGCACTTTCCCTGCATAGCTGAGTTCCTGCGGCTTCCCGTCGCCGAAGAACCAGCGCATGGTCACCGAGTTATCGAGGACAAAATTCACGCGCGTCCTTCGTCAATCAACTCCTTGATATTCACGCCGCGTACCGGGGCAGCCCGCATGAATGCCTTGAGCTTTTCCGCCGCCGCAACCTTATCCTTCGCTTTCGCGCTCTGGCTGGGCACCAGATCGGCAACAGATTCCCCCCGATTGGTGATGGTAAAACTCTTGCCGCTTTTTACCTGACGCAGCAACTCGGGCAGTTTGGTTTTTGCCTCATAAGAACCGATCTCGATCTTCATAATTCCCCCGCAATGTAGATTCACATATAGACCAGCATATAGACCAGTCCGATAATAATCAAGCGCGCTCTCAGTTTCGTAACGCCGCCGCGCCAAGCATCACTGCGCCAAAAATTCCCGCATCGAAAACGCAATTCCCGGCACCGCTTCCCTGAGCTTGCGATCTTCGGTAATCAGTGGGGCGTTCAGGCTGCGCGCCAGTGCAACGTACTGAGCGTCGTAGCCGGTGATGGCGTATTTCGCCGCCATAGCGAGCACCGCGTCCAACTTCACTTCGCATTGCGCCACTTTCATGAAAAGTTCGGCATGCGCCAGTAATTTTCTGCATTGCGCGAGCGTCAATATGCCGCGCCGCTGGTAGGTCGCCAGCACGTTCACTGTTTCGTGCAGGCATAACCCGGTGGTGCGCCAATCCGTATCTTTCTCCCGCAGCTTGTGGACAAGCGGCGTGTAGTCGCCTTCGATCAGGGAGTAAATCAGAATGTTGGCGTCAACGACGATCATTTTGGAATGTTGTTTTTGCCTGAATCGCGTCCTTCACGGATGGTGGCGACGACGTTTCTTGCAGTCACCGGCTTGGCCAGCTTGAGTGGTTTTGGTAGCAGTTCGGCAGCATTCTTTGTCGGGGAAGACAGCGCCTGCTCCAGCAAAGCCAAGGCTTGCCGCGTCATGGAACGGTGATTGCGCGCAGCTTCATCCTTGAGCTTGCTGTGCAATTCGGGAGGGAAATCTTTAATCAACAGTGCAGACATGGCATCCTCATTACTATTAAAACGGTAGCAAAATGATAGTTTTTTTCATGTGGCAGCGGCAAATAACCTATCCGCAGAAATTTTGAAATTTCCCATCACTCCAGAGAAACCGCGTGGGCAGATTAAACCTGCCCACCCTACAAAAATCCTTGCCCCTAGTTCCGCAACGGCTTTCCGTTCTTCAGCATGTGTTCGATCCGCGCCTGCGTCTTCTCCGTCGCCAGCAGTTCCATAAAGTTCTTGCGTTCCAGATCAAGCAGCCAATCTTCATCCACCAAGCTACCCGCTTCCACATCGCCGCCGCATAAGGTCTCGGCCACACGGCAGCCGATGTTGTAGTCGTGCTCGGAGATGAAGCCGCCTTCGCGCATGTTGATCATCGCGGCTTTGAGGGTGGCGATGCCGGTGCGGCCGGCGACGGCGATCTGGCTTTGGTGCATAGGCGGGCGGTAGGCAGTGGCATTGAGGGCTTTGGCTTCTTCTTTGGCGATGTGCAGCAGTTCAAAACGATTCAGCACGATGCGGTCGGACTGTTTGAGGTAGCCCATTTCTCTTGCCATTTCGGCGCTCTTGGCCACTTCGCCCATGGCGATGTTCTGGAAGTAGCGGCGCAGGAAGGGGAACACATCGACGCGGTTGTCGTTGGCAAAACGTTGCGCTTCTTGTGCCGCGCGTTGCGCCATTTCTTTGCAGCCGCCGCCGGCGGGCAATACGCCGACACCGACTTCGACGAGACCGATGTAGCTTTCCAGTGTGGCGACAATGCGCGTGCAGTGGATGGAAAACTCGCAGCCGCCGCCGAGCGCCATGCCGTCCACTGCGGCGATGGTGGGCACTTGCGCGTATTTGAGGCGTTGCGACGCTTGCTGGAATTTGGCAACCACGGCTTCGACATGCGGCACGTTGCCGGTGGCGGCGTTGAACACGGAGACTATGCCGCCGCCGCCCGCAACGGTATATTTGACGCGGTTCGCAGCCTGTTTGAGTTTGCCGAACATACCGGTGTCCTGCGCGGGTTCGTGCACGCCCTGCATCAGTTGCAGCAGGTTGGCGCCGTAGGAGAACGGCGGCTCGGTCTGCCACAGGATAAGCGCGCTGAAATGCGCTTCGGCTTCGTCCACCGCGCGCAGAACGCCGTCCAGCACCTCGTTGTTCACGGTGTGCATTTTAGTTTTAAAACTCAAAATGGCGATGTTGTCGCCCGTGTGCCACAGACGCACTTCGGCGGTCTCGAACACGGTTTCGCCATAGTGGCGGTCTTCGCCGATGAGGGCGTCGGGGTAGAGTTGGCGGCGGTAGACGGGGAGCTGGGAGCGTTGTTGATAACCCCTCACCCCCGCCCCCTCTCCCGCTTGCGGGAGAGGAGAATAACTGCCGTGCGCAGTGTGAACTCCGGTGCGACCCTCTTCGGTCGCCCATGCGGGCAGCGGCGTGCTGGCCATGGACTTGCCTGCGGCGATGTCGGCGGTGATCCAGCCAGCCACTTGCTGCCAGCCTGCGGCTTGCCAGATTTCAAACGGGCCATTGTCCCAGCCGAAGCCCCAGCGCACGGCGAGATCGACATCGCGGGCGTTGTCGGCGATGTGTTCCAGTTGCAGCGCGCAGTAGTGGAACACGTCGCGGAAAGTCGCCCACAGAAATTGCGCTTGCGGGTGCGGGTTGCGGCGCAGGCCGGAGAGCTTCATACCCCAATCGCGCTCGCGCAGAATTTCCTTGACCTCGTCGTCCACTTTGGCGTCTGACAGGCGATATTCCTTGGTGTGCAAATCGAGTACGTGAATTTCTTTGCCGATTTTCTGGTAGATGCCGCGCTTGGTTTTTTGCCCCAGCGCGCCCTGATCCACCAGATAGCCGAACCAGCTCGGCAGTTCGAAATGCCGGTGCCACGGATCTTCGGTGAGATTTTCGCGCATGGTGTTGACCACGTGCGCGAAGACATCCAATCCCACCACATCCAGCGTGCGGAAGGTGGCGCTCTTGGGGCGGCCGAGGTAACGCCCGGTGAGCGCATCCACAGTGTCGAAGCCGAGGTTGAACGCGGCTGCATGGTGCTTGGTGGCGAGCATGGAAAACACGCCGATGCGGTTGGCGATGAAGTTAGGCGTGTCCTTCGCGCGCACCACGCCTTTGCCCAGCGTGGAGACGAGGAAAGTTTCCAGTTGGTCGAGCAGCGCGGCATCGGTGCCGGTGCAGGCGATCAATTCGACCAGGTGCATGTAGCGCGGCGGGTTGAAGAAGTGGATGCCGCAGAAGCGGTGGCGCAGATTGTCGGGGAAGGCTTGCGCCAGTTCGTTGATCGAAAGGCCGGAGGTGTTGGTCGCAAAGATGGCGCGCTCATTGAGGAACGGCGCGACTTTGCGGTACAGGTCGGACTTCCAGTCCATGCGCTCGGCGATGGCTTCAATCACCAGGTCGCACTCGCGCAATTTTTCCAGATGCTGTTCGTAGTTGGCGGGCTGGATGAAAGTGACTTTGGCCGGACTGGAGACGGGCGACGGCTCCAGCTTTTTCAGGCCGTCCAGCGCTTTGTTCACGTTGCCGTTTAACGAAACATAGGACACAACGCTCTGCCCTCTATCCAACTTTCCCCCAGAGGGGGAAAGGGCGATCGATCCCTCTCCCCCTGGGAGAGGGGCTGGGTGAGGGCTGCCTTCTTGCGCGGGCAATTCAAACAGCATCGTCTCGACATTGGCATTCACCAGATGCGCGGCGATTTGCGCCCCCATCACACCCGCGCCCAGCACGGCGACTTTGCGGATCACAAAATTTTTATGCACGAACTTCTCCCATAAAAAAAAGGGAGGCTCAGCCTCCCCTGGCACTCGCCTTGATTAAAAATCGTGGGTGTATTGCGCGCTCAAAATGTCAACCTTGTTGGCGTAGGTTCCGGTCAAGGCTGGCGCAGGCAATGCCAAACTAACCGAGGAATCCCTCACAAAAAGGTGGGCATAAGCAAAATCAATCGAGCTGCCCGCATTTAATTTATATTGCCCGCCCAATGCCAGCCAGGTGCGATCATTGTCGGGAATTCGGGCGGTTCGGAACGCATCCGGGACCGGTGATTGGTCATAGGCAAGCCCGGCGCGCGCCTTCCAGTTCGAGCTGTACTGATGCGTCGCCCCCAGCGAAACGCGCATGGTGTTTTTCCAGTTTTCTATCGTGTTGGAAATAGAAGCGCCGGAATCCGACAACACATTGACTTGCTTGAACGTACTCCACCCCATCCATGAAATATCGGCCATGACCGCATAGCTGTCGCTCATCTGGTGAAAAATACTGATAGACGAGGAATCCGGGAGTTTGATTGCCAGCGACACCGGCCCGTTGGCAAAAGGCAAATCGGTTGCAACGGTGCCGCGCAGGGTATAGCTGATGGCGGAACGGTAGGACGCACCCACACGGGTTTTCGCGTCCAGATGGTACAGCACGCCCAGATTGTAGCCCCAGGCATTATCGGTGCCCTGCACTACCGAGGTGCCTAGCACCGCCCCTCCATAGTTGCTTAATTCACCGCTGATACGCTGGTAATCGACTCCGGCGCCTACGCTCAAAGCATCGCTCACCCGGTACGCGATGGAAGGGTTGACATTGATGGTGTCAAGCCTGGACTTGATAGCGTTATGCCTGCCCACCCAACCCGCGTCATATTGGGTCTGCAAACCGAATGGCACGCTCACGCCCAATCCGGCATTCAGTTTCGGCGACAATTCGGCGGTGAAATAAGCATTGGGCACCACTGCCGAACCGCCCGCATCGCCCCCCATATTGGAACCGGGAATACCCGTGCCGGAAAATTTTGTGGAAGGGGTGATCACATGTGCGGCCAGCACTAACTGCTTGCCGCTTAAACGCGACATCCCCGCCGGATTAAAAAATACCGTACTGGCATCTTCTGCGCTGGCAGCGCCCCCCGCAAAAGCATTCCCCAAACCGCTCGCGCTTTGCTCAATCAATGCAAATCCCGAGGCTGACGCGCCTCCCGACATGAGCAACAACGCACTTGCAACGGACCAGCCTAACATCGTGTGCTTGAACATTATGATTTCTCCTCGTTTACGAATTAATTAGGACGTCGATCGAATTAATACCAGCCTTTATTGGTCATCGCTTGCAGCACATACAGCGCGAACAGCGAATGTCCATATGGCGTGGGGTGTACCTTATCCGCAAACAAATAATGGTCGCCGGGCTGCACGCCGGCGTTCAGATTAGCCGCGTTACAAGCCAGAGAAGAAGCCAAGGGATTGGGTGCAGGCGAGGTCAAATTGCATGCGGTGGACGTCACATTCGTCAAGTTATACTTGGCGGGGTTGGCCACTTCATCGCGACTCGCGCTAAACGCGTCCACGTTCAGCACATAGGCGCTATCCGGCAGACTGGCTTTCAACTGCGTGTTGAAGGCATACACCAGCGAGTCATACAAAGGCTTGCTGGCGGGAGTGGCTTGCGGCGTGCTACCGATATCCGGCACATTCATCACCACCACGTATTTCGCGCCCTTGCCTACAATTTGCGTTTGCACGGCCGTGGCCAATTCGCTGGCGGCGGTTTGCACGGCGGCAACCGCACTGGCAGCAGGCAGTCCCGCGCTCACCATGCCCGCTTGCATGAACACATCGTTGGCGCCCGCCATGACGAAGACTACTTCGCTGCCGCTGAAACTGCCACTGTGCCCGGCCAGATGATTGCTGATTTGCGTCACGACAGGCACCGTCAGCGCAAACCCGGTAGAAGCGCCCGCCGCAACCGGAACAAATTTATTGCCCACACCGACCGGATTAGTCACCCGCGCACCGCCTTGCGCATAGCCCGTACAGACGACATTGTTGACCACGGCAATCACCGTACCGGAGGGCACGCCTGGTGTGGCTCCTGAATTATTATCCAGGCCGGTCTGGGCGGCGCAGGGAGCGGGAAGCCCAAGCTGCGCCGCCGTCATTTCCGTCCAGTTTGTAGTAGCGCCCGCCACGTTGATGGTGAACTGCCCGCCGCCCAAGGCGGCGACCAAACCGACCTTGTATGAACCTACATCGCTCAAGCTATCCCCGAATGAGACTTGCGAGGTGAACTTTGGCTTTGCAGGCAAATCACCGCTCCCGCCGCCACAACCGACCAAAACAATGGATACCAGAATCGTCGAAAACAACTTGCATGAACGCATTTGAACTCTCCCCATTTATGTAAGCAAAACCCCCAATTACCAATTACCCCTACCACTCAAACTCCTGCCATTCCCGGCAAAAATTTCCCCGGGCGCTGTAGCCCCTCAATCCGCAGCCGGCACTACTCGCGGTTTGCGGTCATCTCCCACGGCCACATAAGTCAGCGTGGCCTCGGTTACTTTAACGCAGGTCGGCTTGATCGGATCGCGCTGCGCATACACCTCGACATTAATCGTCATCGAGGTGCGCCCCACTTTCACGATGTCGGCATAAAAACTCACCACATCGCCCAAAAAAAGCGGTTGCTTGAATACGAAAGAATTCACCGCCACGGTCGCCACCCTGCCGCGCGCCCGGTGGATAGCGGGGATGCTTCCGGCGATATCCACTTGCGCCATCACCCAGCCGCCGAACACATCGCCGGTGATATTGCAGTCTGAAGGCATCGCCACCACGCGCAAGGTGGCATGCCGGCTGGGTAAAGTTGTCTCTTGTCCGCTCATCGTTCAATGTCCCTCATACAGTTGCTCGATCTCTGCGGCATATTGCGTCACCACCCGGTTGCGTTTCATTTTCAGCGTGGGCGTCATGATGCCGTTTTCTATCGTCCAAGGTTCGCTTAACAGCAACACCCTGTGTATGTGCGCATAACCGGGAAATGCGCGCAGTTGCGCCGCGATGCGGCGCAAAGCCTGCTGCTCGACGCGGGTATCCCGCAACGATTCGGGCATATCGTGGCGCACGCCTATCTCTTGCGCAAACGTCTGCCAAACCGACGGATTCACTACCGCCACCGCCACCATGTAAGAGCGCGCCTCACCCAACACCAGCACCTGATCGAACAGGGTATCGCGCGTAATCGCCAACTCGATGTCAGCCGGAGGCAGCTTCTCGCCGTTGGACATGACGATGATTTCTTTCACCCGCCCGGTGATGGTGATGTGGCCGGACTCGCTGATGCGCGCAATGTCGCCGGTATTCAGCCAGCCGTCGGGGCTAATCATGGCGCGGGTCGCCTCGGCGTTATTCCAGTATCCCAGCATCACGTTCGGGCCTTTTACCAGCAGCGCGTTATGCTCGCCCAGTTTCACCTGCACACCGCGTATCGGCTGTCCGACCGATTCCGGGTAGTTGTTGTCGGGATGGTTGCCGCTGATGACGGGGCTGGTCTCGGTCAGACCATAGCCCTGCACCACCGGCAAGCCCAAGCCGACAAACACGCGCGAAATATCGGGCGACAAAGCCGCGCCGCCGCTCACGGCAGTGCGCAAGCGCCCGCCCAAGCGCGCCAACAGTTTGCTTGCCACCAGCTTATCCAATAACGGCCATAACAGGAAAACCGGTTTCCATACACCGCGTCCCTGCTGATGTAAAAAACGCGCCCAGCCCACCTCGACCGCCAGATAGAACAGTTTTTTGCGCAGCGGCGAGCCCTCGTCCAGCTTCGCTCGTATCGCGGCATAGATGCGTTCATAGATGCGCGGCACGGAAATCAGCAAGGTCGGTTTAATGGTTTGCAAGTCTTCGCTCAACTGCGGAATGGAGCGCGCAAACGCCACTGTCGCGCCGGTCATCACCGTCAGGTAATACCCCAGAGTGCGCTCGAACGCGTGCGATAACGGCAGGAAGGAAAGAAACAGATCGTCGTGGCTCACCGCGAAGGTGTCCAGACAGGCGTGCGCATTGGAAAGGATGTTGTGATGGCTCAGCATCACGCCCTTGGGTTTGCCCGTTGTGCCCGAGGTATAGATGATGGTGGCAAGCTGCTGCGGATCACTCACCGCCGCAGCTTGCAGTTGCGCGGAAGCCGGCAGCCAGACGCCGGCGCTTTGCAAACCTGGCTCAGCGTTGGTGATTTCATTCAGGCTGATGAAGCGTTGCACCGAGGCCATTTGGCCGCGCACGCTGCTCAACTCCTGCCATTGCTCCTGTGTCTCGAACAGCAGCACTTTCACGCTCGCATCGTTGATGATGTAGGCAACGTTATCCGCTCTGTCCACGGTATACAGCGGCACGATCACCAGCCCCAGCGACAATGCCGCCTGATCGAAAAATATCCACTGCGGGCAGTTGCGCAGCATCACCGCCACACGGTCCCCTGCCGCAAGATTTTCGCGCAGCAGGGCGGCTTGCCAACGCGCGACTTGCGCGCTGACTTCAGCCCAGGTCAATGACAACCAGGCGTTGCGCGAAATATCAAAGTAACGGTAAGCAATGGTTTCCGGCGTGCGCCTCACCCGCTCAACCAGCAAACCGTGCAGGGTAACCGCCTGCTCGGGTGTGATTGCGGCCTGCCTGGTGTCAGTCATATTCTTTATCCTCCCCCGATATTGCGCACCTTTAGGGCACTTCTAAAAATCCATATTTCATCCCAACTGCTGCGTTGCGGAAAAAATTTCTTGCTTACATATCATCCATATGCCGCGCTGCGAAATTTTTTCCACGCCTTGCATTTGGGCGGAATCTGAATTTTTAGAAGCGCCCTTTAATTCTCTTCTGCGGAAGCCATCTTGCTCCTACAAAAACAGATCGCCATACAAATCATTTCCCGGCGCCACAGCATAGGGTTCAAAGTCTATCACTCCCTCGGCGCGCAACACCTGTTCATCGATAAAAAAATTGCCGCTGCACGTTCTGCTGTCGCGCAACAAAATAACATGCGCCGCATCGGCCACGATAGCGGGTTTGCGTGAAGCGCGCAAAATGGCGTCAGGAAAATTATTCTCGATGGCCGCCGTCGCAATTGTAGTACGCGGCCACAGGCAATTGCAGGCGATGCCAGCGGCGGTGAATTCACGCGCCATGCCCAGCATGCACAGACTCATACCGTATTTGGAAATACTGTAAGCAACATGCGGCGCAAACCATTTTGCGTCCACATTCAGCGGCGGCGACAGGGTCAGAATGTGCGGATTGGCAGCCTGCTGGAGATAAGGGATGCAGGCTTGCGAGGCGAGAAAGGTCGCGCGCATATTCACATCCCACATCAGATCGAGGCGCTTGGCGGGCGTTTGCAAAGTGGGCGTCAGGCTGATGGCGCTGGCATTGTTGACCAGCACATCGATGCCGCCAAAATGCGCGGCGGCCTGCTCGGCGGCCGCGGCGACAGCTTGCTCGTCGCGCACGTCAAGCCGGATCGCCAGCGCCTGCCCTCCCGCCAGCCGCACCTCTTCCGCAACGGAGTGTATGGTGCCGGACAATTTGGGATGAGCCTCCGATGTTTTACCGGTAATCACCACATTTGCCCCGTCGCGCGCGCAGCGCAAGGCAATTTCGCGCCCGATGCCGCGCGAGGAACCGGTGATGAATATCGTTTTATTGCGTAGCGTATGCATGGTGTCTATGTATCCAAATACCCAACCGTTTGGGATTAATATTTATCCTGAAACCATTTACACTTTCAGGCCGCCCGCGCACTTCCGCACTGTAGCCGCCCGAACGGGATACGGCATTATGCTGAAATACCCAACTCCTTATACAACTTACCCACCAGCGCCCGCAACTCGCCAACCTCGGTTTCCAGCTTGGCGACATTGGCCTTAAGCGCGGCGATTTCGCCCACGGTTATATCACCGGACGGGGTTGGCAGAGCGGCGACTCGCTCCTCCATCACGGGCGCACCTGAAAGCAGGTGCATCCAGCGGTTTTCGCGCGAACCGGGTTGGCGCGGCAGCTCCAGCACGAGGCCGCCCGCTTCTCGCGCGGCGAGCTCCTCCAGAAAACTTTCCACCGAGGCGATGTCGGCAAATTTGTGCAACCGTTCGCAGTTGATGCGCAACTCGCCCGCCGTCTGCGGGCCGCGCAGCATCAGCATGGTGAGCAAGGCGGTGGACTGGGTGGGGATATGCAGCACGCGCTCGATGTTGTGCGCGTAACGCGACGCCCTGCCCCCGCTGCTTTCTATGATCAGCGACAGCCCGCGCAAGCTATCGAGCGCCGAAGCCACCTCCGCCTCGCTGGCTTCCATCACCGGATCGCGGCTGCTCTTCTGGTTGCAGCCGGAGAGCAGCGAGTTCAGCGTGAGCGGATAACTATCCGGCACAGTGCGCTGTTTTTCGGCGAGTACGCCCAGCACGCGGGTTTCAAGCAGGGAAAGGACGGGTAGCGTAGCGGACATAAGCGGTTTCTCTCATTACTCAATGAGCGTGGGATTATACAGCCCACGTCGCCATTGACAGCCCCCGAATAACTCGCCTAAAGTTGCGCCCGCTTGCAAGTCCGCCGCACGCACATCGCACCGCACGCACGGCGCGAGGCAAACGGCGAACCCCCGGAACAGGAGCCTGGCGCAAGACAAAATTCCCGCAGCCCAGGGGAAACAATGCCAGCAACATAACCTGTCCGACAAAGGGGAAATACTTGAAAACCGCATTCGCCACACTCCTTGCAGCATTCATGTTTTGCACCACCGCCCGCGCTGCCACGGGCGACCCGCTGGAATTGCAAACCCGCTTCGGCTACTACCACGCCGCCTACGTCATCAACGCAGACGGCACGGCGGTCGAGTCGCACGAATGGTCGAAGACCGTGCTGAAAGAAACTGCGCTGGAAAAATCCAAGAGCGCTTCCGTCAGTTACAGCACCAGCGCGCAGAAGGCGGAAGTCGTCGCGGCCTATACCCTGAAAGCGGATGGACGCCGGCTGGACGCGCCGAAAGACAATTATCAAATCGAGTCGAATAGCGGCAAGGGCAAGGATGCACCCGTCTATTCCGACTGGACGACATTGACCGTCGTCTTCCCCGATGTCGCCGTCGGCGACAAGGTCGTGCTCTCCTACAAGCTCGTGCAAACCGAGCCCATGTTCCCCAAACAATATTCGGTCGCACATTATTTTTACGATCATGTCGCCTACGACGAGGTGCGCGTAAGGTTCGACTATCCCGCCTCGATGTGGGCGCAATACGAAGCCCGCGGCATGCAAGAAACGGCAAACGCCACCAAAGGCGAGCGCAAGATCATGGAATGGACTTATACCCATCCGCAACCGCTCAAGACAGAACGCCGCGACTACTCTGTTTTCAACGCCGACCAAGTGGCAGGCTTGTCCTTCTCCACCTTCAAGACCTACGCCGACATCGCCGCCGCTTATGGCGAACGCGCACTCCCCAAGGCTGCCGTCACGGACAGGATCAGCAAACTGGCCGGCGAGATCGTCAAGGGCAAAACCGCCCCCAAAGAACAGGCGCGCGCGCTGTACGAATGGGTCGCCAAGAACATCACCTACGCCGGCAACTGCATCGGCATCGGCGCAGTGGTGCCGCGCGACACCGCGTTCATCCTCGACAACAAAATGGGCGATTGCAAGGATCACGCGACATTGCTACAGGCGCTGCTTGCCGCTCGCGGCATCAAAAGCACCCAGGCGCTGGTGAATGCGGGCTCCGCCTATCAACTCCCCAAAGTCCCGGTCGTCTCCACCGTCAACCATGTGATCAACTACCTCCCCGATTTCAACCTGTATGCCGATTCCACATCGGACTCCACGCCGTTCGGCCTGCTGCCCTTCGGCGACCAGGACAAACCCGTGCTGCCGGTAGAAGGCTACAAAGACGGCAGCAAAACTCCGGCACCGCCGATCGGCAGCAACCGGCAACACGTGAAGAGCGTGCTCAAGATCGCGGCGGACGGTTCGGTCAGCGGCAACATGGAAATCTCCCTGCGCGGGATAGGCGCAGTACAAACACGCGCATGGGCGCGCAACCTCAGCAAGGAAGCCGAAGATGACCTGGTCAAAAATATGTACCGCCAGCAAGGCATGCTCGGCAGCGGCAAGCTGGAAAAAGACGACCCGAAAGAACTGACCGACAGCTACCACTACAAAGTGAGCTTCAATGCCGAGAAGTTCATCAAGCTGCCCGGTGCTGGCGCTTTCTACATCCACCTGCCGCTCAACATGACCGCACCTATCTACGCATTCCTGCAGACCGGGATGAACCCGGAGGCAGTCGATGTCACCTGTTCCGACATCAATCATGTGGAAGAATTTGTCATCGAACTGCCCAAGACGGTCAAAGTGCTGTCGTTCCCGGATAACCTCAAAATCGCCAACGACTTCGTCGCATACACGGCGACCTACAAACTCAAAGGCAACATCCTCACCGTAAAACGCACGCTCGACGACCGCAGCCAGGGCAATGTCTGCAAGCCGCAGCTATTCGTTGAATACAAAAAGGTTGCGGAAAAGGCGATAGACAACCTGAAGGAACAGGTGCTGTACAAATAGAACCGCTGGACGCCGGGGGCAGAATGAAATGGAAATGAAAAAGATCAACTCCGGCAAACTGCGCGCCATCGGCTACGACGCACTAGTCGGTGAGCAATCGTCACCGACTGAACTTTCCTTCCAGCCTCAACTAGTAACAAATAGTTACCAGTTGAAATAACGCATACCCGATCACGATGAAAACCCAGCCCGTCCTCTTTGAAGACCACCAGATACGCCGCATCTACAACGAAGCCACCGAAACATGGTGGCTCTCCGTGGTGGACATCATTCAAATACTCGCCCAGCAGCCGGATTACCAAGCTGCCCGCAACTACTGGAAAGTGCTAAAAAATCGTCTGGGCAAGAAAGGTAGTGAGTCGGTTACAAAATGTAACCGACTGAAACCGTCCTCATCTCCCGTCAATAACTCTTCGCTGCCGATTGCAAATTATCGCCAGTTAATAATCCCGAAGATGCATGGCGATGAAAGCAAACGTAATACCGCCCTCATTTAATTTTGGCCAGGTCAATTATGAAAAAATATATCAAGGTAACGATCATTTCCGCCATCACATTATCGGCTCTTGCTGGCAGTGGTTACGGAGCATGGTTTGCATGGGATACCGGACTGATCGGGAATAACCCTCGTGCACCTATCGCCTCGGCGATGGAAGAATCTGTACGCAAACAGGTACTCATCAACATCAACACCCGTGAAGTCGCAGAACCTTGCATCAATGTGGACATTAACCGTCCCGCTCCCGAAATTTCCGGATTCCCCGGAATCGCCCCCGCTGCAGCTCCCGGGCGCTTTTCGATAACGCTGTTACGACAAACCAATGTTCGCGACCAAGCTGTACGAGACATACAGCTTGGTCAACTGGATTATCTAGCCTCGCAAGGTTTATTTACCGCGACGGACAGTACCATCGAAAGCGATAACGGAACACTCCCCGCGCGCATCTACCAAATGACTTGGGAAGGGTTCGCCAACAATCAGCTCAATTATGGAAACATGCTTTGCTTCAACTACGGACGAAGGGAATTTGCCGGAATCGAGAAGATTGAGAAATTGCTCGAAAAAGTCATGGATCTCGATGTCTATGAAGTGACTTATACGACCAAACAATCCGACGCCCCCGCTTGGACAAAAAATCCGGATGCGAAACGCTGGTTCCCCAAACTTCAACAACTAACCGAAGACAGCAAGGGGCATGCAAAAGTAATTAGAACCAAAGAAGGTTGGCGTTCGGCCTACGAGATCGAGATCGAAGTTGCGCAAGCCGCCAAAGGCCAGGCGACTGCCAACAATTATTTGCAGGAGATGATAAAGAATCTCCTGCGCCAACCTCCCAGCATTGAAGATGCAAAGCAACTGATGACAGGGCAATCGACAGACACCAACTGGCTTTCCAGCAACGGGATCGCCTGCTTACCGCTCCAGCTCCAGCGTGGTGGAGACGATAAACCTGTAGTCGGCAATACCCGTGCCTCAGAAACTGCCCCCCCGTTCTCAGTCACCTACTACGACAAGGCAGACCGCAAAGAATACGAACTTCGCATGATGTACAAGTCACTCCACATTATGTCCGCATTAGAGCACGCCAGTTTAGCGACAATGGAACACATCCCCCCCTCGCGCCCGAACAGTAAGTTCTCGAAAGACAGCGTCCTACCCTCCCCGGAAGCAAAGAACGGCGGAGTGCGTTACACAGTAACGCGCGAAGCAGCTGAGGCACTTGGGCTCGTAAATTATGGCAGCGGATGTATTCCGGCCGGACGCATCAACATCGACGTGCTGAGTGTGCAAGGTAACCGGGGTGTATTTCAAATCAAAGCTCGTGGTCTGGTGACCCAGACTCCAGACTGGGCAATCAAAATCAGCGAATCTCTGCCGGCATTAAAGTCGTTGATCGATAACGGCATACAAATGACCGGTCAGCTTAATTTCGTTCCCACTGATGGAGAAGGAAAATGGCACTTGAACGGTTTATCACCTGGCTACCCGGAAATCAATTACACCACCCTGCCGGCCCATCTCGCGCCGATGCTACCGCTCACCGTAGCGTCCGCCCCAAGCATACAGATCAAGTCCCCCGCCCTTGTGCAACAAAATCTGGTGCAAGCTGCCATCAACGCAGCCGTGCCCGCAGCGGCTCCTGCCACACCGTATGCAACGCAAACCATCGCGCCACCAGCCATTCCTGCGTCAACACCCAAACGAGCCGCCCTCTATCCGGCAGAAGGTGCGCCAGTACACGTGGTTTCGATCTATCAAGCATTTCAACCCAAAGGCGCACCACGTAATAGCCAAGAACATTCTGAAGGTATAGTTAAGCTCAAAGTGACGGAAGACAACGCAGTCCTGCTTCTGCTTGCCTACGAACCTATCGAATGGCATATAGAAGCAGACCGCGGCGTTAACCTAAAACGGGTGATCGCCATCGGATATTACGAACCTCGAGTCACTTTCTCCGGCGGAGGCAAACCGCAAGTCAACGTCACCCGAAGAACAGAAATCATGCAAAGGATGGGAATCAACCTGTTCAATGGTTTCCCGACTCGTAACGAAGTAAACGACCTAATCGACATCGCCACTGCGACCCGTGCGCTCACCGATGCGACACCGAAAACCTTTCAGGCAAGCAATGAAGCACCCGCCGCCGGATTCAGCATCGGCGCACAAACCCCCTCCTTTGTCCTGCCACCACTACAGAAACCTCGTCTTAATGGCTCTGCCATCACTTTGCAAAGCGCATTCACAGAAGCCGTAAATGGCAACACTCTCCTGCGCGGCCCGGCGGGTGCATATACCGATGCATGGTCTAACCGCGCCTTCTCGGCAGGAAAGCTCTACTACGAAGGAAAGATAAAGGTCACAGGCTCACTATCCGCACACCCCCATGCAAACATCGGACTTTGCCTCGAGCGCGGCAATGGAATCGACGCACCGACAATGCCCGGAGGATTAACCGTCATTCGCCATGGCGAACAGAAGCTATACAAGGAAGGAGACATATTTGGCATCGCGGCGGACCTTGACCAACACAAACTCTATTTCAGGGTGAACGAAAAATGGCTCAGCGGGCCCCCCGAAAGTGGAAATGGATTCCCATTGGAACAAGGTAAACAATACCGTGCCTGCGTTCTGGCAGCCGGGACCGTCACCAGTGAAGTAAAGCAAGGCATACCGCGCTCAGATACCACGTGGGAAGTAAACTTCGGCGAAAAACCATTCCAATCACCAATACCCACCGGATACCTGTCTTTTAATGGTGGCAAATAAGATGAACATTCAGCATCAAGCATCTTGAGCAGCAAAGCACGATGGAAATGAAAAAGATCAATTCCGGCAAACTGCGCGCCATCGGCTACGACGCGCGAACGCGCATCCTGCAAGTCCAACTCGACAGCGGCAGCACACTCCAACACAGCGGCGTCAGCGGAGACCTGTGGCGCAGACTCAGTACCTCCGGCGCGGCTTGGAGTTTTTATCGGGATAACATTGAAGAAGAGTTTGCGGTGAAGAGAGCTTCGGGGAGTGCGCCTGCGGGGAAGAATCCGCTGGATGAGCTGTTTGGGCAGAAATGATTGGCATGAAATTAAATTCGACAGCTCATCTTAATTTGTTCACACACTTACGAATCTTATAACCAGAGCTCGCGAGGATAACTAAGAGCTGGTCACTATTAAAAAAAAACGGCGGCCTCGGTCGCCATTTTTTCGCCCATCCCGCCCATCCAATCCCGCAAACCTAACGCCCTTCCCCCACGCCGGATGCTGCAGGCGATTCCAATGTAACCACCTCTCTGGGAGCCGATGCTGCGGGCGTTTCAATCACATGCGCCACATCGGCTTCGGGCGTTGCGTCCTGCTGCGGGGTGGGCGTTGCGGCAGCGGCTTGCTTTTTTTCTGCGGCGACTTTGTTCAGGCTGACAGCCGCTTTCAACATCATCGACTTGAATACCCAGATGATCAGGATGCTAGCTGCAACGATGATCAACAGGCGTTTTAGGGTGCGTTCATCCATGGTGTTTAAACAGAAAAGGGCTGCATCACAATGCTATGGAGCAGACCACAAGCTTTCATAAGGGATGTGCAGCCCGTTATGCAGACGCTGCACCATTTGCAAACTGAGCCGACGCTTGTGGTTCAATACTTCGGAAACGCGTCCGCTTGAGCCGATGTAGGGCTCAAGGTCTTTTTGAGTCAGGCCTTGCTGCTCCATTCTGAATTTGATGGCTTCGACCGGATCAACCAATCCAATCGGAAAATGTTTGTGTTCGTATGCTTCGATCAGCGTGACGAGAATTTCCATCTCGTCCGCTGCTGGCGTTCCCTCTTGCGCTTGGTACACGCGCTCCAGCCGTTTGAATGCGGCGCGCAAGTCGTCGTCGTTGCGGATCGGTTTAATATTCATGACGGGGATATTAGCGAGTGGATTCACAATATTTTTTCGGGCTATTTATTTTACGAATGCAATGCGCGCAGTGCGGCATCGGGCTCTTTCTCTACAATCGTGAGCAATGCCGCTGCGGCACCTGTGGGTTGGCGGCGATGCTGTTCCCAGTTTCTGAGTGTCGCGACTTTAACGCCGATCAGTTGGGCAAATTCGCTTTGACTCAACCCGACCTTGGCTCGAATGGATTTGGCATCGGGCGCATTGACCTCTGTCACTCTGCCGGGCGCAAGCTCTCCTCGGCGGATGGCTCCGGCTTCTTTCAAACTTTGTTTGAGGTCTTCAAAAAGTGTCTTGTCCATTTCTATAATTCCTTCACCAGTTTACGCAGCAGCGCAGTTTCTTTGTCGGTCAGGTTGTCCTTCACGTTCTTGGGGTAGGCCACGAGCATCAATAGCTGATCGTCTTTGGTAAGCCAATAGTAGATAACCCGTATGCCGCCGCTCTTGCCTGTCCCCGCCCGCTTCCAGCGAAGTTTGCGGATACCGCCACCGTCTTTGATGGGGTCGCCCGCATCGGGACGCTTGACCAATTCCTCTTGCAGCTTTGAGTATTCGTCATCGTCCAACAACGCTACGATCAGGCGCGTGAATGTCGGTGTCTCAACAAAAATCATGCGCAGAATATACGCCAATGGCGCATAGCGTCAAGAGAGCAAAAAAGGGGAAGTTCGGATTATTTTCCTGCCCACATACGGTGCAAGAACAATTGCTACTCCATTCTGAATTTGATGGCTTCGACCGGATCAACCAAACCTATCGGAAAGTGTTTGTGTTCGTATGCCTCAATCAGCGTGACGAGAATTTCCATCTCGTCCGCTGCAAGTGTTCCCTCTTGCGCTTGGTATACGCGCTCCATCCGTTTGAATACGGCACGCAAATCGTCGTCGTTGCGAATCGGTTTAACATTCATTTGCCTCCCATAGTGATGAGCTTTCACACTGATGCAGCCTTGTACCTCAAGCGGCAATCACACCTCGCGCCCATTGATGGGCTAGATCAACCAATTGCCGCATATCCTCCAACGACATGCTGACATACGGCGCTCATAGCGCAAGATCACCGCGAACGGATTGAGGATACTGAATTGGTCTGATGGGAATGGCATTACTACCTTGTGTTGCAAGAGCAGATCGACGAGTTCGTCCACGTCATGTGTTCTACGAAACACGATGCCGCGATACTCGGCGACGGCCTTGAGACATTTTTCTACCACTTGCTGGGCAAAGAATCCTGTCGCGGAAATATCTACTTCGGGATGTGTGGCCAACGCGCGAAACGAGGTGATGTCGCGCTCGGCGAGCGCCAATAGTCGTTGTGCCAGCTCAGTGCGCTGTGTCATACAACACGCGACCTTCGCGCAATGCCCAATAGACCGCAGTTGAACAAGCATCCTGTTGTTGATCGATCTCCGCTTGCGAATAGACCAATACATCTGCCGCCACTTTCAACGGACGCAGCACTTGGCGCAAACGCACCATCTCATTAAATTTATCGTGCGGCTCCGACTTGATCACCAGAAAATCCAAATCAGAATCTTCCTGCGCATCGCCGCGTGCATACGAGCCAAACAATATGACCTTGGCAGGCTTGGCAGCCTCGCCTAAAAGCTGTGCTGCTTGTTGTATGGTTTGCTCGGAGATCATTTTGTGTCCTGATTACGCTATGCGACTCTTCGATTGCCGGACATTCTACTACCCCACCCGCCTCCGCGCATTATTCTGCAAGCCGCATATTCTGCAAGCCGCACTTCGGATGCAACATCACTCCGGTACAATCACCGTTCAAATATTTTCTTCCGATAAATGCCATGACTGACTACAAGATACGCGCAGGCATACCGACAGTTGAAGTGCTCCACTTGGGTAGCCCCGTGACGATACGTCGCGAGAACGATCCTTCTGCCACGATCCGCGCGGAATATGCCGTTACCGCGCGCAAGTGTCCGCCCTATTGCATCCAGCCGATGCAACTGGCGCCGGGGGTGGAAACACTGGGCGAGCTGGAGGTGCTGGACTGCTTGCTGCGCATCCATCAGGGGGATGGCAATCTCATGGTGATTGATTCGCGCACGCCGGACTGGTATGCGAAAGGCACCATCCCCGGTGCGAACAACATTCCGTATGCGCAGGATATGACGGGACGCGCCAGCGACTTGCCCGGCGTTAAAAAGACCTTGCTCGAACACTTCGGCGTGAAGGAGGTTGCCGGAACTTACGACTTCAGCGCCGCTTACACGCTCGCCATTTTTTGCAACGGCCCGTGGTGCGGGCAGACGCCGAATTACATCCACACGCTGCTCGGTCTGAGTTATCCCGCGACCCGCATTAAGTGGTATCGCGGCGGCATGCAGGACTGGTGCTCGCTGGGGCTTACGGTGATCTGACAGCCAGTGCAGTGTTGTCTTGCCGGGAGACTTGATGCGAATCAATTTCGGCATAAGCCCCTCTCCCGCAGGCGGGAGAGGGGTTGGGGTGAGGGATGGCAAGTTGAAACAAATTTGTGACGTACTCAGCACCCCTCATCCCCTGCCCTTCCCCCGCCTGCGGGGGAAGGGAGCATAAGTGCCGTTAAGAACGCTGCACTACACTAGCGCAACGTCAGCAAAAACACATTTTCCTGCATGCGGCTCATGCCGCGCTGCTGAAAGCGCGGGTTTTGTGCCAGCACATCTTCCTGCGCCAGCAGGCGTATCTCGGCGTATTTGCCATATAGCGCCTCGACCTCGTTCACCGTCACGGCAAACGGCGGCCCCTGCATTTCCGCCTGCGGATAATCGAAAGTGAGCAGCAGGATTTGCGTCGCGGGTGGCAGCATCTCGACCAAGTGGCGCGCGTAACGCCCGCGCATGTCGGGAGGCAATGCCACCAGCGATGCGCGTTCGTACACCGCGCTTACCCGCGCCAAATCTTCTTTGCCTAAGTCAAAAAAATCACCGCACAAAATACGGATGCCATCCGCCTCGGAGCAATCGAATTTTCCGCTGCTCGCATGCGTGGGCGCGAAACCGTTTTCCTTGAAAAAATCCCGCACCGCGATAGAACTCAGCTCCACCCCCAGCACGAAGCTCCCCTGCTGGCGCAGCCACACCATATCCGAACTCTTGCCGCACAGCGGCACAAACACCTCGCCGCCGCGCGCAGCCTGTACCTCAGGCCAGAAGCGGCGCAGATAAGGATGAATCTCGTCCTGGTGAAAACCGATCTCCGCGCGCTCCCAACGCTCCAGCCAAAATTCTTTTTTCATTGCAACTACCCCACCCACTTCCTAGCATTCTGGAACATGCGCAGCCATGCGCCGTTCTCGCGCCACACACGCGGATACCACGAGTTTTGCACGGCGCGGAACACGCGCTCGGGGTGCGGCATCATGATGCTGAAGCGGCCATCCGGCGTGGTGAGTCCGGTGATGCCCTGCGGTGAACCGTTGGGGTTGAGCGGATAGGTCTCGGTGGGCTTGCCCGCATGATCGACATAGCGCAGCGACACCAGCGGCTGCGCGGCTTTCAGTTTCGCGGCGTTGCCAAAGTCGGCATAGCCTTCGCCATGCGCCACGACGATGGGCATGCGGCTACCGGCCATGCCCTCGAACAGGATGGACGGCGACTGCTGCACTTCGACCATGACGAAACGCGCTTCGAATTGCTCTGACTGGTTGCGCGCGAAGTGCGCCCAATGCTCGGCGCCGGGGATGATCTCGTGCAGGTTGCTCATCATCTGGCAGCCGTTGCACACGCCCAAGGCAAAGGTGTCGTTGCGTTTGAAGAAGGCTTCGAATTCGTCGCGCGCTCTGGGGTTGAACAGGATTGATTTTGCCCAGCCCTCGCCCGCACCCAGCACGTCGCCGTAGGAGAATCCGCCGCAGGCGGCCACGCCCTTGAAGTCGGCCAGCTTCACGCGACCGCTGATGATGTCGCTCATGTGTACATCCACGGCGGCGAATCCGGCGCGGTCGAACGCGGCGGCCATCTCCACCTGGCCGTTGACGCCCTGCTCGCGCAGGATGGCCATCTTGGGACGGGCTTTAGGAATGAGGATTGAGGATTGAGGATTGAGGACCGCTGCCGGATTCTCGTTCGGATCGTAAGTCAGCTTCACATGTAGACCTGCGTCATGCGCATCCAGCGTGCGGTCGAACTCTTGCTGTGCGCACGCGGGATTGTCGCGCAGCTTCTGCATCTGGTAAGTCGTTTCGGACCAGATGCGGCGCAGCGTGATGGCGTTCTCGCTGTACAGCGTTTTGCCGCCGCGCAAAATTTGTATCGTGCCATTAGTGTTGAGGCGCGCCACTTCATGCACGCTGCCCAGCCCCGCTTCGTCGCACTGCACAAAGATGTCGGCCAGATCGGCGCGGCGCACTTGCACCAGCGCGCCGAGTTCTTCGTTGAACAGCGCGGCGAGGTCGTCGCCCTTGAGTTCATCCAGACAGATGTCCAGACCGATGTGCGAAGCGAAAGACATTTCGCACAGCGCTGCCAGCATGCCGCCGTCGGAACGGTCGTGGTAGGCCAGCAAGCGGTCTTCGCGATTGAAACGCTGGATGATGTCGAAGAAAGTCTTGAGCTTGTGCGCGTCGTTTACATCCGGCGCGATGTCGCCGACCTGTTTGTAGACCTGCGCCAGCGCCGAGCCGCCCAAGCGGTTCCGTCCGCAGCCCAGATCGAACAGCAACACTACGGTATCGGTGTCCGCCTCAAGTTGCGGCGTGAGGGTCTTGCGCGCATCGCTGCACGGCGCGAAGGCGGTAACGATGAGCGACAGGGGGGCAATGACTTCTTTTTTTACCGCTCCGTTGCCTGAAGTGTCCCCTCTCCCTAGCCCTCCCCCGGCGGGGGAGGGAACGCCCTCTTCTAGCCAAGAGGTCTTCATGCTCATCGAATCTTTGCCCACGGGGATGCTGATGCCGAGTTGCGGGCACAGCTCCATACCCACCGCTTCAACGGTGTCGAACAGTGCGGCGTCTTCGCCGTGGTGTCCGGCGGCCGCCATCCAGTTGGCGGAGAGTTTGATGTCGCCGATCTTTTCGATGCGTGCGGCGGCGATGTTGGTGATGGCCTCGCCTATCGCCATGCGGCCGGATGCGGGCGCGTTGAGCACGGCGATGGGGGTGCGTTCGCCGAGCGCGAAGGCTTCGGCCAGATAAGTGTTGAAGCCCATCAGAGTGACCGCCACATCCGCCACCGGCACTTGCCACGGGCCGACCATCTGGTCGCGCGCGGTCATGCCGCCCACGGTGCGGTCGCCGATGGAGATGAGGAAGGTTTTGTCGGCCACGCTGGGCAGGCGCAACACACGGGCGATGGCGTCTTTCAATTCGATACCGGCAGTGTCGAACTTGGGCATGCGCGCTTTTTCGCGCTTCACTTTGCGCGTCATCTTGGGCGGCTTGCCCAGCAGCACGGAGAGCGGCATGTTCACCGGATGGTTGTTGAATTCGGCGTCGTGCACGGTGAGCTGGTCGCCCACAACGGCCTTGCCCAGCACGGCGAACGGGCAGCGCTCGCGTTCGCACATGGCGGTGAATTCTTCCAGACGCTCGGGCGGGATGGCGAGCACGTAACGCTCTTGCGCTTCGTTGCTCCATATCTGCATCGGCGACATGCCGCGCTCTTCGCTAGGCACGGCGCGCAGTTCGAACTTCGCGCCCTTGCCGCCGCCGTGCACCAGCTCGGGCAGCGCGTTGGAAATACCGCCCGCGCCGACGTCGTGGATGGAGAGAATAGGATTGTGCTTGCCCATCTGCCAGCAGCGGTCGATGACTTCCTGCGCGCGGCGCTGCATCTCGGGGTTGCCGCGCTGCACGGAATCGAAGTCGAGGTTCTCGGCGTTGGCGCCCGTATCCATGCTGGATGCCGCACCGCCGCCCAAACCGATAAGCATGCCGGGGCCGCCGAGCTGGATGAGCAAGGCGCCTGCGGGCAACTGGTGTTTGTGCGTGTGGTCGGCGCGGATGTTGCCCACGCCGCCCGCGAGCATGATGGGCTTGTGGTAGCCGCGCACTTCACCGTTGACGCTCTCTTCGAAGGTGCGGAAGTAGCCGGTCAAATTGGGGCGGCCGAACTCGTTGTTGAACGCGGCACCGCCCAAGGGGCCGTCGATCATGATCTGCAACGGGGTGGCGATGCGTCCCGGTTTGCCGATGGGGTCGGCTTCCCACGGCTGTTCGAAACCGGGGATATTCAGGTTGGAAACGGAGAAGCCGGTGAGACCCGCCTTGGGTTTGGAGCCGGAGCCGGTCGCGCCTTCGTCGCGGATCTCGCCGCCCGAGCCGGTGGCCGCACCCGCAAACGGCGCGATGGCGGTCGGGTGGTTGTGCGTTTCCACTTTCATCAGGGTGTGGGTGAGTTCTTTGCTGAACTCGTACGCGCCGCCGGCGCGCGGATAAAAGCGCTCGACATGGGCGCCTTCGATGACAGAGGAGTTATCGGAGTACGCGATCACCGTGCCTGCGGGGTGCAGCTTGTGCGTGTTGCGGATCATGCCGAACAGCGAGATGGCTTGCTGCTCATCGTCGATGATCCAGTCCGCGTTGAAAATTTTGTGGCGGCAGTGCTCGGAGTTGGCCTGCGCGAACATCATCAGCTCGACATCGGTGGGATTGCGTTTGAGCTTGCTGAAGTTCTCGATGAGGTAGTCGATCTCGTCGGCGGAGAGCGCCAGCCCGAGTTCGCGGTTCGCGGCTTCGAGTGCGGCCTTGCCGCCCTTGAGGATGTCCACGCTGGAAAGCGGCTGCGGTGTGCCGTGCTGGAATATTTTGTTCTCGATGCCCGCGATGTCCGTCACCACCGATTCGGTCATGCGATCGTGCAGCAGCGGCAGCACGGCCTTCATCTCGGCGTCGCCCAGCGGCTTGCCGCTCTTGCTGCTCAAGTAATACACCACGCCGCGCTCGATGCGCGAAACATTGGGCAAAGCGCAGTGCTGCGCAATGTCGGTGGCTTTGGACGACCACGGCGAGATCGTGCCCAGACGCGGCACGACCAACAGCTTTTGCAAATTGTCTGCGGGCCGGGGGGCTCTCGCATCCAGATTCAGCAAACGCTCCAGCAGCTTTTCTTCGGTCTCCGTCAGCGGCGAGTTGAGTTCGCTGAAATACCAGTGGCGCGTATCTTCGACACTCACGTTCGGCGCGACGGCTTTAAGCGCGGTGCGGAGTTTTTCGAGACGAAAAGCGGAAAGAGCGTGATTGCCGATGGAAATTTTGCTGCGAATAGCGCTGGACATAACCTGATCTCATGGGAGCGTTAAAAACGGGTTGCAATTATAATGCAGCACGTCATCCACTCTCATAAAAACAACATGCCCGCAATTCGCATCCCGCCCATCACCCAAAAACAAGTTGCCTCATTCCTCAAGCCCCGTCCCCAAGACAGCCATAAAGGCATGTTCGGTACGGTTGCCGTTATCGGCGGCGACCGCGGCATGGTCGGCGCGGCATTGCTGGCCGGGCGCGCCGCACTCAAGCTGGGCGCGGGTTGCGTGCATGTGGGGCTATTGGCGGACAACGCCCCGGCGGTGGACGGGCAGATGCCGGAGCTGATGCTGAATAGTGCCGGTGCTACGCTGAAAAGTCTCCCTCCCCCTCAAATGCCCTCTCCTCAATCCTCTCCCGCAAGCGGGCGAGGAGGCGAACGAGAAATGCAATCTTGTTTATCTGTGCTGGTGCTCGGTTGCGGTCTGGGACACAGCCTCACAGCGCAAAAGCTGGTGTATGACGCGCTGTTGCTCGACACACCCACCGTGCTGGACGCCGATGCGCTCAACATCATCGCGTTGCGCCCCGACCTGCGCAGCCTGCTGCACAGCCGCAAAGCGCCCGCCGTATTCACCCCGCATCCCGGCGAAGCAGCGCGCCTGCTGGGTTGCAGCAGCGAAGAGATTCAATCCGACCGTCCCGCGGCCGCGCTGGCTCTGGCCAAAAAACTGGGCGGCAGCGTGGTGCTGAAAGGCGCGGGCAGCATTTGCGCCACCCGCGACGGCAAACTGCACCTCAACCAGACCGGCAACCCCGGCATGAGCAGCGCGGGCATGGGCGACGTACTCGCTGGCATGATCGCCGCCTTCATGGCGCAGGGGCTGAGCGCCGACGAAACGCTGCTGCTCGGCGTGCACCTGCACGGCGCGGCGGGCGATGCGCTGGCACAACAACAGGCGACCATAGGCATGAGCGCAACGGAAGTGACCGAGTGGGCGAGGTGGTTGTTAAACCAGTGGATAAAAAAATAACCGTAGGGTGGGCACGTTGTTTGTGCCCACGCGGAGCGGTGTTTGACCAATCGCAACCCCACCGCGTGGGCACAAACAACGTGCCTACCCTACCCTTCGTAAACCCACAAAAATACATTAACTATGACTCTCTCAATCGACATACGCGAAGAAGCCGGTGTGCGTTATCTGCACTTCGGCTCGGACTGGATACAGGGCGCGATGCGCATCGCGCGCCCGTGGAATCTGGAACTCGAATACACCAAGGAAATGATGGCCAGCCTGCTGCTGCGCGAGGATGCCCACTTCCCGCGCAAGGTGCTGCTGATCGGGCTGGGCGCGGCGTCGCTCACCAAATTTTTATACCGCAATTGCCCGCTGGCGAAGCTCACGGTGGTGGAAATCGAGCCCGGCGTTGTGGCGGCGGCGCGGCAATTTTTCAAGCTGCCGGAAGACCCGTTGCGCATGAAAATCGTCATTGCCGACGGCGCGGAATTCATTTTGAACAGCACGCAGACTTACGATCTGGTTCTGGTGGACGGTTTCGATGCCGATGCGCGCGCCGGGGCGCTGGATACTGCGCCGTTTTATCAGGCGGTGCGCGCGCACCTCAACGACAACGGCATCATGGCCGTGAACCTGCTGGGGCGCAGCAAAGGGTTCGAGGCGAGCGTGGAGCGCATCAGCCTGGCGTTCGACAAGCGCGCTATCGCTTTCCCCTCCTGCGACAGCGGCAACACGATTTGCCTCGCGGCGGCAGGCGACGCCATCAATGTCGCACTGGATGACCTCAAGGATCAGGCGACCGAATTCAAAGAAAAGACCGGGCTGAATCTGCTGCCCACGCTGACGCGGCTGGAACAGGCGCAGACTTGCCCGGGCGGGATGCTGGTGCTTTAGCGTCAATCGTGGAAGCGCTGCGCGACCTCCAGAAACTCGGGGTGTATCTCGATATAGGCATCGACGATGTCGGGGTCGAAGTGCAGCCCCCGCCCGGCGACGATCAGCTCGGTCACCAATTCTTGTGAAAAACCTTCCTTGTAAATGCGGCGGCTGACCAGCGCGTCGTACACATCCGCCAACGCCATAAGGCGCGCGGCGATGGGAATCGCATCGCCCTTAAGCCCTTTGGGATAACCGCTGCCGTCCCATTTTTCATGGTGCCCGGTGGCAATCTGCCGCGCCAGCATGAGAAAGTTATTGTTGTGCAACTGGAAGTTCTCTTCGGAGTAGGCGATGGCATTGCCGCCCAGCGTGGTGTGGGTTTTCATGACCTCAAACTCTTCCGGCGTGAGTTTGCCGGGCTTGAGCAGGATGGCGTCGGGAATGCCGACTTTGCCGATGTCGTGCAAGGGCGCCACCTTGTACAGCGCCTCGATGTTTTCATCGCTCAGGAAATCGGCAAAGCGCGGATGCTGTTGCAGATGGCGCGCGAGGATGCGCACATAATTCTGCGTGCGCTTGATGTGGTTGCCGGTTTCATTGTCGCGCGTTTCGGACAGCGAGCACATCGCCAATATCATCACATCCTGAATCGCGACCACTTCGTCCGATTTGGTGATCAATTCGGCGGTGCGTTCCTGCACCAGTTTTTCCAGCAACTTGCCCTCGTTGCGCAATAACTCATTGCTGGCATCGACTTCCTGTTTGGCCTTTTCCAGCAGCGTTTTCTTCTGTGTGAGCTGTTCCACCAACGCAAGATTTTCGAAGCGCTGATTGAGCGAAAGAAAAATCATCTTTTGCAACTCGCGTCCGGCAATCACGATCACGGCCAAAAATAGCAGCAACATGTAGGCGATAGCCCAATGCGCATCGTTGCTCTCCGCCATGACGCGGAAAGTCAGCGGAAACATGACGCCGGTCAAATACGCATACATCGACGGGGCGTGCACCGCATTAACCATCGCCGCCCCCGCGGCCAATGCCAGCATCAGGCAGATCAGCAGGATTTGTTTTTCCAGATTGGCCGGAAAAAAATGTATGAAAGCCGACCCCCATAACAGGCCGATGGTCAATGCCAGCAAAGTAAAATGACGGCTCCATTGCTGGCACTCGCTTATGCTCCCCAGCTTCTCGCGGTCACGCCGCCACTTGATAATCTCCCACGCGTACAACAGATAGGTGCAGGCTATCCATAACACCAGATGATGGCGATTTGCGCCGACATTCCACAGCAGCACCACAAACACCAGTTGCAGCATGGCTTGCGCCATGGCCAGCAGCGGATAGGTGTTGAGCCGGATGCGCAATTGCTCGGCGCGTGTGCGCAAATTTTCCGCATTGATGCGGAAACTTATTTCCCCCAGTGTGTTGCCCATTGAATTAAGGTTCATGGAGTTGCTCTCCCGCTGAATGAAGACTCACTTGCGGCTGTGGCAAGTCATATTACGCCAGCTTTGACAGGGTAACTCACATAACGGATATTTAATTCATACGCGCGCAGGGTCTCCAAAAACTCTTCCGCCTGCCGCTCTTCCAGAACGAACTCCACCTGCAGCGGCAACTCGCCGCCCAGTTCGATAAACGTCTCCGCATGCATGCTGCCGTGGCGTCCGTATCCGGCGATGGCCCGGAACACCGAACCGCCGGTCACCCCGACGCGTTGGGCGTGTTCCAGCAGCCATTCGTATAGCGGCTTGCTGTCGTGTTTCTGTTTTTCGGTGAGATAAAACTTGAGGTAGATGGCGTGCATAATTCCTCCCGATTGCTACATTTGCTGTATCCACTTGACGGTTTGAATACCGAACACCGTCATCAACAAAGATCCGCCCAGATGCGCGCTAATAATGGCCGCCCCCCAAATATATTGCCCGCGAATCAATAGTGTGACAGTTTCGGCGGAGAACGTGGAGAAAGTCGTCAGCCCGCCGAGGAATCCCGTGATGACGAACAAACGCCATTCCGGCGACAGCCCCGGATGCTGCATGAAAAACGCAAGCGCAAAACCCACCAGATAAGCGCCGACGAGATTGGCCGAGAGCGTGCCCAGCGGCAACTCCGTCAATACGGGGTTAAGCCACAAGCCCAAACCCCAGCGCAACCATGCGCCGATGGCGGCTCCCAAACCGATAGCGAGGAAGGCATAGATCATCATGCTCAAATTGTAGCAGGGGGAACCCGTCCGCGCAGTTTGAAACAACGCATGTTCGGCGTGCCATCCAACTCATATTCATTGAACTCGCGGCAAGGTGTGGGGCGTTGTTGGTAAATGGCGCAGGACACCTGCTTGCCGACCTCGCCGCGCAATGCCGCACAGCGCGGCGGATAATTGTTTGTGCCTTTCATGCACAACAGTTGCGGGTGGATACTCTCGGTAAGCTCGACCGGGACAAATCCGCCCGGTGCAGCACTGCACTCGTCCCAATAGAACGAGATGCGGTAATGGGCGCAGCACGCGCCGCAGCTCAGGCAAGGATTGGGGGGCATACTCGTCGCTCAAACAAAAATGTAAACACCACAGCTATCATCCGGTTCCGAATATTCGCCGTCATGGGCGCCGCATCCCTTGAAAAAGGCCGCCGCAGTCTAAGCACCCAATATCCTGGTGACCGCTTCAGTTACTTTATCGGGCTCGAACGGCTTCAAAATAAAACCCGCCGCACCTTGTTTGATCGCAAACAGGACGGACTCGCGTTTGGAGTTGCCGCTGATCATCAACACCCGGGCGGAAGAAACTTTCTGGCGAATTTCCAGCAGCGCGTCCAGTCCATGCATGCCCGGCATGTCTATATCCAGACAAACAAGATCGGGCCGCAGCTTGATAGCCAGCTCTACCGCGAGTATTCCACTGGTGGCTTCCGCAACAACGTCAATATTCAGGTTGGACAAAATGACCTTCAACAGCTCCCGCATCGTCCGGCTATCATCCGCAATGAGCGCGGTTTTTTTAGCGCGGGACGTCCCGATTGCTTCGGTTTTTGTCGCTTGCTTTTGGGTGCGCTCATGTAGCTGTTTGGCATGAATAACGCTGTTGATTTCCTTGGCCACCTGATCATGGGTGAACGGTTTTTGGATAAAACCGGCTGCCCCGGCTTCCGCGGCAACACCGCGCAGACCGGGCTCCAGCTCTCCGGTAACCATCACGACGGCTATTTTGGGATATTCTGAAACTATGGATTTCAGCAGCTCAAGACCGTTGATACCGGGCAAATTGTAATCGAGACAAATAATATCGGGAGACAACTGGGCTATGGTTTGCAACAACTTGAGACCACTGGACTCCTGCCCGACGACCTCAACCCCGGCCAATGACAAAAAAGCTTTAAGGGTGCTGCGGATGGTCGCGGAGTCATCCACGATCAGCGCGGTTGCCGAATCCGATATTTGCTTAACCATTCTGCGTCCTAGTCATTAATCCGCCCGATGCTGAATCCGATGTTTACCCAAGGCCGCAGACGGCCCTGAAAACGGCTGGCCGATTGTACCTTAATGCAAGCGCAGACCGCCCCATCGGCGGAATACACAGTCAGGCGCGGCTCACTGTTTATTGCACCACTTCGCCCCACAAATCATGCTCGTCGGAGTCGGTGATCTTCACGGTCACGAACTCGCCTACTTCCAGCTCTGCGCCGTTGATATAAACCAGCCCGTCGATCTCCGGCGCGTCGGCGGCGCTGCGCGCGATGGAGCCTTCTTCGTCCACATCGTCCACCAGCACGGTCATGGTCTTGCCGACTTTTTTGGCGAGTTTTTCGGCGCTGATTTCTTCCTGCAAATACATCAGACGCGCGAGGCGGTCTTCCTGTTCGTCGGGGTCGATGTGGTCGGGCAGTTCGTTCGCCAGCGCGCCTTCCACGGGGGAATATTTGAATGCGCCGACACGGTCGAGCTGCGCTTCTTCGATGAAGTCGAGCAGCTCTTCAAACTCCTCTTCCGTCTCGCCGGGGAAGCCGACGATGAAGGTGCTGCGCAGGGTGATGTCGGGGCAAACGCTGCGCCATTGCTGGATGCGTTTAAGCACGTTTTCGCTGCTCGCCGGGCGCTTCATCAGTTTGAGGATGCGCTCGTTGGCATGCTGGAACGGGATGTCGAGGTAAGGCAGGATTTTGCCTGCCGCCATCAGCGGGATCACTTCGTCCACGCTGGGGTACGGGTAGACGTAATGCAGACGCACCCACGCACCGAGGTCGCCCATCGCGGCGGCGAGTTCGGTCATGCGCGTTTTCATCGGTCGGCCGCCCCAGAAGCCCGTGCGGTATTTGACGTCCACGCCGTAGGCCGAGGTGTCCTGCGAAATCACCAGCAATTCCTTCACGCCCGCATCCACGAGGTTTTGCGCTTCCTGCATCACGTCGCCCACCGGACGACTCACCAGATCGCCGCGCAAACTGGGGATGATGCAGAAGGTGCAGCGGTGGTTGCAGCCCTCGGAAATTTTCACGTAGGCGAAATGGCTGGGCGTGAGGCGGACACCCTGCGACGGCACGAGGTCGCTATAGGGATCGTGCAGTCGCGGCAGGTGCTGATGCACCGCCTCCATCACTTCGTCGGTCGCGTGCGGGCCGGTCACGGCCAGCACTTTGGGATGCGCGTTGCGCACGATGTCGCCCTTCGCGCCGAGGCAGCCCGTCACGATGACCTTGCCGTTTTCCTGCAAAGCTTCACCTATGGCTTCGAGCGATTCCGCCACGGCGCTGTCGATAAAGCCGCAGGTGTTAACGACGACCAGATCGGCCTCCTGGTAGCTGCCGGTGATAACATAGCCCTCGGCGCGCATACGCGTGAGGATGTGCTCGGAGTCGCTCGTGGCCTTGGGGCAACCCAGAGAGACGAAGCCGATGCGCGGTGTAAGATTTTTTTTCATATCGTTTTCAAATTCACAAAAATTTATCCAGATTCAAACGGAAACGCCCCTGCACGCAAGTCGATTTCACCCGGTGGCCGCTCAGTAGCGCACCCGCACCCGGTAGCTCAGCGTCGTACTGCCCTCGGCCGGCACTGCCACATTCCACACTGCGGTATTTGCTGCCGCCTGGGTGTGTTTGAGGTTTTCGCCGAGGATTTCCCAATCGCCGGGTATCGGCTCCATCACCTTGACTGTCACGGCCTCGCTCTTGGCGTTCTTCAGCACAATCTCGAACGCTTCCTCAAAAATGTAGTTGTAGCGGCTGTCTCCGGCTATCTTTTTGAAGGCCGACTGCTTCCTGTCGGCAGTCACATCGAACGCATCCCCCAGTTTGATGCGCACCGTCTCGTTCCTCGCGGTATGGTCTATCCTGTCCTCGCCAACGAACTGCGCATGGCCCGCCGCATCTTTTTTGTAGACGCGCACCACGCCCTTGGGCAAGGGGATGCCCAGCTTCTGCGGCTTGTTGTCGAACTCGACAAAAACGCCGACTTTAAGTTTTTGCCCGATGTCTCCGGCATTGACCCGGTAGTAATAATCGTTGCCGCGCAGAACGAACTCCTTGCGCACCGGCACTTCAGCCGCGGCCAGCAAGGCGACCTGTTTGGTCTGATTCTCCGCGATGGTTGTGGAGCGCTCCAGGGTGTAGAGATGGTATTCGAACAAGCCCTCTTCCTTCATCTGCGCCACGGGCGCGGGTGCGGGGGCCATCATCGCCATTTGCACCCTGCCGCGCATCTCGTCGCGCACCCGGTTGACGTCGCCCGCCACCAGTTGCAGGCGGGCATCGCGATAGCTCGCGCCACTCTGGTTGGTCAGCGTCACCCAGCCGTTCAGGTCGAGACGGTCATCCTTGGCGGATAATTCGGCGACATAGTCAGCCTTCCACGCAAGGCCGCCGCTCAGATAGGAAAGTTCCAGATTTTGTGCACCGGATTTCGGCGTCTGCAATTTCATGACCAGGGTAGGACGGTCGCGCAGATTGTCGGGCACCGCCTTGAACGCCAGCCTGCCCGGCGGATGGGATTCGATGCGGTCGGCGAACTGCACCACCACGCCCTCGTTGGCCGCAAGCACCGTCGCCTCTTCGGCCGTCTCCGCTCCGGTGGCCGGATTGGTCTTGATGATCTGGACTTTGCGCCCGACATATTTTTCGATCAACTTCTGCGGCGTGAGCAGGTCGAAATCAAAATTCTGTTCGAGCAAACGCAGTTTTTCCGGCTCGGCAAGATTGCGCAACAGCGCCGTCTCGGGACGCATCCGCGCCGACACATCGCGCCACGACAAAGCATTGTCGCCCGCGTTCAAAACAACGCGGCGGCTGTCCTTGATCAGCGCGAGATCGTCGTTGTAGATCGTCACCGTCACCTGCTGCTGGTCTTGCAGCGAGCTGGTGTATTGGTGTTCATCGGCCAGGCTTAAATTCCAGACAACCATCAGCGGCAACAGCAAAATACGAATCTTGCATTTCATCATGCGCTCCTTATCCAGTTCAGTCTTGCGCAACACACCGGCTACCCGGCAACCAGGGCGTTCATCAGCGCCACCGTCCCCACCCCCAGAGCTATCAGCACCACTTGCTGAATGGTGTCGCGCAGTTGCGTGCGCTTATGCAAGCCCGGAATCAGGTCGGCGACCGCCACATAGATCATGCTGGCAGCCGCCAACGCCAATAACGACGGCGTCCAGGCCTGCATGGTCTGCAAAGTGAAATATCCCAGCATAGCGCCCACCACCGTGGCAAAACTGGAAATCAAATTCATCTGGAATGCGCGCATTTTGCTGTAGCCGGAGTGCAGCAGAACGGCGAAATCGCCGACTTCCTGCGGTATCTCGTGCGCGATGATGGCCAGCGCAGTGACAACGCCCAGATGGATGTCAGTCAAAAAGGCTGCCGCGATAATGATGCCGTCGATAAAATTGTGGAAGGTGTCGCCCACGATCACCATAGCGCCGCTACGCCCGTGGTCATGCGCGGTGTGTTCGTGCGGTTCGTGCGCTTCGCAATGGTCATGGTGGCAATGACGCCAGATCAGCACTTTCTCCAGCGTAAAGAACAATAAAATGCCGAACAGCACCGTAGTGCTGACCGCGGTGACGCTGGAACTGAGCTTGAGCGCCTCGGGCAACATGTCGAGGAACACCGCCCCCAGCAAAGCGCCGATGGCATAACTCACCAATCCGCCGACCCAGTGCGCGCGGGTATTCAATGCGAACAATGCGGCGCATATCACACTCAACATGCCGCCGAACAAACTCGCGACGATGATCCAGGCAAAAACACTCATGTATGAATTCGGGTGACAAATGAGGCGCGGATTATACTTAATAATGTGTTGGGGCCGTGCTGTTCCCGCCAGATCGCCACCTTAAGACTGCACAAACGTTCATTAACAGACTGCAGTTTGCGATCGCGTATTGCGCGGTGATTACGAGCACGTTCTTTTGTAACGTTCATCTGTTTCAATGGCTATACGCCTCTGCCGGTGAGGCGAATTTTTAGAGATGCCCTAAAGTCATCCGAGCCAGACTAGCTTAATAAGGCCGTTTCATTCCGCTATTTAATGCATAGCGGCGGTGATTTAAGGATAAAATTCGCGTACCGTAATTCAGGTGAATGTTCCGATAATCCAATCGGCCCAAGTTAATTAGCAATGCACAGAAGGCGCCACATCCAAGATGGCCCCGGTATTTTAGGAGAGAGATAGATGTTTGATACATTCACACTTAAACACAAGCTTCTGGTGCTGGAAGCTGTGTCTTTCACCATGTTCCTGTTGATGGCCGGCTTCGGGATTCTACAGTTGCACAATTCATTAACCGACAGCAAAGAGAATCTCGGACGCCTGCATGCCGACATCGACGCCATGGGGCATATCGAGAGTATGAATATTGCCTTTCTGAAGGAGGTCAAGCTGGCCAAGGATGTCTGGATACGCGGCGCCGACCCCGAGAAGCTCAAAAAATATCGCGGCGAATATGTCGAGCAAGGCGATCAGTTCGAGAAAAAACGGCTCGCGGCGATAGACAAACTCAAGGAACTCGCTGTCGGCCACACGGGCTTCGATGATTTCCTCGCCCGGCTCAACGCCCTGGGCGCCGAACACCAGAGCGTCAGCGGCAAATATCTCGCGCAAATTGATGCGCACGTCAACACGGCGGATTCCGATGCCAACGTGGCGGGTATAGACCGGGCTTTGACCAAACAAGTCACCGAACTGCGCAACGACTTTGCCAAGTTTGTGGAAAACAAGAACCTGGAAAAAATCGAATTGGCGCATCAAAGTTATCAGGAACACCGCAACACCATCATCATCGGGGCCTTGGCCGCGCTTGCGCTATCCGCATTCCTGGGGCTTATCGTCATTCGCAGCGTGTTGCAGCAATTGGGTGGCGACCCCCAGGAAGTCAGTCGGGTTATGCATGTGATGGCATCGGGAAATTTTTCGGCCCGACCCCATGCAACACCTGTCGCGGGCAGCCTGCTGGCTAGCGCCTATGAAATGCAGAGCAAGCTGCGCCAAATGATCGAGTCCACCAAAGACCATACATTGTCATTGACCGACATGGCGCACAGCCTGGCGTCTTCCGCCAAACAGATTTCGCAAAGTGTGGAACTCGAATCCAGCGCCGTGAGCAACATGGCAGCCTCCATAGAAGAAATGAGCGCGTCCACTTTGCACATCTCCGAACAGGGTAACGGCGCCAAGGAAACGGCCACCCAATCGCGCAAAAATGCGGAAGATGGCGCCGCCATTATCAACAAGACGGTATCCGGCCTGCTGGCGACCGCACAGGAAATCGAAGACGCGTCCAGAGAGGTTTCGCATCTGGGTGACGATGCTTCGCGCATCAGCGATGTGGTCAAAGTCATCCGGGATATCGCCGATCAAACCAATTTGCTGGCGCTGAACGCGGCCATCGAGGCCGCGCGCGCCGGAGAACAGGGACGCGGATTTGCCGTGGTGGCGGACGAAGTGCGCAAGCTGGCAGAGCGCACCTCGAATGCCACCACCGAGATCAATCAAATGTCGGCCAAGATCGGCGATGTCGCCCGGCATGCGCTGAGCGGCATGGACAAAGTCGTGCAGACCACGCGCCAGGGGGTAGTGGATGCGGAAACCGCGCAGTCTTCCATCGCCAACATCCAGCACAGCTTCAGCGCAGTCTCGCAGGTGATAGACGAAATTTCCGATTCGCTCGCGCGGCAAAATTCGGCGGCCAACGAATTGACAAACAACACCGAAAGCATCGCCAAAATGTCCGAAGAGAATGCGGGCGCATCGCAAGACCTGCTGCAACTGGCAAGCAATCTCGCCAGCAAGGCGGCTCAGGTCAGAAACACCATGGACGCGTTCAAAGTCTGAGAGGGGCTCGCCGCAGGAACGCGCACTTGGAGCAGCACTATTCCAACCAGATAAAAGTGCCCATGCGTCCGGTTACGCCATCGCGCCGGTAAGAAAAAAACCGTGCCGGGTCGCTGTAAGTGCAATACTCGCCGCCATACACGCGGGTGATGCCGAGCGCGCGCAAACGTAGCCGCGCCAGCAGATACATGTCGGCCATCCATTTGCCGTTCGCGCCGGGCACAAAAGCTGCGCTCGCTTGCGCATGCTGCGAGGTGAAAGCGCTGCGCACTTCCGCGCCCACCTCGAATGCGCGCTGGCTGATGGCGGGGCCTAACCATGCCATCAACTTGCGCGTATCGGCATCCATCGCCCGCACGGTGGCCTCGATCACTCCAGCCGCCAGCCCTTTCCATCCCGCATGCGCCGCACCGACCACAGCCCCCGCTTCGTCGCACAGCAACACGGGCAAACAATCCGCCGTCATCACCACACAGACCGAACCGCGCTGGCGCGCCACGCTGGCATCCGCACTAACCACACAGCCCGCGCTGTCCGCATCGGCGACCACCGTGCCGTGCACTTGCTGCAACCACACCGGCTCGCTCGGCATCAACGCCGAGAGCAACTGCCGGTTGCGCGCCACGGCTTGCGGCGCATCGCTTACGTGGTCGCCCAGATTAAAGCTGGCATAAGGCGCAACGCTCACGCCGCCGACGCGCGTGGTCTGCACGGCGCGCACATTTCCGGGCGCGGGCCAGTCGGGAACGATGCAATGGTCAAGCAAGTTCACGCGCGATCTCCCGGATCGTTGCCAACAACTGCCGCATATCGTCCGGCATATCGCGCTGCCACTCCACCCACTCGCCCGTTGCAGGATGCTCCAGCCCCAAACGCTCGGCATGCAAGGCTTGGCGCGGAAATCCCAGCAAGGTGGCGCGCATGGCCGGCGGACATTTCTGCGCGCCTTTGATGTAGATGTGGTCGCCCACCAGGGGATGATGCAGGTAGGCCATGTGCACGCGGATCTGGTGCGTGCGTCCGGTTTCCAGTTTGCAGCGCAACAGGGTGCAGCCGGGGAACGATTCGACGATGGCGTAATGCGTGACGGCGGGCTTGCCGCCTTCCACCACGGCCATCTTGGTGCGTTGCGAGGGATGTCGGTCGATAGGCTGATCCACCCTGCCCCCGCGCCCGATTTCGCCGTGCGCCAAGGCCAGGTACTCGCGGCGCACACTGCGTTCCTGCAACTGGCGCACCAGCGCGGTTTGCGCGGTGAGTGTTCTGGCGACCACCAGCAAGCCGCTGGTGTCTTTATCCAAGCGGTGCACGATGCCCGCGCGCGGCACCTCATTCAACGCCGGATCGTGGTGCAGCAAGGCATTCAGCAAGGTGCCCTGCCAATTGCCGCTGCCGGGATGCACCACCAGCCCGACCGGTTTGTTGATGACGATGATGCTGTCGTCCTCATAAACGATGTCGAGCGCGATGTCCTCGGCTTGATACGGCTGGTCGGCGGGATTGCTTTGCGGGGTCACATCAAGCATCTCACCTCCCCACACTTTTTGTTTGGAGGTCGCCGCCGCGCCGTTCACGGTGGCTTGTCCCTGCGCCACCCAGTCCTGCAAACGGCTGCGCGAATACTCCGGCAGCAGCTTGGCCAACGCCTGATCCAGGCGCAGGCCGCCGTATTCGAGCGGCACCTTGAAACTCAGCGGCGAGGGAACATCGGGCAGCGCAACGGCATCGAGATCGGCTTCAGCATCGTCATCACACAGGAGAACACCAAGCGAGTCGGCGGGGGTATCTTTGCTATAATCCGGGAAATTTTTTTTGGGTTCGGTCATGCGCCATAGTTTATACGTTTTTCTCTTGCTCACGTTAGTTGCATGCAGTTCCACGCCGGAAGACAAGAAATATTCCGCCGAAGAACTTTATTCCCAGGCGATGGCGTCGTTGGAAGATCACAACTTCGAGCAGGCGGTGAAAAAATTCGAGAAGCTGCAATCGCGCTACCCTTATGGCCGCTACGCGCAGCAAGCGCAAATGGAGATCGCCTACGCCTATTACAAACAGGGCGAGCCCGCTCCGGCGCTCAGCGCGATTGAGCGCTTCATCAAACAATACCCCAACAACAGCCATATCGACTATATGTATTACCTGAAAGGGCTGATCAATTTCGATGAGAATTTGGGCGGTGTCATCAACTCGCTCACCAACCAGGACCCGGCTGAACGCGACCCGAAATCGCTGCGCGATTCATTCGATACGTTCAAGGAATTAGTGACGCGCTACCCGGACAGCCCATACACGCCGGATGCCAGGCTGCGCATGCAGTATCTGCTCAACACGCTGGCCGGATCGGATATCCATATCGCCAGTTATTATCTGCGGCGCGGCGCTTATGTCGCGGCGGCCAACAGGGCCAAGAATGTATTGGTCGATTACCCGCAAACGCCGCAAACGCGTGAGGCATTGCAGATCATGGTGCAAGCCTACGGCGCGATGGGCATGAACGATCTGCGCGACGACGCGCAGCGCGTGCTAAACCGGAACTCTCTCCCAAGCGGCCAGACGCCCGCAGCGGAAAAACAGTTGCTCAAGCCTGCTCCGGCCGCAAGTGCGGTTCCGCCAAGCGGAGACCGCCCTTGAAGTTTTGCCCTGACTGCGGCGCTCCGGTCGAACTGCGCATGCCGCAGGATGACCATCGTGAGCGCCATGTCTGCACGGTCTGCACCACCATCCATTACCAAAATCCGAAACTCATCGTGGGCGCCATCCCGGAATGGGAAGACGGGCGTATCTTGCTCTGCCGCCGCGCCATCGAACCGCGCCACGGCTTGTGGACTTTACCGGCCGGGTTCATGGAAAACGGCGAGACCAGCGCCGAAGCCGCCATCCGCGAAACGCTGGAAGAAGCCAACGCCAGAATCGCCATCGGCGAGCTGTATTCCTTGCACAACCTGCCCTATATCAACCAGGTGCATTTGTTGTTTCGCGCGCGTCTGCTCGATCTGGATTTTTCGCCGGGAATAGAAAGCCTGGAAGTCGAGCTTTTCACAGAAGAGCAAATCCCCTGGGACACGCTCGCTTTCCGCCCGGTGAAATTCACCTTGCAACGCTATTTTGCCGAGCGAAAAAATGGCAGCTTCCATTTTTTCACCGCCGATTTGGCGCCCCCGCTGCGCCAGCATGACATGCACGTATGATGACCGGGTTACGCAGCATGAAATTCATCTTCCTGTTCATTTCTGCTTTATTGTTAACCGGTTGCGCTTCCACCCCCAACGGCAACCCGAAAGACCCCTACGAATCGTACAACCGCAGGGCCTTCAAATTTAACGATGCGCTTGACCGGAATGTGCTCAAACCGGTAGCCCAGGGCTACAACGCCGTCTTGCCGGATGTCGTCAGAGTCCTGCTGAAAAATTTTTTCTCCAATCTGGACGACGTGAATATCACCCTGAACGACTTGCTGCAACTCAAATTCAAACAGGCCGCTTCCGATGGCAGCCGGGTGCTGTTTAACAGCACGTTCGGAATATTCGGCTTCCTCAACGTGACCGGTCGCCTGGAAAAACACAACGAAGATTTCGGCCAAACGCTCGGCTATTGGGGCGTCGCAAGCGGCCCTTACCTGGTGCTGCCCTTCTTCGGCCCCAGCTCAGTGCGCGATGGCGTCGGACTCGGCGCGGATAGTTTCAGCTCGGTCATCCCCCGCATCCAAAACGTGCCGGTGCGCAACAGCTTGTATGTCACCGACAAAATCAAGACCCGCGCGGGGCTGATCGAGCATGAGAAAACACTGGACGATGTCGCCGACCGTTACGCTTTCATCCGCGACTTCTACCTTGCACGCCGGCAAAGCCTGGTGTACGACGGCAATCCGCCACGGGAAAAATATATCGACGAAGAAGACTGAAGGGCATCTCTAATATTTGCGGGGCACCGGCCTGCGCCGGTGCGACGAATTATTTAGAAATATTTTGAATATGGCCGCTTCCCCAACGGACGAAGATAAAAAACAATTGTTATCCGATCAAATGGAAAGTCGTACTGACGGAAAATGGTTAAGGCGTTATAATTCGCCCGCTAAATAACTAAACCACCCAACGGGACGGAGGATACAATGGGACATCAAAAACCAAATACGTTGCATACTTTTTCGCAGGTTTCAAACATACTGGTTCCCAGTAACGATCCTTGGCAAGTCGAATTAAATGATCCGGCGGTTTCTGTGATGACAGACTTCAGGATGCGCGCATTGTTCAAAGTCAACCCCGAAGACACCATAGACGAAGCCCTGCAAAAAATGAAGGTCGCCGGCCTGCGTATCGGGTTCGTGATCGACGACTCATCGGAAAATATCCAGGGCATGATCACCTCCTACGACATTATGGGCGAGAAACCCATGCGTTACTTGCAGAGCGTTGGTTTTGCGGATCGCGGCGTCACCCATAAAGATATTAAAGTGCAAGACATCATGGAAAAGATTTCCGACTGGGTTAGCGTGGAAATGAAAAATGTCGAGACTGTCAACGTTCAAGCCGTATTGGACGCGTTCCAAAGAACCGGGCGCACTCACCTGCCCGTGCTGGATAACAAAGAGGGTAAAGAACATCACCTGCGCGGCCTGTTTTCTTCGGCCAAAGTACTGCGTTTGACTGACTTCGCGCGCCGTCAGGCTGCTCAAGCACACAAAGCCTGACCACCTCGCGGCAATAAAAAAAGCGCATCAGAGATGATGCGCTTTTTTATTTTCCCGGCGCTCACCAAATGAGTCCGGCAAACGCCGACAGGACGGCGGGTGCAAATTCACCACCGGCGCAAGCCGCCACGACTGCCGGGCAACTACTTTCGCTTAGACGCCCCAAGCCGGGTTAAGCACGGGAAGGCGGGTGGCATCCGCAGCCTCCCGCGCTGCCGCTTCGACCGCATCAGTTTCTTTTTTCTTCGCACGCAACAGCATTTCCAGGCTAAGCCGGGTTGGCCTGCGGTTTTTGATATTGCACTCGTCAAACTCGGATGCCGATAACAACGTCATGTTTTTCTCCTTGTTTTTCGCGAAAGTCCAAAGCCTAACCGTCTTGTGTTAAATCTTTACTACGCCCTCCTTTGCCAAAACACCCGGGTCATCGGCGCATGCGCGCTTATCCTCGCATCCGCACCGGCAAAGTCGATAGGCGCAAGGAAATACGGTGTCGCGGAAATAAATTCACATCTGCCGGAACAAGTGCGCATAGCTGCGGCTCACCGCCAGCTTTTCCGGCCTGTCGCGCAACGTCAGCGTGACCTTGCCCAACAAGTCATGATGCGCAGCAACGATTTGCCGCGCATTCACCAGCGTGCCGCGATGCACTTGCCAGAAGTGTTCGGCATCGAGTTGTTCTATCAAGTCTTTGACAGGGGTGCGCAACAGCAGCTCGGCATCGCGCGTATAGACCGCCGTGTATTTGTCGGCAGATTGAAAGTAACAGACCTCCTCCACGGCAACCATGCGCACGGCTTGCCCGACCTGGGCGCGTATCCATCGCAAGGGGACGGGTTTATCGCCCTCGGTTTTCTGCAAAAACTGTTGCAGTTGCGCCATCAAATCCTGCGCTGCCGCGACTTGCGCCGCTTGCAGCCTAGCCACGCAACGCGCCAGCCGTTCGTCGCTTACGGGCTTGAGCAGGTAGTCCACCGCCGCCCGCTCGAAAGCCTCGACCGCGTGATCGTCGTAAGCGGTGACGAATACCAGGCGGCAGTTTGCGGGTGCGGCACGCGCCGCATCCAGCCCGCTCATCCCCGGCATACGAATATCGAGGAAGGCAATATCCGGCATCAATGAGGTGAGCGCGTGCTGCGCCGCGACGCCATCGTGCACCACGCCGGCGATTTCCAGCTCCGGCCACAAGCGCGTCAGGCGCCGCTGCAAATCCGCCGTCAGATTGCGCTCGTCATCGGCGATCAGGGCGCGCATCGCGGAATCTCCAGCATCACCGTTAGCCCGCCATCGGAATTATTTTCCAGGGTCATCTTGCCTGCCGCGCCATAGAGTGCGGCCAGCCGCGCCCATACATTCTCCAATCCCGCGCCATATTGCGCGTCCGCATCAAAACCAACGCCATCGTCGTGCACCGCCACCGTTAATTTTTCCGCATCGGCTTGCGCGTTGATGCGCAAGCTGCCACCGCCCAGTTTGGGCTCGATGCCATGCCGCAGCGCATTTTCCACCAGCGGTTGCAGCAGCATAGGCGGGAAGATGATGCGACGCGTTTCATCCGCGGCCTGAACATCCCAGCGCAGCCGTTCGCCGAAACGTATCTTCAGTATCTGCAAATAATTTTCCAGCATATCCAGTTCATCGCCCAGCGTCGCACTGTCGCTGCGCGCCCTGGCCAACGCGATACGCAGCCAGTCGATCAAGCGCTCCAACAGGCGGCGCGCCATGGCTGGATCAGGTTCGATCAGGCTGCTCACGTTGGCCAGCGTGTTAAACAAAAAATGGGGTTCGATCTGCGCTTGCAGCAATTTAAGATGCGCTTCGAACTGGCGCTTCTCGCTTTCCACTTCGTTCATGCGCCGCTGTTTCACCTCGGCATCGAGCCTCCCGATACGCTCGCTCAAAAAATACGTGATGCCGCCGATGCCGCCGAAGAACAGACCTATCACCACGGCAACCCATGCCTGCGGCTCGCTCCAGTCGCCTACCCCGGTGATCCACGCGCCCAGCGTCACCCCCAGGAAAATACTGCCGGGAAAGGTAAGCGTCAGGATCATCATGCGCCGCCGTTTGTCTGCGATATGGCACATCACCGTGGCATTGATGGCGTAAATGGACAACCCTATGCATTGCGAGAACACGAAGTTGATCCAGAAATTTTCTTCGAAGCCGATGACCGTCAACAACCCGGCTATCGCCGCATTGAACAGGATAGAGGATAGAGTCGAGATGATGAGGTTGTTGCGCATATTTAATTCCCCCAAGACGGCACACAGATTAGCGCAAATTTTTATCCTTAAGTTGTTCCGGATTGTGAATGAAAATGAACTTAATCGGCGGGAAAATACCTGTCACGGCAATACCACTTTCACGCCAGCCGTGAACACCCGATTAAACAGCCGCGCAAATTCGCGTTGCGCACCGCCGGTCGTCACCATGGTCAGCGCAAATATATTCAGCTGCGTGTTTACCGTATATTCGCCGTAAGCCGCCAATTCGTTGCTGCCGTCGGTCAGATTATGCGTGACCATCAAGCGTGCAAAGCCGGCGCTATCCATCGGGCTGCTTTGCCACACCAGATGCAGGTAATCGCGCCCCAACAGCGGCGGCGCCGAATTCAAGGCCATCGCCAATGTCGGAATACCCGCAGGAAAATTGCCGCCGGCAATGTTGGCGCGGGCGAAATAAGCGCGATTTTCGGCCGCATCGTAGCCGTGGTTATAGCGCAGATATTCCGCGGCAAGATTTTGTCCGCCCGCGAAAGTGTAAGCCACCCCCGCCAGCCCATCGGTTTTCCGTGGCGTTTCGGCGGCAATTGCAAACGGCCGGTTCACATCGGCAGGAGAGATCAACACGTCGCGCAACGCAGATGACCCGAACTCGCCGTACAACAACCATTCATCCCCCACCATCCGCTGTGCATGCCCGCCAAGAAAAACGGCTTGCTGCACCGACTTTGCCACAACCAGCCCCACTGCGGTTTCATCGCCGCGCCAGTCAGCTTTTATCAACCAGCCGTCCGCCCACGGGTCGGGATGGGCGTGACCATGACCAGAACCGGCGATGCGCGCCATATACACGGAAGTGCTGACCAAGGGCGACCAGGATAAGCGCAACGCATCCATGCCCGATAGTTCCGCCATCGGATTGCTGCGCCCATTGTTGAAATAGAACGGACTGGACGGCGAGCGGAATTGCGCCGCCCCCCAATTCAACAATTCGCGTCCACCGCTCAACGTCAGCGTGTCATTCGCCTTCCAGCGTAGCTGCCACTGGCTCAAATAACTTTCCTGTTGCTGCCTGATTTCCAGCGGCGTGCGCGCTTGCTGCGCCAGCAATATAGGGCGCGCGGAAAACCGTAGCGCCTCGTTTTCAGCTTTCAGGTTAAAACGCGCCTCGACCACCCCGGTTCGATCCGGCAATTGCGCGAGGACATTGGCCGGATTCAGCACGCTGTCCTCGCGCACCGCCATCGTGTTGAAATAGCCATACAGCGCACCATCCCAGGAGCCGCGCGGTTGCTCCGCATGGGCTGACACGCCGAGACCCGACAAAAACAACAGGAACAAAAATTTCACGCTATTCGCCCACCTGAAATTTCGCCGACAAACCCGCGCGCAGCAAAGCGATATGCGACGCTTTGCGCGCAATGCAAGCGCTGACATCAAGACTGGTTTCCCTTGCAATGGCCGGGGCGGCGCTCAGCGCCAATAGCCGCATCATCAAAAATCCGGGGGTCATCATAATTTGCTCGCATGTACGGTTGAACACAACACGCATGGTAAAGAACTCGCTATTGCCTCGGCATTGATTTGCGACGAAACGCAATAGTCGTGGCATGAACTGCCCGGCTATCGCGCCGATTTGCTTGTCGCCCCCAAGAGCGATATAGGCGTTCACGGGCTCGCCGCAGTGCTGCTCGAATTCCCCGTTCGCCCCCGTCCGTCGCGGACAGGGATTCAACTCTCCCCACTTCGCGTACAAACAAAAAAAGCCTGTCGAAAAATGGCAGGCTTTTTTGTTTGTTGGGGAGTGAAACCCCGTATCAATTCGATTCTCTGCAACGCACACTAGCCACTAAAGGCGGGTGCGAAAATCTGCAAGCCCCCATTGCCTGTGCCGCATCTTATCAGGAATTTCCGTTGATTATTTTGCCTGCGGTAGCGTTCGGCTATTGAAATAGAGAAGCCACTTGTATGTCTTTCGACGCAGAGGTGCGGGCCATGTTGACACCGATCAATGACTCAACTTGCCTGCCATCTCTTTGATCACGGCATAGTGAATGGCTCGGAGGCAACGAGATTCTCCGGCCAGCGTAGCAGCAAGTTCAGGCCTCTGCTGGATCAATGCGGCGTTCTCGGATTCGACTTCGGTATACAGCGATTCAGTTTTGCTCACGATGCGTCCACTAAGATTATCCAGCAGCCGTTCGGCAGTTGATTTTGCGATGCTTAAAGCGGCACCCACCTGAATCAACAATGAGCGATCAATGTCGGAGATATGGCGCGCGCCCAAAATTGGCCATGCCAGCTGAGTTTGATCAGGCCATCCATTCTTGTCGAAGGCACGAGTTTCATAACAAGCCGTGCTAAGTAGGTCATAGTGGGGGGCCAATTGAATTCCATCATGTGAAACCATGAAGCTCAAATTTTTCAAATGGGCATCGGTATTGCCGACCAGCACGTTGAATACTAGCCAACTGAAAAGTCGAGTGCGCGCTACAGCTGGGCTGCGGCAGGCATTAGCCAGCGCCGCCAGACTTTCCATGCTGCCCTGGCTGTATTTAAAACTACGATCAAGTCCGAGCAACTGGCAGGCATCAATGACATGGAGACGCTGCCAACCTTGCACATCTTGCACGCGGTCAAAGCGATCAATGATGTACACAGGTGCCGGTACATAACGGCGGTGTACGCTGGGAACATCCAGCCCCAAGTTTTTAGCTAGGCGCATAACAAACCATTCGTTTGCGACTGAATGCGGATAGTCCGTATCATGGTGATCTGGCTTCAGGATGTGGGTCGACGGCGTGGGACCTGCGGGCTCAAATAAATCGCCGCCTTGTAATACGACGGCAAGTTTGTGTTGAGCACCTGCATGCGACATTCGCTTGATGGCAGCATGGGTTAGGGGCGCCCTTGGCAGTTGGCGAATTCGGTTATTTAATTCCTCGTCAGGCAGTGGGCGTAATGCCTCTAAACCTTGAGCGTTGGCATCTGATGGCAGCAAGGTAAGGGAGCCTGCCGACTCGGCACCGTAATAGCCAAGCAAACCGAATGCATCCGCAGCGTCGATGTGCGCATCATCTGCTAACAGTACGCGCTGATTTTCTTCGGGCAATAGGTTGTCGAAATACCATTGCACCGGGCGTTGGGTTGAGAGATCTAGTAGTGCATTTGCCTGCAATGGAAGGTGCGGGCTCAGTGCAAAACGATGCGGATTATTTAGCCATGCATCGGTATAGCGGAAGGCCCAGATGCCATTCACATTCTGTAGCGTGCCAACCGGTTCGCCATTGATTGATGCCAGTAACGCGCGCTCGCTCATGGCTTGTCTTTCTTGGTTGACCGGGAGAACATTTGACTGGCGACATCGTCCGGCACGTCGAGAATGACGCGTATCCCCAAACCTTCCATAACCTGGAATAACTTGCCCCACTGCACAGAATCGCTGCCACGTTCAACTTTGCCGAGGAAATTTTCGCTGACCCCGATACTACCGGCGGCATCATCCTGTCGGATGCCTTGCACTTTACGAGTTGCGCGAACTATCTCGCCAATCGCAGATGAGTTTTTAATTGGTATCTTCATATAATAATCCTCTCAATCGTAAGGATTATTGCACTTTCTTTGTTATTTTTGCAACCAATCCGCAAGAGCGAAAGGATTTTGTTTATTGTGCTTGTGGATTAATGAAAATCCGCATGATCGCAAGGATTAATATGTGTCGGAGGGATTTGTCACGGATGCCCTTCCGTCATCACGACAGACATGCCGCAGAAATCGATTTACCTTGTTCTTCCATTATCGCTGGAGTGCGACTGCCTCAACTTCCATGTGCACCATTTTGACGTGCGAGTTACCCGCAGCATCAATCGGGTTTGCTGCGGTATAAATTTTCACAACCTCCCCAATAAACTCATCACGGAATTCACCCGGCAAGCAGTTTGTATAGGGGAACCAAGTTGTCCGCAACCAGCCAGTGAGACCTTCCACCCCGCGATGCTGCATATCTTTTGCAATGAGTTCGGCGCGCCGCAAGCGAAAGCCGCTTTCCGATAACCACACTTCATACTCTTCCGGCCCGTAAAAATGATACGGCGAGGTGAAGCCTGCAAAATACGGTAGCCACTTTGCTTGCTGCGTAACCTCCTTGAAGGCGCTCAATACTTCGGCCACATCTCCCCGTCCGCCCATTTGAAATAATATTTTTCCGCCGGTATTGAGCGCACCATGCACACCACGCAGCACTGCGGCGTGGTCGTGCACCCAATGCAGGGTCGCGTTTGAAAAAGCGATGTCGAATCTTCCGGCAAGACAGATGTCTGCCGCATCCATTTGCAGAAACGACAAATTGGGATGCTGCGTGCGGGGATATTGTTGTGCGGCAAGTTGAATCATGTCTGCAGACAGATCAATGCCGAGAACGCTTCCGTTTTCGAGCGCCTGCGCCAACTGCGCGCTGACCTTGCCATCGCCGCAGCCGATATCGAGCACGGTCTCGTTGCCGCGCAATGCGAGCTTTGACATCAGCCCCTGTGCCCACTGCAACTGAGCCGAAGAGTTTTTCGCGTAATCTACGGCGTTCCATGTTTGCTTTACTGTTGGCATAGATGCATCTCTCTCTAAATAGTTAATCACTTCCGGCATAAGCAATGACTCGCCACATCCTCCTTTGCAAAGGGGGAAAGAGGGGGATTTGAAATCTAAGCGCAAATGCCCGCTTTTGCAAATCCCCCCTCCCCCCCTTTATACAAAGTGAGGTAAAGGCCGCCCTGCGTATGACTTCCGCACAAGTCAAAATGTATAAGTACGACGGTATATGGTTGAACGCCATTTTAGACAGGGAAGGACGGCATTTGATTGCGTATTGCTGTGCAAATTTCTCAATATTTGATAGATTATTGCCGTAATTAATTGATATTCTCAAAATAGTTGCCAATAAATTGAAAGTTGAGAAATTTAATGGAATTGGATAACTACGATAAGCAGATTCTCGCCCTGCTACAGCAGGACGGACGCATCAGCAATCAGGACTTGGCCGACCGCATCGGCCTTTCGCCTTCGCCCTGCTTGCGCAGAGTGCGCGCGCTGGAAGAGTCCGGCATCATCGTCGGCTACCGCGCCATGCTCGACGCCAAGGCGCTGGGGTTGTCGCTGATGGCCTTGATCCATATCTCCATGGATCAGCACACCCCGGAACGCTTCAAGAATTTTGAAGCGCAGATCAGCGAGATTCCCGAAGTGATGGAATGCCTGCTGATTACCGGCCAAGCCGCCGACTACCAGCTCAAGGTGGTGGTGAAAGATATGGATGGCTATCAGGAGCTGCTGCTCAACCGCATTACGCGGATCAAGGGCGTGACGGGGGTGCATTCTAGTTTTGTGTTGAGAAGGGTGGTGGATGGGAGGGGGTTACCGGTTTAGGGGGAGGTCTAGATATTTTTGGGGGTGGTGGTGGGAGGAGTTTGCTGGTAGTGTTTGCGAGGATTTATTTATAGACTCCCGTGTTACTTGGACGGGGAAATTTATCTATCAGACGCTTGTGATTTCAGAAATGCTGTATTGGGGAATACAAAATGCAAAATGATATTCAGTTGCAACTAGAGCAGATTAAAGACATCTGGGAAAAAATTTCAACCGTCCCAGAGGATTTAACCCCCCATGGCTATCCAGGCCTTACCAAGCAATCCATTACGAATGCGTTGGGTGGCTTGTGTGAAACCGCTGCATATTTAGTAACGATTAATGATTATGAGCCTAGCCCCATTTCAAGAAGTACCATTCTTCCTCACCTAACAAGTATTCGTGCTTATGTAACTCAGCATGTACCTGCGAACCCGATACCCCATATCCCTGGTTTTTTATCCATATTGGATGCCATACAAGGCATCCTTAGTCGTTGGCTTAGTGAAGCAGGCAAGAGTGGCAATCAACAAGACGTGATAACGGCACTGGCAGAGCAACTTGCTAGAGCCACTTCGCAAATAAAAGATGCGAATGTTCTCTATGAAAACATAAAGCAGCATCACGCAACATTAACTCAGCTTCTCAACCAAGCTAATTCGGACTCATTAAACGCATCTCAAGCAAAGGCCGCTATCGATGTATTGCTTAGCAAATCGCAAACTGCTAATACACAACTTGAAGCCTCAGCTTTTAACATCACCACTTACGACGGGACCATAAAGGAACTTACTGGCTCATTCTTAAGCTTAAAGAGTGAGCTAGAGCAAAATGTAATTACTCAAAAAAAATTGTTTCTAGAATTTGAAAACTATCGTCAACAAGTATCCGACATTCTCGGTGATACTAATCGAGCAGGGATGGCTGGTTCATTTGTTGCGCGCAAAGAGGAACTCAAGTCATCAATAGAGTTATGGGAACGGGTTTTTGTGGGTTCGCTGGTTTGTTTAATTCTCATGGCTGTTTTTCTTATTAGCCCCTCACTGTCCGAGCACCGCTGGGATGACCTATTATTCAGAGTACCTTTAACAGCGCCGATCATCTGGCTGGCTTGGTTTGCCGCCAAACAATATGGTTACAACATAAGACTCCGCGAAGACTATGCTTACAAAGCCGCGTCTGCTATGGCATTTGAAGGGTTTAAGCGCGAGTCTATTGATGAGAGCGCGGATATGCGAACGAGACTATTAAAGACTGCCATCAAAAACTTTGGTGATAACCCGATAAGAATTTTTGATGGCAAGGGAAATCACGCAAGTCCAGCACATGAATATTTTGAGCAATTTAATAAGGACGGCAAACTTATGGATGTATTCAAGTCCATTGTCGATAAACTTCCGGGTAAATAACAACTCAACACGAAATCTATTACGTCAGGGAAAAGGTTAGGCTCATAGATTTTTAGCCCTCACATCAAAGTTGAACGTAATCGACCCAACAACCCCAGGCTATTCAGCGAGGTGTTACTTTGGTTAAA
>CAZXDK010000004.1:62821-87515 GCA_964639585.1 uncultured Gallionellaceae bacterium | reverse complement strand
AAGGTGATGCCGCGCGCGCTGACGAAGCGCTGCGCGAAGCTTTCCCAATCGGTGTTGGGGTAGGCCGACAAATGCGCGTTGTAGTTGCCGACCGCGCCATTGATTTTGCCCAGAATCTCGACACCGGCTATGGCCGTGCGCGCGCGCTGCAAGCGGTACACAACGTTGGCCATTTCCTTGCCCAGCGTGCTGGGCGTCGCGGTCTGACCGTGGGTGCGGCACAGCATGGGCAGGTCGGCCAGTTGGTGCGCCAAGTCGCGCAAACGGGCGATGACGCTATCCAGCGCGGGCAGCATCACTTCGGCGCGGCCATGCTTAAGCATCAGCGCGTGGCTCAGGTTGTTGATGTCTTCCGAGGTGCAGGCGAAGTGGATGAATTCGAGTACGCCTGCGGTTTCGGGATTGGATGCAAGTTTGTCGCGCAGCCAATATTCGATGGCCTTCACGTCGTGGTTGGTGCGCTTCTCGATGGTTTTGATCTGCTCCGCATCCGCCTCGCTGAATTGCGCGGCGAGCTGATCCAGTTGCGCGATGGTGGCGGCGGAGAACGGCTTGATTTCAGGGATGCTCGGTTCGGCGCTAAGTGCCTTGAGCCACTCGATTTCGATCAGCACGCGATAGCGGATCAAACCGAATTCGCTGAAATGCTTGCGCAGGCCGTCTACTTTATTGCTGTAGCGGCCATCGAGAGGAGAGAGGGCGGTGAGTATAGTCAGGGGCATGGCGAGTGAAGTTAAAAATTAGCGGACGCTATTTTAACCGCCAGTGAACTAAACCCCATATGTTTCCGCAACAAATTTTTGCATTCTCCCAAACACATTAAACAAGAATGGCGAATTATCAACCATACTGCCCAGCACTAAACAAAGTTTGCCCGGATCATCTTCATATTCGTGATTAATACAATTGCGAAGTTCGCGAACCGCCTTCCAATGGCTAACATCATCAAGCACCCCCAGTTTTTCCATGAGCGCCAAGACGGCGCCAAATGGACTGGTGTCACTTTCTTCCTCAATCGCGATAGTTTTCATCGTTTTGCTTAGATGTTCTTGAAAATCCGCAAAACGACCGGTGAAAGCCGAAATGGTTTCACGCTCCTCTGGCGTCAAAGAATCAGCATTGCCAGATTGAATAACAGAAAGTGGACGAACCATTTTGCCAACAGAATACTCAAGGTCTTCTTGCATGCGCGACAAGTGCGTCAGCTTCGTCTTCAAAAGCTTTAGGTTTTCGCTCATTTAATCCGCACTCCTGTCGTTTTGGCGATGGTATGAATAGGCTTATCACCCTTACCCACAATGACGTCCACCTTCAAATCGAAATGCTCGGTTAACTCAACCTTGCATCGCATCTGTTTCATCACATCCGCGCTGGCGGACTCCACGAAAATATCAACATCGCCACCACGTTTGGTGTCATCCACACGAGAGCCGAACAGCCAGACTTTAACATCCGAACCATAATGGCTGGATATGATATTGGCGGCCTGATTGGTTGATTCTATTGATAGTCTCATGAGTTTTATTTTAGCGGTTGTTACCGCATTCTACAAACACACTTGGCTACCTGATTTCTATTCAAGCAACGGCAGTGTTCGATGATTGGTTTGCCGGACTAAGAGATAGGCAAGCTATGTGTCGTGTGCTGGTACGGAGCGACCGCGCCGAGGATGGCAACTTTGGAGATGGAGAACCTGTTGGCGTAGGAGTTTTCGAAATGCGAATTCATTTCTGGCCATCATTTCAGTCAGCCCAACCTGCCGCACTGAACTAAAAAATGCGCCCACCAAACCTGACTTTGGGTGCATGGGATGCGCCACGCTCACTGGTTATTGACCAAGGTTTGAGCTTGACAGTACCCCCCCCCCCCTGGCGTATATTCGCCCCCGTTTTATTTGCTCACTTGATAATTACACAGGGAAATGACTATGAAGAAAATTGTTGTTGCGGTGGTGGTGTCGATATTTTTTGCGGGTTGCGCAACTCCATCTGGAGTTGTTGGAACCCCGGCCAAAGGGAGTAAATTTTCCAAACTGGAAATCGGAATGTCGAGAAATCAGGTTGAAAATCTCATCGGACATTCCAAGGATTGTCAGGCCAAAGCAGATAACACAAATCTTATTCCTCTTGTTGGAGTCTTTATGGCGGACGGCATCATATATATAGTATGCCCATATGCAGGGGAAGGAGTGCTAGCCTTTGGCGACAGTGGACAGAAGCTGAGTGCGATTACCGTTGATACAAATCAGGGCGCATACATGCACAAGTAAAGCGTGTGGAAAACTCACAATCCAAGCCTTACTCAACATTATCAAAACCACAAGGCTTAAAAATGAAAAAAATTATCGCTACCGCACTACTGTGTTCTGTTGTTTCAGCGCCGGCTTTTGCCGGTAGTTCGCCTATTTATGCGGGAGTGATGTTTGGCTCCACGACTGTTAGCAGCTACAATTCGATGACCTCAACAGGCGTATATGTAGGTTACAAGCTAGATCAAGTTTTGTCGGTTGAAGGCCAGTATACAAAGTTGGGTGATGTTGCGGCTTATTCAATTTCCAACAGCAGCGGAACATTGGACAGCAAAATTTCCCTGTCTAGCATCGGCGTAAACGTTGTTGGCACATTCCCAACCAAAGTTGTAGAAAATCTTTCCGTATTCGGCAAACTGGGATTCGCGAAAAGCAATGCTTCTCTTTCCTGCTCTGGTACGGGTGTCTATGCCCGCGTTTCGTGTCCCGCATACTCTGCCGCGACCAGCAGTTTGGTTTACGGGTTAGGTGCACAGTATGACGTTACCAAAGAAATCGGAGTTAGGGCGGGTTATCAAACCTATGCTTCGGATACAAGCTCCTTGTACGTGTCAGCGCAATATAATTTCTAAACATCGCTCTTCGGCATCCGACAAAGTTGTTTTTTCGGGTGCCGAATCAATCATGCGGATGGTTATTCTATGATTCCGCCGCCGAGACAAACTTCACCGTCGTAAATCACGACAGACTGCCCCGGCGTAACCGCCCATTGCGCTTCGTCAAAGGTAAAGCGGGCATGCTGCGCTTCGTTTAGTTCAATGCGGCAGGCCGCATCGGCCTGACGATAGCGCGTCTTGGCCGCGTAGGGTTTGCTCGTGTCGGCGGCGTGGCCTGCAATCCAGTGCAGGTCGAGCGCGCTCAGGTGCGGGCTGAGCAGGGCGGGGTGATCGTGCCCCTGCACCACGATCAGGCGATTGCGCGCCATGTCCTTGCTGGCGACAAACCAAGGTTCATCGGTGGAGTCGCGCGACCCGCCGATGCCCAGTCCTTGTCTCTGACCGATGGTGTAAAACGACAGCCCGATATGTTGCCCTACGATTTTGTTATCCGGCGTGACCATATCGCCGGGTTTCGTCGGCAGGTAGCGGTTCAAAAATTCGCGGAACGGGCGCTCGCCGATGAAGCAAATGCCGGTGCTGTCTTTTTTCGCGTGGTTGGACAGATTGTGTTCGCGCGCGATGTCGCGCACTTGCGACTTGAGCAGTTGCCCCAGCGGGAACATCGCCTTGCTCAGTTGCTGCTGGTTCAGCCGGTGCAAAAAGTAGCTCTGGTCTTTGCTGTTGTCGGCGGCCTTGAGCAACTGAAACGAACCGTCCACTTCGCGCACCTGCGCGTAATGCCCGGTGGCGATGGCATCCGCCCCCAGCCGAATGGCGTGATCCAGAAAGGCTTTGAATTTGATTTCCGAATTGCACAGGATGTCGGGGTTGGGCGTGCGTCCGGCTTCGTATTCGCGCAGAAAATAACTGAACACGCGGTCTTTGTATTCCTTGGCGAAATTCACCGCCTCGATGGGAATGCCGATGGTGTCGGCCACCGAAACCGCGTCGATCAAGTCCTGGCGCGAGGAGCAATATTCGCTGTCGTCATCATCTTCCCAGTTCTTCATGAACAGGCCGATGACCTCGTAGCCCTGTTGTTTTAACAGCAGGGCGGTGACGGAGGAGTCCACGCCGCCGGACATACCGACGACGACACAGGATTTACGATGGCTCTTCACGATTGCGCCCTCTCCCTCTGGGAGAGGGTTGGGGTGAGGGTAGGAGCTTGGTGGTTACTCATAATGCGTGATGAGATCGAGAGAGTAGCGCTTGCCCGCCAGATAGTCTTCCACGCAGCGCAGAATCAGCGGGCTGCGGTGGCGCGCTTGCGTGGCGCGAATTTCGTCGGGTGTCATCCATACGGCATGCACGATTCCTTTATCCAAGGGGCGTTCCGGGTGGTGCGCGAGGATACGTCCGCCGAAAGCGAATCTCAGGTAAGTCGTATTCGATGCTTGCGAATGCCAGCGATAGATGCCGGTCAGGTATTGCGGCTCGAAATCGTAAGCCGACTCTTCCAGCGTCTCGCGCACAACGCCAGCGACCAGGGATTCGCTGGGCTCGAGATGCCCGGCAGGTTGGTTGAATAGCAGTCCTTGCGACGTGTGCTCTTCTACCAGCAAGAATTTTCCTTCTTGCTCAAGTATCGCGGCAACGGTGACGTTCGGCTTCCAGATCATTGCGTAATTCTAAACTAAATAAAAAATGCAGGGTTTCCCCTGCATTTTTTTGTTTCGAGAAAACTGCCGGCACTTAGTGCTTGGCTTCTTCTTTCTTTTCTACTTTCTTTTCTTCTTTCTTAGCTTCTTTCTTGGCTTCTTTCTTGGCTGGAGCAGCAGCGTGCTCAGCAGCTGGAGCTGCTTCAGTCTTAGCTGGAGCAGCTTCGTTAGCGATAGCAGAGAAAGAAACAATAGCGAATACAGCAGCGATCAGAGTGGACAACAGTTTCATGTGAAGCTCCATTTTTTGGGTTGAGATACAGGTTAACGATTAACTACAACTACATAAAAAAACAGGCAAGCGAGAACTTGCCTGTTTTTTTTATACGGCGATATTACTTGGCTGGAGCAGCGTCAGCGCCTTCAGCTTTCTTTGCTTTTTTGTGCTTTTTGTGCTTTTTAGCTGGCTTGGCTTCAGCGGCAGCAGCAGGAGCGGCAGCAGCTTCAGTCTTGGCAGGAGCGGCAGCAGGAGCTTCGTTAGCAACGGCAGAGAAAGTAACCAGAGCGAATACAGCAGCGATCAGAGTGGACAACAGTTTCATTTTTAAGACTCCATTTTAGTAGTTGATAAACGTTTATGACACTACCAGTGTCAGCGCCAATAACGCGCCGACTTTATATTGCGTTGACACGCGGTACAACTTTTTTTGGTGCCGGGAGGGGGAATCGAACCCCCACTTCCTCGCAGAAACTGGATTTTGAGTCCAGCGCGTCTACCAATTCCGCCATCCCGGCTTTTGGGAAGCCGCGAATTATCCATGAAACTGTACGATTCATCAACTACAATGCGCACTTTTTGTTAACGAGCGGTTTGATTGATGCGCACCGACGATTTTGATTTCGAGCTTCCCGAGCATTTAATTGCACAACATCCCCCCGTGCAACGCGGCGCGAGCCGCTTGTTGCATCTGGGAGAAGCGGGTTTGAGGGATAGTCAATTTTCAGAGCTTTGCGGGATGGTGCGCGAGCATGATGTGCTGGTTTTGAATGACACGCGCGTGTTGAAGGCGCGTTTGTTCGGCGAAAAGGAAAGTGGCGGCAAGATCGAGGTGTTGATTGAACGGCTATTAGGCGGGCATGAGGTTTGGGCGCAGGTACGGGCCAGTAAAACGCCCAAGCCGAATAGCCGGATACTTATTGCGGGCAAGGTGTGGCTGCGGATATTGGGGCGCGAGGGCGAGTTTTTTCATTTGCGTTTTGAGGATGCCGCGGAGGTGGCCGTTTTGCTGGAACGCTACGGGAATTTGCCGCTACCGCCGTATATCACCCATGCCGCCGAAGCAGCGGACGATGAGCGTTACCAGACCGTATTTGCGCGCGAACCGGGTGCGGTGGCCGCGCCCACGGCGGGGCTGCATTTCGATGAGGCCATGCTGCAAACATTGCGCGACCAAGGAGTGAGCATCGCCTGCGTCACCTTGCATGTCGGCGCGGGGACTTTCAAGCCGGTGCGCACCGAATATATAGAAGAGCACGTCATGCACAGCGAGCTTTACTCTATTCCCCAAACGACGGTTGATGCAATCCTCAATGCCCGGGCGAGTGGAGGGCGGGTGATCGCCGTGGGGACAACCAGCCTGCGTGCACTGGAAAGTGCGGCGGCAGCAGGCGAACTGAAAGCAGGCTCGGGCGAGACGCGCATTTTTATCACTCCCGGCTACAGCTTCAAGGTGGTGGATGTGCTGCTGACCAACTTCCACCTGCCGCGCTCCACCCTGCTGATGCTGGTGTGCGCCTTTGGCGGCATGGATAAACTGCTGGCGGCTTATCGGCATGCGGTGGCGAACGAATATCGCTTTTTCAGTTACGGGGATGCGATGCTGATTGAGCGGAGTGCGGATTAAATTCGGGGAGTGCTTTATTAGCCAACCTGCCCCAAATACACACCAGACGATAACTCCTGTTTCTTTAGATTTGCATGGTGATGCCCCTTGGTTGGTAAAAAGTTTATTTGAGGCCGAAAGATTTTCTGATGCTTTGATCCACTGGCCCCGCAGGCATGAAGCGGCGCAGCTTGCTCAATAACGATGCCAGCCCCTTCGGGGTATGGCGCATGCGCCAGCAGCCGAGCGCTGCGCTGACGATGGTGTTTGCAACGCCATCCGGTTCGGGGGCAGTGCCAACGTTCTTGGCAACTCCGCGTGAAACGCTGTCGCGCTCGGTGTCATATGCCGGTATTTTGTGGGCTGCTTGGGGCGAATTGGCGTCGAGGTTACTCTTGGTGAAGCCGGGTTCGACGAGCGATACGCGGACTCCGAACTGGCGTACTTCGTGATCCAGCGTCTCCGACATTCCCTCAACGGCATGCTTGGCGGACGAATACAGCCCCATGTAGGGGGCGGGCAAAAAACCCAGCACCGAGCTGACGTTGATGATTCTGCCGGAGCGTTGCGTGCGCATGTGAGGGAGCACCGCCTGGCTGGTGCGCAGAATGCCGAACACATTGGTATCGAACATCCACTTGGCTTCGTCAATCGACGTTTCCTCCGCCGCGCCGAGCATGGCGACTCCGGCATTGTTGACGAGCACGTCGATGCGTTTGGCACGCTCAATGACAAACTGGATTCCACGTTTGACGGAGTCGCTGTCGCACACATCCATCTCGACGAGTTGCACGCCCGGCAACGGAGATGCTTTGGAGATGTTGCGCACCGTACCGAACACTTGGCAGCCACGCTCGGCGAATTTCTGGGCTGTTACGCGGCCGATTCCCGATGACACTCCGGTAACAAGTACTACTTTTGATTCTGGCATGGCAGTTCCTTTCTAAAAAATGAAAAATAAAAACGACTACTTGCTTACGATGTAACGGGTGGTTATGTCGGCAATGAGCGTCTCATCGGTGCCGGTGGTAATGGTGTATTCGACTTCACCTTGAAATTTCATGGCAATTCTCCGCATTAGTTGTTGAGCGCAACCTTGGAAGCCAAGTCATTGTGTTCGCCTCACCTTGAACCAAGCCGCATAAAGTGCCGGAACAAAGCCGAGAGTAAGAGCTGTCGCTGCGATCAATCCGCCCATGATTGAGATCGCCATAGGGCCCCAGAAGATGCTGTGCGAAAGCGGAATCATGGCAAGCACTGCCGCAGCAGCCGTCAGGACGACCGGGCGGGTACGCCGTACTGTGGCATCCACAATGGCTTGCCAAGGAGGGGTGCCGGAACCGATGTCCCGTTCGATCTGGTCGACGAGGATGATCGAGTTACGCATGATCATGCCACTCAGTGCGATTACCCCCAGCAGCGCCACGAAGCCGAACGGTGCATGGAAGATCAGTAATGCCGGTACCACGCCGATCAGCCCAAGCGGGGCGGTCATGAAGACCATGAACATTCTGGAGAAGCTCTGTAGCTGCATCATCAGGAATGCCAGCATGACCAGAAACATTCCAGGAAAGATTGCCAACAAGGCGAGGTTTGATTTGTCAGCCTCCTCGATGGCTCCGCCCTTTTCGATGCGATATCCTGTAGGCAGGCTGTCGAGCACCGGCTTGAGCGACGGCCAAATCTTTTCGGTCGCATAAGGGCCCTGAATGCCGTCCGCAAGGTCGCTTCGCACTGTAATGGCCATATTGCGGTTCCAGCGCCACAGCACAGGTTCCTCAAAGGTCGGTTCGATACGGGCGATCTGCGAAAGCGGAACCACGGCACCGGTGCGCGAAAACAAATTGATGTCGCCTAAGTTTTCCAGTTTATTTCTTTCGCGCGCATCGGAGCGCACTACGACATCAATTAAATCTTCGCCCCGGCGGATTTGCGTTACGGGAGCACCGGACAGAACGGTTTGCAGTGCCGCCGAGACATCAGCCGATGCTATTCCGAGCAGACGGGCTTTATCCTGATCGACGCGGACTCGCAGTGTGCGGACGCGCTCGTTCCAGTCGAGCTGGGTGTCGCGTACCAAGGGGCTTTGTCGCACGATGTCCCTCACTTGGTAGGCGATGCCCCGCACGGTGTCGGGATCGGGGCCGATGACGCGGAACTGAACCGGAAAACCAACTGGCGGGCCAAACTCAAGCCGCAGCACCCGCCCGCGCACCAGCGGTTGTGCCTCGTCCTTGGCGAAATAATCGAGCAGGCGGGCGCGCAAGGCCTCCCGTGCCTCCATGCTGGGTGTCATGATGACAAACTGGGCGTAGCCGGGATTGGGCAGTTCAGGCTCCAGTGACAAGTAGAAGCGCGGCGCTCCGCCACCGGTATAGGCGGTGAAGTGCTTGGCATCCTGATCCTTAGCCAGCACTTTCTCGAATATCTTGACCTGTTCCTGCGTCGCCGCGAAAGAGGCTCCCTCCTTCATGCGCAATTCGACCATCAGTTCGGGACGTGCCGTTGTAGGAAAGAATTGCTGTTGCACCAGCCCCATCCCCAGACCGGCAACGACGAAGAGAATGCCGGTCGCCGCCAATACCTTCCAGCGCTGCCCGACACACCAGTCGACCCATTTGCGCAAGCGGTGATAGACCGGTTTATCGTAGGGATCGGCGTGTGCGCCCGTCGCCATAGAGGCCGGTAGCAATTTCATTCCAAGATACGGAGTGAAGACGACCGCGACGAACCACGATGCCACCAGTGCCACGCCGACGACCCAGAATATCCCGCCGGCATACTCGCCGGAGATGGACTTGGCGAAACCAACCGGCATGAAGCCTGCCACGGTAACCATGGTGCCGGTCAGCATCGGGAAGGCTGTCGAGGTGTAGGCAAAAGTCGCCGCCTTGGCTCGATCCCATCCTTCCTCTATTTTTAGAACCATCATCTCCACGGCGATAATCGCATCGTCAACCAGCAGACCGAGCGCAATGATGAGCGAGCCGAGCGAAATCCGGTCCAGATTCCAGCCGGACAGATACATAACGACCAGAACGATGCCTAGCACCAGCGGCACTGAGGCCGCCACCACCACGCCTGCCTGACGCCCCAGCGAGAAGAAGGATACCGCCAGCACGATGGCTAGGGCCTCCAAAAATGAGCGCTCAAATTCCCAGACTGATTCCTCCACCACTTTCGGTTGGTCGTCATATTTTTCCACGGAAATCCCGGCGGGTAGATCGGCTTGTATCTCGGCCATCCGCTTGTCTACCGCTGCGCCGACCTTCAGGATGTTTGCATTGGCAGTCATGGTGGTGCCGATTACTAGCACCGGGTGACCGTTGTGCCGGATCGTATAGCTCTGTGGATCTTCGTAGCCGGAGCGAACGGTTGCGATATCGGACAGCCGCACGAGTCGTCCGTCGGCAGCTATGCTGACTTTTGCCACATCTGAAGCGCTGTGCAAAGCACCGTCGACACGGGCGAATACCCGGTCTGATCGCGTGTCGAGCGAACCGGATGGGCTCATCATGTTTTGCCGCACCAGCGCATCCATCACGTCCTGCGGGTTCAGCCCCAATGCGGCAAGCCGCTTGCTGGATAGTTCGACGAAGACTTTTTCCGGCTGCTTGCCGAGGATATCAACCTTGTCCAGCGTTGCTACCGACTGCAGATCACTCTTGATTTTCTCCGCATATTCGAGGAGTTCCGCCATCGACAATCCATCCCCGCGCAGCGCATAGAGGGACATGTAGACATCGTTGTACTCGTCGTTGAAATAAGGGCCGAGCACGCCTCTTGGAAACTCCTGCTGAACGTCATAGATCTTTTTGCGCGCCTGATACCAGGCATCGGTAAGTTGCTGTCCGGGTAAGCCGCCCTTCATGTGCAATGTGAGGGCGCCATAACCCTGGCGGGAAAATGTCTTTACATGGTCAAAACCATCCAGCTCACGCAGCGCGCGCTCCATGCGGTTCATCACCTGATCCTGGACTTCCTGTGCCGTCGCACCGGGCCAGATAAAGACGGTCGTCATCATGGGTACATTGAAATTCGGATCCTCGAGACGACCGAGCTTCATGTACGCGAACACGCCAGTTACAAGTGTCGTCAAGATCATGAATAACACCATGGCCTGATGCCTGACGGCCCAAGCGGAGAGGTTGAATCCCGTCTTCACAGTAGGCTCCCGGAGGTGTTTTTCATGGAGGCCTGTTCGGGAGATATGCCGAGATTTATTCCGCTGGCGCTACGTTCAATGGGAGCGACTTCAGCGCCGGGGACGAGCTTTTGAATGCCTGCCGATACCACCTTCGTTCCATCTGGCACGCCCCGCACCAATACTGCTTCGTTCGTATAGCGGAGCACCTCAACTGGTTGCGCGACGAGCTTGCTCCCGGCGTTGTCTACCTGCCAGACCATGGTTTTACTGTCGGTTTTCCAAACAGCAGTTGCCGGTAGAACGGCAGCAAGCTCACCGTCCTTTTTGGACAGGTGCAGGTTGGCTGTCATGCCAAGGTGCAGAGTCTGCCGGGTTGCTGGCGATTTGTCTGCGATGCTGAAGCGCGCATGGAACGTTCTTGTCTGGGCGGCGGCAGCGGGGGACATTTCTCTCAACTTGAGCGGCAGGGTAAGTCCCTGCGAGTCTTGGAGGGTTGCCGTGGCACTAAAGGTGTTTACGCTATCTGCCATTTCCTCGGGGAGGTCGGCAACCACCTCCAGTTCGGATTGGTCGGCAATCGTCACGACAGCTTGCCCCTCGGCGACAGTCTGTCCTGTCTCGAACCTGATCGAGGTGATTACGCCGTTAAATTCGGCTGCGAGGATGGTGTACTTTGTTCGGTTGCGAGCCAAATCAAGTTGTTGCGCGGCCTGTGCTTGTCGTGCCGCTGCTGCGTCCGCACGGGCTTTCTGCCGCTCGTGGTCGGCCACGGAAACCGAATGATCGGCGAGCAAACGCCGGAAGCGGGCTTCGTCCGATGCCGCCTGCTCCGCATCCACCCGAGCCGCCTGCAACTGGGCTTCTGCCGCGTGTAGCCCTAGTTGGTAATCGGCGGGATCGAGCCGGGCGAGAGCTTGTCCGGCAACGACGCTTTGCCCGACTTCAACCAACCGGGCCACTACCTTTCCGCCGGTTCTGAAACCCTGAGCGGATTCATGTCGGGCACTTACAATGCCGGTGAACGTCCGCTCATATGAGTCGTACACGTTGTGAGCGGTGGTCACGAGGACAGGGTGAGGCTTGGATTGCGGTAGTGTTTTCTCCCCGCAAGCGGAAAGACCCGCTGCGATAACGAGGAAAATGGCTGTATGTCCCGCCATCCGGCGAGAGATGCTTACCTGTTTTAATGTCGAGATCATTGATTAACTCCTGAATAAGAATTTGTTGTGATTTGCGCATTGGCGGGGGACGGCAGCGCCTGCCAGCCGCCACCCAGCGCCTTGTAGAGTTGGACGTGGCCGACTGCGCGCTGAGCGTTGCTTTCAGCCAGCGACAGCTCTGTGGCCAGTAATGCCCGCTGCACATCAAGTAATTGCAGCAGGTCGATCTGCCCTTCCCGGAATAGTGACTGGGCATGTTCGAGAGCGATTTTTCTTTCTTTTGCTGCGGCAGTTAGCGAATCGACCCGCTGTTGCTCGCCTGTCAAAAAGGCAAGACTGTTCTCGACATCCTCAACTGCATTCAGAATGGCTTGCTCATAGGACAGCAAGACTTGCTGTTCCCGTGCGCTCTGCGCCTCGATTCCCGCCTTGATGCGCCCCGCGTTGAATATCGGCAGTACGAAAGCACCTGCCACATTGGAATAGGGGGAAGCCGACAGGCTCAAAGAATCGTTGAGCGTGAGTGCCTGTTGACCGAATAGCGCACTCAAAAATAGCTTGGGGAAACGGTTTGCTTTCGCCTCAACAAGACGGGACGATTCGGCGGACAGTCGTTGCTCGGCGGCAAGTATGTCCGGTCGGCGTCTCAGCAAGTCTGCTGGTTGTCCGCTGATGGGTGCCTGCGTGGCAATCCAGTGAAATTCATCTTCAACATGAAGCTCGGGAACCGGAGTTGATGCACTTGAGCCGGTCAGAACGGCAATGCGACTTTCTGCGACAGCCATTAGTGTGCGCAATTGCGGCAGCGATGCTTCCATACTCAATGTTTCGCCAGCGGCTCTGGCGACATCGAACTCGCTTGCCATCCCCTCCCGATTGCGACTGCGCGTCAGGCGCTCTGTTTCGCGCTGCGTTTGCAGCAAGGACTCAAGAATATTCAGCCGCTGTTTTGCTCCGTGCCAAATGAAGTATTGTCGCGCCACCTCGCTCGCGACAATCAATTGCGCGCCAGCTACGCCAAGTGAAGCTGCTGCCGCATCTTTTTCCGCCGCACTTGCTGCCGCTCTGGCTCCGCCGAATATATCAATCTCCCAGGCGACATCCACACCGACGCGCGTAGCCTTGGTGTCCGGCATCGACTGTTTAACCAGCGCGGGCAAGCCGGTTCGACTTTCGGACTGAGACGCCGTCAAATTTACACTCGGAAACAAGCGCGAGTCAGCCGCTCCCGTCCCGGCACGAGCCTGTCTTGCCCGCTCTACGGCAATTCGGACATCGTGGTTCGCTACAGAAGCTCTTTCTACAAGGAGCGCCAGTTGTTTATCTCCGAATTGTTGCCACCACCTTTGATCTCCATTGGGCTCTGATTTTTGCAGCCCCCCTCCATGAAGATAGCTTTGATTAAGCGAAATGCTCGATGTCGGAACATCGGGATTGCTGGTGCAGCTACTCAGCGCCAGTGCAATGAGCAGGAAAGCGGTGCTTGGCGGATATGGTGCTTTTGCGTTGCTGATGATGTGTTTCATGGGCATCAAATTTGATATACTGTACTCAGAAGTAAACAATTTTATATCTATTTACTAAACTGTCAAGTAAACATTTAAATATGACTATTAACAAACGAGGACGTCCGCGCGATCCCGAGAGGATGAAGCGGGTTTTAGAGGCGGCATCGGAACAATTTATTGCGCACGGCTTCGCACAAGCGAGCGTGGATGCGATTGCAAAGCTATCCGGTGTCTCCAAGGTGACGATTTACAGCTACTTCCCGACCAAGGAGGCTTTGTTTGAGGCCGCCGTTGGCAGTTGCACCGATACAGTATTTGCCTCATTACCCCCGGGAGCGCTGGATCCCAACAATCCCGAGGCGGCTCTCACGATGATCGGGACATCGTTCCTGAAACTGAAACGTTCAGATGATGCGGCTGGTGCTTTTCGCATGATGTACGCCACTGCAGGTGAGCATGTTGATGCCTGCGAAGCGTTCTATCGGCAGGGGCCGGCAAAACTCTTTCAGCAGGTTGCGGAATATCTACGAGCCGCTAATGCGGCTGGCAGCTTATCAATATCATCTCCCGATGAAGCGGCAGACCAGTTTCTGGCTTTATTCCTTGGTAGCGCGCACATTCGGGTGCTGCTGGGGCTGGGCAAGCCAAAGGCGAGCGAGGATGCCAATCTTGTGCGATCAAACGTGGCGCTTTTCATGCGAGCATTTCGCGGCAAAACATGAGGTGTTAGTAACGATCCCCCGGCAAAGCCGGGGGCCTTCAATTTTGAGCCCCTCAAAGGGGCTATCAAACCGTGCGCCGCCCGAGGAAGCTCGCCGTACACGTCCCCCTTTTTAAAGGGGGACGGGGGGGGATTTAGCGGACTGCAAAAAATCATCCTGCCGCAAATCCCCCCACCCCCCCCTTTAAAAAGGGGGGGTGTTACAGTGCCGCGCCAACACAACCTTGCGCATGACTCCCGCATAGGTCAAACCTTGATGAGTCCCCCGGCATAGCCGGGGGGGTGCCTAACTTAATCAAGCGGGTGAGGTCGTGCAGGTGATGACGGCCAAGCTGGTTGTTTTTCGGCGACCTGTCGCGAGCCCCAAGAGTTAGGCCGTTCGGAGCTGATTTGAACTTCCTCGCCCATGCCTTACTCGCCGGAGACGACCCCGCCCTGATTGTGGGCGGAGTCGTCGGCGACTGGATCAAAGGCCATTTGCCTGCGGGCTTGCCGGACGATCTGGCGCGCGGGGTGGCGCTGCATCGCGCCATCGACAGCCACGCGGAAACCCATCTGGCATTTCAGCAAAGCCGTTCGCGCGTTTCTCTGCCGCGCAGGCGCTATGCCGGTGTGCTTGTCGATATTTTTTACGATCACTTGCTGGCGCGTGACTGGGCGGCCATTCATCATCAACCTCTGCAAGAATTTTGCGCCGAGGTCTATCGCCTGATTGAAGAGCGGATGGGCGCGTTTCCGGTTGAGTCGCACGGGGTGTTGCGCATGATGGCGCGCGAAGATTGGTTGTCGAGCTATGCCGATATAGACGGCATCGCCGCTGTGCTGGTGCGTATGTCGCGCCGGGCGCGGCAGCCGAATCCATTGGCGCAGGGGGAGTTGGAATTTCTCGCCGACAGCGCGGGGTATGAGCGGGACTTTTACGCGTGGCTGGCGGATGCGCGCGCATTTACTCTGCAGTGGCGATTGGGTGCGATTCAAACTGATGTGGAGCGTTCATCTCAGATTATTTATTAGAGCCGAATCGGTTCCTTCCCCCTTGCAGGGGGAAGGCTATTGAGCCGGCCAGATTATGTTTGAACATCAATACCCATCAGGACATTCTACCCACATCCCCCTTTTTAAAGGGGGACTGAGGGGGATTTTGCAATCGAATGATATTCAAATCCCCCCTAGCCCCCCTTTGAAAAGGGGGGATGCAGCTTCGCAATCCAGCGATCCCACATCAGTTTGAATCGCACCCGCACTCATTTACTTCGCAGTGGCGAAAGGAGTGATCGGGTAGAATTGCGCCTTTCTGAATTTTGAAGCGTGCTGGCGCTGTTAAGTCCGAATGAAATTTACTCTGCATAAAACTTCCGGTGCCGCGCGTCGCGGCACACTCGATTTGGCGCACGGCAAGTTGGAAACTCCTGCCTTCATGCCGGTCGGCACTTACGGCACGGTCAAGGCCATGTCGCCGCTCGAATTAAAAGACATGGGCGCGCAGATCGTGCTCGGCAATACTTTTCACTTGTGGCTGCGTCCGGGGCTGGAAGTGATTGCGGCGCATGGCGGGCTGCATCGCTTCATGGGCTGGGACGGCCCGATCCTCACCGACTCGGGAGGCTTTCAGGTGTTCAGTCTCGGCCCTTTGCGCAAGATCACGGGCGGCGGGGTGGAGTTCAAATCTCCGGTGAACGGCGATAAATGCTTTCTGTCGCCGGAAGAATCCATGCGCATTCAGAAGGTGCTCAATTCCGACATCGTGATGATCTTCGACGAATGCACGCCGTATCCGGCGGACGAGCAGACGGCTGCTGTCTCCATGCGCTTGAGCATGAGCTGGGCGGAACGCTCTAAGCGCGCGCACGAGGGTAATACCAATGCGCTGTTCGGCATTGTGCAGGGCGGCATGCACGAGCATTTGCGCGATGAGTCGTTGGCTGGTCTGGTCAACATCGGCTTTGACGGCTTTGCCATCGGTGGCCTGTCGGTGGGCGAGCCGAAGGAGGACATGCTGCGCATCCTCAAACACACCGCGCCGCAGTTGCCGCAAGACAAGCCGCGCTACCTGATGGGTGTGGGCACGCCGGAAGACTTGGTAGATGCGGTGTCGGAAGGCATCGACATGTTCGACTGCGTGATGCCGACACGCAACGCCCGCAATGGCCACCTGTTCACCCGCTTCGGCGATGTGCGCATCAAGAACGCGCAATACCGCTTGGATACCAAGCCGCTCGACCCGCAATGTACCTGCTACACCTGCAAGAACTTTACCCGAGCCTATCTGCACCACCTGCATCGCCTCAACGAAATTTTGGGCGCGCGCCTGAACTCGATCCACAACCTGCATTACTATCAGGAGCTGATGAGCGATATGCGCAAAGCCATCGAGCGCGAGCAGTTCGCGGAATTCGTGGCGGGGTTCCGATTGGCGCGCGCGGGCAAATCGTCCGACAAGGTTTGAGGCTAATGATAAAAACGACAGCCGACAGCAACGATTTCATCCACACCCTGTGGGACGAACTGGCGGATTTCGACGCGGCCCGTTCCGACGAGGCGCTGGCGCATTTGATGGCGGGACTCTGCCGGCTCGTCGGCGCCCAGAACGTCAACTGGATAGGGGTCGTGCGCATGGCCGATATTCTGCCCGGCGATCCGACGCATGGCTGGCGGCCGCGTGCTATCCGCTACCTTCGTCCGTCCCAACCGATTGACGACGCTACACAGGAACAGGTCAAGAACCTCGAACAGGGAAGCATCGACGAAACGACCGTCCGCAATATCGCCCTGGTCGGCCATTACCGCACCAATCGTCTGGTGGATCTCGTGCCGGAAACTTGGCTCGATTCCGCCTACTACCGCGTCTACTACAGTGGCGTCGGCCATGCGGACGCCATCTGGGCCGGTGTTCCCGTCAACGAAGATGCCGAGTGCTACTTCGGCGTCTTCCGCGACGGCGATCACCCGCGCTTCACGCCGGACGAGCGCGATCTCGTCGCCAGCGCCCTGCGGGGTCTCAAGTGGTTTTACCGCCGGCAAATGCTTAGTCACGGATTGACGGTGGCCAGTTCGCCGCTGACCGCCACGGAACGCGAAGTGCTCGGCAGCCTGCTCAGCGGCCTTTCCGAAAAACAGATCGCTGCCACCCGGAAGCAAAGCTTCCACACCACCCACGAATACGTCACCAACATCTACCGCAAGTTCGGTGTCAACAACCGTGCAGCCCTGATGTCCCTGTGGCTGGGCAAAGCGGCCTGACTTGCCCCCCTAAGCCTGACAAGCCGGAACCAAAGAGGTGGGGGTAGGAGCGTGCCCTGCACGCGACAGAGCGCAGTCGCGTGCAGGGCACGCTCCTACAAAACCGTCAAAGTGATGCGAAATTCTTGTCACGTTTTGACATCATTTGACTGGTAAGAGACTATCGTGAAATTGCGTACTTTGGAGCGGGAGCATTGCGTATGCCCATAAATGTATTGTTGGTTGATGACCATGCCTTGTTTCGCCAAGGCTTCAAGCTGCTGCTGGAGCGATTGCTTCAGCAGCAGCTCCGCATCGCCGAAGTGGGCACGGCCGAAAGCGGGCTTGCCGCCGCAAAACAGGAACACTTTGATTTGATTTTTCTCGATCTCGGCTTGCCGGGAGTGGGCGGGATGGAAGCTTTGAGTGTATTTCGCCAAAGCTGTCCGACCTCGGTGTTGTTGGTTCTATCCGCGATTGAGACACCCGATATGGTCGAATCGGCATTGGCTATGGGGGCGAAGGGATATATTCCCAAGACCATGAGTATGGAAAGCATAGGCGGGGTGTTGGATCAAATTCTGGCGGGGCAAATCTTTACGCCGACCGCCACGACGGAAAACCATGCAACATTTCCCCGATTGACCGGACGCCAGATGGAGGTTTTGATGGAAATGTGCGCCGGACGAACCAATCGCGAAATCGCCAGCCGTTTGGGAATTAGCGAAAACACTATTCGCGCCCATAGCACCAGTATTTTTGATCAGCTTGATGTGCGCTCTCGAACCGAAGCCGTGCTGTTGGCTAAACGTAAAGGCTGGTGCTGAAGTTGAATAATCTCGTGTCCGATCAAAAAATTTTTGGTGAACAGGCGGTCTGGCTATATCGCACCGGCCCCGGCCTGTTTGTCGGGCATCTGTTGAGCGCCGGGGTGTTGGCGTGGTTGCTATGGGAGGCGCCTCCGGTGCGCGAGGACTTGTTGCTCTGGTATGCGGGTATGAGTCTTGTGCTGTTCATCCGCTTAATCATATTCCTGCTTTTTCGCGCCGATCCCCGGCGCGCGGAAAGAAGCGTGTGGTGGTTGCGCTGGTTTGCCGTGGGCGCCGCGCTCTCCGGGGTGGCATGGGGATATGCGGGCTGGCATTTTTTTTATCCGACGTTGCTGTTTCTTTTTCCGATGGCGCTGGTTCTCGGCGCACAAGTCGCGCTGTCCGTGCCCACGGCGGGCGTGTACTTCCCCGCGCATGCGATTTTCAACGTGCTTACCATCACCCCGTTCCTTGTGCGCAATCTTCTCGAAAACGACAGACTGTTTTTGGGGCAAAGCTTTGCACTGCTTACCCTGATGACGGCGTGCCTGTGGTTTGCATACAAACAGCAAGCCACGATTTGCGAATCCATCCGCTTGCGCTTTGCCAACCTTGACTTGCTTTTCCAGGTCACGCACGAAAACGAGTGCGTCGGGCAAGCCCGTCATCAGGCCGAGGAAGCCAATGCCGCCAAGAGCCGGTTTCTGGCGGCGGCCAGCCACGATTTGCGCCAGCCCCTGCAAGCGTTAAGCCTGTTCATTCAGGCGCTGGTGGAAGATTGCAATGCCCGTCGTTTGCCTACGCCGTCACTGGTGAACAAAATCGAATCATCATCCGATAGCTTGCGGCTGTTGCTCGATTCGTTGCTCGATCTTTCGCAGTCCGAAGCCGGAGAGCTCAAGGCCAACGTTCAGACAGTGGCGCTGCAACCCTTGTTTGACCGTATTCGTCGTGAGTTTTACGATCAGGCCAGCGCGCAAGGATTACGTTTTCGTGTGATTCCCACCGGCTATGCCGCGCGTAGCGATCCGGCGATGCTGGAAAGAATATTGCGCAACCTCGTCGTCAACGCTCTGCGTTATACCGAGCGGGGTAGCATCCTGATCGGGTGCAGGCGGCGCGGAGAGATGCTGCGCATCGAAGTTCGCGATAGCGGTATCGGCATTCCCAAAGCGGCGCAGAGCGAAATCTTCAGAGATTTCTATCAATTGGGCAATCCCGAACGGGATCGGCATAAAGGTCTGGGCTTGGGGCTGGCTATCGTCAATGCGCTGGCGCGGCAGCTGGGGCATAAAGTCGACGTGATTTCGGCGCCGGGGAATGGCTCTATATTTGCCATCGAACTGCCTGCGGGCGACAGCCAGATCGAGCACGCAGCACCGCAGGCCAGCATGCCGGATAGGCTGAATGGCTGCCGGGTGGTGGTGATGGATGACGATGCGCAAGTGCGCGATGGCATGCTCGAACTGTTGGAACGCTGGGGATGTCAAGTTGTCTGCGGAGAAAATGCCGATGAGGTCATCGACGCATTTCGCGCGCACCCGATGGCGATACCCGCAGTAATACTGAGCGACTGGCGGCTGCGCGAAAACCGCATGGGAGATGACGAGGCGCGCAAATTGCATGCTCATTTCGGACAACCTATCCCGACCGCACTTATCACCGGCGACACCACCATCGCATTGGGCGGCATCGAATTTCCCGTCATACACAAACCGATCCAGGGGGGGCGGCTCCGCGCCCAACTTGACTTGCTGTTGCCGCCGCAAAGCGACGGGACGAGGTTTTCATAACTAGCGGGGTTTATCTAACCCCGACGAGCCGGAATCCGGGGCCGTGGCTCATGCTTCCCGAAGAGCGCAGGAAAAACCCTTCAAATACTTTGAAATTAGTCTATTTGTGCAATAGGCGCGCCGCCCTCGTTTGGATAAACTCGCGCTGCAAAAAATATCGCCCACGCCATTGGGTGCGGGCATTGCAGTCATCATTCAAGGATGCATAAAATGCGATTCGATCTCACCAGACTTATGGGGGGTGTAGTGCCTTTGGTGGCGCTATTACTCAGCGCCCGTCTCGGCGGAGGAGGTGGTTCTTCAGCGCCGGGAGTCACTCGGAATGCCGGTGTCTCTATCGGCGCTATCGCCGACGCCACGGCACAGAGCCTGACTGTTCGGCGATGACCAGCTTTACGCCCTTAACGCCGAGTTATGCCCATCCATGGTGAGCGGTTCCCTGTCTTGCTTGCGAATAGCAACCCCCTTATTGAGGGGTTATGCCCGTCCCTGTCCTTAGGCATAGTGCCCCCGAATATTTAAACCGGAGTTCTCCCGCATGAACCACATCTACCGTTCTATCTACAACACTGCCGTCGGCGCTTGGGTCGCCGTTGCCGAAAACGCCCGTGCCCAAGGCAAGACCAAGAACATTTGCACGTGTGTCACCTCGATGGCGATGCTTGGCATGTTCAGCGTTTCCGCCCACGCCTTGCCCGGTGACGGGCAGGTATCGGCGGGTAGCGGAACCATAAGCCGGAACGGCAGCACCATGACGGTGAGCCAGACCTCGCAGAATCTCGCTGTGAACTGGCAGCGCTTCAACATCGGCGCGAACGAGGGCGTTAATTTCGTCCAGCCCAACGCTACCGCCATCGCGCTCAACCGCGTGCTGGGCGGAGATCCCAGCCGGATACTCGGCCAGCTCAACGCCAACGGCCAAGTGTGGCTGCTCAACCCTAACGGCGTCTTGTTCGGCAAGGGCGCACAGGTCAATGTCGGCGGACTGGTGGCTGCCACGCTGAACCTCGGCGATGCCGATTTCCTCGCCGGTAAGCGCACCTTTAGTTCCTCTCTCACGCAAGCGGGAGCACCAAAGGCAGGCAATCCGCTATCCGGCAAGCCGGATGCGGAGTTGACACAGGGGCTAGGCGTGAGGGTTGTTAATCAGGGCTCCATCAACGCAAGCAGCGGAGGCTACGTCGCGCTGCTGGGCGGGCAGGTCGCCAACGAAGGCGTCATCACCGCGCAACTCGGCACGGTGGCGCTGGCGGCAGGCAATCAAATCACGCTGGACTTCAACGGCGACAAGCTGCTCAACGTGCAGGTGGAGCAGGGGGCGCTCGACGCATTGGCGCAGAACAAGCAACTCATCCGCGCCGACGGCGGCACGGTGCTGATGACCGCGCAAGCCGCCGACGCGCTGGCTACCGCCGTGGTGAACAACACCGGCGTGATCGAGGCGCGCAGCATGGAGAACCACAACGGCGTCATCAAGCTGCTGGGCGATATGCGCGTCGGCACGGTGAACGTGGGTGGCACGCTGGATGCCTCCGCGCCCGCCATTCCGCAATCCACAATCCCCATTCCGCAATCGTCTGGCGGGTTAATCGAGACCTCCGCCGCCCATGTGAAGGTCGCTGACGGCACGGTCGTCACTACCGCTGCGCCCAATGGCACAAGCGGCACCTGGCTGATCGACCCCATCGACTTCACCATCGCATCAGGCAGCGGCGCACTGACCACCTCCGGCATCGGCGCCAGTACGCTTTCCACCAATCTGGGCGGCGGCAACATCGCCATCGCCACCGACGCCACGACGGCGGGCAACGGCGACATCTTCGTCAATAGCGCGGTCTCTTGGTCGGCCAATAAACTAACGCTGACTGCCCATCGCAATATCAATATCAACGCCAACCTCAACGGTTCCGGCACGGCGAGTCTGGCGCTGCAATACGGCCAGGGCGGGGGCGGAGGGGATTATTCTCTGGGCAACGGCGCGAAGGTCAGTCTTCCGGCGGGCCTCAATTTCAGCACCAAGAACGGCGCCGCCGCCGCAATCAACTGGACCGTCATAACCACCCTCGGCGCCGAGAACAGCACCACGGGGACGGACTTGCAGGGCATGTACGGCACAGCCGCCGTCGCCACCGCCAACCTTTCCGGCAACTACGTGCTGGGCGCGGACATCAACGCTAGCGCCACGTCCGGCTGGACGGGAGGCTTCAAGCCGGTGGGGTACTCGTATTTCGGGGACGGGAATAGCAAGGCGTTCACCGGCAAGTTCGACGGTCTCGGCCACACCATCAGCAACCTGTCGATCAGCCGCACCGGAGGCGACTTCGGCCTGTTCGGCTGGACCGATAGCAATGCCGTGCTGCAAAACGTCGGGCTACTGAACGTCGCCATCTCCGGCGGCAGCAACGGGGCCACCGGTGCGCTGGCAGGCAAAATCTCCGGCACCACAGCCATCCGCAACAGCTATGTGGACGGCGGCAGCGTCTACACATCTACCCAAATAGTCGGCGGACTGGTCGGTCACACCTTAGCCACCAGTAGCATCAGCTATAGCTACGCCAATGTCAGTGTCTCGGCAGGACTCGGCGGCGGTGCCGGATATGCCGGGGCAGGAGGACTGGTGGGCGCCAACGGAGGCGATATCAGCTACAGCTACGCGACAGGCAGCGTTTATGCTGCCCCCGCTAACGCTGCGAGCGTGTATGTCGGCGGTCTGGCGGGATTTCAGAGCAACGGCGCCATCAGCAACAGCTATGCCAAGGGACTGGTCACGGGCAACAGCACGCTGGGTGGCTTGGTCGGCAATAAGTCCGGCGGCACGATCGCCAGCAGCTATTGGGACAAGACCACCACCGGCCAGAACAACGCCTATTCCGGCGGCGGCACGACCGGAGGGCTGGCCACCAGCGAATGGTCCACCCTCGGCCCCTTCGGATCGTCCCCCGGTAACGGCGCATGGAGCACGGCCAATTGGGGGACGGGCAATCCCTATCCGGGGATCAAGGCGCTGCCCTACATCACCATCACCGCCAGCGCCAGCCAGACCTACGGTTCGGCGGCGACCGTAGGCATCGCCAGCATCCTGGATCAGACGGGCGCGAATGCCAGCGGCCTCGTAAACACCGGTAGCCTCGCTTGGTCGACAGGCACCACCGCCTCCACCGCCGTCGGCACGACCAGCGCCGTGCGCGGTTCGGGCGCCACGGGGACGGGCTATCAGATACTCTACGCGGGCAGCGTGACGGTGGGGGCGGCGTCCCTGACCGTCACCGCCAATGCCGCCAGCAAGACCTACGATGGTCAGGCATGGAGCGGCAATAACGGCGTCTCCTACAGCGGCTTTGTCAACGGCGATGGGGCGGGCGGGCTGGGCGGCGCGCTGGCTTACGGCGGCTCTGCGCAAGGCGCGGTGAATGCGGGCAGCTACCTCATCACTCCGAGCGGCTTGTCTTCCGGCAGCTATAGCATCAACTATGTGAGCGGTGCGCTGACGGTGAATCCGGCGCCGCTGACCGTTACTACCGCCAATGTGATCAAGACTTACGATGGCACGACGAGCGCGACCGGAACGCCAAGCGTGGTGACAGGCACGCTGTTCGGCAGCGACAGTTTGTCCGGCGGCATCTTTGCTTTTACCGACAAAAACGCGGGCGTCAACAAGACCGTCACCCTCTCCGGGGTCACCATCAAGGATGGCAACAGCGGCAAAAATTATGCCGTGAGCTATGCCAATAACACCGCCAGCACCATCAACAAGGCAGCTCTTACTGTCACCGCCAACGCTGCCGCAAAGATCTACGACGGTCAGGCCTACAGCGGCGGCAACGGTGCGAGTTACAACGGCTTGGGCAATGGTGATACGAGCGCGGTGTTGGGCGGCGCGCTGGTTTACGGCGGCACGTCGCAGGGTGCGGTGAATGCGGGCAGCTACACCATCACTCCGGGCGGCTTGACTTCCGGCAACTACACCATAGGCTATGTGGACGGTGCGTTGACGGTGAACAAGGCGCCCCTGACCGTCACCACCGCCAACGTGATCAAGGCTTACGATGGCACGACGAGCGCGAGCGGGACGCCAAGCGTGGCGGCAGGCGCACTGTTCGGCAGCGACAGCTTGTCCGGCGGTATTTTTGCATTTACCGACAAAAACGCGGGCGCCAACAAGACCGTCACCCTTTCCGGGGTCGCCGTCAACGATGGCAACGGCGGCAACAATTACACCGTGAACTATGTCGATAACACCACCAGCACCATTAACCAGGCAGCACTTACTGTCACCGCCAACGCTGCCGGAAAAACCTATGACGGCCTTGCCTGGAGCGGCAATAACGGTGTTTCCTACAGCGGTCTGGCCAGCGGTGAGACGAGCGCGGTGCTGGGCGGTGCGCTGGCCTACGGCGGCACAGCGCAGGGCGCGGTGAATGCGGGCAGCTACACCATCATTCCTGGCGGACTGGGCAGCAGCAATTACAGCATCCGCTATGTGAACGGGGTGTTGACGGTGAACGCCGCCCCCTTGACTGTTAGCGCCAACGCGGTCGCGAAGACCTATGACGGTCTCGCTTGGAGCGGCAACAACGGTGTGAGTTACAGCGGTTTTGTCAACGGTGAGACGAGCGCGCTGCTGGGCGGTGCGCTGGCCTACGGCGGCACAGCGCAGGGTGCGGTGAACGCGGGCAGCTATGTCATCACACCCTCCGGCCTGACTTCCGGCAACTACGCCATCCACTATGTGAACGGCGCGTTGGCAGTGAACGCCGCGCCGCTGATCGTCACCGCCAACGCCGCCAGCAAGATCTACAACGGACTGGCTTACAGCGGCGGCAACGGCGTGAGCTACAGCGGCCTGGTCAACGGCGAGACGAGCACAGTGCTGGGCGGTGCGCTGGCCTATGGCGGCACAGCGCAGGGTGCGGTGAACGCGGGCAGCTATGTCATCACACCCTCCG
>CAZXDK010000004.1:0-62721 GCA_964639585.1 uncultured Gallionellaceae bacterium | reverse complement strand
GCGGTGCGCTGGCCTATGGCGGCACAGCGCAGGGTGCGGTGAACGCGGGCAGCTACACCATCGTTCCGGGCGGACTGAGCAGCGGCAACTATGCCATCGTTTTTAACGACGGGAAGTTGAACATCGGCGCAAGGGTTCCCGCGATACCAGGCGCGCCGATAAGCGGCTATACCGGTGCTATCGCCAGTGTTGGCGTCATCGCTGCGGATACCGGAGTCAGCACCGGCGCGGCTGGCAATGCCGCCGCCAGCCCCGGTGTTGTCACCCTTGCGGTTGAATCCGGTGATAGCGCGGCAAGCAGCAACGCCCAAGGCGGCAGCAACGCCCAAGGCGCCAGCAAGGTTGCTTCGTTATCAGAAGACGGTGCGACAGATTACTTTTCGACAGATTACTTTACGACCCGATACCTTCTCGTGATGCATGGCTGCGGACTGCGTTTGCCGGCAGGATTGAGTTGCCGATGAACGACAGGAAATATCACCCGATGAAACTGCAAAAACGTTCCCCTGCTTTGTATGCCCATTTTTGCGCGCTGCCGTTGCTGCTGGCGGGCGCACCGGTATGCGCAGCGCCGCCCGATGCGGGTCAAATGCTGGAGGGGCTTAGACCCGCCCCCGTCCTGCCGCACATTGAAGCGCCCGCCACCCGCGTCGAGGAGCACGCCATCGCTAACCTGCCGGACGGGATGCGCGTCATGGTCAAGGGGCTGCGCATTTCCGGTCAGACTGTTTTTTCCGAGGCCGAACTCCTCGCCTTGATGCACGATGGCATCGGCAAGGAGTTGTCATTGGCCGAGCTTAACCTGTTGGCGGCCCGCATCACTCGCCACTACCGGCAACACGGCTACCTCGTGGCCAGAGCCTACCTGCCCGCCCAGGATATCCGCGATGGACGGGTGGAAATCGCCGTTCTGGAAGGGCGTCTGGGCAAGGTGGAGGTTGCGGATACTGTCGGTATTGCGGGTTCGGCGCTGGCGCCTGTTTATGCGTTGCCGACAGGCCAGCCATTGCACGGTTATGGTCTTGAAGGGAGTTTGCTGCCTCTTGCCGATTTGCCGGGGGTGGAGGTGAAGTCCACCCTCAAGCCGGGTGCATCCATCGGCACTTCCGATCTGCTGGTGGAGGTGACGCCCGGCAAAGCGCTCGCCGGCTCGCTGGATTTCGACACCTATGGCAACCGTTATGTCGGCGACTATCGCTACGGCGGTAGTGTGTATTTCAACAACCCGATGAAGCGCGGCGACCAGTTGAGTCTGCGCGCCCAGACGAGCGGCGACGGGTTGGCTTACGGGCTTGTCGGCTACCAGTTGCCGTTGGGGCGCTACGGCACCCGCGTCGGTGCTGCATGGTCGGAGATGCGCTATCGTTTGGGCAAGGATTTCAGCTCCCTGGACGCCAGCGGCGATGCCGGTGTGGGCAGTGTCCACGTGTCGCATCCCTTCGTGCGCGGACGCGCCTTGAATCTGTATGGGCAAGCGCGCTACGAAACAAAAAACCTGGTTGACCGGGTGGGCGCCACCGCGACACAAACAAACAAGAGCCTCGGCAATTGGACGGTGGGAATCAACGGCGATAAAACGGACGCCCTCGGCGGGGGCGGCAGCAATAGTTTCTCCTTGAGTTATACGACGGGGAGCCTGGGGCTGGATGCGACGAGTCAGAACATCGATGCCATCACGGCGCAGAGTCTGGGCCGTTTCGGCAAGACCAACCTCTCTTTCCAGCGCTTGCAACGGCTGACGGATGCGACGGATTTTTATTTCTCCTATGCCGGGCAGTGGGCGGACAAGAATCTGGATTCGGCGGAGAAATTTGCCTTGGGCGGCGTCTACGGTGTGCGCGCCTATCCGCAGGGCGAAGCGAACGGGGATGATGGGCAATTAGCGACGGCGGAACTGCGTTGGCGCGCCAATGATCGCTGGCAGTTTAAAGGGTTTTACGACGACGGGCGCGTGAATACCAACCGCAATCCCTGGCTTGCCGGGAACAATGCGCGGCATCTGTCGGGCGCCGGAGTGGGCGCCACATTCAATGCGGACAAGCTGAGCGTCAACCTGCTGGCCGCATGGCGGGGCGGCTCGGGCAGTCCGACTTCCGATGCGGATCGCACGCCCAGAGTCTGGCTGCAAGCGGTGCGATATTTCTGACGCTGAGAATGGATACGCACGAATTCTTGGCCTGGAATACGGGAGTCTGAAATGAAGCGTGTGCTGAAAGAAGCAAATAACCTCAATTCCGCAAACTCAAGGCGCGTAGCACAAAGAAAAATGTCGCGGGATGCCGCGCAAGGGGATATCGCCTCCCGCATCGACAACAGCCCCCTTATGGTCGCGCAGCGCAAGAAGCTGCAAAGCCTGTTCGGCGGTGCGGCGCAACTGCAAGAAGAATCCGCTCACAAACCCAACCGCACCGGCCTGCCCGACAACCTCAAGTCCGGCATCGAGAATCTCTCCGGCATGTCCATGGACAACGTCAAAGTCCACTACAACTCATCCCGGCCCGCACAGATCAACGCGTTGGCCTATGCGCAGGGCTCGGATATTCATGTCGCGCCCGGACAGGAGCACCACCTGGCGCATGAAGCTTGGCACGTGGTGCAGCAGGCGCAGGGCAGGGTTCTGCCCACGATGCAGATGCAGGATGGGGTTGCGGTCAACAACGACAAGGGACTGGAGCGGGAGGCTGATGTGATGGGGGCCAAGGCGGTGCAGATGACGGGAAGAACGGAGTCCGAAACCCTTGGTATGGGGTGTGGCAATTTATCAGGCCGGATTATTCAGCGACATGGACCGGGTTATCAGAACAGCCAATATAGTGAGGGCGAGGGGGTTCACCTGGGTAAGCACCTTGATGTATGGCAACGATTCTTTCCGGAAGTGGACTCGGTTGACAAAGTGAGAAAAATTGCGATTGAATTGTTTAATCGCACCGATCAAGATCAATGGGAAAACAAAGGTGGTAATTATTATGTTGACCACCGTTATGGTGGGCAAACGGTGCGTCTTGCATGGGGGGACGGAGGAATAGTTTCTTGCTATATATGGGAGCCGCGGGTATATCCTAAGAAAAAAAAGCGTTCGGGCGGAGGCACTCAGGAACAGCAAAGCTTGCAACATGGTGGTCAGTACACTCAAGGCCAGGGAAATGTGCAGCATAATGGATACTATTGGACGCCAGACTTTTCGTCATGGTGGGATGCGCAGACGCGGATGTGGAGAGAGCGATTTGAACCGAACGGTGAATACTATTTCGACTGGTATTATTTAAAACAATGCTACTGGGATGGTCAGAAGTGGTGCTGGTTCTGAGTTTTTGCATCCCCGCTCGCATCCCCTTTAGCGGAGCTGAGAGGGATTTGAAATGCGCCGGGTTGGTTGCTTGCCACCAGCCTGTGATTTTCATCAGCCCGCTTCTTCTTTCGCCATCTCCAGTTCCAACCAGCCTTCTTCCAGCTCCGCCACTTTGGCTTGCAGCCGTGCATGCTCGGCATTCAGTTTCTCGATTTTTGCGCGGTCTGGATTCGCATAGGTATCGGGATCGGCGAGCTGCTGGTTGACGGCAGCGAGTTCGGTTTGCGCCTTGTTCAACTCGGTTTCGAGTTTGTTCTGTTTCGATTGCAGCGCTTTGCGGTTGGGCTTGGGCGCGGCCTGCGCTTTGGGTTTGTCCGGCTGGGGCTGCGCCACGGTCTCGCGCGGACGGCGATTCTCTATCCAGCTCTTGTAGTCTTCCAGATCGCCATCGAATAACTTCGCTTCGCCGTCGGCCACCAGCCACAGCTCGTCGGCCACGGCGCGGATCAGGCTGCGGTCATGCGATACCAGCACCACGGCGCCGGTGTATTCCTCCAATGCGATGGTGAGCGCGTCGCGCATGTCGAGGTCGAGGTGGTTGGTGGGTTCGTCGAGCAGCAGCAGGTGCGGCTTCTGCCAGGCCAGCAGTGCGAGTGCGAGGCGGCTTTTCTCACCGCCGGAGAAACTTTCCACCGGACGGTCTTCGCTGTCGCCCGCCAAGCCGAAGCGACCGAGGAAGCTGCGTAGCGTGAGCGTGGTCTCTTTGGGGGCGATGCGCTCCATGTGTTGCAGCGGCGTGGCGGCGCTGTCCAGATTTTCCAACTGGTGTTGCGCGAAGTAGCCGATGCGGATGTCGGGCGTGAATTCGAGCTTGCCCGATGTCGGTTGCAGCTCGCCTACCAGCAGTTTGATGAGTGTGGATTTGCCCGCGCCATTGGGGCCGAGCAACGCGATGCGCGCTCCGGCACGCAGGATGAGTTCGATGTTGCTGAATAGCATCTTACCGCGAGGCTCGCGAAGCGAGACGTTTGCTCCCTCGCCCTCTGGGAGAGGGTTGGGGCGAGGGGAATGGGCAGGGCTGTTGCCCTGCCCATTGTCGCCATAGGCGAAGCCCATCTTCTCGGCGCGCAGCAGCAGGTCGGGGCTGCGTTCCGGCGCTTCGATCTCCAGCTCGAAATGGCCGTCGGTGATATGTACGGCGGCGATGCGCTGGATACGATCCAGTGCTTTAATGCGGCTTTGCGCTTGTTTGGCCTTGGTGGCCTGAGCGCGGAAACGACGCACGAAGTCTTCCATGTGCGCGATCTTTTCCTGCTGGCGCTCGAACGCTTGATTTTGTTGCGCGATGCGTTCGGCGCGGGTGCGCTCGAAGTCGTCGTAGTCGCCGGTGTAGCTGTCGATGGTCTTGTCGTGCACATGCGCGATGCGGTTGACGCAGGCGTTGAGGAATTCGCGGTCGTGCGATACCAGCAGGATGCAGCCGGGGTAGCGCGCCAGATATTGTTCTAGCCAGAGGATCGCTTCGAGGTCGAGGTGGTTGGTGGGCTCGTCGAGCAGCAGCAGGTCGGCACGGTGCATCAGCGCGCGCGCCAGGTTCAATCGCATGCGCCAGCCGCCGGAGAAGCTGGCGACGGTGCGCTCCAAGGTGTCGTTGGCGAAGCCCAGTCCGTTCAGCAGTTGCGCGGCGCGCGCCTTGGCACCGTAGCCGTCGATGGCCTCGTAGCGGTGCTGCGCGTCGAACCAAGCAGTGTCGTGGTTTTCCTGCGCCAATATTTTTTCCATCCGCCGCAACTCGGCATCGCCGTCGAGCACGAATTCCAGCGCGGATAAATCGGAGTTGGCGATCTCCTGTTCGACGCAGGCGATGGTCTTGCCGGACTGCATGGAAACCTCGCCGCCGTCGGGCTTGATCTCGCCGCGTATCAGGCGGAACAGCGTGGATTTGCCGCAGCCGTTTTTGCCGACCAGACCGATGCGCTGGTCAGCGAATGCTTGCAGGTTCACGTTCTGGAGTAGCGGGGCGCCGCCTTGCAGGTAGGTCAGGTTCTGGATGTTGAGCATGGCGCAATGATAGCAGACGGCGTGGTCATGCTGCTCTTTGAGGGGGCGCGAAACGTAGCAAATTCGATTCGTTACGCTGAGCTAAAATAGGCGTCGAATATACACAACCTTGTTTAGGCGATTCATGACGAACTCTTTGACGACAACAAACAATCATTTGACTGGCTTGCAGCCGCGCTCCGTTTGGGCGCACTTTGCCACACTGTGCGCGATACCGCGTTCTTCGCTGCATGAGGCTGCGTTGAAGCAATATCTTGTCGAGTGGGCGAATGCGCGCGGTATTGAATCCGTGGTTGATGCCGCCGGTAATCTGATTCTGAAAAAGCCCGCTAGCCCCGGCTGCGAAGCGCTGCCCGGTGTGATACTGCAAGGTCATCTCGATATGGTGTGCCAAGCCAATGCCGGAACGGTGCACGATTTCGAGCGCGACGCGATCAATACCGTAATGCGCGACGGCTGGCTCATTGCGGAGGACACGACGCTGGGGGCGGATAACGGTATCGGTGTGGCGCTGGCACTGGCCGCGCTGGAAGAGCCGGGCTTGTTGCACCCCGCGCTGGAGGTGTTGCTCACCGTGAACGAGGAATCGGGCATGGACGGCGCGCGTGGCCTCGCACCCGGAACCTTGCAGGGCAAAGTCCTTATCAATCTCGATACCGAGGAGTGGGGGCATTTTTATCTGGGCTGCGCGGGTGGCGTGGATGTGGAGGTGCGCCTGCGAGACGGTGGGGCGGAGCCCTCTGGTGCGGGAGCAGGCGCATCGCACCTCCTCCCGCAATCGACCGGCTACGCCAGTAACGTGTCGGAGGTGCGCCTGCGAGACGGTGGGGCGGAGCCCTCTGGTGCGGAAGCAGGCGCATCGCACCTCCTCCCGCAATCGGCCGGCTGCGCCGGTAACGTGTCGGAGGTGCGCCTGCGAGACGGTGGGGCGGAGCCCTCTGGTGCGGGAGCAGGCGCATCGCACCTCCTCCCGCAATCGACCGGCTACGCCAGTAACGTGTCGGAGGTGCGCCAGGCTTGTGACCAGGAAGAAGTGCCGCCGGACTATGTGGCGCTGCGCTTCGACGTGTCCGGCCTGCGCGGCGGCCATTCCGGCATAGACATCCATCTCGGGCGCGGCAACGCGATCAAGCTGCTGGCGGAGGCGCTGCGCGATTTGTCCGCGCACACCGATGTGCGCCTGATCGAGATGCAGGGCGGCACGGCGCGCAACGCGATTCCGCGCGAGGCATTTGCCGTGTGCGCCTTGCCTGCTGCTGCGGTATCGGGTGTGCATGAGTGGGTGGAGCATCGGCTTGCGGCGTGGCAACAACGCTTTGCAGAAACCGATGCCAAGGTGGTGTTCCGCTACGAGCTGGACGAGATGCCGCTAGGCAAAGCCATTCGGCAGGACGGGCGCGACCGTGTGCTGGCTTTTCTCGATAATGCGCTCAACGGCGTTGCGCAGATGAGCGACGATTTCCCCGGTGTGACCGATACATCCAGCAATCTTGGTGTGTTCTCATGGCAACGCGGAGAGCTCAAGGCGACCTTCAAGGTGCGCTCCTTGCAGGATGCGCGTGCCGATATGCTGGCGGATAAGTTGCTTGCTTTTGCCGCGAGTTACGCACTGGGCGCCTGGAAAGACGGCGCGTATCCGGGCTGGACGCCGAACCCGTCATCCAATTTACTCGCGCTGTGCCAGCGGGTGTATGTCGAGCAGTTCGGCCAGCCCGCGAGCTTGCAGGTGATCCATGCCGGGCTGGAGTGCGGCCTGCTCGCCGCGAGCCATCCTCATCTGGATATGATTTCTTTCGGGCCGGACATTCGCGGTGCGCATGCGCCGGGGGAAAAGGTGGAGATTGAATCGGTGGCGCGCTGCTGGACTTTGCTCAAGGCGGTGTTGCAGGCGCTGGCGAAGCCTTAGCGCTAGCAGTCAGAGAGCGGAGGGGGGCTCCGCTCTCAAGTTTTATCAGGCGATGCTGCATGCCTCATCGAATGTCAATCGCGGGCTGCGCGGATAAATTCCTTTAGCATCGCCATAGCCCAGGTTGCACAGGAAATTTGATTTCACGGTCGTTCCAGCGAAGAACAGTTCATCCACCTTGGTATTGTCGAAGCCGGACATCGGGCCGCAGTCCAAGCCGAGTGCGCGTGCGGCGAGGATGAGGTATGCGCCTTGCAGTGTGCCGTTACGGAAAGCGGTGGCGTCCGCGAGCGCCGTGTTGCTTGCAAACATGTCGCGCGCGTTGGGCATGGGCGGGAATAATTTGGGTAGTTGCTCGAAGAAGCGTGTGTCGTAGCCGATGATGGCGGTGACGGGCGCGGCCATGGTTTTGGCGCGGTTGCCTTCCATCAATGCCTGATTGAGCTTTTCTTTGGCGGCTTTTGATTTGACGAACACGATGCGTGCCGGGCTGCAATTCATCGAGGTGGGCGCCATGCGCAGGTTGTCGTAGAGGCGATGCAGCAATTCATCGGGAACAGCCCGATCTTGCCATGCATTGAGGGTGTGTGCTTCGAGGAAGAGTTGGTCGAATGCGCTTTGGGCTAATGCTGTGTTGGACATGTGAACCTCCTGCGGGTTGAGTTTTACGGGCACTTCTAAAAATCCATATTTCATCCCAACTGCTGCGTTGCGGAAGTGGGGTAAGCAGGCAATCCGCGTAGCGGATGCTCGCAAAAAATTTAGTTTCGGCTAACCTAAAGGTAAGCCTGCTCTGAAACTTCGTTTTCTTGCTTACATATCATCCATATGCGGCGCTGCTAAAATTTTTCCACGCCTTGCATTTGGGCGAAATCTGCATTTTTAGAAGAGCCCTTACGGAATACGGGGAGGTAGTTTATACCGCTTGCAAGCCAATACAATCATCCGGCAAACAGGAGATGAAATTTTGTTAACCTTGGAAATGAAGATGGCAAAATTTACAAATCATAGTTACTATGAAGTCAGGTAAACGCTAGCATGCACTCGCTTCGAACTCCATCTGCAGACACACCGTTATCAACAAAACTTATAAGGATCGCACTATGAATTTGGTTAGCTTGTTTCATCACGAGACTAATTTGCAAACTGTACCTGCCGGGCAAGCCGTGTTTACTGCGGGTGAGCCGGGGAATTTGATGTATATCCTCATGTCCGGCACTGCCGAGATTGTTGTGCACGACAAGGTGGTGGAGCTGGCTGGGCCCGGTGCGATGCTGGGCGAGATGGCGATGATAGAGGAAGAAAAACGCTCTGCGACGGTGGTGGCAAAGACCGAGTGCAAAATATTGCCGGTGGATCGTGCCCGCTTTCATTTTCTGGTGCAGGAGACCCCTAATTTTGCCGTGCATGTGATGAAGGTGATTGCAGGCCGCTTGCGCAAAACGGATGCCATGTTGTGAGTTGAAGTACGATTTAGTCCGGTTTTTTTAGTGGTAAATTCACGTATGTATTTATGGAGTTTGCATGTGCGGCATCTGTGGTGAATTGCGCTTCGATCACTCGGCCCCGGACATGGACGCGCTTGGACGCATGACGGCGCGTTTGGCCAGACGCGGGCCGGATCACGAAGGTTTTTATGAGGATGGCGTGCTGGCGTTCGGACATCGGCGGCTGGCGGTCATCGATCTTTCGGCGCACGCCGACCAGCCTATGGTGGACGATGACTTGCGCCTTGCGCTGGTGTTCAACGGCACCATCTACAACTACAGGGAGTTGCGCGCCGAGTTGACGGAGATGGGTTACACTTTTTTTTCCGCAGGCGATAGCGAGGTCATCCTCAAAGCCTACCATGCGTGGGGTGAGCATTGCGTGGAGCGGTTGTTCGGCATGTTTGCCTTTGCCATCTGGGATAAGCGCGCACTGTCACTGTTTCTTGCGCGCGACCGCCTCGGTATCAAGCCTTTATATTACTCGCTGGATGGCGCGCGTTTACGCTTCGCTTCTACCTTGCAGGCATTGCTGGCCGGAGGCGGGGTCGATACCGCGCTTGATCCGGTAGCGCTGCATTTCCATTTCACGCTGCATGGCGTTGTGCCTGCGCCGCGCACTGTTTTGCAGGGCGTTAAAAAACTTGCGCCCGCGCATACGCAAACTTATACGGCCTCGGGCGAAACAAAATTGAGCCGATATTGGCAGCTAGACGCGACGCGCCCGCAACAGGATATTTCCGAAAACGACTGGTTGGAGGCGACGCGCAAGGTGTTGCGCCGGGCGCTGGAGCGGCATCGTCTGGCTGCGGATGTGCCCGTGGGCGTACTGTTATCCGGCGGGTTGGATTCGAGTTTATTGGTTGGTTTGCTGGCCGGTCAGGTGGATGAACTGAACACGTTTTCGATCGGTTTTGAAGAGGTGGCGGGAGAGCAGGCGCACGAGTTCGAGTATTCCGATCTGATCGCCCGACACTTCAATACGCGCCATCACAAATTCGCGTTACCCAATTCGGAAGTGTTGCGCTGTTTGCCTCTGGCCATAGCCGAAATGAGCGAGCCTATGGCGAGCTACGATGTGACTGCCTTTTACCTGCTGGGACAAAAAGTGTCCGCGGAGGTGAAGGTCGTGTTGGCGGGGCAAGGGGCGGACGAGGTGTTCGGCGGCTATTTCTGGTATCCGCGCATGGAGACCGAGACAGGAACGCCGCTGGAAAAATTTTCTCGGCACTATTTTGATCGCGACCACGCCGAATATCTGGAGATGATGACAGCCGGATATGCCGTGTCGGATGTCACTTCCGCATGGGTTGCCGGGCAACTGGAGCAGCCCGGGGCGGATGAGTTCCTGGATCGGGTGTTGCGCCTGGATGTGAGCGCTTTGATGGTGGACGACCCCGTCAAGCGTGTGGATAATATGACCATGGCATGGGGCTTGGAGGCGCGCGTGCCGTTTCTCGATCATGAATTGGTGGAGTTGGCGGCCAAAATGCCGCCCTCGATCAAACTCAGGGAGGGGGGGAAGTTTCCGCTCAAGGCGGTGGCGCGCGGAATCATTCCCGACGCGGTGATCGACCGTCCCAAGGGATATTTTCCGGTGCCGGCATTGAAGTATGTGCGCGGCGATTTTCTGGAGACGATGCGTGCTATTCTCCAGTCCCGGTCATGTATAGACCGCGGGCTATACCAACGCGGCTTTGTGGAAAAATTATTGGCTGCACCGGAAGCGCATCTGACGCGCATTCAAGGCAGTAAACTATGGCATCTGGCATTGCTGGAGTGGTGGTTGCAGCTCAATGTCGATGAGATAGCTCATCAATAGGAATCAATAGGAATTCTCGTGAATACAACGCAACAATTAACTATAGGCAATCTCGCTGAACCAAAGGCGGGAGAAATTTTGCTACCCGGTTATATTCTCCGTCGGCAAGACGGCATCTTTGTCGATTTGACGCTATTCCCGGTGGGGGGCGGATTTGAGCAATTCATAGACCAGATGTTCAGCCGGGGATATAGATTTGAGCGGCTGGATTATTCCCTGCTGATGGGGTTGCTGTATGACTATGACCATATTTTGGATAGTCACGGCATAAATGCGAAAGTAAAACTGGCGGAAGATGTGGTGAATTTTCCGGATAAACGCAGAGCCTTGTACAAAGCGGTGAAGTTTGATGCCGAGTACCGGCGCGCCGAGTATTTTTTCGAGCCGGTGCAGATCGAAGTCGTTATTGAAGAGCCTGTATACGGAGAGCCTGGCGAAGATGGTGTGGCGCCTATAGTCGGCGCCACACGCAAGGTGGAACTCAGACCCACCAAACTTAATCTGGATGAATTTATTGCGGACATGTGGCTCAAGGGAGTCCGCTTCGGTATCGTGCTTGAAGGAGTTGCCGCCGTGATTGCCCGCAATGAATCGGCGCGTATGGATGTTGCTCTGCAACTCGATCCGACCGATGGAGTGGATGCGGAGATTGAGGAGGCGAGCACAGTGTTGCACCGCGACAACGCCCCGAAAATCCTGCCCAACGGTAAAGCTGATTTACGCAGATTCCAGAACCGTTTTCCGCAGATTGTGAGCGGCGCGCAGTTGTTGAAGAAAAAGCCGCGCGTGCTCGGCAAGCCCGGATTCAAGGTGAGCGGTGTGCTGATTGAACCGGAAATCCCCAAGGATATCGATATCTCAGCCTTGGCGGGCCCCGGCACGCGCGTGGAGAAACAGGGCGGATACGAATATATTCTGGCAACCCGGGATGGATTTCTTGCGCTCGATATCGAAAATAACCACATATCCATCACTGAAAAAATCGAGAACAAGGCCGGTATCAGCGCCAAGACGACGGGCGACCTTTTTCTGTCCGGGGATGAATACATCGAACACGGCGAGGTGCAGGAAGGGCGTGCGGTAGAGGGTAAAAATATGACCTTCCATGCCGACGTTTACGGCGATCTTATTTCGCAGGGTGGTCATATTTTGCTGGAAAAAAACCTGTCGGGGGGGAGTGCAAAAAGTTACGGTGGCGGTGTTACGCTGAATGGCCGGGTTTTTAATTCCGTAGTCGAGGCATGGGAAGGCAAGATAGCAATTAATTATGCGGAGAGCAGTCTGATTCTGGGTGAGTCGGTTACGATAGAGCGCGCAGTGAACTGTGAAATTGTGGGGGATACAGTGCAAATCGGCAGTGCGGAGGGATGCGGGATTGCCGCCAAAAAAGTGCATATCAAGTCGTCCACCTCCTGCCGCAACAAGGAGAATATTGTTTCCATGGTGCTGCCGGATATATCGGCGCTGGATGCGCAAATCACCCAGGCCTACAAGGAGATAGGCGATTGCGAGAAAATTATCGGGGCAAAAGAAAAAAGCCTGGAGATGCTCAAGGCGGACGCCGAAACTGCAAAATACCTGTCACTGGCGAATAGTATCAAGCAGGGTACCATTAAATTGAACCCGGCACAGCAGGACAATTGGAATAAGATGACAGCCCGGTTTACCAAGGTAAACGCGGAGGTCGCCAAGCTGAACGCGGATAAACAAGAGCAGGCAAAACGCATACAGGCCTTTCAGCAAGAGATCAAGTCGTTACAGGAGGCGCGCGAAAAAAGCGGCAAGGGAATACGTTGCGAGATAGACGCCGTGGAGGGCGACACCTTGGTAAGGACGAGATCCCTTTACAATGGAATCTCCGAATTTCACAAGGTTAACGCCAACGAGCTCAGGCGCAAGTTGCGTGAACAGGGGCTTCCGAAAGAGCGCGTATTCTCAAGTGGCGAGGGTAGCGTTAACTGGAATTATGCGTTGCCGGACATCGTGCCGGTGGCTTAAGCTGCGTTTGCAAAAGTGCGTTGAAGCGCCAAGAATCAATCCATTTTATTAGTCCACAAAGGAAGCCTAGCATGAATAAACTGATTATCACCGCCATCATCACACTGTTTTCCGCCAACCTGGCTTATGCGGATACCGCATGCGACGCCAAGGCGGTCGAGAAAAAGTTGGCGGGCGCCGCAAAAAACAGCTTCCTGAAAAAATGTGCAGCCGATAGCGCCGCAGCATCGGGCGCAACCGCGCCGGATGCCGCAGCGGCGTGCGATGCCAAGGCGGCAGAGAAAAAACTGGCGGGCGCGGCGAAGAACAGCTTTGTGAAAAAATGCGTGGCTGACGCGGGCAAGTAAACAAAGTTCTAGCGGCGTACTGCTGTTTCCGGCTGCCATTTCTTCAGCAGCAATGCATTGCTGATGACCGAAACCGAACTCATCGCCATAGCGCCGCCCGCGATGACGGGGTTAAGCAAGCCGACGGCGGCCAGCGGTATACCCAGCACATTGTAGGCGAAAGCGAAGAACAGATTCTGGCGTATTTTGGCCAGCGTCACGCGCGACAGGTCGATGGCGTTGACTACCGACATCAGGTCGTTGTGCATCAGGGTGATGTCGGCGGCTTCGATGGCGATGTCGCTGCCGCTCTTCATGGCGAAGCTCACATCGGCCGAGGCTAATGCGGGCGCATCGTTGATGCCGTCACCGACCATGCCCACTATCTTCCCCCTGCCTTTAAACGAAGCGACATGCCGCGCTTTGTCGTGCGGCAACACCTCGGCGAGATATTCGTCTATGCCTGCTTGTTGCGCGATGGCTCGGGCGGTGTCTTCGTTGTCGCCGCTCAGCATCACCACGCGTATGCCCATGGCGCGCAGTTTTGTGACGGCGGTTTTGCTGCTGGGGCGCAGGGTGTCGGCGAAGGCGAGTGTGCCGAGCAATGTGTTGTCGCGTGCCAGCATGATGATGCTTTTGCCTTGTTGTTGCAGCGCAGCGGTTGCATCTGTGGGAGCGGTTGCAGCCGCGTATGAACCGTTTTTTGCGGCTAAAGCCTGTTCTGAGCCCGTCGAAGTGGCCGCTCCTGTAAAAGCGGGCGAGCCGAGCAGGTAAGTTGCGCCGCCGATGACGGCGCTCAAACCGTTTCCGGCAAGCTCGTGGAACTTGCTCGCCGTATCAAGTGTTACGTTCTGCGTGCGGGCGTGGGCGGTCAGTGCAATCGACAAGGGATGCGTGGAGTGCTGCGCCAGTGTTGCGGCGATGCTCAGCAGTTGTTGTGCATCGATACCGGCGCAGGGCAGCAGATCGGTGAGGGCGGGCACGCCTTCGGTCAAGGTGCCGGTCTTGTCCAGCACCAGCACATCGAGATGATGCGCCCGCTCCAGCGCGGCGGCGTCCTTCACCAGTATGCCCGCGTGCGCGGCGCGTCCGGTGGCGACCACGATGGCGGTGGGCGTGGCCAGTCCCAATGCGCAGGGACAGGCGATGACCAGCACCGAGACTGCGTTGATCAGCGCATTGGAAAAATCTCCAGCCCAGGCCCACCATGCGATGAAGGTGAGCGCTGCGAGCAGCAATACCACCGGCACAAAAATTGAGGAAATCCGGTCTGCTAATTTTTGTATCGGCGCTTTCGAGCCCTGCGCCTGTTCCACCATGCGGATAATGGCGGCGAGTTGCGTCTGGCTGCCCACGGCAATGGCGCGGCATTTGATTAAGCCCTGTTGGTTTAATGTCGCGGCATAGACTTTGTCGTTGGCCTGTTTGCTCTGCGGCAGGCTTTCTCCGGTGAGCATGCTTTCGTTCACGCTGGCGCCGCCTTCCAGCACCACGCCATCGACGGGCACGGCCTCGCCGGGGCGCACGATGAAAATGTCGTCGGGGCGAAATTGGCCGACCGAAACATCCAGCATTACGCCGTCGCGTTCCACATGGGCCAGCTTGGGCTGCAAGTTGAACAACGCTTCCAGCGCCGCCGATGCTTTGCCTTTTGCGCGTGCTTCCAGCAATTTGCCCAGCAGCACCAGTGTGATGAGCGTGGCGCTGGCCTCGAAATAGACGGGCTGGTGCAGGCCGGACAGTGCGATGCCGCAGCTCAGGAAATAGGCCGCGCTGGTGCCGAGAGCGACCAGCACATCCATATTGCTGCCGCCGCTTTTGAGGCTGGCATACGCGCCGCGATAAAAGCGCGCCCCCGCCCAGAATTGCACCGGCGTCGCCAGCAGCCATTGCAGCCACAGCGGTAACATGAAATGCACGCCGCAGAGCATCAGCCCCATCTCCAATAACAGCGGGGAAATAAGCGCCACGGAAATGTAGAACTGCAACTGTTCGCGCCGGTATATGGCGTCGCGATCCTGTTTTTCGGCGGCGAAATCGCGCGCGACATGCGCATCGAAGCCTGTTTTGCGCACAGCGTCGAGCAAACTCGCGACATCGGCGCTAGCCGCGTTAAACGTGATGCTGGCCTTTTCGGTGGCGATGTTCACCACGGCGGTGACGCCGGGCATCTGGTTGAGCGATTTTTCCAGACGCGCCGAGCAGGAGGCGCAGCGCATTCCGGTGATTTGAAATTCTGTATATTCAGTATTACTCATTTTTTGTTTTACGCGCCACAATTTCCGGGAAGTGTCTGATATTATGCGACCATAGGAGAAAAAGAAGCGCCAGCTTTCGCGGGGTTGAAAAAATGAAATTGAAAGCGCGGCTTCCAAGGTAATTATGCACACATCATACAGCGCATTACAACGCTTAGTTTCAGCCAGCCTGCCGATAAATAACCGGGTTGTTGGCGTGGCCTTTCTTGCCGGAGCAATAGTGTGAACTTCTCTTCCACATACAATATTTTGTTGGTCGAAGACGAGCCGGGCGATGCAAATCTGGCGCGCCAGGCATTGCGTGCCAGTGTCGAGCCCCAATTCAATGTTGTTTGGGTGACCACGTTGGCCGAAGCGATAAGCAAGCTCCGGCAGGAGCAGTTTGATGTCCTGTTGCTGGACTTGTCCTTGCCGGATTCTTTCGGGCTGCCGACAGTCCACGCGGTGCGCCAGGAAGTCAGCGAAACACCTTTGATAGTGCTTACCGGACACGACGATACCGGCTTCGCGCTACAGACGCTCGAAGCGGGCGCGCAGGATTATTTGATTAAGGGGCGTTTCGACACCGACGCCTTGGTGCGAGCTATCCGCTATTCAATCGAGCGTAAATTGTTGTCTGCCAATTTGCAGAAAAGCCACGATTTACTGAACAAGCTTTCAGACCATGTGCCCGGCGTGATTTTCCAGTTTCGGCTTGATGCGGACGGGCATGCCAGTTTTCCTTTTGCCAGCAAGGCGCTGTTCGATCTGTACGGCATAAAGCCGGAACAAATACGGGAAGATGCGGCGGCGGTGTTTGCTTTCCAGCACCCGGAGGATGCGGCCGGCGTTGCCGCTTCGATTAGCGAATCGGCGCGAACCTTGCAGCCATGGCGCCACGAATACCGCGTCATATTGCCGCAAGTCGGTTTGCGCTGGCGGCTGGGAGAGGCATTGCCGGAGAAGCAAAATGACGGCAGCATCTTGTGGCATGGCTACATCACCGACGTCACCGAAAGAAAAATCAACGAGTCCCGCCTGGAGCTGGCGGCGCGGGTTTTTGAAACAACCAGCGAGGGTATTTTGGTGACCGATGTCGAGGGAAATATCGTCGCGGTGAATCCGGCTTTTTCGCATATTACCGGATACAGCGAGGCCGAATCGATAGGACAAAATCCGCGCCTCCTGAAATCCGACCGGCAAGACCAGAAATTCTACCGTGATTTTTGGAATACGCTGATAGGCAAGGGCGAATGGGTGGGGGAAATATTGAATCGGCGCAAAAACGGCGAGGTTTATGCGCAGTGGGAGTCGATCAGCGCCATCCGTGATGCGGCAGGCAAGGTCACCAGCTACGTCGCCGTGTTTTCCGATATGAGTGAAATCAAACGTGCGCAAGACCGCGTCGAGCAATTGGCTTGGCGCGACCCGCTCACCGGATTGGCCAACCGCGCATTGTTCCTGCGTCAAGTGGAGCAGACTCTGGCGCGAGCCAAGCAGGAAAGCCGTTTTGCCGCCATGCTGTTGCTCGATCTGGACCGTTTCAAGGAGATCAACGAAGCGCGCGGTCTGGCTGTAGGCGATGCGCTGCTGCAGGCGGTGGCCGAACGTTTCGGGCAGATATTGCATACCGACGATCTGCTGGCGCGTCTGGATTCCGACGAGTTCGCCGTGTTGTTGCCGAGGCTGCGCGCTACGCGTGAAACGGCAGGACGCGAAGCTTTGGCTGTGGCGGAAAAATTGCGCTCGACACTGGGGGACGCGATCGAAATGGAGGGCGAGTTCATCCACATCGATGCCAGCATCGGTATAGCGATACTGCCTGAATTCCAGCAGGAAACGGCGATCGAGGTGTTGCGGCAGGCAGATATGGCGATGGCCAAAGCCAAAGCGGAAGGCCGCGCGCGCACTATATTCTTCGAGGCGGAAATGGGCGAAATGGTTCGCGAGCGCTTCCAGATTGAAGCCGAGTTGCGTACCGCCATCGCGAATAATCAACTGCGGCTTTATCTTCAGGCGCAAGTGGACGCGCAGGGTAAACAGGTGGGCGCGGAAGCTTTGGTGCGCTGGCAACATCCTGCGCGCGGGCTGATTCCGCCGGGTTTGTTTATCCCGCTGGCGGAGTCATCCGATCTGATTGTTGCGTTGGACCGCTGGATGCTTATGTCTGTTTGCCGATTGCTCGCGCAGCTCGATGCGGAAGGGTACAGGCTCAGGCTATCGGTCAATATTAGCCCGCGCCATTTTAATCAGCCCGATTTTGTAGACGAGATCAAGCGCCAACTGCGCGTGAGCGGCGCGGACCCTTGTCATTTGGTATTGGAGTTGACGGAGGGGATCGTGATAGGCGATATCGGCGATGTGGTCGCCAAGATGACTACACTTTCCACCTTGGGCATCCACTTTTCCATCGACGACTTCGGTACGGGGTATTCCAGCCTCGCCTACATCAAACGCCTGCCCATCCATGAACTGAAAATAGACAAGAGTTTCATTCAGGATTGCAACACCGACCCCAATGATGCGGCGCTGGTTGAAACCATACTGTCTATCGCTCAGCACTTGCATTTTCAAATTGTCGCCGAGGGCGTGGAAATACAGGCGCAAGCCGATTTTCTGAATACTCACGGCAATGTTGTGCACCAAGGTTATCTGTATGGGCGACCGGAGCCGGCTGATGCCTGGCTGGCGCGTTTGCACGAGACGGAAAATGGGAAATAAACACCGCTAGCTCCCTTTCCCGCGAACGCGGATGGGATAAAAGGAATTGAAGCTGAATCGATACTGAGACACCATCATGATTCCCAAAGAATTAACCCCTCCCATTTCGCCCGCGCGATTCCGCCTGCAACTGATAGCGGGTACGTTGGCAATCAATCTGTTTGTCGCTTTTCTGGCCAGCCTCATCCTTTTCCAAAGCAAGCTCCAGTATCAGGAAAGCGCCGAAGCCAGCACGCAAAATTTGGCCCATGTGCTGGAAGAAAATTTTTCCGGCGTATTGGAAAAAATCAATATTTCGATGTTGGCGGCAAGCGATGAAATGGCCCGTCAGTTTGCCGACGGCGGCCTCCAGGAAGCGGCGTTGAATGAACTGTTGGCGCGGCATCTGCACCGTTTGGGCGAGGTTGAAAGCCTGCGCGTGGCCGATGAACATGGCATCGTAAGATATGGCACTGGGGTGCAGCCGGGGACCAGGGTTGATATTAGCGACCGCCAACATTTTATCCAGTTAAAAGCGCGCGACGACGGGAAGATGATCGTTTCCGCCCCGATTTTTGGCCGTATCAATTTGAGGTGGTCGTTGCCGATTGCGCGACGCCTCAATCATCCGGACGGCTCCTTTGCGGGCATTATTTATGCCCTCGTTTCTCTGGAGCAGATTAAAACTTTGTTCTCTCATATGGATGTGGGGGAGCATGGGCTGGTAAATCTCCGGGATAGCGAAATGAAGTTGGTCGTGCGTCATCCGGAGCCGCAATATACTTCCGGTTCCATAGGGAAAAGCACGCTGACGCCGGAGTTGCAGGCCATGCTGAAAACGGGGAGCGAAACAGGAACCTATCGTGTCGTGGGCACGCTGGATAATTTCGAGCGGACTTTTTCGTATCGCAAAATGCCCGGTCAGCCGCTGTATGTAACAGTGGGTTTGGCCGTGGATGACTACATGGCCGAGTGGCGGAGTTTTGCCGTCAAGTTGGGCGGACTGTTGCTGCTCTTCATGGGCGTCACCGCCTATTTCGCGTGGCTGATTTACCGGGGAGAAAAACGCCGCAGCGAGGCGGCGCAGGTGTTGCATATTCTGAATCGCGATTTCATAACGTTGCTGGAAAACACCACCGACTTTATCTACTTCAAAGACAAAGATGGACGGCTCCGTTTTTGCAGCCAGACGATGGCGGTGATTACAGGACATCGCAGTTGGCGCGAGATGATAGGCAAGCATGACTTTGAAATTTTCCCTGAAGAAACCGCGCGAATTTATTACGAGGAAGAGCTGCCGATATTTCGCGATGGAACGCCGATCCATAATCGCATAGCTCCTTATTTTGACAAGGAGGGCAGATGCGGCTGGGTCAGCACCAATAAATGGCCGGTTTTCGACGCGGACGGGACAACGGTGGTCGGCATATTCGGCATCAGTCGCGATGTAAGCGAATTCAAGCGCGCGGAAATGGCATTGCGCGAAAGCGAACAACGTTTCCGCAGCATGTTTCACAAGCATGCCTCAGTCATGCTGCTGCTTGAGCCGGAAAGCGGGAATGTGGTCGATGCCAACGCCGCTGCGGTGCGTTTTTATGGCTATTCCGAAGATGAGTTGCGCGCCATGTCTGTCAATCGTATCAACCAGCTTGCCGAAGAAGATATTCGGCGTGAGCGACAATTGGCGCTGGAAGAAAAACGCAATCACTTTATTTATCCGCACAAGCTGGCGAGCGGCGAGATTCGCACCGTCGAGGTGTACTCCACTCCTATAGAAGATCAGGGCAGAGTTTTGTTGTTTTCCATCGTGCATGACATCACCGAGCGCGAAAAAGCGGAGGAGGCATTGAAGCGCTCCAATGCCGATCTGGAGCGTTTTGCCTACAGCGTTTCCCACGATATGCGCCAACCTTTGCGCGCGATTAGCGGACATTTGCAGTTGTTAAAACGCAGCTTGCAAGGACGGCTGGATGAGGACGACAGCAATAACCTGAACTTTGTGCTGGATGGTGCGCAGCGCATGGACTCCATGATAGTCTCCCTGCTCGATTATTCGCGTGTGGGGCGCAAGACGGAAGCCATGCAATGGATAGCGAGTCGAGTCGTGCTGGATGAGGCCATGGGTTTTCTTGCGCCGCTGATCCACGACACCCAAACAGAGGTGCGCATTGACGGCGTATGGCCAGAGGTGTTTGCCAGCCGCGATGAATTGGTGCGCTTGCTGCAAAATTTGATCGGCAATGCCGTCAAGTTTCGCGATGAAGGACAGCCGGCTTTGGTCGAGGTCGAATCGTCCGGGCAAAGCGGTAAATGGCGGGTGAGCGTGCGCGACCACGGCGTGGGCATCGATCCCAAACAGACGGGGAGGCTGTTCCAGTTTTTCAGCCGCTTGCAGTCGCGAACACGTTTCGATGGCACGGGCATGGGCTTGGCCTTGTGTCGGCGCATAGTCGAACACCATGGCGGCCGTATTTGGGTTGAGTCGGAAGGCGATGGCAAGGGGAGCAACTTTATGTTTGAATTACCGCTGCATGTAACCGAGGGAGAGCGCCATGCGTAAGTTAATTGTTCCCGTTTTATTGTTGATGCTGCTGGGCGGATGCCGTGACCAAGAGCCGGAATATCAGCCCGGTTTTTCGGCGCAGCAGACAGATACAGGCAAGAATTACATTTTTGCGATTCATCCATTGCACAACCCCGAGCGCTTGCTGGAACGTTACGGGCCGGTCATCGACTATCTCAATCGACACATCAGCGGAACACACTTTACGTTGGAAGCTTCGCGCAACTATGAGGAGTTCGACAAAAAACTTTATGCGGGCAAGCCCGACTTCGCGTTGCCCAATCCCTACCAGACGATCAACTCGCTCAAGCACGGCTACCATGTATTCGGCAAAATGGGCGACGACGAAAACTTTCGCGGCATTCTGCTGGTGCGGCGCGACGCGGGTATCGGCAAGGTGGGCGATCTAAAGGGCAAGAAAGTGAGCTACCCGGCCAAGACCGCACTGGCCGCGACCATGATGCCGCAATATTATCTGCACACCCACGGCCTTGATGTGAACAAGGATGTTGAGAATCTGTACGTGGGATCGCAGGAGTCTTCGATCATGAACGTCTATCTGGGGCAAGTCGCGGCGGGCGCAACATGGCCGGTGCCGTGGCTGGCGTTTCAGAAAGAGCAGCCGGACAAGGCCGCCCAGCTTGAAGTTAAATGGCAGACCGAAGCTTTGATTAACAACGGTTTGGTCGCGCGCCATGACATGCCGCCGGAACTGGTGGAAAAAGTGGCTACGTTGCTGGCCACCCTGCATGAAAGCGCTGAAGGGCGCGCGATGTTGGAACGTTTGCCGATCTCGCGCTTCGAGCGCGCCAACGATGCGAGCTATGATGTGGTGCGATCTTTCCTCGACACCTTTTCACGTTCGGTGCGTGCGCTGGAGCCGTAGTGGAAATCAAGCCCATCTTCTGGTTGCGCCGTTATTGGTTTGCCTCCATCAGGCGGCAGATCATGCTGTCGTTCGTCGTCGTTTCCGCAGTGGTGATGCTGCTGTTCAGCTACGGTGTGATGCAACAGCAGCGCAATCTGCTGCGGCATGAGAGTCTTGATCACGCTCTGGTGCTCGCCCATACCGTGGCGGTGAGCAGCGCTTCATGGGTGGTGGCGCATGATGTGGCGGGGTTGCAAGAAGTGTTGGGTAGTGTCGCGCGCAGCCATAGCCTCAGATATGTGCTGGTGTTGTCGGTGGACGGGCATGTGCTGGCCTCCAGCGACGCTGCGCAGATCGGCCTGTTTGTGAACGACCCATTGAGCCAGAAAATGCTGAAATCAGGCGCGCCTGCCGCAACGGTGCTGCTCGATAACGAGAGCATGATAGACGTTGCCGACCCGGTGATGGCGGGCTCGCGCCAGGTGGGCTGGGTGCGCATCGGTTTCGGGCGCGAGGAGATGGCCGAAAGTCTGCGCCAGATCAAGTGGGTTGCGTACTGCATGTTGGCGGTAATCATTTTGCTGGCGTTGCTGGTCGCGCTGGCGCTGTCCGGCAGGTTGACCCGGCGCTTGCAACAACTGGTGTCCGTGACGAATCAGGTTCATGCAGGCCAGCTCAATGTGCGTGCCGGCATGAGCGGTCAGGATGAGGTGAGCGTGCTGGCGGCAAGCTTTAACCGGATGCTGGATGCATTGCAGCGATCCGAGCAGGAATTGGTTCAGCTGAACCGTAATTTGCATGAGGCCAAGGAAACCTTGCACAGTTCCAATGCCGATCTTGAACGTTTCGCCTACAGCGTGTCGCACGATATGCGCCAACCCTTGCGTGCGGTCAGCAGCCATCTGCAGTTATTGCAACTCAGCCTGAAAGACAAGCTGGATGGGGACGAACGCGAGAACATGAACTTTGCGCTGGAAGGGGCGAGGCGCATGGATGCGATGATAGTTTCTTTGCTGGAATATTCACGGGTTGGACGCAAAACCGGGATGATGGCGCAACTATCCAGCCGCTTGCCCCTAGACGAGGCGCTGGGGTATTTGCAGCCGATGATAGGCGAAACCGCCGCCGAGGTGAATGTGAGCGGAGAGTGGCCGCAGGTTTTTGCCTGTCACGATGAGCTGACGCGTTTGTTCCAGAACTTGATCGGCAACGCGATTAAATTTCGTGAAGCGTCGAAAACGGCGCGGGTCGAGCTCGACTCGTCGGTGCATGACAAAGTTTGGCGTGTCAGCGTGCGCGACTACGGCGTTGGCATTGATCCGAAACAGATCGACCGATTGTTTCAGTTCTTCAGCCGGTTGCAAGCGCGATCCCGCTTTGAGGGAACGGGTATGGGGCTGGCGCTGTGCCGTCGCATCGTCGAACATCACGATGGGCGTATTTGGGTTGAATCGGAAGGGGAGGGCAAGGGCAGCGTCTTTATTTTCGAATTGCCGATAAGGTCTGCGGCGGAACAGAAATGATGCGGTTACAGGCTCGGCATGGGGATTTTGCGTGGTAAGATTTGGGCAGTGATGATTGTTGTGGAATGAAAGCCGCGAGGTGTTCTATATGCATGCAAAGGATTAATAAACCATGTTGAGTGAAAATGCCTGTCCTTTCGATATCTTGCTGGTCGAAGACGAGCCTGCCGATGCTAATCTGGTGCGTTCTGCGCTCAAGACGAATAAGGTATTCTGCACGCTGCACCACGAGCTTGACGGTGTGGACGCGCTGGCTTTCCTGCGTCGTCAGGGCGAGCGCTACAAAGATGCAGTGCAACCGGATTTGATTTTGCTCGACCTCAACATGCCGCGTATGAATGGGCGCGAATTTCTGGCCGAGATCAAAAAAGATCCCGAATTGGCGGTCATTCCGGTGGTGGTGCTGACCACTTCCGATGTCGAGCGCGATGTGGTGGCCTCCTATAAGCTGGGTGCGGCGGGTTACATCACCAAGCCGGTGGACATGGAGCAGTTTCTCGATGCCATTCGCCAACTGGATAATTACTGGTTTGTGCTGGCAAGGTTGCCGAAGAAAAATTAGCGGGTACTCGTGATTCGAAAAATTATTTAGCCACGGATTAACACGGATGAGCGCGGATGAAAAACAATACTTAGGCGTAGTTTGGTTTTATCAGTGACCATCCGTGTGCATCCGTGGCTAATTGTTTGTTAAGGAATTCATCACTTGGCCTCCGTCCCTTCCTCTCCTACTCTTACCGTTATCACCCCTGACGGGGAATCTGTGCTGCCGTACCAAGTCGGCGCGACTTTGCGCGAGATTCTTGTTTCCGGCGGTTTTGCAGTGCGCTCTTCTTGCGGCGGAAATGCGGCCTGCGGCCAATGCCAGGTTCGTGTCACCGAAAGCTCTGCGATTCCGCTGACCGCGGGCGAGCGGCTACGGCTTTCCGGCGCGCAACTGGGTGCAGGCTTGCGCCTCGCCTGCCAAATATTGCCGGATCGGGATTTACGGATTTCTATAGCGCAAACGCTGACGCAGATGGCTTGGCGGCCATTGCGCGACGATGAATACAGTGCGGCATTGCCATTCAAACTGCGCGAGACAGATGTGCGCTACGGTGTGGCCATCGATCTCGGCACGACGCATATTCGCCTCACGTTGTGGGATTTGTTTGGCGGTGAGCGACTGGCCGGACGCGCGGGGCTCAACCCGCAGGGGAGTTATGGTGCGGATGTGCTGACGCGGCTGATGGAGGCCAGCCGTTCCGTCGAGGTGGCGCGCGAGATGAGCCAGCTGGTGGCACGCGCCATCGCTGAGGCTCTGGCGGATATGGCAGTCCAAGCCGCCATCAAAGTTTGCGACATAGGCGAGGTGTATGTCGTGGGCAACACCGCGATGTTGAGCCTGCTGGCGCACGAGAATTATGCGCTGTTGCTACAGCCGGAAAACTGGACGCGGCGCATTGATTGCCAGCCGCAAGAAGTTGGTTTTCTGCGCGATGCCTGGGGGCTGGGCAAGGATGCCGAGATCCGTTTTATTACCCCGCTGGGCGGTTTCATCGGTTCTGATTTGTTGGCAGGGGTGATAGCCACGCGCCTGCTTGAACAACCGGCGGGGTCATTGCTGATCGACTTTGGCACCAACTCGGAAATGGCGTTGTGGGACGGACGCACCTTGCATGTAACCTCCACGGCGGGCGGCCCGGCTTTTGAAGGCTGCGGCATCAGTTGCGGCATGCCGGGAGAGGCCGGAGCGGTTTATCGCGTAGACCAGCTTGGCGCCGGATTCGCCATTCAAGTGCTGGGTGGTGTGTCGGCGCAAGGGGTGTGCGGTTCCGGTCTGGTGGATGCGGTGGCATGGTTGCGGCGCAATGAAAAGCTCGATGCTATCGGGCGCTTTGTTGAGCGCGACAGTACCGGATGGGCGTTGTACGAAGGCGTTGTGCTCAAACGCGGCGACATCGACGTATTGCAACGCGCCAAAGCGGCAATCGGTAGCGGTGTGTGCTGGTTGTGCCAACAGGCGGGGCTGACGCTGGGTGAGCTGCAACGGGTCTATGCTTGCGGGGCGTTCGGGCGTTTGCTCGATGTGCAGAACGCGCAACTGATCGGGCTATTACCTCCGGCGCCATTGTCGGCAGTGCATCTGGAGGGCAATACCGCGCTGGCGGGATGTGAGGCATTGTTGCTGTCGGCTGACGGCGCGCGTGAACTGGAGGCTGTGTTGGCAGTCGGCAAGGTTTACAACCTGGCCGAGGATGTCGGCTTCGAAGCATTGTTTGTGGAAAATCTTTATCTGCAAGCTATGCGGGGATAGAATGCGTTTGAGATGAAGCGGGCTGCGCCAAGCTTAGCCGCCCCGCGATAGCTGATCCGATTTTAAGGGGAATGCCATGCTGGACGAAATCATCAAAAACTATAACGAAGCTGTGATGGATACGGATCGGGTGCGTGCGCTGCAAGTAGTGGCGGATGCCGTTGAGTTGGGCGTTAGCCCCGAGGACATCGTGTTCAAAGTGGTTATCCCCGGGATGGACATGATGGTCAAAGCGCTCAGCGAAGGGTTCGACACCAACCTCGCGCAGCACTTCATGACCTCGCAGATCGCGGCGGATGTCACCGAAAAAATGCTGGTGCTGTTCAAAAAACCGCCCGAAATCGCCGGGACGGTGGTCATCGGCACGGCGGCGGGCGATTTGCATACGCTGGGCAAACGCATCGTGATCGGTTGTCTCAAGGCGCAGATGATAGACGTGACCGACCTCGGCGTGAATGTTCCGGCGGAACGTTTTGTGGATGAGGCGGTGGCGCGCGGCGCCCAGGTTATAGGCGTTTCCGCGATGATGGTGCATACCGCGCGCGGCGAGAACGGCGCGCGCAAAGTGCGCAAGATACTCAAAGAGCGCGGTCTGGAAAGAAAAATCAAACTGGTGGTGGGAGGGGCGCCATTCCGTTACGACCCTGAGCTGTACAAGGTGGTTGAGGCGGATGCATGGGCAGAGAACGGGGTGTCGGCTTTGAAGGCGATTATGGATTGCATTGCGGAAGTCAAAACGCCCACCAGCATGGAGCGACTGGTGGCCGCTGCCAACGGTCAGATACTCGACCATATCCCGGTATTCTGCAATTTGCTCGATCAGGGCGCGCGCGAGATGGGCATGTCCATCGAGGAGTATTTCTCCAGGGGTGAGAACGTGGCCGCAGCCCAGCTCCGCATGCTGAAAAAATTCGGTCACGATAACGTGTGGAGTTTGTTCTATGTGGGCAAGGAGGCCGAGTTGTTCGGCTGCAAAAAAATCCGCTATGCGAAAGACGGCCCGCCCAATGTGGAGGATTACATCATCCATTCCTACGACGACATCGCCAATCTGCAAGTGCCGGACGACATCAGCGCCCACCCCGCGTTTGCCGAAACGGCGAAGTGTCTGCAAATTTTGAAACGCGAAGTGGGCGGCAAAGTGCCCATATGCGCCTACCTCACCGCATCAATGTCGCTCCCCGCCATTCTGATGAGCATGGAGAAGTGGATGGAGCTGCTGATGATAGGCGATCCGGCGGTGCGCGATATGCTGCTGGAAAAGTGTTCCGATTTTTTCCGCAAGGAGATCGAGGCCTACCGCAAGGCCGGAGCGGATGTGCTGGTGTACGCAGACCCCTACGGTTCGACCGACATCATTCCGATGAAGTTGTTCAAGGAGTTGTCGCTCAAGTGGATGAAGCGCGACCTTGAGCCGGGCGGGCTGGACGGCGTGGTGTATTACGTGGGCGGCGCGCGCTTGAACACCGTGGCCGACGAGGTGATCCGCGAGGTCGGGATCGGCGTGTTTTATCCCGGCCCCATGGAAGACATCGGCGACTCGATGCGCATCATCAACAACCGCGCGCTGTGTGCCGGGGTGATCAACGACATCAAATTATTAGACTGGACGCCGGAAGAGGTGCGTGCGGAAGTGAAGCGTATCGTGCAGGATGGCTTGAGCGTGGGGCACAAGTTATTCTTCGGTACGGTGGTGATGCCTTACGGCATTCCCGAGGAGAACATCAAGACCATGATCGACGCGGCCAAGGAATATGGCCGGGCGTAGAGTGGAGGGGTGATGCCAAACGCAAACTGTCTGCTGCTGGGCTGCGGCATTCTGCGCAAGGAAGTCGAATTCCTTATTCGGAAAAACGGCTGGGCGCTGGATACCGATTGGCTGGATTCGTCGCTGCATGTCAATTTCGAGAAACTGGCGCACGAGTTGCAAACCGGCATCTTGCGCAACAAGGGGCGCGACATCGTAGTGTTTTACGGTTGCTGCCATCCGCGCATGGAAAAAATACTGGAGACTGCGCACACCTTTCGCACCGAGGGGCAAAACTGTGTGGAGATGCTGCTGGGGCGCGAGAAGTTTATGCAGGAATTGGGCAACGGCGCGTTTTTTCTGCTCGAGGATTGGGCCTTGCGCTGGGATGAAGCCATCGGCAGCACTTTCGGCAAAAATCCGGATGTGGTGCGCGAGATTTTTCAGGTTTCCAATAAATCCCTGTTGTGCCTGCGCACACCGTGCTCCGGTGATTTTCGGCAACTTGCCGACGAAGTCGGTGAAAAAGTCGGACTTCCGGTGCGCTGGATGGATGCGGGGCTGGAGCATTTGGAAGCGGTGTTGCGCCAGGCGGTGGAGCGCAAGTCCGGCGGGCTGTCACCCCAAAAATAACAGCGATAAAAAACATTGATGCGCGGATTACAGCGAGTACGCAAGATTAAAACCAATACGTCCCCAGCGAGGGAATATCCGCCCGATTTGCATGCGCCGACAATAATGAAATCCCTTTGCTTGCCGCCAATTAAAGTCGGCGTGAGTCTGTGAATCTGCGGATCAATGTTTTTTAGGAATCCTGGAATAATGATAGACAGCTTGCCCCCCCTTACACTTATTCCCCACGGCTATTGTATTTCATGGCAACCCGGACTGATCACCGCGCTGGTGATCGGGAATGTTCTGGTTGCGCTCGCCTACTTCACCATTCCGCTGGTCATTTTCAGATTTATCCGGCAACGCAAGGACATCGATTTCCGCTCGCTGCACTGGTTATTTGCCGGCTTCATCATAAGCTGCGGCGTCACGCATTTGCTGCATGTGGTAGAGCTCTGGTACCCGGTTTATTATCTGGAAGCGGCGACCGATCTTTTGACGGCGGTTATTTCCATCGTCGCGGCGGGCATGCTGTGGAAGTTGCTGCCGGTGGTGGTGAGTTTGCCCAGCGCCAGCCAACTGCGTGCGGCGAATGACGCACTCACGATGTTGAGCGCCAGGTTGCAGGATGGCGAGACGCAACTGCGCAGCTTGGGCGATAGCCTGCCGGACAGTTTCCTCTATCAGTACACCGTGGTGGATAGCAAACCCGTATTTCTTTATATCAGCTCCGGTGTGCAGCGTTTGAATGGAGTGAGCGCCGAGTTGGTGTTGCAGGATGCAATGTCTTTGCTGGGGCAGATCGACGCCAAGCAGCGCGAGCCTTACGCTGAAGCACAGGCGGCCAGCCAACGGGATATGAGCGATTTTGCGATGGATCTGCGCATGCTCCGGGCTGACGGGGAGTGGCGCTGGTTGCAAGTGAAGTCGCGCCCGCGCAAAAAGAGCGACGGGCAGGTGATTTGGGACGGTATCGCCACAGATATTACCGATCGCCATCTGCTTGAGATGGAGATCAATCGTCTGGCGCAAGCGATAGAGCAGAGCCCGATAGGCATTTTGATCACCAATACCCAGGGTGCGCTGGAGTATATGAATTCGGCCTGCACGCGCATCAGTGGCTATCATTTTGCGGATGCTTATGCCAATGCCAGAACGCCACGCGAAATTATTTCCACCGAAATGAGCGATGCGGAGTACGGCGATGTGCAAACGAAATTGCTGGCGGGCAAACCGTGGAGCGGAGTGCTGAGCAACCGCCACAAAAGCGGCAAGATATACTGGGAGCAAATCAGCGTTTCCCCGATTTACGGCAACGATGGGCGGGTGGCGAGTTATCTGTATCTTCGTTCCGATGTGAGCGAGCAAAGAAATTCAGAAGTGGCTTTGAAGCTGCGCAGTGCGGAATTGGAGCGCGCCAACGCCGATCTGACCCGTTTTGCCGATGTGTCGGCGCACCACTTGATGGAGCCGACACGGCGGCTGACCAGTTATGCGCAGCAATTGCGCGCGCAAATTGCCGCCTTGCCGGGCGCGGATCAAGACGCAGAGTTAACTGCCTCACTTGCCTATATTGAGCGCGATGCGGGGCGTTTGCGCGTCATGGTGCGCGATGTTCAGCTTTATCTTGCGGCATCTACCCCGCGCGGTGCGGTTGAAATGCAAGATGCCAATGCGGTTTGGAACACAGTGCAGCAACACTTTGCGGCGCAAATCAGCGCGCAACGGGCGACGCTGGAAGTCGGGGTGTTGCCGCAGGTAAAACTGGATAAGCCGCGTTTGGCGGATGTGTTTTCGGTTTTGCTGGATAACGCATTGCATTACGGACAACCATCGGAGCCGCAGGTGGCGGCGCAAATACGCATTACGGGGGAACGGGAAAATGGCATGAGCCGTTTCCGTCTCTGCGATAACGGTTGCGGTATACCCGCGGAATATCTGGAACGGGTGTTCGAGATTTTTGAGCGTTTGAGCGCGTCCAACCGCAATGGTGGAACCGGTATCGGACTGGCCATTGCGCGGCGCATTGTGGAAAGCCGTCACGGCAAGATTTGGATAGAAAATCTTCCCGCAGGCGGGGCGATGGTGGTGTTTGAATTGCCGGATGGGGAATGATGTTTGCCGTTTCTTTTCGCTTGGGGCGGGCGCAATTGAAATTTATGGCTGTGCAAGAATTGTTTTGAGTTGGCAGAAGAGCCGGGGGCGAAGGTAAATTATGGGGCAGGCAAGCATAGGCATCATCGGCGGCAGCGGCGTGTATGACATCGCCGGGCTGGAAAACAAGCGCTGGGAGAAGGTCGAGTCGCCTTTCGGCGAGCCATCGGACGAACTGTTGTTCGGCGAACTGAACGGCGTGAAGCTGGCTTTCTTGCCGCGTCATGGCAGAGGCCACAAAATCCCGCCGTCCGAGATCAACTTCCGCGCCAACATCGACGCGCTCAAGCGCGTCGGCGTGAGCGATGTGATTTCGGTGAGCGCGGTCGGCTCTTTGCGCGAACATTTGTCCCCCGGCACGTTCGTCATCGTCGATCAATTCATCGACCGCACTTTTGCCCGCGAAAAATCCTTCTTCGGATCAGGTCTCGTGGCACATGTGTCGATGGCGCATCCGGTATGCCGGCGTCTGGGCGACCATATCGAACACGCCGCCAAGGAAGCGGGCATCAACGCGCTACGCGGCGGCACTTATCTGGTCATGGAAGGGCCGCAGTTCTCTAGTCTCGCCGAATCCGAGCTGTACCGCCAATGGGGTTGCGATGTGATCGGCATGACCAACATGCCCGAAGCCAAGCTCGCGCGCGAAGCCGAACTGTGCTACGCCACCGTGGCGATGGTCACCGACTACGATTGCTGGCATCCCGATCACGACGACGTGACCGTGGAGCAGATCGTCAAGGTGCTGCTGGCCAATGCCGACAAGGCCAAGACGCTGGTGAAACATCTTGTGCCGCACATCGGCGCGGATGCGCGGGCTTGCGAATGCGGTTGCCGCAGTGCGCTGCAATATGCGCTCATCACCGCCCCGGAAGCGCGCGATGCGGCGATGAAAGAAAAGCTGCATGCTATCGCAGGACGGGTTCTTGAGTAGGTGCGTGTTTTGCACGCGACCTACGATTTTGATTGAAAGGCAAACGATGACCGAGCAAGCATCACGCCAACCGCAGCCGGATACCCCGACGTGTTTACTTGGTGCAGGCGAGAATGCAGCACTGAACCGGGAGCAGCTTGCCGAGCTCAAGCTTATTGAAGAGCAACTCAAGCTGGCGGAATATGCTCTCGGACAGGCTGGCGATGCCATCTATCTGATCGGCGGCGACCTGCGTTTCGTCTATGTCAACGAAGAAGCTTGCCGTGTTCTCGGTTATAGTCGTGCCGAACTGATCGGTCTTACGCCGCTCGATATCGAGCATGACATCACTGCGGACGATATGCGGTTTTTCCACGAAAAAACGCTGGCTGAAGGTTCGTTCACTTATGAAACCCGTCACTGGCGGCGCGACGGCAGTTCGTTTCCGGTAGAGGTCAAAGGCTCTTTGTTCGAGTATCGCGGTCAGACGATATGGATGGCTCTGGCGCGCGATATTAGCGAGCGCAAACGCGTGGAACAGAAGATAGCCGAGCTGCAATATTGGAACGAGCTCATTTTGAATACCGCCGGGGATGGTATTTGCGGCATCAATGCAAATGGGCGGCTCAATTTTATCAACCCCGCTGCGGCGACTATGTTGGGCTACAGCGTGGAAGAGTTGTACGACCGCTCGTTGGGCGAAATTGAATATTCAGGAGGGATGGACGGCGATGATTGCCCCCGCGCGGATTGTCCCGTTTTGATTTCGACCAAGGGCAATATGGCTTGCCGCAGAACGGAAGCCGTCTTTCGGCACAGGGGTGGCAATACTTTCCAGGTGAGTTGCACCCATGCTCCTATCATCGACAATGGGGAATGCGTCGGCGCCGTGGTGATATTCCGCGACATCAGCGAAATTAAACTGGTGGAGCGGCAACTGAGCGAGCAGGAAGAATTCTTCCGCCTGATTGCCGAGAACATCGACGATTTTATTGCGGTGCTCGATACTCAGGGTAAGCGTATCTACAACAGCCCCTCGTATGCCAGATTATTCGGCGATACCGGGCTTATGCAGGGTACGGACTCCTTTGCTGAAATACATCCCGATGATCGCGAACGGGTGCAGCAGGTATTCACGGAGACCGTGCGCTTGGGCACCAGCCATCGGACCGATTTTCGTTTTGTGGGGGCGAATGGCGCCATCCGCCATATGGAGTCGTGCGGCGGGGTGATCAGAAACAGTCTGGGGCAGGTGTCGCGTGTGGTGGTTGTGTCACGGGATGTGACCGAGCGCAGGCAGATCGAGGATAAGCTGCGCGAACTGAACGAGCATCTGGAAGCGCGCGTTGAGCAGCGCACCCAGGAGCTGGTGCAAGCCAAGCTGCTGGCCGAGGTGGCCAATCATGCCAAAAGCGATTTTCTCGCCAATATGAGCCACGAAATACGCACGCCGATGAACAGCATCATCGGTATGGCGCAACTGGCGCTCAAGACGGAGAGCGATCCCAAGAATCGCAGTTATCTGGAGAAGATGCTGTTCTCCAGCGAACATCTGTTGGGCATCATCGACGACATCCTCGATTTTTCCAAGCTGGATGCAGGCAAGCTGAAGATGGAAAAAGTGGATTTCGACTTGCGCAAAATGCTGGGAAACATCAAAGATATGTTCGTCGAAAAAGCCATGAAAAAAGGCTTGCAACTGGTTTTCGATGTCGATCCCGCATTGCCCATTAACCTGTGTGGCGACCCGTTGCGGTTGGGGCAGGTGCTGATTAATTTTATCAGCAACGCCATCAAGTTTACCGAACATGGCGGTGTCGTTGTGCGCAGCGTCAAGCTGGATGAAAATGAAAATACCGTATTGCTGCGGTTCGCGGTGCAAGACACCGGTATCGGCATGCATGCCGCCGCACAAATCAAACTGTTCGAGCCATTTCAGCAGGCGGATGCTTCCACCACACGGCAGTATGGCGGCACCGGTCTGGGGCTGGCCATCAGCAAACAATTGGTGAGGTTGATGGAAGAGGGCGAGATCGGCGTGGAAAGTGCGCCGCACGCGGGCAGCACCTTCTGGTTTTGTGTGCGACTGGGCAAAGGCGCGTCGCCTGAAGTGCGGGATGCACGGGCGTTGGCGGAGATGCGGATGGCGGAGCGGGCGACACTCAATGGTGCGCGCATCCTGCTGGTGGAAAATAATATGTTCAATCAGGAAGTTGCGTGCGAATTTATTCAGGCTGCCGGCGCCAGCGTGGGGCTCGCCCAGAATGGTGTGGAGGCGATCAAGCTATTGAGCACAGATCGTTTCGACTGCGTGCTGATGGATATACAGATGCCCTTGATGGACGGCTTTGAAACGACCCGGCAGATACGCGCGAACCCCTTGTGGGCGCATATCCCGGTGATCGCCATGACAGCCAACGCCCAGGATGGAATTAACGCGCGCTGTTTTGCCGCAGGCATGGACGATTACATCAGCAAACCATTCAAGGCCGATGCGCTCTATGCGATGCTGGCCCATTGGTTGACCGCGCCCGCCCATGCCGGACGTCATGCCGGAGCGCCGCATGCTTCAAATCACGCGGAATTGAAGGAAGGGGATGCCGGCATCATAGACCTGTCGGAGTTATCAGAACTGGTAGGAGGAGACCGGTCGAAGATGCGCGAGTTTGCGTTGAAATATTTAACCTCGGCACGCAACGACATGAGCGGCATCGAAGCGGCATTGCAGCGCAACGATATGGAAGCACTCGGCGCACTGGGGCATCACAGCATCGGCTCGTCCGGCCTGGTTGGTGCGCAGGGATTTGCCAGCCTGAGCCGGATTTTGGAAGCGCAAGCCAAAAATGGAGGGGATGTGGCGTCGGTGCGTCACACCGTTGAGCAAATGCGTGCGCTTTTGGATCGTATCGCTGCAAAAATTGATAAAGACTTGGCGTGAGATGCGCATCGCAACCGATTTTGAATGAAAGATAAAGTATGACCGAACAAGCATTGCGGCAAGAACTTCTCGACGCCTCGCGCCGCCTCGTCGAACTCGGCCTCAACCGCGGCTCATCGGGCAACGCCTCGGTGCGCTACGGCGACGGCATGCTCATCACCCCCTCGGCACTGCCCGTCTCCGAAATGAGCACGGACAGCATGGTGCGCATGGACTTGCAGGGCAACGTGCTGCAAGGCGGCAAGCCCTCCAGCGAATGGCGCTTCCACCGCGATATTCTCGCCGCTCGTTCCGAGATCGGCGCCGTCATCCATACCCATTCCATCTACGCTACCACCATCGCCTGTTTGCGCCGCGACGTGCCGCCCGTGCATTACCACATTGCGATTGCGGGCGGCGACACTATCCGCTGCACGCCTTACTCCCTGTTCGGCGAACAGGCGCTGTCCGAACATGCGCTCGAAGCGTTGCGCGAGCGCAAGGCTTGCCTGCTGGGCAACCACGGCATGATCGCGCTGGGCACGGACTTGGCCGATGCGCTGGCCGTGACGGTGGAGGTCGAGTTTCTCTGTGAGATCTACAGCCGCACTTTGCAGGCAGGCGAGCCGCAGATACTTACTGCGCCGCAGATGTTTGAGGTGAAGCAGAAGTTTGTCGATTATAAGAAGAAAAACTGACACCAAACCCTTGTCCGCAGATTGCGCAGATTAAAAGCCAAAACAAATCTGCGTAATCTGCGGACAAAAATAGTTTTTGAATTTCATCAAGGAAATAACACATGCCCATCAAATCAAAAATTCGCACCGTTCCCCATTACCCAAAACAAGGCATTCAGTTCCGCGACATCACCACCTTGCTCAAAGATACGGTGGCTTTTCGCGCCACGATAGATGAATTGGCGCAGCGCTATAAGGATGTGAAGGTCGACAAGATCGCCGGTATCGAAGCGCGCGGCTTCATCTTCGGCGCAGCACTGGCCTATGCCTTGGGCAAGGGCTTCGTGCCGATCCGCAAAAAAGGCAAGTTGCCTGCTGCCACCATCGGCCACGACTACGCGCTCGAATACGGCGCCGACCGCATCGAAATCCACACCGACGCCATCCAGCAAGGCGAGAAGGTATTGCTGGTGGACGACCTCATCGCCACTGGCGGCACAGCCGAAGCCGCCTGCATCCTTATTGAAAAAATGGGCGGCAAGATCGTTGAGTGCTGTTTCATCATCGACCTGCCGGACATCGGCGGACGAGCGCGATTAGAGAAGCTGGGGCAGAAGGTATTTGCGCTGTGCGAGTTTGAGGGCGACTAACGCGCTTCACTCAATAAAAACTCCCTTCGCCCGCAGGCGGGAGAAGGGCTGGGGATGAGGGGCTGTGAGTACCTGATGATTTCAGCTTCGGCTTACGCGTTGCCCAGTCTCCTGCATTCTTGGTTGATGTATGGTTGATGTATGGTTCTTGACGCCATATTTCTAGTGTGGTTTGATGTACACCATGAAAGCGACCGAACTATTTCGCGCCAAAGAAAGCTATGGCATCGGCTTTGTCGAAATCGTAATCTGGCAAGTGCCTGAGCCTGTACCTCCATCCGAGCATCCGTATAAATACCGTCTGGTCTATGTGGTGGAAGGCAAGCGCATGGTGGGTTACGACAACGAGCGCGGCAAAGGAGATCACAAGCACGTGGGGGAGCATGAAGAGCCTTACCGATTTGTGAGTCCGCAACAGTTGATGGCTGACTTTATGGCCGATGTGAAAGGAGTAAAAAAATGAACGAACGCATTCTGAATGTAAAAGTGGGCGAGCCGCTGGAAGCCAGCTTGGCGCGCGCCGCGCAAACGATGGAAGCGCTGGAGCGGGGCGATACTCCACCGTCATATTTTTCCGTGGGCTTTTCCGACATCGGTCAGCTCCTCGCGATATTTACTCCCCGCCGCTGGGACTTGCTCGCCGCCTTGCGCGAAGATGGCCCGATGACCATCGCCGAACTTGCCCGGCGCTTGAAGCGCGATTACAAAAACGTACACAACGACGTGGAAAAACTGGTCGAGTGGCAAGCGCTCGAAAAAGATGAGCAGAACCGCGTTGTCGCCCCTTTCTCGGAAATTGTGATGGATGTTCGGTTGCCGGTGGGGCGGGCTGCGTGAGACTGGAAGCTCGTGGTGACGGTATTTGCGTTGTGCGAACTTGAAGGTGACTAAGCTTCGTTATCCTCATGGTGGTATGTCAGTAATATCTATTGCTGGGGGCGGCTACACACGTTCAATTGCGGACTTGGTATTTCAACTCACACGTTGCAAGCGAGATGCTTCCTATCCAGATACGCCATTAAGTTCAGAGGTCAATTATTCAACGGTCTTAATTTTACTGCTTGTCCTTATGGCCGAATCTTATCTTGCGCGAGTTCGCCACTTTGATAAAACTACAGATGCAAAGATAAAAAAATGGGCTACAACTTATTTGGCAAGTCTAGACGGTTGTAAGCGATTAGCTAATAGGTTTGGCGAGGTGTATTTGCTTCGGAATGCTATTGTTCACAATCATGTTTTTGAGTATGAGCACGTATGGAGTTCGAGTGGAGCTTATCGAGACAGGAAGTTCAAAATAGACACTTCTTGGCAAGGAGAGCGAGGTGCAACCGCTTATTCAAAATATGTGGATATTAAGAAATTTGTCGAGCCAAAAACCAAACTCCTCGGACTTAGAGTTACCCCAACAAGAATGGGGCGCGAAGATGCTTTGATAGTGTTTGAAACCATCTACCAAGTTTTACAGCAGCTCCATAAGAAAAAGCATCTCGATATTTCGATAGACAATTTATACGTTCGTTACCAGCCAATTGGGAAGAATACAAAAACACTGAGCTTTCCATTTTGGAATCTGATTGAAGAAATTCGCCAAGGAAATAAATAAATGAAAATCGAAACCCTGCGCTGGGCGCACAACAAGCTGGAGATGATTGACCAGCGCATCTTGCCCGCTTCTTTTGAATATTTGAGCTACGACTCTGCCGCTGCGGTGGCTGAGGGGATACGCAGTATGGTGGTGCGCGGTGCGCCGGCCATCGGCGTGGCGGCGGCTTACGGCGTGGCGCTGGAGGCGTTGCGTTTGCAAGATAAGTCGGCGGCTGATTTCAAAGTTGGCATGGAGGCTAGTATCGCCGTGCTGGCGGCTAGTCGTCCGACGGCGGTGAATTTATTCTGGGCGTTGCAGCGCATGCGCAAGGTTTGGGAGAGCGTTGCAGCACAAACGCCGCCGCAAATCGCGCAGCGTTTGCTGGCCGAGGCGCACGAGATACTGGCGGAGGATATTCGCATCAACAAGGCGATGGGGGCGCATGGCGCGGCTTTGTTGCAAGACGGTGCGCGGGTGTTGACGCATTGCAATGCGGGGGCGCTGGCGACGGCGGGGTGGGGCACGGCGCTGGGGGTGTTTCGCTCTGCGGTGGAGGCGGGCAAGAAAATTTCGGTGATTGCCGATGAGACGCGTCCCTTCCTGCAAGGCGCGCGGCTGACGGCTTGGGAGATGGTGCAGGAAAATATTCCGGTCACGCTCATCACCGACAACATGGCGGGCTACATGATGGCGCAGGGCGAGGTGGATGCCGTGGTAGTGGGCACGGACCGCGTGGCGGCCAACGGCGACGTGGCGAACAAGATCGGCACCTACATGGTGGCGGTGTTGGCGCGGCGGCACAATATCCCGTTCTATGTGGCGTGCCCGCTTTCGACCATCGACCTGAACATTGCCTCGGGTAAAGAGATTCCCATCGAGGAGCGTTCTGCCGACGAGGTGAAAGGCTTCCGCGCCACGCACTGGGCGGCGGAGGGCGTGAAGATACGCAACCCGTCGTTTGACGTGACCCCCGCCGAACTGGTGACGGGGTTGATTACCGAGCGCGGCGTGGTGCTGCAGCCCGACGGGAAAAAAATACGCGATCTATTGGATTAGTTATTTGAACTCGACGCCATTAAGATTGAGCTATGGTGAACGAAGGTGTAAGAAATTATTGGCAAATAACTCATCCTCTTTGGGGCTCATACGCTTTTGGATTTCTTGATTGACGCAGGCGACTCCTGCTTCCATAATCGTTTGCAATTCTTACGAGTCCGCCTCCATGACTACCATCCGCCAGCAAGATTTTATCGACAGCATCGCCGACGCGTTGCAGTTCATTTCTTACTACCATCCGCAGGATTACGTGCAGGCCTTGGCTGCGGCATACCGCTGCGAGGAGTCGCCCGCCGCGAAAGACGCGATGGCGCAGATACTGACCAACTCGCGCATGTGCGCGCTGGGCAAGCGCCCGATCTGTCAGGACACCGGCATCGTGGTGGCGTTTGTGCGCGTGGGGATGGAGGTGCGCTGGGCGGATGCTTCGATGAGCGTCACCGAGATGGTGAATGCGGGCGTGCGCAAAGCCTACCTGTTGCCGGATAACGTGCTGCGCGCTTCCATCGTGGATGAGCCCGCGGGCAGGCGTAAGAATACCAACGACAACACGCCTGCGGTGGCGCATTTCGAGCTCGTGCCGGGCGACAAGGTGGAGGTCGATGTCGCAGCCAAGGGCGGCGGTTCGGAGAATAAGGCGCGCTTTGCCATGCTGAATCCCGGCGACGATGTGGTGGAGTGGGTGGTGAATCAGTTGCCGGGCATGGGCGCGGGCTGGTGTCCGCCGGGCATGCTGGGCATCGGCATCGGCGGCACGGCGGAGAAGGCGATGCTGCTCGCGAAAGAGGCGCTGATGCAGCCCATCGACATGACCGAACTCAAGGCGCGCGGGGCTGCGAACCGCATCGAGGAATTGCGCATCGAGATTTACGATAAGGTCAACGCGCTGGGTATCGGCGCGCAGGGCTTGGGCGGGCTGACCACCGTGCTGGATGTGAAGATTCTGGATTATCCGACCCACGCGGCTTCCAAACCGGTGGCGATCATTCCCAACTGCGCGGCGACGCGCCATGTGCATTTCGAGCTGGACGGCAGCGGGGTGGCGGAATTCACGCCGCCGAAGATCGAGGATTATCCCGATGTGCATTGGCACCCCGCGCCGGATGCAAGACGCGTGAATCTCGATACGGTGACACGCGCGGACATCGCGCAATGGCAGCCGGGCGAGACCTTGTTGATGTCCGGCAAGCTGCTCACCGGACGCGATGCGGCGCACAAGCGCATCGTGGATTTGCTGGGCAAGGGCGAAAAACTGCCATCTGGCGTGGATTTTAACGGGCGATTCATTTACTATGTCGGCCCGGTTGATCCGGTGCGCGACGAAGTGGTCGGTCCCGCCGGACCAACGACGGCGACACGCATGGATAAATTCACCGAGACCATGTTGGCGCAGACCGGGCTGATCGGCATGGTCGGCAAGGCGGAGCGCGGCAAGGTCGGCCTGGATGCAATCAAAAAGCATGCTGCGGTATATCTGATGGCGGTCGGCGGCGCAGCCTACTTGGTCGCGCAGGCGATACGCAGCGCGAAAGTGGTCGCCTTCGCCGATCTCGGCATGGAAGCGATCTACGAGTTCGAGGTGGAAGATATGCCGGTGACCGTGGCGGTCGATACGCAAGGCCGTTCGGTGCACGAGATCGGTCCGGCGGAGTGGAAAAAGCGGATCGGGATGATCCCGGTCAAACAGATTTAGTTGGGTTGTTGTAACTTTTAAGATTTACCAACCGTAGCGAGCGACAGGAGAGCAAGGCGCGCAAGCGCGAAAAACCGGAGTGTACTGGGATGTACACGAGGATTTTGAGCGATTGAGCAACGCAGCTATCGTGGCGCGCAGTAGGTTGGAGCTGGTTTGGCGGGCCTCCCCGCATTGCACTTTGGTGAACCTGGTCAGGTCCGGAAGGAAGCAGCCACAGCCAAGCGGTGCAAGTGCCGGGGGTAAGGCTCGCCTCCTTATGTTCGAGGGTGTCACACTCGATGGGTCTATCCGGTGGGCGAGAGGCGATATGTCGGCGACTTCAGTATTAGCACGCAAATGGCGTCCCAGAAACTTCGCCCAACTGGCGGGGCAGGAGCACGTGGTACAGGCGCTGACCAACGCGCTCACGCAGAACCGTCTGCATCATGCCTACCTGTTCACCGGCACGCGCGGCGTGGGCAAAACCACTATCGCGCGCATCTTCGCCAAATCCCTGAATTGCGAAACCGGCATCACGGCCACGCCTTGTGGTGTGTGCAGCGCCTGCACCGAGATCGACAGCGGGCGCTTCGTCGATCTGATCGAATTGGATGCGGCCTCCAATACCCAAGTCGATAATATGCGAGAACTGCTGGATGGTGCGCTGTATGCGCCGAGCAGCGGGCGTTTCAAGGTGTACATCATCGACGAAGTGCATATGCTGTCGAAGTCGGCGTTCAACGCGATGTTGAAGACGCTGGAAGAGCCGCCCGCGCATGTAAAGTTTATTCTCGCCACCACCGATCCGCAGAAGATTCCCGTCACGGTGCTGTCGCGCTGCTTGCAGTTCAACCTCAAACAGCTGCCGCCCGCGCTGATACTCACGCATCTGCAATACGTGCTGGGGCAGGAAAATATTCCGTTCGAGAACGGGGCGCTGAGTCTGGTGGCGCGTGCGGCGCAAGGCAGTATGCGCGATGCGCTGAGCCTGCTGGATCAGGCCATCGCTTATTCTTCCGGCAAGGTGGATGAGGTGCTGGTGCGTTCCATGCTGGGCGCGATAGACCAGGGCTATTTGTTCGACTTGTTGCAATCCTTGCGTGCGGGGAACGGCGCAGGCTTGTTGCGGATTGCCGACGATATGGCGATGCGCAGCATTGCCTTTGACGCGGCGTTGCAGGATATGGCGACGCTGTTGCACCGCATCGCGTTGGTGCAGACCATACCCGAAGCGATTACGGACGACGAGCCGGAACGGGAGCGGTTGTTGGAGCTGGCGCAGCAATTTACGCCGGAAGAGATTCAACTCAACTATCAGATCGTCATTCACGGACGCAACGAAATTGATCTTGCGCCGGATGAATATGCCGGATTCACCATGACGCTGTTGCGCATGCTGGCGTTTGCGCCGCAGGCGGCGGGTGCGGAATCGCGTGCGCCGACACCGGCGGCTAGAGTGCCGCAGAGCCAGCCTTATGCCGCGCCGCAGTCGGCAACTGCGATGCCCATCGCCGAGGCACGCGCTGCCGTGGTTCAGGAAGTCGCTGCTGTTAAATATTCGGGCGGCTCGCTGGATTGGAATACCCTGCTCACGCAATTGAATCTGTCTGGCATGGCGCGTGAATTGGCGAAACATAGCGTGCTGGCGAGTTTTTCAGAGGGCAAGCTGGTGTTGAATCTTGCGCAGCAGCATAAACATTTGCAGAACAATAAAATTGCGCAGGATAAATTGCAGGCTGTGCTGGGTGAATATTTTGCCAGGCCGGTGAAGTTGGTGGTTGAGTTGGGGGCGTCAGGTGCAGTTGCAACGCCTGCCGCCATTGAGCAGCAAGCCAAAGATGTGCGACAACAGCAGGCGGTCGAAGCGATCAAGCAAGATACGTTTGTGCGCGAGGCGCAGGAGATATTGGGCGCGCAGATTGTGGAAAATTCCATTAAACCGATATAACAGCGAGACGGAGGAAGCAGTAAATGATGAAGGGCGGAATTGCCGGGCTGATGAAGCAGGCGCAACAGATGCAGGCCAATATGAAGAAGGCGCAGGATGAGCTGGCGACGATCGAAGTGGAAGGTCAGGCGGGCTCGGGCATGGTCAAAGTCACGATGACCTGCAACCATGAAGTGCGCCGCGTGGTGCTGGACGACAGCGTGCTGGACGACAAGGAAATGCTGGAAGACTTGATCGTGGCGGCATTGAAAGACGCGAACAATCAAGCCAGCGAAACAACGAAGAAACGCATGAGCGGTTTCACTGCGAGTTTGCCGCCGGGCATGAGTTTGCCGTTCTAGGAATGAATACCCCTTCCAGTCTGGAAGATTTAATCAAGGCGTTGCGCTGCTTGCCCGGTGTCGGGCCGAAATCCGCGCAGCGTATGGCCTATCACCTGTTGCAGCGCGACAGGCCGGGTGCATTGCATTTGGCGCACGCGCTTGATCATGCGGTGGGAAATGTGAAGCACTGCGGCAAATGCAATAACTTTTCCGAGGAAGAGATATGTGTTTTGTGTCGTTCGGAGCGGCGCGAAAATAACTTGCTTTGCGTGGTGGAGATGCCCGCAGATTTGCTGATGATGGAACAGACGCAATGTTTTCGTGGTATGTATTTCGTATTGATGGGGCGGTTGTCCCCGTTGGATGGGGTGGGGGCGCGGGAATTGCCGCTGGAGCGTCTGTTAAAGCGGGCTCAGGAATTGGCGTGCGAGGTGATCCTGGCGACCAATTTTACGGTCGAAGGCGAGGCGACTGCTCATTACCTTGCCACTTTGTTGCGTTCTCAAGGAATTAAAGTTTCACGCATCGCACGCGGCTTGCCTGTGGGCGGGGAATTGGAGCATGTGGATAGCGGAACGTTGGCGCAAGCGGTGCTCGAAAGACGGGTGGTGACAGAATGAGTGAGCAACAAGATCAGCAAGAGCCGCAAGGCGAACGTTTGCAAAAGGTGCTGGCGCAGGCCGGTGTCGGTTCGCGCCGCGAGATGGAGGAATGGATCGTCGCCGGGCGTGTGACTGTCAACGGCGAGGTGGCGACGTTGGGAATGCGCGTGATTGAAGGCGATGTGATACACGCGGACAAGCGTGTTATCAATGTCAAAGATCAGGCAGAACAGGGCTTGCCGCGCGTGTTGCTATACCACAAACAGGAAGGTGAAATCGTCAGCCGGGATGACCCGGAGAGCCGCAGCAGCGTGTTCGATAATTTGCCGAAATTGCGCGGGCAGAAATGGATCGCTATCGGCAGGCTGGATTTCAATACCAGCGGATTGCTGATTTTCACCACTTCCGGTGAACTGGCCAATCGTTTGATGCATCCCCGTTTTGAAGTGGAGCGCGAATATGCGGTGCGCGTGCAAGGGGAAATGACGCCGGAGCAAATGCGTCAGATGACCAAGCAAGGTATAGAGCTGGAAGATGGCTTGGTTCGTTTTGAAAAACTGAGCGATGAAGGCGGTGAGGGATTTAATCACTGGTATCGGCTGGTGTTGAAAGAGGGGCGTAACCGCGTGGTGCGGCGCACCTTCGAAGCGTTGGGCCTGACGGTAAGCCGTTTGATGCGCGTGCGTTTCGGTATAATCAATCTGCCGCCGAGTATCAAGCGCGGCAAGATGGCGGAGTTAGGCGAGGGCGAAGTGACGATGATTCTGGATTGGGTTGGAATGTTGTCGGAGATCGTTGAACAGCCTAAACCCGTCAGAGTTGCGCGGCCTCGTCCAAGTGGCAAAGCGAACAAAGACAAAGCGGCGGAAGAAGTGACGCCGTCGCCTGTTCGCAAAACAACCGGGCGGCGCGGTCAGGCGGATATGTCGCGCGCGCGCGCGCACCGGAAAATTAAAACTGGCGCGAAGTTCTGACTGTCGTTAAAATTCGCGCGGTTATTTGGATATGTTGATCAATCAGGCAATGTGATTGCGTGTGCATCGGATAAGGTCGAATGGAAGAGCGGGGCAGCAAGACCATAATTTGTAGCGTGTTCTTTTTGGATATTGTCGAATATTCCAAGAAGTCTGTTTCCGGGCAAATTTCCCTGAAAGAACGCTTTAATGCTTTTTTATCCACCGCGATTAGCGATGTGCCGATCAATGATCGCATCATTCTGGATACGGGGGATGGCGCCGCCATCAGCTTTTTGGGTGATGTCGAGGATGCGTTGCGTGCTGCGCTTAGTATGCGTAGCAGCCTGTTGAGCGAAGAAGGTTTAAAGGAGCCGCCCTTGCTGGTGCGTATGGGCGTTAATCTCGGCCCCGTGCGTTTGGTCAAGGATATCAACGGACAACCCAACATCGTCGGTGACGGGATCAATGTGGCGCAGCGCGTGATGGGCTTTGCCGTGCCAGGACAGATACTGGTCTCCCGCTCTTACTACGATGCGGCTTCGCGTTTATCCCAGGATTATGCGGGGATGTTCCACTATGAAGGCTCGCGTACAGATAAGCATGTGCGCGAGCATGAAGTGTATGCCATAGGTTATCCCGGTGATGTCACCGCCAAACAGAAAGCGGCAGGACTGAAGACGGATTCAAAATTTGCCAAGTCGGTGGTGAATTTCAGGGTGAAAAGTGGTGAGTATTGGGATGAACTGGTTGTCCGGCACAATGAACTGCTGGCGTCTTTGAGTGAAAAATACAAGCTTGCGTCGAACCAGCAAAAGGCAATGTATGCCACGCTGGTGGTCGTGCCACTTTTGCTGTTGCTGGCATTGGTGATCAAATTGGCGCATAAGCCGGAAGCGCCGCAGAAAGAAACACCTAAAATCGCGGCTGTAAACTCTCTTGCGGCAACTGGCGTCGCCAAATCTGCTGTGTCAATAGCATCGGTTTCCTCTGTCGTCAATGCGAGCACGGCAAGCGCCGTTAAGCAAGCCGCCCCTCTGCACGATTCGAAGCCGGTTGCCGCCCCCGTAAAAGAAGTGAAGAAAGAGCCGGAAAAAAAGCACGAGAAGGAAAAGAAGCCGGAAAAAATGCTTAAGCAGGAAAAGTCAGGAAAAACCGAGAAGTTGGAAAAAACGGAAAAAAAGACAGGGGCAAGCGCGGAAACGGCGAGCACGGGGCCGGGGGAAATTGTGATTACGGTTAAACCATGGGGAGATGTTTATCTCGATGGCAAATCGGCAGGAGCGAGTCCCCCCTTGACCAAGCTGACGGTTTCTGCGGGAGAGCATGTCATTGAAATACGCAATACGACGTTTCCGGTTTACAAGCAGTCTATTACCGTAAAGCCTGGCGAGAAACTGGGCATACACTACAAGTTCGCCAATTAGTTAACCTAATAAACGCACGAAGGAGAAGAAGTTATGTGGCACAAAAAATGTGGGGTACTGGCGGGGCTATGCGCCTTGGTGTTGTGCGGTTGCGTTACAGGCCGGTCATGTGATGATGCCCCGGAAGTCAGATTGTCCAGAACCCCTACTGAGCTGGCTATCAACAATGGCATAAATAGTTATGATGAAGGCAATTACCCGACATCCTTGGCAACTTTACAGGGTCTGGTAGACAACAAGGCGGCCACCAAAGGCGAGAAGTTATTGGCTTATAAGTATTTGGCATTTATCCATTGTGTTTCGTCACGAGAGAAGATGTGCAGTGAGTCTTTTCAGAAAGCGCTCGAAATCGACCCCAAATTCAGCTTGAGTGCGGCCGAAGCGGGGCACCCTATTTGGGGGCCTGTCTTTAAAAGTGTAAAAAGCAAACCAGCGAAATAATTTACAGATAATCAATAAATAATTGCCATGATTAGCCACTTGGGCCGCTATGAAATTATCTCCGAGCTCGGGCAAGGAGCGATGGGAGTTGTGTATAAAGCGACCGATCCTCTGATTGATCGCATTGTTGCGATTAAAACCATCAATCTGGGTTTGGCTCAGGAAGAAAAAGAAGAGTACGAAGCCCGTTTTTATCAGGAAGCCAAAGCGGCGGGGCGTTTGAGTCACCCCAATATTGTTACCATTTACGACGTGGGCAAAAGTGGCGATGTAGCCTACATCGCCATGGAGTTTTTGCAGGGGCGGGAAGTGCGCGACCTGCTGAACGAAGGGCAAATGTTGCCTGTCGATCAGGTTTTGAGCGTCGTTTCGCAAGTCGCACTTGGGCTGGCATATGCGCACGAACATGGCATCGTGCATCGTGATGTAAAGCCTTCCAATATCATGATGATTCGTGACGGGCATGTAAAAATCACCGATTTTGGTATTGCGCGCATGGAGTCGGCGGCAGTGCGAACTCAGACGGGGATGGTGCTCGGTTCCCCGAAATATATGTCGCCTGAGCAAGTAATGGGCAAGCTTATTGATCAGCGCTCGGACATATTTTCTTTGGGTGTAATGTTGTATGAAATGCTGACGGGCAAGGCTCCGTTCATGGGCGAAAATATCAATGCCATCATGTATCAAACACTGAATGGTATTCCGCCGCCGCCCAGCTCGGTGAATCCGGCTGTGCCGGATATGCTTAATTTTATCGTCGCCAAGGCTTTGGCTAAGGGCTTGGATGACCGCTATCAAAACGCAAAAGATTTGGCGGATGATCTGATAGAGTGCCGCGATTCCTTACCCAGGGCGGCAAATTCCAAGGCGACAAATTCAGTTGCCAAATCGCCGACGCCTGGCGGCAGCGCGATGCCCGAAGCCCTTTCTGTTGCCACCCGAGTGGACGAGGGCGAGGAATCAAAGCCTGTGCCGACATTGGGTTTGTCGACCGCGTTCGATTCGTTTGGCGCAACCATGCGCTTGGCAGCGATGACGGCGACACAGGAAGATGTTGAGGAGCTATCCAAGACCTTCAAAATGGCTCGCCCCAGTATGGATGATATCAATCGGGCGGCTCCGCAATCAAAAATTCCGAAAGCGGGTTCGCCGGTCATTTTTGAAAAAAAATCAGCGTCACCGCAAAAAAAGCAGGCTGCTACGCCTGTTGAGCCGGCCTCAAAAGGAAACACGGGTCTGCTTATAGTCATCTTCGCGGTCCTGCTGATTGTCGGGCTGGTCTTTGCCTTATTGAGCTAATTGCGTAGCCCAAGCCTAGGGGCGACATGCAGCGATATTTTGCGTTCTCCCCTTCGCTTTTATTGACCTTGCTTTTGGTGGCCGCACACGCAATGGTGATGGGGACGTTGTTCTTCTTGCTCCCTTTTCCCCGCACAGCGTTGCTTGTATTGCTCACGATATTGATGGGGAGTATGGTCTATCATGTGCGGCGGGATGCCAGATTGACGCTGGATTGCTCTTGGGTTGCATTGAGGTTGGAGGATGATATTGCGGTATTGATTAACCGCAAAGGCGATGAGTTTACGGGAGAGTTAAAATCTTCCAGTGTGGTCACGCCGTACCTTGTGGTGTTGGATATTCTGCTGCCAGATCAACGCTGGATGCATAACGTGGTAATTGTGCCGGACAGTATGGAAGCGGAATCGTTTCGTCAGCTGCGCGTAGCGTTGCGGTGGGGTTTGTCGCCTAGTGTTTGAAATTGGGCGGCACGAGGATGGTCGAAATCGCCTGGGGCAATAACTCCGGGAAATCTTTGCTGAAATGCAAGCCGCGACTTTCGCGGCGGGATAGGGCGCTTTGCACGATCAGGTCGGCGCTCAATACCAGATTCCTCAGTTCCAATAAATCTGCGGTGACGTGAAAATTGCTGTAGTACTCATTGATTTCTTCATGCAGTAACTGGATGCGGTGCTGCGCACGTTCCAGGCGCTTGGTAGTGCGGACTATGCCCACATAGTCCCACATGAAGCGGCGCAACTCATCCCAGTTGTGGGAAATCACCACGGCTTCATCGGCGTCTGTCACTTTACTTTCATCCCAATGCGGCAAGGAGATAATACCGTTGCGCGGTTTGCTCAAAATATCCTGCGCCGCCGATTCGGCGTAAACCAGACATTCGAGCAGTGAATTGCTGGCTAAACGATTTGCCCCATGCAAACCGGTGTAGGAAGTTTCGCCAAGTGCATACAAGTTTGGAATATCCGTGCGTCCCCGCTGATCCACCAGCAACCCGCCACAAGTAAAATGGACGGCAGGTACGACCGGGATCGGTTGGCGCGCGATGTTGATCCCGAGCGCCATGCAGCGCGCATAGATGGTCGGAAAATGTTCCTGCAGAAACTCTACGGGTTGATGGGAAATGTCCAGATAGACACAATCCAGCCCGCGTTTTTTCATCTCAAAGTCGATGGCGCGGGCGACGATGTCACGCGGCGCCAGTTCGGCGCGCTCATCGTGCCAAGGCATAAAGCGCGTGCCATCGGGCAGTTTTAATACGCCGCCTTCTCCGCGTACCGCCTCGCTGATCAGGAAAGATTTTACATGCGGATGGTACAAACAGGTCGGGTGGAATTGAATGAACTCCATGTTGGCAACGCGGCAACCGGCGCGCCAGCCCATTGCGATACCGTCTCCCGTGGCAGTGTCCGGGTTGGTGGTGTACAAATATACCTTGCCGGCGCCACCTGTCGCCAGAACGGTGTTGCGCGCCGCAATTGTAATGATTTCGCCGCTCAGGCTGTTCAGCGCGTAAGCGCCGTAGCAGTGATTATCGTTGCGCCCCAGTTTCTGCCCCGTGATGAGGTCTATGGCGATATACCGTTCCAGCAACGTAATATTGGGATGCGCGACCACTTTAGCGGCTATTGTTTCTTGTACGGCAAGACCGGTGGCATCCGCGGCATGGATGATGCGTCGCTGGCTATGACCGCCTTCGCGGGTAAGGTGATAGCCCATGTCATTAGTGGGGTCGCGCGTAAATGGCACCCCCTGCCGAATGAGCCAGCCTATTGCCGCTGCGCCATGCTCGACAACGAAACGGGTTGTTTGAGGGTCGCATAAACCGGCGCCAGCGATGTGCGTGTCAGCGATGTGTTTATCGAACGAATCTTCCGGTGACAGTACAGCTGCAATTCCACCTTGGGCCCACGCACTTGCGCCCTCAAGCAGGGATTTTTTGGTAATGACGGTGACCTTTTGCCGGTCCGCAAGTTTAAGCGCCAGAGACAATCCGGCAAGGCCGCTACCGATGATGAGAGTGTCGCATTTCAACACGCTGGTTAGGATGAATAGTTATTTATTGGGTGAACTATAGCAAAATCAAAAAAATCTATCCCGGAAAACTGAGTAATCGGTATGAACTAAATTGAGTTCATATTGTCCATGTCCATCATGCGGGCATAATCTGTCGTTGATCATGCAGTCCGGTTATACTAGCCATCCACGTTGAGTGGTAAGAAATTAAAGGCTAGGGAATGGGTGACAGGGAAGTCGATCAGCAGTTGGTAGAGCGTGCGCAAGGCGGCGATAAGCATGCGTTCGAATTGTTGGTTGCCAAATATCAACGCAGATTGGGGCGGTTAATATCACGTTTTGTGCGAGATGCCGCCGAAGCGGAAGATGTTACCCAAGAGGCTTTTATCAAAGCTTATCGGGCGTTGCCAGCCTTTAGAGGCGACAGTGCCTTTTATACTTGGCTGTACCGGATAGGGATTAACACGGCAAAAAATCATTTATTGGCATTGGGGCGCAGGGCGCCGACAAGCACGACTTTCGACTCCGAAGAGGCGGAAGAATTTGAAGATGCTGCGCTGTTGCATGAAGTGGCGACACCGGAGAATGAGTTGATGAGCAAGCAGGTGGTGGCGGTGGTCAATGCGTCATTGCAGCAGCTCCCGGAGGATTTGAGGATGGCGTTGACACTGCGCGAGATTGAAGGGTTGAGTTATGAAGAAATTGCGGAAGTGATGAATTGTCCGATCGGCACGGTAAGATCAAGGATATTCCGGGCACGCGAGGCGGTTGCAGCAAATTTACGCCCATTACTGGGTACGAATGATAATCAGAGGTGGTGAATATGAAGCAAGATATTTCTGCATTGATGGATGGCGAACTATTTGAGGACGACGCCGAGATGTTGCTCGATAAATTAAAAAAGAATCCTCGAGCGCAAGATGAATGGCAAGCCTACCATTTGATTGGGGATGTGTTGAGACAGCCGGATTATGTGTGTAAAGATATTAGCGCCGCGTTCCACGAGCGCCTGCAAGCTGAGCCTATCGTATTTGCGCCACGTCGTATGGCGGTGCAGAAGGTGCGGTACTTTGCCTTGTCTGCGGCGGCTTCTGTGATGGCGCTGGCTTTGGTGGCATGGTTGTCTATACAGGTGGGAACAGAGCCCGCGCCCCAAATAGCCTCAGTTCAACAACAGAACGAAGTTCGCCCGGCCAGTTTTTCCTCTGCCAGTACTGTAAATGATTACCTGATGGCGCATCAGGAATATTCTCCCAGTGCCGAGCTCCATGGGACTGCATCGTACATTCGTAGTGTCTCGGAACGATAAGGCGAATCCAATGCATCTTGGTTTTAGTTTATGGGTACTGCTTTCACTATGCAGTTGGCAAAACGTATACGCGGATCCACTGCGCCATGACGACGCGGATTGGCTTAAAACATTGGCCTTCGCGGCCCACCAAACCGACTACAGCGGAACTTTTGTTTATCAGGATGGCACGGGTGGGCATGTCGAGATTTCTCGCATTACCCATTTTACCGATGCAGATGGAGAGCATGAGCGTCTGGAAGGACTCAACGGTGCGCGCCGTGAGATTGTCAGCAGCAATAACCAGATGTGGTTGTATTTGGGAAATCGTAAAGTCAAAATCGAGAAGCGGCGTGGTGAACGAACTTTCCCCGCCTTGTTATCTGAACAAATATCGACTCTCAAAGAAAACTATGCCATTAACCAGGTTGAAGAAGACCGGGTAGCCGGCTTTCATGCGCATATAGTCGTTTTTCAGCCCAAAGATAATTTGCGTTACACCCATAAAATGTGGGCTCACAACGAATCCGGGTTATTGCTTAAAGCGGTAGTGCTGGATGAGCGGTCACGTGTTATCGAACAATATGCATTTACTCAGTTAATGCTCGGCAATGTGGATCGCTCATGGGTGGAGGCAGGTAATCCTGTTCCGAAGATAATCAAGAAGGAAGAAATTCCACCTGCGATCAAATTCGATACGGCTCTCAAGATGTCGGATTGGCAGATAGATGCCTTGCCTAGCGGGTTTAAAAAGGTACTGGAAGTTTGCCGTCCCATGCGCGATAAAACCAAGCCGGTGCTGCATGTCGTTTACTCCGACGGGCTTGCCGGAATTTCCGTTTTTATCGAAGACGCGGCGGGCCGGGAAGATGTTAATCCCGGATTGTCGAGCCAGGGGGCTATTCAGGTTTACAGCAGAATCAGCGGAGACAAGTTGATTACCGTGGTGGGGGAAGTTCCGCCGCGCACGGTCATGCAGGTCGCCGAATCGGTTCGCTACGCGGGGCAGTAATTATGTTGGAAACACGTGCAATCGTTGTCCATCTGCAAGGTAAAGAAGCCTTGGTTGAAGCCAAGGGGGGGGGCGGATGCGGTCATTGCGACAGCGAGAAAGGCTGCGGTAGCGGCAAGCTATCCCAGCTATTTTGCAGCAAACCGCGCCAATTCAACGTGCAAAATGATGCTAACGCAAGCGTTGGCGACGAAGTGCAAATCACTTTGCCGGAAGGTGTGTTACTGCGTAGCTCGGTGTTGATGTATGTCTTGCCGCTGTGCTTGTTATTGGGCGGAGGTATGCTGGGGACGTATTGGGCAAGCGATGTGGCAAGCCGCGACGGGCATGCCGCCTTGGGCTCGTTGTTGGGGCTGGTCAGCGGTTTTTTTCTGGCTAAATGGCTCTCCAGGCATCTGCGAGTGTCAGCGGTGGCTAGCGCTATTGTTCAGTCCGGGATTGATTAACCTTGAAATATTTTGACTAAGCCCCCAAATCGATTCGCGCTTAATGCAAATCAAGCTGACCTAACCCAAATATAAGGAGATGAAATGTTAAAGAGGTTTTTTATCATCGCGTTGTTGGCGCTCTTTGCGGACACAATACAAGCGAAAGAGCTTCCTGATTTTACCGAGTTGGTAGAAAAACAAGGCGCCGTAGTGGTGAACGTCAGCACTACCCAAATCATACGCAATAATCAAGCATTCCCGGGGATGCCCAACCTGCCCGAAGGCGATCCGTTCTACGAGTTCTTTCGCCGCTTTTCTCCGCAGATGCCGCGCGAGCAAGAATCGCAGTCCTTGGGCTCGGGTTTTATCATCAGCGCCGACGGCTATATTTTGACCAACGCTCATGTGGTTGATAGCGCCGACAAAATCACAGTGCGATTGACCGATAAACGCGAATTCAAAGCAAAAGTCATCGGTGCGGACAAGCGTACTGATGTCGCTCTGCTGAAGATTGAAGCAAGCGGACTGCCTAAAATTGCCCAGGGTGATCCCGCTGTGCTAAAAGTCGGCGAATGGGTATTGGCGATAGGCTCGCCGTTCGGCTTCGACAGCAGCGTGACTGCGGGCATCGTCAGCGCCAAAGGACGTTCTTTGCCGCAAGAAAATTTTGTTCCCTTCATTCAGACCGATGTGGCCATCAATCCGGGCAATTCCGGCGGCCCCTTGTTCAACATGAAAGGCGAAGTCGTCGGCATCAATTCGCAGATATATAGCCGTTCCGGCGGTTATATGGGCTTGTCCTTTGCTATCCCCATTGATGTGGCGATGGATGTGGTCAACCAGTTGCAAAAATCCGGCAAGGTCACACGCGGACGTATCGGGGTGGCTATTCAGGAAGTGACGCGCGAACTGGCGGATTCTTTCGGTCTGAGCAAGCCGGCGGGGGCGCTGATATCGAGCGTCGAAAAAGGCGCGGCTGCCGACAAAGCCGGTATACAGGCGGGTGATGTAATTTTGAAATTTGACGGAAAAACTATCCATTCCTCAAATGACTTGCCGCGTATTGTGGCGGCTACGCGTCCGGGCAGTAAAGTTGTGGCGCAACTCTGGCGCAAGGGCGCAAGCCGTGACGTGAGCATTAACGTCGGTGAGATTCAAGATGACGCCCGTGTAGCCCAACGCAGTGGCAAAGGGGGGGGCGATGCCGAAGCAGATTCCGAAAACGTGGCACGCTTGGGCTTGACGGTGGCTGAATTGACGGAGCAGCAAAAAGAGAAGTTGCAGATCAAAGGCGGCTTGCTGGTGCAGGAAGTCAAGGGTATGGTGCGCGCAGTACTTATGCCGGGCGATTTGTTGCTTGCTGTTAAAGACATTGAAATCACCTCGCTTGCGCAGTTTAACGAGTTGATTAAAAAAATTCCCAAAGGAGATCGAATCGCGCTGCGGGTGAAGCGGGGCGATAATTCACTTTTTGTCACGATCAAACTGGACTAATCACCCGCTTCGCCACCGGAGTGGTGTGAAATAAGCTAAAATCCACCGCCATCGGACGCCGCGTTTCACTATGAAACGCGGCGTCATTTTTAACTAGGTAGCCTCATGCAACATATCCGAAACTTCTCCATCATCGCCCACATCGACCACGGCAAATCCACGCTAGCCGACCGTATCATCCATTTGTGCGGAGGTTTGTCCGACCGCGAGATGGAGGCGCAGGTGCTGGATTCGATGGACATCGAGCGCGAGCGCGGCATCACCATCAAGGCGCAGACCGCGGCACTCAGCTACAAGGCGCGCGACGGTCAGGTCTACAACCTGAACCTCATCGACACGCCCGGGCACGTGGATTTTTCCTACGAAGTGTCGCGCTCGCTTTCCGCCTGCGAAGGCGCGCTGCTGGTGGTGGACGCCTCGCAGGGCGTGGAAGCGCAGACCGTGGCCAACTGCTACACCGCGCTTGACTTGGGCGTGGAAGTGGTGCCGGTGCTGAACAAGATCGACCTGCCCTCGGCCAATCCCGATAACGCGATTGCCGAGATCGAGGACGTGATCGGCATAGACGCGCACGACGCGGTGCATTGCTCGGCCAAGACTGGCTTGGGGGTGCAGGATGTGCTGGAGTCGCTCATCGTCAAAGTGCCGCCGCCTAAGGGCGACGTCAATGCGCCGTTGCAGGCGCTCATCGTCGACTCGTGGTTCGATAACTACGTCGGCGTGGTGATGCTGGTGCGCATCGTCAACGGCACGCTCAAACCCAAGGACAAGATATTGTTCATGGCCACCGGCGCGCAGCATTTAACCGAACACGTCGGCGTGTTCACGCCCAAGTCGCAGGATCGCGAATCGCTGTCTGCAGGACAGGTTGGTTTTGTCATCGCGGGCATCAAAGAATTGAAAGATGCCAAAGTAGGCGACACGGTCACGCTGGTGGCAAAGCCCGCCAGCGCGCCCTTGCCCGGCTTCAAGGAGATTCAGCCGCAGGTGTTTGCGGGGCTGTTTCCGGTAGAGTCCAACCAGTATGAAGCGTTGCGCGATTCGCTGGAAAAATTGAAACTCAACGATGCCGCGCTGCAATACGAGCCGGAAGTGTCGCAGGCGCTGGGTTTTGGCTTCCGTTGCGGCTTCCTCGGTTTGTTGCACATGGAGATCGTGCAGGAGCGCCTGGAGCGCGAATTCGACATGGACCTCATCACCACCGCGCCGACGGTCATCTACGAAGTGTTGATGAAGGACGGCAGCATCCTGATGGTGGACAACCCCGCCAAGCTGCCCGATATGTCCAAGACCGAAGACATCAGGGAGCCTATTGTCTCGGTGAATCTGTACATGCCGCAGGAATATGTGGGCGCGGTGATTACGCTGTGCACGCAAAAGCGCGGCGTGCAGATCGACATGAGCTACCACGGCAAGCAGGTGCTGCTCAAATACGAAATGCCGATGGGCGAGATTGTGCTGGATTTCTTCGACAAGCTGAAATCGGTATCGCGCGGTTACGCCTCGATGGATTACGAGTTCAAAGAATACCGCTCGGCCGATGTGGTCAAGGTGGACATGCTGATCAACGGCGAGAAGGTGGACGCGCTGTCCATCATCGTGCATCGCGCCAACAGCCAGTATCGCGGGCGCGAAGTGGCGGCCAAGATGCGCGAACTGATTCCGCGCCAGATGTTCGACGTGGCGATCCAGGCCGCGATCGGCGCGAACATTATTTCGCGCGAGAACGTCAAAGCCCTGCGCAAGAACGTGTTGGCCAAGTGCTACGGTGGCGACATTTCGCGCAAGCGCAAGCTGCTGGAAAAGCAGAAGGCCGGCAAGAAACGCATGAAACAAGTGGGCAGCGTAGAAATTCCGCAGGAGGCGTTCCTCGCCATTCTGCGTGTGGACGATAAATAAAACGAGGTCTCTTTCGCGCTAATCCTCATCTTGAGTTCCCGGAGGAAGGGGCGACGTTTCCCACGCTGAGGGGCGGTAATCCGGCGAATTTAAAAATACGCGCAGCGTGCAGCTAACGATTAGATAATTTGAAATAGACAGGATAATAAATGGATTTTGCTTTGATTATGTTCGTGCTGCTGGTGGTGACCGGGAGTATTTGGTTGCTGGATAAATACCTGTTGCGTGCCAAGCGGGCCGAGGGAAGCGCCGAGCCTTGGTGGGTGGAATACGCCAAGAGCTTTTTCCCCGTTATTCTGGCCGTGTTTCTGTTGCGCTCTTTTTTGGTCGAGCCGTTCAAAATCCCTTCCGGCTCCATGATCCCGACGCTGCAAGTGGGCGACTTTATTCTGGTGAATAAATTCACCTTCGGTATTCGCCTGCCGATCATCAGCAAAAAAATTGTGCAGGTGAACGATCCCAAGCGCGGTGATGTGATGGTGTTTCATTATCCGGAAAATCCTTCGGTGGATTATATCAAGCGTGTTGTCGGTTTACCCGGCGACGTGATCAGCTACCGCAACAAAAAAATATGGGTAAATGATGTTGAGCAGATTCAGCAACATGATGGCGATTACAATTACGTCGAAAGCGGTTTAAACTTTGTCCACACCGAGCGTTATAACGAAAAATTGGGCGATCACCCGCATCCTATTCTGGTGAATCCGGATATGCCTTCTGTACACTTGCGTAGCGTGGCCGAGTTTCCTCATTTTGAAAATTGCCGCTATAGTTTGGCCGAGATGAGCTGCAAAGTTCCCGAGGGACATTATTTTATGATGGGCGACAATCGCGACAATAGCCGGGACAGCCGTTACTGGGGGTTCGTGCCGGACAATATGATCGTGGGAAAAGCATTTTTTATCTGGATGAATTTTGCTGAACTGAAGCGCATAGGCTTGTCGATTAACTAAGTAAGCAAGTTGAAAAGGAGTGAAGAGTGATGATGGGAACAGGAAGAAACAGGCAGCGCGGGATGGGGGTGTTTGGGATTGTTTTGATCATAGCCGCGTTGTTAATCACGCTCATTTTTGCGATGAAAATAGTCCCAACCTATTTGCACAATATGCAAATTGAGCACATTCTTACGGCTATTGTGAACGATCCGGAAATGAGGAATGCTTCGGTCAAAGATATTCGTATTTCTTATTCAAAACGCGCCACAATGGACTCTATCACTGATGTTACTCAAGAAGACATCGAGGTAAATAAAGAAGGGGGCGGCCTTACTTTAAGCGCGACTTATACAGTGAAAATTCCGTTGGTCGGGAATGCCAGTCTGGTGCTTGACTTTAATCCACGCAGTTCAAAATAAGCCGGCATAATGGATCGGGGAGCATTGTGTCGGAAAATCGGCCATCAGTTTTCGCAGCCGCAATTGCTGCAAAGGGCATTGACGCACCGCAGCCATAGCGCGGCGCATTACGAGCGTCTGGAGTTTCTGGGCGACAGCGTGCTGAACTGCGCGATAGCCAAATATCTTTACGAGCAGCATCCCGAATTGCCGGAAGGAGATCTCTCCAGATTACGCTCCAACCTGGTCAACCAGCATACCTTGTACACATTGGCGCAAAGCTTGGAGCTGGGCAATATGTTGATGTTAGGGGAGGGCGAGCGCAAGAGCGCGGGGTTTCGCCGCCCTTCTATCTTGGCCGATGCCACGGAAGCTTTGTTCGGTGCGGTTTTTCTCGATGCGGGTTTTGCGGCCGCAGAACAAGTGGTATTGCGCTTGTATGTGCCGTTCATCGAACAGATTGACGTGCAGAGCATGGGGAAAGATGCCAAAACACAACTGCAGGAATATTTGCAGGGGCGCAAGCTGGCGCTGCCGAAATATACAGTGATAGAGACTCAGGGCGAGGCGCACGCACAAGTGTTCGTGGTTGAATGCGAAATCGCCCAGCTGAAAATCACTACTCGCGGTGCAGGGGGGAGTCGGCGCATCGCCGAACAAGCCGCTGCCCAAGCCGCATACAACTTACTGGACAAAACCAAATCATGACCGACCTCCCGCATCAATTCCACAGCGGATTTATTTCTATCGTGGGGCGCCCCAACGTGGGCAAATCGACGCTGCTCAACCATCTCATCGGACAAAAGATCAGCATCACTTCGCGCAAGGCGCAAACCACACGCCACCGCATTACCGGCATCCTCACCGAGGAGAAAACGCAATTCGTTTTCGTGGATACGCCGGGCTTCCAAACACAACATTTGAATACGCTGAACAAAGGGCTTAATCGTGTTGTGACCGGCAGCCTGCGCGATGTGAACGTCGTGCTGTTTGTCATCGAGGCGCGTATTTTCGACGAGCGCGACCGCCAAGTGATGAATCTGTTGCCCAACAATATTCCCGTGCTGCTGGTCATCAACAAAGTCGACAACATGGAGAACAAGGGCGAGCTGCTACCCTTTATTGAAGGCATCGCCCAAGAGCGCCACTTCGCCGCCATCGTGCCGGTGAGCGCCAAGCAGAACAAACAGCTCGACACACTGCTGGAAGCGATACGCCCCTATCTGCCGGAAGGCGAACAGATTTATGCCGAGGATGAAATAACCGACCGCAACGAACGTTTCCTCGCTGCAGAGATCGTGCGCGAGAAAGTGTTCCGTTTTACCGGCGAGGAATTGCCGTATTCCGTCAGCGTCGTCATAGAGCAATTCAAGCTCGAAGGAAAGTTACGCCGCATTCATGCGGCAATTTTAGTGGATAAAGACGCGCACAAAGCCATGCTCATCGGCGCCAAAGGCGAGAAGCTCAAAGAGATCGCCACCCAGGCGCGCCTCGATATGGAAAAGCTGTTCGACGGCAAAGTCTATCTGGAAGTGTGGATCAAAGTGCGCAGCGGCTGGGCAGACAGCCCACAGATGTTGAAATCACTGGGCTACGAGTAACGCGGCACAGTACTGTTGTAAAAGAATTTCGACCGCAATAGGGTTGACGCGCGAAGACATTCTAACCGCACGCTCCGATCGCGCCGCAACTGGTGCAAAACTCACAGCCGTCTTTTTTAATCAGCGTGGCATTGCCGCATTCCTTGCAGTGCTTGCCCGCCAGCGGCTTAACCGCAGTCGGCTTGATCTTCCCTTCGGGAATTTCCAGCACGCCCATTTGCTGCACCGGGTAGCCGTGTTCGTCGAGGATGCCGAGCATGGCGTAGCGGTGGATGATGAGTTTGGCGACATAGGAGACGGTCGAAGGATAGCTCTCCATCTTGGTTCCGCCCGGCACGCGCGCCATGAAATCGCCCAGCGGTTCGCCGAAGTTAATCAGCTTGCGCAGCTTCATGCCTATCCACGCGGGGTCGATCACGCGCATGTCCAGACTCAGCACTTTGCACAGCCCGTCGAGTGCGCGCGGATACACGCCGGAGAGCCACATCGAGTAGGGACGGCGTTGTCCGTCCGGCAGCACCAACTCTTTCAGCCCCAGCACAAAGTCGTCACCGCTGCCCGCGTTGGAGACGTCCACCGTCCAGCTCATGGTGCCGTCGGTGCCGGTCTTGGGTTCTTTGCGCGCAAACAACGCATCCATCATCGGCGTGGTGACATCCTCGCTGATTTCCAATGCGCCCAATTGTTCGATGCGGTATTTCAGCAAATGCGCGAACGCGGCCACCAGACTCGGCATGCGCTTCACTTCGCCGTCAGGCGGCATCGGCATATCGAAGGCGTCGTCGCCTGCGGTCTTCATCAGCATTTCCAGCTTCATGCGCACCCACACCGGGTCGCGCGTGCGCATATCCATCGACAGCGTTTTCGCCAATGCGCCCAGACCGCGCGGCTGCTCCGAGCCATTCACCCACACCTCGAACGGATGGTGAGTTCGAGAGTCGCGCAGCGATGCGTTTGCCCCCTCTCCCCCGGGGAGAGGGTTGCACCCGCCAGAGGTAGGCCGTGGCTGTAAAGCCGACGAGTCTGCAACAGCCACGCTCGGGTGAGGGAGGCTGGTGGTATGCGACACGAATGCCACAAAACTGCCGAGCGGATGTTTCACCACTTGCGATGTCCACCCTTCGCTACCCGCCAACAACTTCGGGCGTCCCGGCCAGCGCAATGAGGCCAGTGCGGGTGTGGGCGCGGCATCCAGCTCGATGCGTCTATCCTGATCGAACACTAAATCTTGCGGCTGCTCGCCGGTAACGTGATAATCGCGTAGCGATTCGTTTGCTCTTTCTCCCGCTCTTGTACTCTGCCCACCAACGGTGGATGAAGTGAGCGGGGGAAAGTTGGATAGGGGGGCGTTCGCTTCAGGCGTGACGGATAGCACCGAGCCCAGCACGCTGTTCGGGCGATAGGTCGCCAAGCCCTTCAATCCTGCCTTCCACGCCTCGGTATAGAGGTCTTGGAAATCTTCATACGGGTAGTCGGCGGGCACGTTGACGGTTTTGCTGATCGAGGTGTCGATGTAGGGCGCGACGGCGGCCACCATCTTCATGTGGTCGATGGCTGAAATCTCCAGCGCGGAGACAAACGCGGGCGGCAATTTGTTTACGTCGCCGCCCTGCTGTTTGTAGACGCGCCAGGCATGATCTTCCACCGGGTAGTCTTTGCTCGTGCCATCCGGCATGCGCTTTTTGCGCGTGTAAAACCACGAGAACGCGGGCTCGATGCCGTTGGAGGCATTGTCGGCAAAGGCCAGCGAAATCGTGCCGGTGGGCGCGATGGAAAGCAGGTGACTGTTGCGGATGCCGTGTGATCGTATTTTGTTTTTGAGCTCGTCGGGCAGGCGCGAGGCGAAGTGCGGTGCGGCCAGATATTTCTCCGCATCCAGCAGCGGGAACGCGCCGCGCTCAATCGCCAAGTCCACCGATGCGGCATACGCCTCATCGCGCATGATGCGCGTAATGTCGGCGGCAAAGGCGCGCGCCGCCTCGGTGTCGTAGCGTAGCCCCAGCATCACCAGCGCATCGCCCAGCCCGGTGTAGCCCAGCCCGATGCGGCGTTTGCTTTGCGCTTCCTGCTGTTGCTCGGGCAGCGGCCACGCGCTCACCTCCAGCACATTGTCGAGCATGCGCACGGAGGTGCGCACCAGTTGTTTGAACGGCTCGTAGTCGAATCCGGCATGGTTGCTGAACGGATTTTTCACCATGCGCGTGAGGTCGATAGAACCGAGACAGCAGCAGCCATACGGCGGTAGCGGCTGCTCGGCGCAGGGATTGGTCGCCGCTATGACTTCGCAATACGACAGGTTGTTGTCGCGGTTCATCAGGTCGATAAACAGCACGCCCGGCTCGGCATGGTCGTAGGTGCTGGCGATGATCCGCTTCCACAGGTCGGCGGCGCGCACTTTGCGATACACCCACTTGCCGTCGGCGCGCTGCGTTGCACCTTGCGTTTTAATCGCGGCAGAGGGCTCTGCTGCATGCACTAACTCGAACTCCTGGTCGTTTTCCACCGCCGACATCAGCGTATCCGTTACGCCGACCGAAATATTGAAATTACGCAGATCGCCCGTGTCTTTGGCGCTGATGAATTTTTCGATGTCGGGATGGTCGCAACGCAATACCCCCATCTGCGCACCGCGCCGCGCTCCCGCGGATTCCACCGTTTCACAGGAGCGGTCAAACACGCGCATGTAGGAGATAGGGCCGCTGGCGCGCGAGTTGGTGCCTTTGACATGTGCGCCTTCGGGGCGGATGGAAGAAAAATCGTAACCCACCCCGCCGCCGCGCCGCATGGTTTCGGCGGCTTGTTGCAGCGCGTCGTATATGCCCGGCTTGCCATCAGTAGAACCGGAAATGGCATCGCCCACAGGCTGCACAAAACAATTGATCAGCGTTGCCTGCATTTTCAGTCCGGCCGCAGAGTTGATGCGCCCCGCCGGAATAAAACCGTTTTCTTGAGCCTGAAAATAAACCTCTTCCCATTTAGCGCGTTGCTCCGGTTTTTCGGCTTGTGCCAAGCCGCGCGCCACACGGCGACGCACATCCTGCACCGATGTTTCATCCGCTTCCGCGTATTTTTCCAACAGAACTTCGGTGCTGATTTCTTGCGTCATTTCCATAGCCCCCATCAGATTCCTCATCCCTAAAGGAAGAGGGCGCAACCTAGTGCTCAAATAACCCTGGCAGCCCGTCCAAACCCACAAAATTCAACGCATAACCGGCCTGGGAGCGCACGACAGGTTTGGCGTGATAGGCGATACTGGTTCCCGCTTGCGCCATCATCTTCAAATCGTTTGCGCCGTCGCCCATCGCAATGACCTGCGCCGGACGCAAGCCCAATTCATCGCGCGCGCGCGCCAGCCAGTTCGCTTTGGCTTGCGCATCGAGAATGTCGCCGAGCACCCGCCCGGTGAGTTTTCCATCCACGATTTCCAGGGTGTTAGCCTGCGCAAAATCAAGACCGAGACGCGATTTCAAGCGTTCGGTGAAAAAAGTAAAGCCCCCTGAAACCAGCAGCGTTTTGATGCCATGTTTTTTTAACTCCGCCAGCATGGTCTCCGCTCCGGGATTCAGTTGCAGACGTTCATCGTACACACGCTGTAATGCAGTTTCGTTAAGGCCTTCCAGTAGAGCCACGCGGCGGCGCAAACTCTCGGCAAAGTCGATCTCGCCGCGCATCGCCGCTTCGGTGATCTCGGCCACTTTAGGCTTGATGCCCTGCATATCGGCGATCTCGTCGATACACTCGATGCTGATGAGCGTCGAATCCATATCCATCACCACCAAGCCAAAATCGGACAGATGCTGTCCGGCGCGCACGAAACCGTAGTCGAGCTGATGCTCGTAACAGTACATCGGCACGCCGTCGTGCGGTTTGGCATTGCATAGGCGATAAGCATTAGCACCGATCTGTTCGATGCGCGTGGCCAGCGACAGGCTGACCAAGCGATCAAGATGGACGGATGGAATGGCGTGCAGGGCTTGGATGATGAGATTCATGTTCCGACAGAGGTGAGTCAATATTGAAGGCGTTGCATTTTAATGCAACGCCACCAGTCGCGGAAATTTAGTTGTTCCGCCGCTGTTAGTGCGGCCTCAGACTCGCCATCGCCTGCTGGACATAACCGAACAGGCGCTGGTCTATCAGCGTGCCTGCCAATAACTCCGGCTCTTTGGTGTTTGCTTGGCGTATTTTTGCATGCGTCTCGGGATTGTCGCCTGCATAGGAACGAAACAATTCCAGCCAGCGCAGGGCAAGTTGGCGCATACGCGGATCATCCGGCGCGGTGCCGTCTTCCCGGTGCTGGTACACCTCGGCGATCAGCTCGGGAAATTCGTGCGTGCGCTTGAGATAGTTTTCGCGCATAAACGCCATCTCTTCGGACGAGAGATATTTCCCGTAGATCGCGAATTTCGTCTCGGCATACGCCTGCTGCACAAAAGTGATCATATCCAGCGTGATGCCGGTCTGCGCCTGCACACTGGGTTCGTTGAAATGCATCCTGTTCAGCTTGGCCAGCAAGCGCGGATCGCCCTTCGAGTCGCGCATCAGCATCGTCATCCAGCGTTTTGCCAATGTCTGTGCACCGGGGCTGTGCGGCGGCACTTTCATCTGCATCGCCTCGCGCACCGATTTCACCAGCTCTGCCCACTCCGCCGTGGTCGTGTTTTCAGCCGTGCTCAATAGCGGAAAAATTTTCTGCTCTTCCTTCGTAAAATATTTGTCGTACATGGTCATCATCTCCAGGGTCGTTAGCCAATCGGCAAGCTCCGGCTCCTCCCCTCGCTGCAACTGACCTTGCAACTGAGTCAGTCGGTCGCGCAGTGTGCTACTTTGCGCGATCTGTCTGTCCAGCATCTGTATCTGCCGTTCTACTATCGAGGAGAGATGTGAGTCTGGGTTTGCCAGCACCGTCCCGATGTCGGCCAAGGCCAGACCGAAACGACGCAATGCCTGTATCTGGTGCAAACGGGCGATGTCGTTACGGTTGTATAGGCGGTAGCCGCTGTCGGAACGCGCAGAAGGCGTGAGCAGGCCGATGGTGTCGTAGTGGTGCAGCGTGCGCACAGTCAGCCCGCAGCGTTTCGCCAGTTCCCCCACTTTAAGCAACATCGGATACTCCTTTCTTCATACGTGCCGCCATGTTGGAGCCTGACGTAGCGTGAGGGTCAAGCGGAAAATTAAAACGAAGATATCCATACCGCAAATTATAGGGCAATGCGCGAGATGAGCACTTGTTACAATCCGCGCATTCCCATGCAACGAAACGCACCATGACCGAAGCCGCCGCAACAAAAATCAATCTGCATCCGCGCAATCTGCACCGCGACCGCTACGACTTCGCGCAGCTCATCGCGAGCAGCCCGGAGCTGGCGGCGTTCGTGGGAAAGAATGAATATGGCAACGAGTCGATCAATTTCGCCGATCCCGCTGCCGTTAAAGCGCTCAATAGCGCGCTATTGCTTCACTACTACAGCATCAAGAATTGGAACCTCCCCGCCCAATATCTGTGCCCGCCCATCCCCGGCCGTGCGGACTATATTCACTACCCCGCCGACCTGCCGAGCGCAAAACACGGCGGCACGATTCCACACGGCCCGCCTG
>CAZXDK010000003.1:0-117548 GCA_964639585.1 uncultured Gallionellaceae bacterium | reverse complement strand
ATTCGGACACCCTGCCTTATAGTAAGTTCATACTTTATTGGTGCCGAATCTATAAAGCCACGCCAGTCCGCCATCCTGAGCCATCCGGTGTTCAATAGTTACCGCACCGAAACCGAGATGATGCGTTACATCAAGCGTCTCGAAAACAAAGACCTGTCGCTCACGCACTCGATGATTTCGCTGGGCTCCTGCACCATGAAGCTCAACGCGGCCTCCGAGATGCTGGCGCTGACTTGGCCCGAGTTCGCCAACCTGCATCCCTTTGTGCCCGCCGAACAGGCGCGCGGCTATCAGGAAGTCATCGCGGGGCTCAATGCGGCGCTGACCGAAATTACCGGTTTCGCGCAAATGAGCTTCCAGCCCAACAGCGGCGCGTCCGGCGAATACGCCGGGTTGCTGGTGATCCAGGCTTACCACCGCTCGCGCGGCGAAGCGCACCGCAACGTGGTGCTGATTCCTTCCTCCGCGCACGGCACCAATCCGGCCAGCGCGGCCATGTGCGGCCTCGACATCGTGGTGGTGAAGTGCGACAGTCGTGGCAACATCGACGTGGACGATCTGCGCGCGAAAGCCGAAGAGCACAAGGCCAAGCTGTCTTGCCTGATGGTCACCTATCCCAGCACGCACGGCGTGTACGAGGAATCCATCCGTGACATCACCGCGATCATTCACGCCAACGGCGGTCAGGTGTACATGGACGGCGCCAACATGAACGCGCAAGTCGGCCTCACCAGCCCCGGCAATATCGGCGCGGATGTGTGCCACCTCAACCTGCACAAGACTTTCGCCATCCCGCACGGAGGCGGCGGACCGGGTGCCGGCCCCATCGGCGTGGCGGCGCATCTCGCGCCGTTTCTGCCCTCGCACCCGGTGGTCAAAGTCGGCGGCGCGCAGGGCATCCACGCGGTATCCGCCGCGCCTTACGGCAGCGCGCTGATCCTGCTGATCTCCTACGCTTACATCAAGATGATGGGCGGCGCGGGGCTCACCGAAGCGACCAAGATGGCGATCCTCAACGCGAACTACATCAAGGAAGCGCTGAAGGATCACTATGCCACGCTGTATGTCGGCGCAAATGGCCGCTGCGCGCACGAGATGATTCTCGATTGCCGCGAGTGGAAAAAAGAAGGCGTGGAGGTGGCCGACATCGCCAAGCGCCTGATGGACTTCGGCTTCCATGCGCCGACCACTTCTTTCCCGGTGGTGGATACGCTGATGGTGGAGCCGACCGAGAGCGAGTCGAAGGCCGAGCTGGATAGGTTCTGCGAAGCGATGATCGCCATCCGCGAGGAAATCGACGAGGTCATCGCAGGCCGTGCGGACAAGAATGACAACATCCTCAAGCACGCGCCGCACACCGCGAAATCGGTATGCGCCAACGAGTGGCAGCGCCCCTACTCGCGCGAGCAGGCGGCCTTCCCCTTGCCTTGGGTGCGCGAAAATAAATTCTGGCCTGCGGTGGCAAGAGTGGATAATGTGTATGGCGATAAAAATCTGGTGTGCGTTTGCGCACTGGTGCAGCCGTAACAAAACCTCGTAGGAGCGTGCCCTGCACGCGACACCGCAAAGAGAAGTCGTGTGCAGGGCACGCTCCTGCCACAACCCGACCGGAGATATTCATGGCCAAAGACATCAGCAACAAAACCGCTGTCACCCTCGGTGGCGCGCCCCTCACCCTGTTCGGCGCCTTCCCTGCCGTCGGCCAGCAAGCACCCGCATTCACCTTGGTGGATAAAGATTTGAAAGACGTGTCGCTGCAAAGCTTCGCGGGCAAGCGCAAGGTGTTGAACATCGTGCCGAGCCTGGACACCGCTGTGTGTGCCACCTCCACCCGCAAGTTCAACGAAGCCGCCAGCAAGCTGAATAACACCGTGGTGCTGGTGATTTCCGCCGATCTGCCGTTCGCCATGAGCCGCTTCTGCGTGGCCGAAGGGCTGGAAAATGTGGTCACACTGTCGCTGATGCGTGGCCGCGATTTCATGCGCAACTACGGCGTGAAAATCGCCGACACCGCACTGGCCGGTGTCACCGCGCGCGCGGTGCTGGTGCTGGATGAAAAAGACCGCATCCTGCATGCCGAGCTGGTGGACGACATCACCCACGAACCCAACTACGATGCCGCGCTGGCGGCGTTGCAATAAATAGTACGGAGTAGTTGTATGCAAAGTCCTTACAAAGGCAAGACCGGACTGAGGCGTTTGTGGAATGCGCTGCATTATTCGATGGCAGGTTTTCACGCAGCTTATCAGCATGAGGATGCGTTCCGCATGGAGCTGCTAACCGCTGCCGTGGCCATCCCATTGGCGCTGTGGTTGCCCGTCGGCAACATCGGCAAAGCCATGCTGGTCGGTAGCATCCTGCTGGTGCTGCTGGTTGAGTTGATCAATTCCGCCATCGAGGCCACAGTGGATCGCATTTCGCTGGAGAACCACGATCTGGCCAAGCGCGCCAAAGACATAGGCAGCGCCGCCGTGCTGATGAGTCTGCTCAATGCGGCTGTGATATGGGCTCTGGTGCTGTTCGGCTACGCGTAAACCGCCCCCGACGTTTACCGCCAGTTGATTTCCTGCGCAGTCTTAATGCCTATCAGCGCGTCATCCAGACTGGCAGGTGTTACCGCCGAGGTCTGCGACAGGGGAGTGCGTCCAGCCATTATTTCGCCGTAGCGTTGCGGCAATAGCGGCATGAGCTCCGGACTGGCATAACCGTCGGGATAGAGAGGTAGATTCGTCGCCGGATCGTATTTGTCGGTTGCTCCCAGCGTGTGCAGAAACTCGTGCGTTATGACCACGTTGTTTTGTTTCGCCATATCGCGCGAGGCAAACACATTAACCCGCCCGATTAATCCTTTCTGCAAGCCGGTGGAATGAGCCAGACGCTCGCTTTGCGCCGGATCAAAATACAGCAAAAACAATTTCACCTGTGTGCTCGGGCCGCTAGTCCCGGCGTTGCGGTAAGACCACCAGCGCATTTTCAAACTCCAGGCCATCACTTCCAGCGCACTGCCATTGCGCGGCGGCTCGGGTGGCAGACTCGCAATGACCTCGCCCAGCCGAATTTCGATGGAAGCACTGGATGCGCGGCCATACCGTGCCGCTTCGTCGCGCATAAATGTCTCGATGGGCTTGAAGTCCTGTACAGTCAGGCCGCGCAAATATTTTGCCACGGTCGCACTGTCATCGCCGTTAAGCAGGTAAATGTTGACCGGTAGTGTGTGTTTCCACTCCACTGAACGTGTCTTGGTTTGCCATGTGCCCAATGCGACACTGATTAGAATCAGCAGAAGGATAAAAATGCGTATTATTTTAAACATGATAAATTCACGCAGTCGAATGCGCTGATTGTAACGTGCTACGAATATGCGGCGAGCAACAAGCCACTGGGCGGCAATGACCAAGCTGCTATAATTTCACCATCTCAATTAATCAACTTCTGCGACCTCTATGAATACACTGATCTGCGGTTCCCTGGCATACGACACCATCATGGTGTTCAAAGACCACTTCAAGAAACATATTCTTCCCGAACAGATCCATATTCTCAACGTCGCATTTCTGGTGCCGGAGATGCGCCGCGAATATGGCGGCTGCGCGGGCAACATCGCTTATAACCTGCAATTGCTGGGCGGACGCCCGCTCATCATGGCAACGGTAGGCGACGATTTCGGCGCCTATGCCACGCGGCTGGAAAAACTCGGCTTGCCGCAGACCCACATCCGCACCGTGCCCGGCAATTTCACCGGACAGGCGTTCATCACCACCGACCTTGACGACAACCAGATCACCGCGTTCCATCCCGGCGCGATGTCGATGTCGCATCTCAATCACGTCAGTGCGGCGAAAGAAGTCACGCTCGGCATCGTCTCGCCGGACGGACGCGACGGCATGTTGAAACATGCCGCAGAATTCGCCGAGGCGAATATCCCGTTCGTGTTCGATCCGGGTCAAGGCATGCCGATGTTCTCCGGCAGCGAACTGCTCGATTTCATCGACCAGGCGAACTACATCACGGTGAACGATTACGAAGCCCAGCTGTTGCAAGACAAAACCGGCAAGACCCTGGCCGACATCGCACAGCGCGTGACCGCGCTCATCGTTACGCTCGGCGCGGACGGCTCGCTGATCTACGCCGACGGCAAGCAGATCGCCATTCCCACACCCAAGCCCAAAGCCATAGTCGATCCCACCGGTTGCGGCGACGCCTATCGCGCGGGTTTGTTATACGGCATTGAGCGCGGTTGGGATTGGGAGACCACAGGTCGTCTGGCGTCGCTCATGGGCTCGCTCAAGATTTCCAGCCGCGGCGGACAGAACCATCGCCATTCGCTTGCCGAAATTTCGGATTTATTCAAACAACATTTCGGTTTTAGCATCAACCTCTAATTCGGCATGGGGCACAAGTGGCGTGATATTGCCTACGCCATTTCGTGCGCCACGAATACTTCTTTTTGCATTTCACGCGCCACGCCTGTAGCGGGTGGCAGCATCAGCGATGCCTTTCGCCTGGAAGGGGAAAACGGCACGCACTTTTTTCTCAAGCTCAACGATGCACAGCATCACGCGATGTTCGTCGCCGAAGCCGCCGGTCTCGATACCATCGCCGCGACCGCCACCGTGCGCGTACCGCGCCCCATCACACACGGCATCGCAGACCGGCATAGCTATCTGCTGCTCGAATATCTGGAATTGAAAACGCACGGCGATGCCAAACTGCTCGGCGAGCAACTCGCTGCATTGCATCGCTGCACGTCTGATCGTTTCGGTTTTGCACAAGACAACTTCATCGGTACTACGCCGCAACCGAACGCTGGGCAAAATCACTGGATAGACTTCTGGCGCGAGCAGCGCTTGGGTTATCAGTTGCGCCTTGCCGTGCAGAACGGCTACGCAGGAGAAGTGCAACGCTTGGGCGAGCAGTTGCTGGAGGCTTTGCCCGCTTTCTTCTTTGGCTACACCCCGCAACCTTCGCTGCTGCATGGCGATCTGTGGAGCGGCAACCATGCCTATCTGGCCGACGGCGCACCCGTACTCTTCGACCCCGCCGCTTACTACGGTGACCGCGAATGCGACCTCGCCATGACCGAGCTTTTCGGCGGCTATCCGGCAGACTTCTACGCGGCCTATCGCGCCGCGTGGCCGCTGGATGAGGGCTACACCGTTCGCCGCGATTTATACAATCTCTACCACATTCTCAATCACGCGAATTTGTTTGGCGGGGGATATGCGAGACAGGCCGAGGAGATGATGCGAAGATTGTTACGCAAAGTTTATTGATTTGTTATGCGTTCTCTTAAACTTGATTTTGCCTTATCGAGAGTTGATCCCTGCTTGGCAATAATCATATTCTTGCCATACCACCATAGGAACTTGTCGATTTGGTAATTGGAGTATTTGCCTAGACTGAAATGTTCTTTGAATCGTTTATCTCAATCAATTTCATTTTTCAGCCCACCTGAATAATCTGATTCAGCCGCTCACACACCTGCGCAAACAAAACATCAGGCAAAACCCCAAGCGGATGAGCTTTGGCTTTGCGCAAGCGCCAATCGAATGACTTGGGCTGGTGGCACAACACGTAGCTGATTTGTCCGGCCTTCCGGCCTGATGTTTTACCCACGGCGACGGCAAAGGGGTTGTCGGCGTTGTATTCGGCTGTGGTCATGGGCAGGCCGATAACCAAGGAAGTTTTCTCGTTGAAAATGCGCGGGGAAAGCACGAGGAAAGGATGGACGTCGCGCATCTCGCGCCCGGCTTGCGGATTGCAGTCGATCCAGATGACGTCTTGCCGATCCGGCGCCCAGCGTTTGGCGCCCGCTGTTTTTTGGGCGGCTACCAACGCTCGGCTCCCAGCGTTTGCGTCGTGGTCATCTGTTCGCCACCGTGGCGTTCTGGGTCGTAAACGGCCAAGCGTTGCTCCAAGGTCAGCCGCACATCATCGACTGGCGTAATAACAACCTGACCGCCTTCGACCGATACGCGCACGCGCTGATGGACGTGCAGATGCGCTTCGCGCGCCACCGCCGCAGGCAAACGCACACCCAGATTGTTGCCCCACTGTTTAATATCAAGAACAGCTTCTGCCATGATTTGCTCCAACGCAAAATGTATAAACGCAGTCTATACATGTCTGCCGGGAACGTCAATTCGGCTCGAATTAAGGGAAATCCTGTGATTTCGTTTGCTATTTCCCTCGATAAAGCGCACAGTGCGGTTCTGCGATTTTCAAGTGCTCTTGTTGTTGTCTGGTTAGTCTCCGTTCTGCGGTAATTCCTTCCTTCATCTTCTTGCCGTCTTGATCTTCGCCCTACTCGGGGCTAGTCCCTTTATATTTTTTCAGGAGATTCATCATGGCAGCAGGTACAGTTAAGTGGTTCAACGATGCAAAAGGTTTTGGCTTCATCACTCCGGAGAATGGCGGCGATGATCTGTTCGCGCATTTCTCCGCAATCCAGAGCGCAGGTTTCAAGACATTGACCGAAGGTCAGCGTGTGAATTTCGACATCACAGCCGGCCCCAAAGGTCAGCAGGCGTCGAACATCCGCGGCGCGGAATAATGGCGAAGGAAGCGCTGCTCGAAATGAGCGGTATGGTGGATGAAGTGCTGCCGGATTCCCGCTTCCGCGTGACGCTGGAAAACGGCCACAAGCTCATCGCCTACAGCGCCGGCAAGATGAAGAAGAACCACATCCGCATCATCGCCGGCGACAAGGTTTCGCTGGAGCTTTCGCCCTACGACCTGAGCAAGGGGCGCATCACGTTCCGCCATCTCGATGTGCGGAGTTCCGCTTACACCCCGCAACCGCGCAGGTTTTAATCCAAACCGTACGAAGCTATGGTAGGAGCGTGCCCTGCGCGCTCCTACCAGTCCTGCGTCACCGGATTTTTGCATTCCACCTGATACAACTTGCGGTCTTCCAAGCGGATGGCGGTCAGCGGGCCGCCCCACAGGCAACCGGTGTCCAGCGCAATAATGTTGGGCGCGAGCTTCAAGCCCAGCGCCGACCAGTGGCCGAAAATAACGGTCGCATCGCGGCTCTTGCGCGCGGGCGCTTCAAACCACGGCACATAAGCCGGCGGAATTTTTTCCACCTCGCCTTTGAATTTGAATTCCATCTCGCCTTGCGGAGTGCAGATGCGCATGCGCGTGAGCGCGTTGGTGATGACGCGCAGGCGCTTGTAGCCGCCGAGGTCGTCGCGCCAAGCGTGCGGGGAGTTACCGTACATGCGCTCCAGAAAAGTAAAGTAGTTGTCGCCGCGCAACCCTTGTTCCACCTCTTGCGCGAGGGTGGATGCCTGTTTGACGCTCCATTGCGGCAGCAGTCCGGCATGCACCAGGACGTAATCCCCTTGCGCATACAACAGCCGTTGTTGCCGCAACCAAGCGAGCAGCTCGTCGCGGTCATGGGCATGCAGCACTTCGTTCAGGGTGTCGCTACGCCCCAGCTCGGCGACGCCTGAGGCGACGGCGAGCAAATGCAGGTCGTGGTTGCCGAGGACGGTGATTGCGCTGTCGCCCAGCGATTTGACGAGGCGCAACACTTGCAGCGAGCCCGGCCCGCGATTGACCAGATCCCCCACCAACCAGAGTGTGTCCTGCGCCGGGTCAAAGCGTATTTGCTCCAGCAGTTGCTGGAGCTCGTTGTAGCAGCCTTGGATGTCGCCTATCGCATAGATGGCCATTTTGAACCCCGATGTGAAATGGCATAAAGACTAGCAGATTTTTGTTTCAGTAAAGCGAGGAACGCACTGCCTGGAATTGCTTGTGGCTAATAGTCGCCTCTCGGGAAATGCTAGAATCGGGGTATGAGCGAGTTAACGGCCCACCAACATTTTCAAGAGAAAAAAATCAGTTTATCCGGCTGGATACTTTTATCGTTTGGCGTAATTCTGCTTTACGTTTACTCGTTACCCCAGCCTATGGGCTTAAGAAAAACGCTGATATTTGCAGCGGCTTTGCTCGCCGCCCGGCCATTTTGGGCCTTGTTCCGGCAAAAACAAAAAGGATTTTTTGAGGCCGTGGCGGTTTTGGGGATTTTACAAATCTGGATGTTGTTTATTGCGCTATTTCTTGCCGATACACCGTTGCTTTCCTTGTTGGAATGGAAAGGGCAGTGGCTGCCGACAGGATTGTCGTTCGTCATCGGTGCGGGGATAGCTTACCTGTTGATGAGTTCGCAATTGAGCAAACCCTGCTCGGCAATCTGTCTGGTGACCGTCATTCCAATCACTTTGTTTGTGCTTGTCTACAGCGTCATCGTCGTGCAGGACAGTATCGCCAGCCACGCTTTTGTTACGCGCCATCTCGGCATGACGGATCATCCTTCAAACGTGGGTTATCTGTTTGCGTTATTGGAACCGGTTTTGATTGCTGACCTGCTGAGCAGGGCAATCAAACGGGAACCCTTGCTCGCGTTGCCACTTTGGTTCCCATTAACGGTGTTGGCGTTGGGCGTCTTCGCGCTCGTTGCGGCCTCATCCAGAAATGGGCTGTTGCTGATGTTATTGGCTTTTGTGTTTGGCGCGGTGATGTTGCTATACGAACTGCGGAAAACTTACCCGCCCAAAAGAATACTGGCGATTTTCCTGCTTGCGCTGACGCTGTTTGCGGGATACGTGTTCATGTCCTTGAAAACGGATACGCGTTGGCAAAACTTTATCCAGACCGTGCCCATTGCCTGGGATATAGACCGCCACACGGAGTGGATAGAGGCGCAAGACGCCAATGTGACGCAATTAATCGACGGTAAACCGGTGGACACCTCAACGTACTACCGTGTCGCCTGGGCGCATGAGGGCTGGCGTATGCTTTTTGCGCACCCGTGGGGAATGGAGATTTCTCGCCATACATTCAACAAGCTTGAGCGGGAGAAATTCGGCAAGGTGGGGATGGCCCACGCCCACAACAGCTGGATAGATTTCGGACTGAATGTTGGCGTCGCAGGGCTGATGCTGTGGGGCGTTTTTTTATTTTTGCTCGCCAAGAAGGGCTGGGATGCCTGGAGAGGCAAAGGGGAAATCCTCGGATTGGCGCTTACAATGGTGGTGCTCATGTTCGCCGTGCGCGGTTTCGTGGATTCAATTTTTCGCGATCACATCGTCGGGCAATTTATGCTGGTTGCCGGATTGCTTTTCGGCGCATTGTCTTATCAACCAAATAACCCGATTGAAAATAATGCAGCAAAACAATAAACAGACCTGGCTCATTTTGTCCCATGCGTTCAACATGGATGGACGCGCAGCGAGCCAGACCATCACCGATAAAATCCCTCATTTGCTCGAACTGGGTATCGAGCCGATAGTGGTCAGTGGCGTGTTGGGGAAACAGGACGAGGTCGTCGAACATCACCAGGTTTTGCCTGCACTCCCCGTCGGTCTGCGCTTCGATTTGCGCCACTATCTCAGGCGCAAAATCTCCAGCCCGTTTTGCTATCGAACGGTGATGTTGGCGCTTAATTTGCTGCTCTTGCCGTTTTACTTGATCGAAAAATTGTTGATTCCGATTGAGTCAACCTGGTCGTGGGCGATCACGGCTTTTTTTGTCGGCGCGCGCGTCATCAAAGCCCGCAAGCCCGCGCTGGTTTATTCTACCGGGGGCGCCTATGCAGCCCATTTGGCGGGATATTGGCTCGCCCTTCGTTTCGGCATTCCGTGGATCGCGGAAATTCACGACCCGATGGTGCTTGAAACGCCCGGCAAGAAAAATTTTCGTGCACGCTTTCTCGTCCGGCTGGAAAAAATAATCTGTAGCCACGCGGATGTCGTTTGGTGGTTTACTGAAAAAGCGCTGGAGCGGGCAAGGCAAAGACATCCTCAGCTCGGCAAACGTGGTCATTACGTTATCGCCGGGGTTGATGCGCCCGGGATGAGCCGCTTGCCCTACAAAAAACAAGAACAGTTTTGTATCGCCCACTTCGGTTCGCTTTCAAAAACGCGCAACCTGCAAATATTTTTTGATGCGATGAAAAAGTTCATTGATGCCGATTCCCGTCGCGCCGCCGAGGTTCGGTTCCATATCTACGGCGGAGTGATGGACGACATTTCCGCCCATGCCCTGGCCGAGTTTCCCTATCCCCAAATCGTGCACAATTTCGGACGTCTCGAAGCCGATCCGGCCACTGGGGAGAGCGGTCGCAGCCGGGTGTTGCAGCGTATGAACGCGGTGGATTGCCTGCTGCTTTTGCATGGCACGGTGCCGTTTTGCGAAGAATACATTCCCTCCAAGTTATTTGAATATTTATGGACGCGGCGTCCCATTCTGGGCTTGGTTCACCACAATCCCCAATTGGACGGGATACTGCGCGACATGGGGCATCGTGCGGTCGCAGCGGATAATGCGGACGCAATTTATGCCGCGCTGGAAGAGTTGTATTCCCGCTGGAAGACGGATGAACTGGCCGATACTCAAATTGACTCACCTTACACGACCCGCCATGCGGTGCAGGCTATTTATTCGTGGACAACACAAATGCTGGAAGAAAAACGGCACGAGGTTAATCCCGCATGAAAATCAGCATCGTCATTTTGAGTTTCAACCACTATGAAGAAACCACGGGGCGGTGCCTAGCCACCCTGGCTGCCGACCCCGATTTCTTGCAGTGGGAGGTCATCGTTGTGGATAACGCCTCCGACCCGGCCACGCAACAAAAACTTTTCGAAGATCGGCAGCGTTACCAGAATGTCGCTTTCTTTTTCAATGAGAAAAATTTGGGTTTTGCGGCAGGCAACAATGTGGGAATACGCAAGGCGACAGGCGATGTGATCGTACTTCTCAACAGCGACGCCTTCCCGCCCGCAGGTATGATTGCGCGCTTGGTGGAGCATTTCAATGGCAATAGTTCATGGGGTATGCTGGGGCCAGTGACGAATGCTGCGGGCAACGAACAACTGATATTTACGCAAAGCAATACGATGGAAGGCAAGATCGCTGAAGGGCTGCAATATGCTCAGAACGGCCCGGCTGACGTGTTGGAGGCTTACCGCATGGATTTCTTTTGCGTCGCCATTCCGCGTAAAGTTATGGATCAAGTTGGGTTGCTGGACGAAAACTTTGGCCGTGGCTATTACGAAGACCTCGATTATTCACTGCGTGTGAAACAAGCCGGCTACCGTTTGGGTGTGGCGGAAGATGCCTTCGTATATCATCGCGGTAGCACCAGTTTCGGCAAAGCACCACGCGACATTAAAGAACTCATGAAACGCAACAAGCGCCTGATATTTTCCAAGCATGGGCGGCATGTTGACATTCCCCATATTCGAACAGCCAATCTTTGCGTGCTTAAGCAATACGCAAACAAGAAAATTGCCGGAGCAGCAGTGTCCGAATATCGGATAGCCAGTCGCTTGCATCATGCCGGGAACAACTTGCCGAAAGGCTGGTTCAAACGTTGGCGTTATCTGCGCTCACTTGCCGCAGTTGAAAAAAAGCTTGCCGGTATTGACGGGGTGTCCGGCGCATGAAAAAGATACAACGCTGGCTCAATCTTCGGGCCGCCAACAAATTGGCTAGTCGGCTCAAGGAGAGTGATGCTGTCGGTCGGGCGAGCAGAAGCAACCCCTATGGAATTCCTGTATTGGTTGTTTGTTTTAATAACGCAAGCTATCTGTTGAACACCGTCAAACAGTTAAATGAGCGAGGAATCGTTCCTTTGGTGATCGACAACGCATCGACAGACGCGTACACCATTGCCACGTTGGGGAGATTGGACGCTACACAAGCGATCATCGTGCGGAACACGAGAAATCTGGGGCATCTGGTGGGATTCCTGGATCCCGTTTACAAGCTTTTGCCGGAGACTTTTGCGTACACCGATCCCGATCTGCAGTTCAATAGCGAGCTACCTCCTGACTTCCTGCTGCAACTGGCCAAGGTCGCGGAATTGTATGAGTGCTACAAGGCGGGCATGGCGCTGGATATTTGTAATGCCGGGGAAATCCGTAAAGCGGTTAGCAGCACGGTCAGGAAATATCCCTTCAAGTTCAAAAAAATTCACACTGTTAACGAATGGGAAGCGCAATATTGGAAAATGCCGCTTAAGCATGAAAACCTGGAGGTGTACGCGGCAAGTGTTGACACCACATTTGCGGTTTATCAAAAAAAATTTTTCAACGGCGAATTTACCAAGGGCGTGCGTGTGGCCGGGGCGTTTACTGCGGTGCATTTGCCCTGGTTTGAACATCTGGACATCGCTTCCGCGGAAGAGCGCAAGGTATACGCCAATACCGCCAAATACAGCATGTGGGTAAAGTCATGAGGGGGTGCTTTTGTATGGAGGTTAAGCCGGCATGAGTGCTAGCGCAGTTTCACTTTTTTGCAAAAGTTACCGGAATGATCTGGAGCGGGCCATTGCGCTGCTCAAGAGCATCGGGCAATTCAACATGGATTCCATTCCCGTTTATTTTTCGGTGCCGCGCGATGATCTGAAGCTTTTTCGGGAGCATTTGGGGGGCGGAATAACACTGGTTGCGGATGAGGATATCATCAGTTCAAATCCCGCCATCGACACGGGCAAGTACCTTTCCTTGCCGGGGCAACTTTCGCAACAGATCGTCAAATCCGAGTTTTGGCGGCTTAATCCGGCCGAGAACTATGTGTGCCTGGATTCTGATATGAGGTTCATTCGAAATTTTTATACTGCTGATTTCCTTGCCGCAGACAATCAACCCTACACGGTGCTGCACGAGGGCAAGGCATTTCTGGAGTTCTGTATTGCCAATCAATTTACCGACGCGGTAGCCGGATTTGAAAATACGGCTGCAATTTTCAAGAAAGAATTTGAGCGGACAGGTCCGTCTTACAACTTCGGACCTTTCCCGGTAATTTGGAGCTCCCGTGTTTGGGCCGTACTCGCCGAGCAGCTTGAAAACAAGGGGAGCAATATTCTCGAAGCGATTGTGGCGCACCCACACGAAGCATCGTGGTATGGGGAAACCTTGCTTAAATTCCGGCCCGTAGAACTTATTCCCAGAGACCCATTATTTAAAGCCTACCTTTTTCTGGAAGAGTATGAGCAAGACCGGCGTGCAAGACTGGACGAGCAAGCGCTTGCGCAGTTCTATCTCGGGGTCGTCTATCAATCGAATTGGTATCCGCGACGCCTTCGTCTACTATCCAACCTCGCGTACAAAATCAAGCGCCAATTAAGAAGGCACCAATAACATCATGACAAATTTTGATCCGGCTTACTACGCCAATGCACGCAGGGAAATCGAATCTCTCCTCCCGCGCCAGATAGCGAGCGTACTGGAAATCGGTTGCAGCGAGGGAAATACCCTGCTTTGGTTGCGCGACAGCAAATCTATTCCGGTTTGCAATGGGATTGAATTGATCCCCGAGGTTGCTGCACGCGCCAAGGCCAAGGGATTGGATGTGGTTGCCGCCAATATCGAACTGGATGGCATTCCTTTCGAAACCCAATATGATCTGGTGCTTTGTCTGGACGTGCTCGAACACCTGCGCGACCCTTGGTCTTCTTTAACGCTGATTCTGGGGGCGGTAAAACCCGGTGGTTATCTGATCACCAGCATTCCCAACGTGAATCACATTTCTGTTCTGTGGGATTTAATGTTGCACGATAGCTGGAAATATTCCTCAACCGGAATATTGGACAAAACACATCTTAGATTTTTCACCCGCACAACGGCCAGTAAACTTCTTTCCGATGCCGGGTTAGAGGTCGTCCAGTGCAAATCCACATTTGCCCGCAAGACGCACAGGCGTCTTAATTTTCTGACTTTAGGTTTGTTCAAACGCTTCTTCTCGTTCCAGAATATTTTTCTGGCCAGAAAAAGTGATTCGGCTCATTGATGCGGCTTGCGCAGGATGAAGTTGTTGCAATAGTCCGGCTGATTCCAAAACTTTTCACTCTGTTGGCGCTGGTGTTGTGCCGCGTTGAATTCGGAAATTGCGCGCAGTTTTCCGCTCTGCACAAACCAGCCGTCATATCCCAAGGCTTGCAGCCAAGCGAGAATTTCGCCCACAGTCGCACCGGTTAAGTGGCGCTGTTCGCACTCAAACACCAGCAAAGGCGCATCGTTTTCCAGAATATTCCGCGCCCCGCGCAACACGCTAAATTCATGCCCTTCAACGTCGATTTTGATCGCGCTGATTTTCTGCGTTCTGCGCGCAAAATAGCCATCCAAGGTGACTACTTCGACCGGATAGGTGGCGCAGTCTTCGCGCAGTTTAAGGCTTTGCTCCAGCGAGGCGCTGGGTGAGGTGTCGCCACCGGGAACCAAAAGTTGCAGAATTCCGGCATGCTCGGATATGCCTTTGCCCTCGACACGCACGTTGTGCAGACCGCAACTTGCCGCCATCTCCTGCAAATAGTTGGCGAGCTTGGGCTGGGGTTCGAATGCGACGACTTGTCCGTGTTTGCCAACAGCTTTGCTCAATGTCCAAACATAACTGCCCTTGTTGGCGCCGCAATCGACCACGGTGTCGCCGGAGCGAATATGCTCCACCAATGCCTTGATTTCCTGATGTTGGTCGCGGAAGCGCGCCTTGAGATTGCGATAAATGAAGCGTAAATTCATGGTGTCACTATGGAAGGATTAGCGGGAATTGTCTCACACCGGCAAGCGCTCATGGTTTATCTCCGGCGTGTTCGTTGAGCAGCATCAGTTTGAGGTAGCGGTAGTAGCTGTGTTCGGCATTGAGTACGGCCAGCATAAAGCCTGCACGCCCGTCCAAAAATCCCGCCCGAAAAAAGTAGGTGCGCATGAAGCTCCAAATCCCATGCCCCAGCGCGGTTGCCAAACCGCCTTGTTTGCCGCGCTCCAATTGCAACTCTGCGGCAGCCGTCGAGTACTGATTGAGCTTGTCCAGCACCTGTTCGAAATCGGCATAAGAGTAATGCAGCAGTTCCCCGTGCAGCATTCCGGTTTTGCCCTGGACTTCGATAGACTCATGCACCGGCACGTCGCTGAAGCGTCCATCGTTGCGGCGGAACAGGCGCACGATGTGATCGGGATACCACCCGGAATGACGTATGAAACGTCCGCAAAAACTCGACAGTCGCGAAACCCGATAAGCAACACAGGCGCCCTCCGGTTGGCGTAATGCCGTCTCTATGGAGGCGCGCAATTCGGGCGTCACGCGTTCATCTGCATCTATCGAAAAAACCCAATCGCAAGTGGCGTAACCGAGGGCGCGGTTCTTTTGTTTGCCGAACCCGGGCCAGTCATGAACGTAGACTTGCGCGCCCATCTCTTTGCAGAGCTTGACCGTGTCGTCCGTGCTGCCGGAATCGACCACGATGATTTCATTTGCCCAGGATACCGACTGCAGGCAGTCGCGGATATTGGCGGCCTCGTTCTTGGTGATGAGGATGACGGATAAAGTGCGCATTATTTCATTCTGGGTGTGGGCGTATATTCCGGCACCCAGCGGCACAAATGCTCGCGCACTTCATCATCCGACTTTGCCGTGTCGTCATTGATCCAGGTCAGACAATCTTGTATTTCCGCTTCTGCAACCGCTCTTGCCCGGGCGATACGCAATTTCGGGTGCGGGGTCGGCAGGGTGTTTTCTTCATCGGCCAGCAGTTCTTCATACAACTTTTCGCCCGGACGCAGGCCGGTAAATTCAATTTTAATTTGCTCTTCAGTTAACCCGGAAAGGCGAATAAGGTCTTGTGCCAGATCGGCGATTTTCACGGGCTCGCCCATGTCCAGCACGAAGATTTCGCCTCCATTACCCATGTATCCCGCTTGCATTACCAGCTGCGCCGCTTCCGGTATCGACATAAAGTAGCGCGTAATCTCCGGATGGGTGACGGTGACCGGCCCCCCCTTGGCAATCTGCTCGCGGAACTTGGGGATCACGCTGCCATTGCTGCCCAGCACATTGCCGAAGCGCACAATGATAAAGCGTGTCGCGCCGGGTTGTTGCAGGCTTTGGCATACCATCTCGGCCATGCGTTTGGTGGTGCCCATTACATTGGTTGGATTAACCGCCTTGTCGGTGGAAATTAGCACGAACTTTTCCGCGCCATGCCTGCGCGCGCACTGCGCCACTTGCCAGGTGCCATACACGTTGTTGCGCACGGCTTGCCAGGCGTTGCCGCATTCCATCAGGGGAACGTGTTTGTAAGCTGCGGCATGAAATACCACACCGGGTTTGTGTTCGGCAAACACCTGTTCGAGCCTGGACGCATCCCGCACGTTGCCCGCCAGATAATAAATATCGAGTTGCGGGAATTTTATATTCAGCTCCTGCTCGATGTTGTACAACGCAAACTCTCCGGCTTCGAACAGCACCAACTTGCGCGGAGAGAAGCTCCCGATCTGGCGACACAGTTCGGCGCCGATAGAGCCGCCTGCTCCGGTCACCAGCACAACCTTGCCGCTAAGCTGTTTTTGCAAACCGATATTGTCCAACTCCACGGGATCGCGTCCGAGCAGGTCATCCAATTCCACCGCGCGCAATTGCGAGATGGAAACGCGCCCGCTCAACAGGTCTTCAAAAGCGGGCACCATTTGGGCTTTTATGCCATTGCGGTTGGCGAGATCGATGGCATGTTTGCGCACCTGGTGCGGCGCGGTAGGCATGGCTATGATGACCTGATTGACCTCCAGATGTTTGGCCCAATACGGCAAGCTGTCCAGCTTGCCCAGAACCTTGATGCCGTTGAGCGTGCGGTCTTGCTTATTCGCGTCGTCATCCAGAAAACCGACCTGATGCCATTTGCGGCTGCGCGAGAGTTCTTTGGACAAGCCGATACCCGCACTGCCCGCGCCCAAAATGAGCACCGGCTCGCCATACAAGTTAAAATCGCCGTACAATAAATTCTCTTTCCACAAGCGATATAACAAGCGGCTTCCGCCCATCACCAGGATCAACAGGATCGGGTCGATAATCAACACCGAGCGCGGCACGACATCGGGCACACGGAACAGTCCCAGGATTAACGGGATCAGTGCGGTGGCCGTGATAACGGCCAGCACAATGCGCCGCAAATCGGCCACGCTGGCATAGCGCCATATGCCGCGATACAAGTTGAATTGCCAGAAAATAATACCTTGCAACGGCGCCACCCAAATCAAATTACGCAACAACTCCTCTTGATAGTTCTGCGGGATGTCGAAATTGAAGCGCAGCAAGTAGGCGCACCACCACACTCCTGCTGCCGCCAGCAGATCGTGCAGCATGGCGATGACGGTATTGACGCGCGGGCTAATCATCACGCGCCCGCCGGGGACTATTCCAGCGCATGTCGATCAATTTCATCAGGACTGCAAAAATCACGCCCCAAGAGAGAAATAAAATGACAGGCAAACTTTCATGCAAGACGGACAACGCGGATACCCCCGCTGCAAACATCAACGCGTATTCGAACAGGGCAACATTACGGTGTCCCGCACCCAATTGAATGGCGCGCTGATAGTAGTGTTCACGGTGCGCTTCAGTGACTTTTGCTTTGCGTAAAAAGCGTTTCAGCAGCGTGACGCTGGCATCCACGATAAACGGTGAAAACACCAGCAGCGGAAACCAGGGCGCCCAGTCGCCGTTCAGCCACCCCCACAGCCCCATCGCAGCGGCAAGAAAGCCCAGCGGAATAGAACCCGCATCGCCCATGAATACTTTGGCGGGGTGAAAGTTGTTGTAGAGAAACCCCAGCGCTGCGGCGCCCAGCGAAAAATTTTGCATGGCAAACAATGTATCTTGATTCATCAGGGCGGCAACACCGTAGAAACTGAAGCCGAACAAGGCCATGCCGCCAGCCAAGCCATCGGAGCCGTCCATGAAATTGTACAAATTGATCATCCACACAGAGAGCAGCAGAACGATGAGCGAGATTAATATCCCCTGCTGGGAGAGCAGACCGGAGCCCGCGATGAGCACCGTGCTTGCGATGAGATGCGCGATGAATCGTATACGCACGGGCAGATCGTATATGTCATCCAGCAGCGAGACGATAAACAGGCACAGCAGGGGAAGCACTATCCACCACATGAGCGAGTTAAGCATCAGCGCCCAGCCCGACAAAATGCCCGCCATCAAAGCAACCCCGCCTATGCGGGGGATGGGTGTCTGGTGCAAGGAGCGTTCGTTGGGAATATCCTGAATCTCTTTGCCAAATTTGCTGAGCAGGATGATGGTGGTCAACAGCATGGTGATCAATGCGGCAACGATAGGGGAATAATGGCTCATAGATGGATTACCACTCGGCAGCAACACTTTTGTTTACTGCAGGATGCGTAGAGTTTGGGTTAATTTTCGTCGCGGATTTTACCACTAATGATGTTTGCGAGCCTTGGGTCCGGCGGCTCACCTGGATGCCTGATCCGTTTTCCCAAGCAAAGCACGGTACTCATCTGCGATCTGTTGGCATACTGCGTCAGCGTTAAACAGGGCTTGCGCGCGGTGCTTTGCGGCGGCGCCCATGCGGGTGCGCAATGCGGCGTCGGACAGTAATCTTTCTAAAGCGCATCCCAGTTTCTCAACATCACGAGGCGGAACCAACAGCCCCGTTTCACCCTGTACGACCGCATCCGACAGGCCGTAAATATCGGCGCCTAGCGTCGGCACTCCCATTGCAGCCGCTTCGATTACAACCGTGCCAAAACCTTCGCGGTAACTGGGTAAACATAGAATATCGGCAAGCGCCATATAGGCTTCCGGCTGTTCCGAATGGCCGACGATATGCGTATGCGCAATACTCTCGATGTCGCCCGGCGATATGGCGCCCGCCACACCGCTGTCCGTATCAAAACGGCCAACAAACACCAGATGCGGGGGGGGGGCTGCAACGTTTAATTGCTTGAACGCCTGCAGCAGTTCGCGCACGCCTTTATCCGCCGTGATGCGTCCGACGAACAATACTATCGGCGCATCCGGCGGTATGGCCAGCGACTGCCGCAGCAATACACATTGGCTATTGGAAAAACGAGCGCGATCAAAACGCTGCATATCCACACCGGCAAGTGAGCCTGCGCCGATGACGGAAATCCGCTGGGCATCGACGATTCCTTGTTCAATCAAAAACTGCCTTTGGCTGTCGCTGTCGGCATAACAACGCGTGTTTAACATTCCGATCAACTTGTCGCTGGCGCGCGCCAACCAACGTTTGCTGCCGTGCATGGTTATCCAGGGCTGTCCTGTAAACGTATGCAGCCGCACGGGCACGCCGGCGAAAAAGGCCGATAACGCGGTTAATAAACCGGCTTTGGGGGTGGTTGAATGCGCAATCTGGATGCGTTCGCGTCTGAAAAAAAGAAAAAGCCGTATCAGCGCAAGCAAGTCGCGCCACGGTGAAATGGAACGGGGAATATTGATGGGAACGCAGTTTACGCCGGACAGCCCGGTCATTTGCGCCATTTCAGGCGCATCGCTGGCAACCACGGTGACATTCGCGCCCAGCCTGCCGAGCGCCGCGATTTGATGTTTGAGTTGCGCCACGACAAAAAACGGCACGGTCGAGATGCGCGCAATACGTATACCGGATAATGATTGATGAACACCCATCAAGCGTAGTCCTCGGCGCCAGCCGGTTGCAGACGGGCGGTGGTCAATTCGGTCAAGCCCGCCTCCATGGAAACGATATGCCGATAGCCCAGTTCGCGCCCGATTTTGTCGGTCGAATAAATTGCGCGCCCGGTCAACGCATCCACTCTGGCCAAGGTTAAGGGAAACCGGGGCAGCTTGCCCAGCAGTCTGGCCGCCTGCCGTATCGGCCATTCGGGTACTCTCAGGCGCGGAGTCGGCTTGCCCAAGGCGGCGGCAATGGCGGCGACGAAGTGCTCCATGGTGCAGTGGTCCGACAAGTTGTATACCTGTCCGTTGGCATCGGGTTTGGCGCCGCAAAGCAGCAGCGCCTCAACCACGTTATCGACGTGTATGTAATTGGCAGACGCACCCGGCTTGCCGATGAAAAAGAACAGTCCTCTGTCTATCATGGCGATCATGCCAAACAACGAGCGGTTGCCCATTTCCGCCCCATACACAATGGATGGCCGCAAAATCGAGTATTCAAACGCGCCTTCCCGGGCCGCCGTCTGTATCAAGCGGTCCGACTCCACCTTGGTGGTCTCATACACCCCGCATGGTTTTAATTCGCTCAGTTCGGTCACGACGCCAGCGCGCCTTTGCCCGTAAGCGCCAACACTGCTTAGCTGCACCCAGCGTTTGATTTTTCCTGCCGCGGCGTGAATCAGGTGTTGCGTTCCTTCAATATGAACTTGCCGCATACGCGCCTCATCGCGGATTTCTCCGGCACAGTGATATAGGATATCTGCGCCGTCGACAAATGCTTGCAATTCGCGCGCAGCAGACAAATCGCCGTGATGCCATTGCACCGCATCCGGCAGCCCGGACTTGCCTTGAGGTCTGCGCGAAAGCACGCGCACCTCATCTCCTTGCGCGAGATGGCGCAGCACCAGATTTTTGCCGATGAATCCTGTGCCGCCTGTAATTGCAATGATCATGGTTTTAGTTCGACCTGACTTTCAAGCCGATTATAGTTTGGCTTGCCATTTTTCCTGCCACTGCACCCACATCAACACCGTCCATATTTCTGCAAGCCGGTTCTTTCCGGCAAGGTGCTCTTGCCACACGCGAATCACCGCATCGGCATTCAGTCCGACATCGGTCAGCCTGCGGCTGGTCAGCATTTCTTCCGCCCAGTCGCGCAGTTCTTTTCTCAGCCATGATCCCACCGGCATGCCGAAGCCCATTTTGGGCCTATCAATGAGCTGCGGCGGAACATGGCGGTACAACACTTCGCGCAGCAGCAGTTTTCCGGTGTCACCATGCGGGCTTAACTTGTACTGCAAAGGCACGCGCGCTGCCCACTCTACCAGACGATGGTCGAGCAACGGCGCGCGCGCTTCCAATGCTACCGCCATCGAGGCTCTATCCATTTTGGTGAGGATGTCGTCGGGCAAGTAGTGCTCCTGATCCACCGCCATCATGCCGCCCGCCCAGGACAAATCTGCGTATCGCTCCAGTTGCGGCGACAGCATCTGGTCTTCCTTAAACTCGCCCGACAGAATTTCGGCGGGCTGCTTCCATGCCGAGACGATAGCGTCGTACACATCCTCTGGCGGATGCATCAGGTACGCGCCAAAGCGTTGCGCCCGTATTGCCAGCCCGTTTGCGCCGCCCAGCTTGCCGCGCAGAATATGGCGATCCGCATTGTTCAGCAGCGCTGCCGGAATGCTGTTGATTGCCCGCCCCAGCATTGCCGCGCCTTGCGGTGTGAGCCTGCGCCGCAAATGCTCGATCCGCCCCGCCCAGAAATATCGCGGATAGCCGCCGAAAAGTTCATCGCCGCCATCACCCGACAGCACTACTTTGACGTGGCGGCGCGCGAACTGCGACAGCAGGAAAGTCGGGATGCTGCTGCTGTCGGCAAAGGGCTCGTCATGCAGGGAGGCAATTTTGGGCACCAGATCGATGACGTCCTGTGCATTCAGTATTTCTTCCGCGTGGCTGGTGCCGATATGGCTGGCGATTTCCCGCGCGAATACCGATTCATCATGCGATTTTTCCTTGAAGCCTATGGTAAAAGTCGAAACCGGCTGGCTGGCCTCCTGCTGCATCAGCGCTACTGTCAGCGATGAATCTATGCCGCCGGAAAGCAAGGCTCCATAGGGCACATCCGAGCGCAACCGGATGCGCACCGCGTCGCGCAGCAGTTCTTCCAGTTCGTCCGCCGCTTCCTCGAAGCTCAGGGTAAGCGGATGCGCCAAGCCTATGCTGGTGGCTTGGCGCACGCTCCAGTAGGAAGAAATTTCGCTTTTGCCCTCATGCCATTTGAGCATTTCTCCGGGACGCAATTTGCGCGCACCGCGCACTATGGTCGCCGGAGCAGGCACGCACAAATAGCGGAAATACGCGGCCAGCGCCGCCCTGTCCACGGTTTTGTCCAGCCAGGACAATTGCCACAGCGCGGACAGCTCGGAGGCAAACGCGATCTCGCCGTCTCTCTCGGCGTAGTAGAGAGGTTTCTCTCCCATGCGGTCGCGCGCAAGCAGCAGAGTGCGCTCTTGCCTGTCCCACACAGCGAAAGCAAACATCCCGTTAAAGCGTTGCAGCGCTGCTTCCACTCCCCATTCCTCGAATGCCGCCAGCATCACTTCGGTGTCCGAATGCCCCCGGAAGGAATGCCCGGCCTCTTTCAGCACCGCCATGATTTCCGGGTAGTTGTATATCTCGCCGTTAAATGTCACCACATAACGTCCAGTGGCAGAGTGCATGGGCTGATGGCCGGCAGGTGACAAGTCAACGATGGACAGGCGGCGCTGACCCAGCCAGACATCCCCGTCCCTCCAATCTCCTTCGTCGTCGGGACCGCGATGCGCCAGCCGGGCAATCATGCTCCTTGCCTCGCCCACATCCAGCTTCGGCCCTATCCAGCCAGCGATGCCGCACATTAAAGCGCTCCTCCCATGTTTCTTCGGCTATATACCCAATGTCTGATCCAGCGCGGCAACAAGCCGTAGAGAAACAGCAAGGCCGGAATTATGGCGTGCTTGCCGCCGAGCAGGTCTGCGCAAACGCTGCGGCGGATCCGATAGCTGCCGAGCAGGTAGCGGAGCCGGTTCCTACGCTCAAAATGTTGTCCCGCATGAATTCGTTTGAAAATATAGCCGTTATCTACACGCCAGATTTGCTTGCCATGCTTCATCAGTCGCACCCACAGTTCGTAATCGAACAGACAATCTCTGGTCTCGTCATAGCCGCCGACTTCGAGCAAAGCCTGCTTGCGGATGAGGGTGCCCGAATGATGCACGGGATTGCGATACAGGAACATTGACGCGGAAAGTGGGTAGGCACAAGCCTTGCCCGCCTTGCCGGAATCCACTTCTTGTTTCGACAGCATCCCGCTGCAACTCAATACCGCCACCTCCGGCTGGCTTTGCATAATGCCAACCATTGCCGCCAGCCAGCCGGGTGCAGCGGTATCGTCTGCGTCCAGAATGGCGATGAATTCAGACTGGCAGTTGGCCGCACCCAGATTAAGCGCGCGCCCTCTGCCTATGGGGCTGGTGTTGATAACGGTGAGGTCGGCGTTGGCTGCTTGCGCCAGGAAATCCGTCGTGCCATCCGAGGAGCCGTCATCGACGATGCAGTGCTGGATTTTTTTATATTCCTGCGCGCGAATTGATGCGATGGCTTCGGCAAGAAATGGCATTCCATCGCGCACGGTAGTCAGTACTGTTATCACTCGAAACTTTCCAATGCGCTGATTCTGAAACTTGACTCCCAATCCTTGGACGAGATGGACGTGAGCCACTCCAGTCGCGTGCATGGTTCTGCCACATCGTAAGCGACATATCGGACGCCCTCCCTCAGCATGGGCATATCCAACCCGCTCCAGCTCAGCAGAAAGCTGTTCGCACCGATTTCCAGCCTAAGCCCTTCTTTTGTCGAGCAAGCTTTTCCCATCACGTACAGCACGAATTTTACGCTGGCCTGCGACGCATGTTCTTTTTTCACGCGATTTGTCACTATGGTAGTTCGTTCGTCAGCCCATTCCCATGTTCTCTGAATGCAGGAAATCCCCGGCACTTCATGCGGCGCATCCAGCCGAATTTCGAGCCCCAGGTTTTCTGCCGAAACGCGGGGAGCCGTGCGAATTTTTTTCAGCCATGAAATCGGCATATAGCCTCTGGGCACAAACCCCGTTCTTTTGCCGTTCACCACAATCGTGTTGTGCCATTCTTCCAGAATCCCCGCCGCTTCAAGGTCGCGCCCAGCCAGATAATTTCCTCTTCCCGCATCTACGATAAGCGGCTGCCCACCGAAAGCCAATTCAAACGAGAACAGATCATGATGTCCGTGTGTTGAGCGATTGTCTTCGGGATGCACATCGGCGTGCGCAATCAAAGACCAGTCATGGTTTCTGAGGCGCACCCAGCTGTTATCCTGCGCTTGCCAGCTCGATTGTGTAGGCTGTATCCGACCGACGAAGAACTGCGACCAAAAGCCGCTCACCAAAACTTTGTCGTGCAGCTCCTCTGCGCCGCTTCCCAATAAGGCATAGCCAAGGCGAGTCATCCCGCCATACAGTCGCGGAGGAAAGTCGGGAGAAATATCGCCCAGCAGCGGCAGGTAGCTCGCTCCATCCTCTCCCAGTTGCATGGCATCACACACTTGGAGCATGTTGAACAAGCGAGCACGCAGTTGTTGGAAGCGTGCTTGATCCAACAAGTGAAACGCGCAGCCCACTTCCACCAGCCATCGGGTGATGACCCATTGATAGTGGGTGGAGGCTTCACGCACCACACCATCTTCTGTCACATGTTTGGAGAGTTGATTTTCCATCAGCCAGCATCCGGCTGCATAAAATCTGCCAATATTCAAAAATGAACCCGCCAATATCAGCGCCCTGGCGTTGTTCAGAATATGGTTGTTTGTTCCAGCTTCGCCGTGGTATTCGAGATGAGCCAGCAGATATTCCGTGTCCTGTTCCAGCATGCGCATAATTTGCGCGCCCGGCGCAGGCTGCGGTGCTTGAATATTCCACAGCAAGATCAGGTTGCAGATTCTTTCCGAAATTGAATAGGCGCCCCGGCAGGCCAAGCCCTTTTCCCATTTTTCCGCCAACCATTTTTCTAAGGCTGGCCATGCGGCGTTTCTGTCGTGCGCGTGCAAATGCAATGCCCATCCCAATCTGTCCTCGCGCATGCGGATTTCAGGATCGGCAGAATCTCTATCTACAACCAGCCCGTCATTTACCAACTCGAACGCTGGCTCTTGCTCTGCGCGCAACCACGGCTGGAAAATATAGCGCGGGTTTGATGTGTGCGGCTCATGGGCTTGCTGCCATCGCAGGACATGATTTTTGAAAATGTGTTTTTCTTCTTTCGCCTGCATCTTCAATGCGCGCAATTCCGACCAGGCGGTTGGTAGGGCGCTATAAATTAGAAATTTTCTTAGTGAATAATCAGCCAATATTCGTGCAACTGATTCCACTGTGGATAATAAGTTCATTGAACCGGTTTCTCTGCCACGATATTAAGCCTGGGACCTAAGTAGGGATACAAAGCGCGATCCAGGGACGCGGGCATATATTTGCCGATTATTTTTATGTGTTTCAGGTTTTCGCCTGTCTTCCTGATTTTCACATTGCTGAATTGGGAGAACAGTTTCTCGCATTCATTTTTTGTATAAGTAGTGGTGCACGGATTTTTTCTATTGCCCGTCTCCCATGCCTTTTCCCCCATGGAAAACATCAAGCGCATTTGCACGAACAAAACCGACCATGTTGCATAGAGCATGATGTAAGCTCTGCCACCCGGCTTTAACACTCGATATATTTCAGAAATTGATTTCGCAATATCCGGCGAATGGTGCAGCACTCCGCTCGAATAGACCACGTCAACTGAAGCAGTTTCTAAAGGAATAAATCTGGCGTCCGCCTGCAATCCAATTCCTTTACCGCCTATTTTATTTACAAGATATTGCGCTGCCTGAGCAGCCTGCGAGGTGATGTCCATCGCAATGCAATTTGCGCCGCTATAAGCGAGCAGCGTAGCCTCGCTCCCAGCTCCACATCCGATATTAAGTGCAACTTTGTTATTCAGAGAATCAAGGGGCAGATCAACAGCCATCACTGAATCGGATGCCTTCTGAATCTCTATGTCTTTCACGATATATCTAATCAGAGTGTCCCTATCACACTCGAACCATGGTGTGTGTTCTGGCTCTGCCAACCTCTTTGCCCAACCATTGCCCCAAAAATCGATTATGCGAAGGGCTTCTGCATATTCCTGATCGGAAGGATACATTGCACGACAAATGAATGAAGGAACCCCATTGTTAGTTTTGAAATCAATGCCACAAGAAGCGCAGTTGAGATCAGAAAGTTGTCCATGACAAATAGGGCAAGCAAGCAAATTTCGCATAAATATTTGTCCTCATCAGATTATCTCGAACTGAGAAAAGATTTTGATGTCTGTTCTATTCAAACAAGATATATATTTATTAAGGTGTCAGCGCACTTCACAGTGCGAACCCGTCGTCCACAATTAAATCCTGCCCGGTGACATACTGAGATGCATCTGATAACAGAAATATCAAACTGCCACATACATCCTGTGGATCCAGCATGCCCTTGTTGTTGCAATGCGCGTTGTACTTGCGCAGAAACGGTTCAGGTTGCCCATCCAGGATTCCGCCCGGACTCAAGCTGTTTACCCGGATGCCATCGCCTTTGAAGTACTGCGCAAAATATCGGGTCAACTGGTTAATCGCCGATTTGATCGCTGCATATTCAACCGGCATGGTCATGGGCGTATCGGCATAGACCTCAAAACGCGGTGTCATCGTGCCGTAGATCGAAGACATGTTGACGATGTTACCGCCGCCATGTTCACGAAAATACAGACTGAATTGCTGCGCGGTCAGGAAATATCCGCCCAGATGCAAACCCACGTTTTCGCAAAAACTATCGTAGCTGACCTCTTCCAGTTTTTTTCCATACTCCCGATTGCGCGGATAAGCATTGTTCACCAGCGCGTCGATGCGCCCATGTCTTTGCTGAAGATCGTTGATAAGCGCATGGATGGATGCCGCGCTGGTTATGTCCAAAGCGACCGCCTCGGCTCGCCCCGCACAGGTTGCGGCAATTTGCGCTGCCACACGTGCGGCAGCCGCCACATCGACATCGGCGACGATGGCGATGCCGCCCTGCTCTGCGATTGCGGCACAGAATTTCGCTCCGAGAAAACCGGCCCCCCCTGTAACCACGATTACTTTGTCCGCCAACTGCATAACAACCTCTCTAAAATTTTTTGATTATTGATAGGCTTATTCAAACAGGTTTGGCGCGGTTCAACCGCCCCCAAATTTTTTCTGCCGCCTTGCCTATCCCCATCATCAAGCCGGGAATGAAAAACACCAAGGCTACGGGGTCTAACTGGAGAATTCTCCCCAAGTGATAGGGGAAATTTCGCAATCCTATCCAGGGTTGGGAAAACAAATGCGTTCCCCACAAATACATCACGCGGGATCGGTAACGGCAACGCTCGATAAAGGTCAGGTTCAACAACTTGATTTGACCGAGCAGCAGGCGGAAAAACTCTTCGTAGGTGATGCGCCCCTTGGTCAGGCTGCGTATGGTGGTCTGGTGCTGCCTGAATTTATTTAATGGCTCGGCGACATAGGCTACGTCGTATTTTGCCGCAATCCTGAAAAACAAATCCCAGTCACTATTGGCGCGGTAGGACGGCGACAGATTGCCGACTGTGTCCAAGCATTCGCGGCGTATCAATGCCGCGCTCAGATTCGGGATGACGCAGGAGTGCATCAGGAAACGGCTCATTTCTGCGCCGGTCAGCAAGGTGTCGGATGCGCACCTGTCGCGGAACGATTTTTCCCGAACCTCATAGTCGTCACCAATGATGTGATCGCGTTCATCCACCATCAGGCTGCGGCAAAAGGCGATGCCCGCCGTTGGATGCGCGCGCATCGCGGTTATCAGTTTTTCGATCATGCGCGGATCGCAATCGTCGTCGCAATTGGCAAACAGCACGAACTCACCTTGGGACAGTTCAATCCCTTGATTGCTGACCGTAACCCATCCGCCATTTTTTTCGCGGACGATCAATTTCACTTTTGAGTGGGATTCGTATTGGCGCAGCACTGCAAGACTGTTATCGGGCGAACAATCCTCGATCACCAGAATTTCAATATTCTGGTATGTCTGAACTATCAGGCTTTCCATGCGCTGCGCGAGATACTCGGCGTGGTTATAACTGGCCACCACCAGGCTGACCAAGCCTTGTTTCATTTCGCCGCTCACTTGAATAGCCCTTTCGCCTTGAGTTCTTTGAGGCTCTCTTCATAATGATCGGTTTGAACCTGCTCGCCCTTGACCCAGCTCGCAAACTGGGCAAGTCCTTGCTCGACAGAAACCGAAGGTTCAAAGCCGAGCACGTTGCGCGCCTTGGTCAAGTCCGCCACGTTGTGGCGGATGTCGCCCAGGCGGAATTGCCCGGTAACCTGAGTCGGCACAGTCGCTCCCAGCAAGGCCTGCAAGGTGTTGGCTATCGTCAATACATCGGTCGCTACACCAGAGCCCACGTTGAACACATCCACCAGCGGCGGCTCATGTTCAATGCCCTTTACCGTGGCATCCACGACATCGTCAATGAACACAAAATCCCGGCTTTCTTTGCCGTCCTCAAAAATGTTGAGTCCGCTGCCATTGCGAATCCGCGTGGAAAAGATCGAAAGAATTCCGGTGTAAGGATTGGAAAGAGATTGTCCCGGGCCATACACATTCTGGTAGCGATAGGCCAGGACGGAAATGCCGAGCGCCCGGCCTACCGTCAGCGCCAGTTGTTCTTGTGTCAGCTTGGTGATGCCATAGACCGAGGCCGGGCAGACAGGCGTCGCCTCATCGGTTGCAACCATTTCTACCGGAATACCGCAAAGCGGGCAATGAACTTCAAAGTCGCCCTGCTGCATATTTTCGGCAGCGCGCGATGCCGGATATACATCGCCGTGAACTGCGCATAAATATTTTCCTTCGCCATACACGGCACGCGAGGAGGCCACCACGATTTTCTTCACCGGCAACTGCTCGTTGGCGATCAAGTCCAGCAGCAATGCGGTTCCGCCGATATTCACATCGGAATAATGCTGGATGGCGTACATCGACTGTCCGGTTCCCGTTTCTGCCGCGAGATGCACAACCGTGTCCACACCCCGTAACGCATGCACCAAGTCGTCACGATTGCACACACTGCCACGGATAAATTCAACATCACCATGCAAGGATAGCAGGAGCGACGATGACTCGGGCTTAGCCCCGTGTATCTGCGGGGACAGGTTGTCCAGCACCCTGACGCGATGCCCTCCGGCAAGCAGAGCATTGGCCAGCCTGCTGCCGATAAATCCGGCGCCGCCGGTAATTAAGATGTTTTTCCCCATGGCTGCGGTGCGCTCAATTCAAGATTTTTTGGAAACCCATAGTTTCAGGTTCGGGTCGAATTGTTTAATCACCACCGCGGGTGCGCCGACGGCTACCGAGTAATCGGGGATATCTGAAGTAACGACAGCATTGGCGCCGATCACGCAGTTTTTACCGACCTGCGCCCCGATGATGCATGCGTTCTCGCCGATCCAACAGCCATTCCCGATGGCAACCTCGCGTTTGAATCGAACCGGCTGATGCATGATGGGCACGTTAATATCTTCATAGCCGTGCAGGTTATCGGAGATATAGACGTTGTTTGCCGTGAGCACATTGTTCCCGATAGCCATCTGTCCCACAGCGGTAATATGGTTGTTATACCCGAACGCGCATCCCTCACCTATCGTCAGCGCGGCTGGGCGTCCCTCAACGCCGCAACAATAAAGCCATACGCCGCGCTGAAAAATGGTCTTTGCGCCGATGGAAATATCCGCGCTCCCGTCAACACGGAACGGGCGGAATAGTGCCGCACCTGCACCCAGTTGTTTGAATGCCCGGCTATAGCGGCAGGCAAACCACATCCGGTAGAGCCGGGACAAAATACGTTGCGGCAAACCGTTCATTCGGATGACTCCAATTCTTTAAGCAGCAACTCCGGCTCACTGAACAAAGGCGCCAACTGCTCCAGACGCGAATTATCGAGCGCCCACCAGCGGGATGCCAGCAATCTTTGCGCAATGCTTTCCGGGAAACGTTGCCGTATGGGACGGCAGGGATTCCCCACTGCCACAGCATAAGGCGGAATGTCCTTCGTTACGATAGCTCCAGCCCCTATTACTGCGCCCGCGCCGATTTGAACGCCCGCTTTAATCATCGCACCCTGGCCGATCCAGACGTCCGCACCGATGATGGTTCTGGGCAGATTATTGCTGAACTGTCGCTGCCGGGTAAAAAAACGTGGCAGCGGCTGCTCATTGTCGTAGAACACCGGGCTGGTGCTCACCATTGAGGTGGGGTGGGCGGCAAGACCGATGGTGACCCCGCCCGCAATGGAACAAAATGCTCCCACTTCAGTGTTGTATATGGCCGAGCCGGACTGTACATAGCTGTATGCGCCCAAGGTGGAGTTCATCAGCAGCACATCGCGAAACAGCACGGAATGTTCTCCCAGGATGCAGCGCTGATCCGCCCTTGCACCGGGATAAATCACGCTATGCGGAAACCTTCTGCGCAAGCGAAGAACGCAGAGGACGGACTTGAGCCATGTCAGCAACGGATTCAATGCGGCGCTCCTTTGGTGCTTTGCGCCAGAAGTTCATATATAAAATTCAAATTCCTCTCCAGATTGCCGCCGTCCAAAGCGCCGATATATTTTTCCATCACCGACTTGTCGAGGAAGGCGTCATAACGTTTGTGACCAGAGCGGAAATCTGCAATTGCCTGCACTAAATCGTCCACGTTTCCTACTGTTACCAGCTCCGATTTTCCGTCAAACGGGGGGTCCATGATCTCGGTATCTTTTTTATAGTAAAGGCAGGGGATACCCATGCACGATGCCTCAAACAGCGTTTGCGAATAAATGGAGATAAAGAAATCCGTGGCTTCAAGGACGTCGCTCATCGTCGTGTTGTCCAGTATTTCGGCGACCAATCCCGGAAAATATTCCTGTACAAATGCCTCATATTGGGCCCGATAGCCATTCGCCCGCACCTTGATCACGACGCGCAAACGGCTCCCCTGTTCCTTGATAGTACGCAAAGCCTGCAACACATCATCTAAAAAATCAAACTCCACCGCCAGATAGGAATTCAAATCAACATTGTTATGGCCGGAGGCGCCTATCGTTATCGTGGGCGAATTTCTGTTGATTGCACGCTGATTGTTTGCACCCGCAGCATAAGCATCCATGCGCGGATCGCCCAAGCAAACGATGTTATCCATGCCGCGGAAATAATGGTTTTTGATGCTGACAGAATACGAGTTGATCACCGTTGCGTATTTGCCTTCGTCCAGAAAGTCATTGCCCAGTATGCCGTTGATAATGAAAAAGCTGGGAATGCCCCGGCTCTTGCACACACTATCCACCAAAGGTGCGATATGGCCAAGATTGGCGATCAGCACTTCCAGGATAAGGGGATTGTTATCCATGTAACGCATGACGCAATCAAGGTCGCGCAGAGCTGCTGTAATTCGGTTTGAAACGCGCTCGTCAATAATTTTAAAAAGGCTAGCGGAAATATCCACGCCGTTGGTCAAAACCAAGTTTGCGCAGCGTTTTGTACGAAAACGATCCATCAAACGATCAGCCTCGCCCTGATATTTTTTTACGCTGCCCCAAACCGGAATATACCTGAACCATCCCCGGCTTCTCGAAAAAGTCGCCAATACCAAGCGCACCTTGCCGTCTTGCTGCAAGCGCTGGATGAGCTTGCGGGTCGGATGATATTCCTGAACAAAAATCGCCGGCTTGCTATTTTTCCATCCCGACAGAGAATCAATCCATGACATTAACGAGCCCTGTACTGCGCTGGCCATATCCCTGAGTTGATACTTGATGCCCCCCCATCCTTGATAACGAACTTTCTCGTCCATCCAGTTATGGATGGGGAAGTAATAGCTGGCAAAGCTTGTCCCCGTACTGGCCGACACCGGTGCATATGCCAGCTCCATTTCGCTCAAGACAGATTCAACCAATCCCAGCCTCGTTCCCGCAAACAGCATCTTATATTGCAACTTGCGCAGCGTTTCCAGGCAGATGCGGGTGCGCGCGTAAAACACGAAGTCGTTCCATATTTCCAGACGGAATGAAAATCCGAACGGCACGCCGCGATACTCAAAAATATCCTTACCTTCCGAATCGAAATGCCACTCGCGAAAGAACCGGTAGATCAGGAAATTGTTTTCCTGCATGACAGCGCTATCGACAAGATGATCCACATAAAATGCCTGTCCGCCCAGACGCGCAACTTCGCGCACCAGCCCTAGGTCATAGGTAAACACCACATCCAGCCCCGGATCAAAGTCAGGTTTACAGTTTTCCCACCATGCCCTGGAATCCAGAATCAGAATGTGCCGGTATGCTTTTCCCGGATCAAGCGTTCGCACGTCGTATCCTATGCACAAATCTCTTAAGCAAGCTCAGCAACTCTTCTTTTTCCATTCCTAACAACCACGGAAGTTGCCATATCGCAAACAGGACGCCAATCGCATAAACGATGCACGCAATAACAATCGGGGTGATCAAACCAATCCAGCCGACCTCATTCAAATTCCAAACCAGACCGACCAGGCACTTGCTCGCATATCCCAAAACCAGCATTAGCGGGACACCCACTGCCTGATATAACCAGTCAAATTTCCAGCCATGGTGACGTGCAATCACCAAGGCCTGAATGTTAACGGCAACAACACTGCTAAGCACCATGTAGCACGCCATTCCGCTAGCGCCCAAACCCAAGCCGGGAATCGGCATGCCTGCGGAGGGGGCCAGCGCAAAATATAAAACGGGCAAAGTAAACGCCATTGTGCTGATACTCAACACCACATACTTTTTTGTGTTGCCGCCAGCCATGAACATGGTTCCGCCTATCTGTCCCATTGACTGATGTATCGGGTACAAAAGCATAATTGCCAGTACGGGCCACGCTTTGACATACATAGGCCCAAGCAAAACCGCAATGATCTGTTCTGACCAGGGTAACAATAACCCCGCAATTATCGCGCTCAGCATGAGCAAGCCACGGTTGATTTTCCGGTAAAGGGTTGCTACCCGACTGAGCTCCCCCCTGGCGGTTGCCTCGGCAATCTCCTTCCAGAAAATATTCATTATGGAAACTGTAGCGAGAAGGCTCACCTGGGCAAACTGCGAGGCAATCTGGAAATATCCCTGTTGTGCCGCGCCGCCGAATTTTTGCAGCATCCATTTTTCAGCAAACGAATACATAAATCCTGCTACAGCGAGTCCTGTCATCGGTTTGCAATATAGCCAATAATCGGCCAACATTTGCCTGTATGTGGCATCCCCTTTATCCGGCGCGAGAGTAGGATTGCTTAGCAAGCGATAGCCTAATAGCGTCGCTCCGGCATATAAGAAGATCATCAGCCAGAGTATTCCGTGGATACTCATGCAGTCTAACCACAACAGTAGGCAAATCGCCGCCACGTAAGAAATTGCCAAAGCAATATTTAGCAATTGCACCCTTGCTGTTTTTCTGGCTGCCTCGCCTATTTGGCCCACCATTTGCCAAATCTGTTGCTGCAAGAAAGCGGCCATAAAAGCCAATACGATGGTTTCTCTGTGCTGCCCAAGCCAGATCTTTTCAAGCAATCCTGCCGGAATAATCAAGGCAATAAGTGCTAGTGTGATTATAAATTGCACTGCCAGCCACGAAAAATAGAAAAAATAAAATCGGCGACTTCGCTGGTGTTGGGAGATGAAAGTATAAAACGCACTCGAGCTACCCATATCGAGCAACGCACGGATCGATACAAAGCTGCCCAGCAAGAAGGTCAACTCGCCATATCCGGAGGGCGCCAAACCTCGTGCAATGAGAATCCCGGACGCAAAGGTAATTCCGGCACGAATGGCATTCGCGACCACAGAGACAAGAAATCGCGATTTAATAGCAGTCAAGTTTTTTAATCTCTTCAAGGTCGGCTAAAAGCAAATGCACTTATAACCCCAATTTAGGCACAATTGCCACGCGGCTCACCTGTTTTTTAATCGATGCTTCTCACATGTTTAGCTGGATTCCCCGCCACTACGGTGCGTGCCGACACATTCCTCGTCACAACGCTCCCCGCACCGACAACTGCATTCTCGCCAATCTCAACACCGGGAAGAATAATTGCATTGGCTCCGACCCAGCATCCTTTGCGCAGAGATACATTGCTGAACTTGCATGAACCTTGGTCAATTATGGGAATTTCAGGGGAGCTGAATTTATGGTTGGACACGTATATATGCACGCCAGAACCCAGCATCACATCATCTTCGATGGTGATAAAGCCATCAGGATCGGAAAACAACATACAACCCGGCCGGATCACAACACGACGCCCCAAGTGAATTCGGGCGCAGAAAACGGCGTAGGCTCCCGGACGCACTTCCGCATCCTCTCCAAAAAATGCGAATTTGCTTAGGCAAAGCGCCTTCATCGTGGATTTGAAATGCAGCCGCCAATGTGTTGAAGGGATATCCGGCCCAATGCGATCCTGCCGATTCATCCACTTGAAACGCTGAATAACTTCACGAAGCAGCCTGAACATTATTTCACCTGTTTGCCTATGCGCTCGGTCATCAGCATTTCGACCATGCGCCAATCCAGTTCGCTGTCTATGTCGATGGAGCGTTCCTCAGGCATCACAAACAGCCCGGTGTTGCCCGTGAATAACGTGTCGCTGTTGAGCAGGGCGTCTCTCTTCCAGATGTCGAACGAGGCATTCATGTCGAAGCACCGGGGCGAATCCTGACGGCGCGCGATGGGGCGGTCCAGTTTTTTGGACAAACTCACCCGACCTTGGGCATCTTGCTCGATCAAATTGAAGTAAGGCGAGCGGCGCGCCGGCATGGCGGTGATCAGCGCATCATATCCGCCCAGCTCGAATTGCTGCAAAGCCTCGACCAGATCTTGGATGATGCGCAACGGCGCGGTCGCATCCAGATCGACGGTATAGTCGTATTGCTTTCCGAAATGCTTTTCCGATTCCACCAATGCGTGGCGTATGGCGGGAATTTTGGGAGCGGTGTCTGTCGCATATTCATCGGGGCGTTTGAAAAACACCTCGGCACCATACGCCGCCGATATTCGCATGATCTCATCTGAATCGCTGGTCAATACAACATGGTCAAAGAGTTGTGAGTCGAGAGCTTGTTCAATAGTCCAGGCGATAAGCGGCTTGCCCAGCAAAGGGCGGATGTTCTTGTTCTTAACGCCTTTCGAGCCACCGCGCGCGCCTATGATTGCCAATACCGATTCACGCCTCATGCCACTTCTCCTGCAAATTATTCTCATAAATATTTTGTATCGTGCGCATTACTTGCAGCCCCTGTTGCAGAGTGCATGCTTCACCGCCCTGCCGCTCCAGTATCGCGCGGTGCATCTCGCGATAGGTGTGGTCGCGCTCAACTACTGAAAAATCCCATGTTTGTTTGTTGCGATTCTCATCGCAACAGCTCACAAGGCCATGTTCCAGATCCAGCAGCACCGAGGCGTCACGTGCACTGGCAAGCATGGAACGCACGGGCAGCATGCTCAGGTAATCCATACTCAAATTGATCGCCGTTTTATGCTCGGTCACTGCGATAACCGCCGAGTAATCATCCGAGTCGATGCTCAGATCGGACAAGCGTCCGGTCAGGGAAACCAGCTTGTGCATCGCACCGAATAGCCACTCCAGGTAGTCAATTTCGTGGCTGATGTCGAATACCACGCCACCGCCTTCGTTGCGTTTCGCGCTGTAGCAAGTGCGATAGTCGGTTCCCGGGCGCCACCACGGCAAGTATTCCCCCACCTGTACATTTACCGCGGATATTTTTTTTCCCAGCAGCAGCTCGCGCGCTTTTTGCAGCGCCGGATGGAAGCGCAAGTTGTAACCCACAAATATGCGATTGCGCACATTGCCAAAACGGCTCTCCCGGAAGAACAACGGCTTTTCCACGAGGATGGTTCGATCTGAAACTGCCGCATTCAAATCGAGCAAATTCTGATAGTGGCGATTGGTCTCGGTGGCGACCACAAAATACTCGAAGCGCTGCAAGTCGCCCGCTTCAGCCAGCGTTGCGTAGCGGGGGTAGGCGCACTCCGCCGCGCGCGTCACCACCTCGACCTCAAGCCCCAACTGTTCGGCAAGCACGCGCGCATGGCGCTTGCCGATTGAGCCATATCCAAGGAGCAGCGCCTTCATTCAGATTATTCCTTTCATGCGCTCCAGAGCCTTGTTGTATTCCTCCCACTGTCCAATATCGATATAGTCTTTTTCGTTGACCAGATAGGTGACTACTTTGCCTCCCTTGGCGATCAAGGCTTCCATCATGTGCGTCATGTGGAACATTGCACCGTGCGGGATTAATGCCAGGCAGGACTTGTTCACCACGTAAACGCCCGTGTTGATGGAGAAGGAGAATTCTGGTTTTTCCTTGATGCTGCTGACTACGCCGTGTTCGCCATACTCCACCACCCCATAGGGAATCACGTGGTGTTGTATGGAGGTTATAACGGTCAGGTCGGCCTGGCTGTCCCGGTGGAACTTGAGCACTTCGGCGTAATCGGCCTTCACGATGATGTCGCAATTGGACACGATGAAAGTGTCTGCAATATCTGCGGGCAGCAACTCCAGACTACCGGCTGTACCGCAAAAATCTTTTTCCCAGAGATAGGTGATGTCGCGTTTCTTTTCGATGCTATCGAAGTAGGCTTTGATCATCGCACCGCGATAATTCACCGTAAAGAAGAATTGTGTCGCATGGAAGTGCTCGAACCCTTCGATGATTATTTCCAGTATGGTTTTCTCGCCAATTGGAATCAGCGGCTTGGGAAGCACCTGCGTGAATGGCGCAAGACGGGTGCCTTTCCCGCCTGCCATAATGACCACTGGAATATCGATGCGCCCGGTAGCGACTCGCCTGGTGGAATCCTTGCGATCAACCACTTCATCGAACAGGACCACATCCGCGATCTTCCCTTGCTCATCCACAATGGGAACCACCATGATCTTCAGATCAAGCATCATGTCGCGCACGGCATCAATGCTGAAATGTCCGGCTTGGACCGATTGCGACTGGGAGTTGTAAACGGTAGCGATGCTTTCTTCGAGGCCGTTGCCGCGAATAAGATGGCGCCGAATGTCACCGTCCGTCAGGGCGCCGAGAAATGTATTAGCCTCATCGACCACCAGCAAGGTCTTTTCGGCGGTGATGTCCAACTGTTTGAGCGCATCTTTAACCGATGCGCCGGTCAGGATAGTCAGGCGTTTCCAGGTCATACAGACTTTCTCTTATTGGATTTCTTTGAGGATGACAAATGATTCCGCATAACGGCATCCGGCCGCAGCTCCGCGCAACAAGGCCAATGCCTCCACCGCTTCCGCGCTGCGCGGAAACGGATGCGGACGCAGTTCGCTTTCGTATACGCGCAAAATCTGCTGTTTTCGTTCCAGTTGATTGCTTATATCGGTGTACATGTTGGGCACAAACCCCCCACCCGCGGACTGGGCGAAATCCGTTTCGCTCAAGGTTTCCATCATCATCACTTTGCGCACCGAAGGATAGCGGAAGGATTTTGTGCAACTGTAAGCGGCAGCAAAAGCATGCTGGTGGTCGGAATGCACATCATGCTGGAAAGGCAAAAAAACCTGGTTGGGTTGCACACTTTGAAACACCTTGGAGGTGGCATCCACCAACTTCGACATGGGGATTTCATCCAGACGGGCAGCGGGAAAGCCCAGGCGGTGCACACTTGAAAAACCATACATTTGTGCAACCGTTGCAATTTCGCTCTCGCGACGGGCTATCGCCTCCTGGCTATAGCCGCCATCCGCAGACATTGCGGTGACGATCATCCAATGAATTTCCGCGCCTTCCTCGCGCAGGCGCAACAAAGTTCCCCCGCAACCCAGCGTCTCGTCGTCAGGATGAACAGCGACTGCCAATATGGACTGGCTCATAAATCACTCCGGCTTTTGATAGGTGACAATAAAATGCCTGCTTTGGGCGGCATCAAACTGGTAATAGAACTCTCCGACGGTGATAGACCTGTTGGGGAAACAACGCTGCAAATCATTTTTTTCCACTATGAGCAGATGCGCACCTTCCTGCCCGGGGACTCCGGAAATATATTCGCAATCACCGATTTTTTTTCCGAATTGGTGAGATACATCGCCTACGCCTGTCATGGTTCCGATGAATATTCCTCCGGGGCGGAGTACGCGTTCAATTTCCCGCATTCCGGAATAAAAACTCTCCCAATTGTTATAGCACAGCACTTGCCACGCAATGACCGCGTCAAAGTAGGCCTCTTCAAAAGGCAATTTCCCTCCCGCAAACAGACATAACTCGGCCTGCACATTGTCTTGTAAGCAGCGCCCCCTGGCAATTTCCACCGCGCTGGCACTGATCTCTACGCCTGTCATGGCGTATCCTCTGCGCGCCAGGTGCAGCAGATTGGCGGCGGCGCCAAAGCCGTAGTCGAGCACCTTTTTATGCAGCTGTGGATTTAATAAGCCGTAGGTCAATCGAACCAGTGGTTCACTGGGGTAAATCAATACATTTTTTCCTTGGCTGTAGAGTTCTTCCCAAACCTTGGAGTTGTCCTGAAGCACCTTCATATTGATTTCTCTCTTGTTAGTTTCAAGGCGTCTTCTGTTTTAAGCCGCATGCTTGGCAAATCCATTTCCAGCAGCATCCGATAGGCTTTTTCCGCAGAATTTCCGTCGCCATAAGGGTTGCTCATCCCGTTGATCGCCGCTAAAAACTGCGGGGAAATCGCCTTGGCTACCGCGTTGTCGATAGACTCCATATCTGAATTGCAAAAAATTACATTGTTTCCCGCCATGCGCCCCCTTTGCCGCAAGCCCACATTGATGGCGGGAATAGGGATGCTTGCCGCTTCGAGTATTCCCGAAGAGGAGTTGCCCATGATGAAGCTCGCATGCCGGTACATGGATATAAATTGGTCACGATCCAGATTGCGATAAAAGAAGAAATTTTTATCGCCGCGGTATTTCTCGATTACTTCGATGATGTCACGGTTGGACGGATCGGTGTTGGGATAACCGACGCAACCGGCAATGCCTTGCTTCTTCAACGCCAGCAAGATGCGTTCGAAAATCTCTGCCGCTATGCCTTTTTCCGACGGGTCGGGGTGGAACAAAACCAGTACGTAGCGCGCCATGCTCGCCGGCAAGCCCATCTGCTGTTCCAGTGCCTGGCGCGACAAGGCCTGATGGTGCGCAAAATTATCCAGCGAAATATTGCCGATCACGCGTATGCGCGAGGCCGGTTCGCCCATGCACAGCAAGCGTTGACGATGCTCCTCCACAGTCACCGCATGTGCGGTGGAGAGCTTGGATGCGGCGTGGCGCACCGGGTTGTCGACATGCCCCGTCCCGGTATGATCGCCGCCGTAAAAATGGACGGTGGGGATTTCCAGATAGGTTCCCAGCATGGCGCCTATCCACACTTCTTCCCGGTCGCCCGCATAGATAATGATATCCGGCGCCCAGTTCGCCACCGCATCCACCGCGCCTTGCAGCATGATGCTTGCGGTCTTCAGGCGAGAGGCGGGGGAGTCGGAATCGATGAGGCTTTCGACCGCATGCAGGATGGTAAAGCCATCGCGGCGGATCAAGTCTATGGTGTGTCCGTAGGTCCGCGACAGGTGCGCGCCCCCCACCAGCAAACGCAGGTCTATGTTGGCATCCGCCTGCAATTTGCGGAAGAGTCCGCTCATTAAATCGTAGTCCGAGCGTATGCCGGTAATCGCCAATATTTTTTTCATGCCCCCCTCCTGGGTTCAGATGCGATGCGTTGCAATGTATCGACAATGCGGGAAATTTGTGCCGCTTTCAGCCCCGGATAAATAGGCAGCGAAACTAGCCGTCGCGTTTGACTGGCAAGTTTTGTTCTCGCCCCGGCCTTGGGGAAATAATCCGTCATCACATGCGCAATCGAGCTGCGCGCATCCACGCCGGATTGTTGCAAGCGCCGCAGCCATTCGCTTGCCTGATCGCTAAAGAAGTAATAGCGGAACCGGTTTGGCTCGGCGTTGGCGGGAATTTCCGGGCAAATCACATCCGGCGCAGCACGTAACGCCTGGTCATATTTTTGCGCAATCCGCTTGCGCTTTTGCACGAAGCTCTGCAAATGCCGCAATTGGGCCAGGGCCAGACCGGCATTCAGCTCGCTGACATGCTGCCCCAGCGTTTGCACGAATCCTAACTGTTGATATTCGGACACGGAAAGTTCCGGCATCGCCAAGCGTCGAACGGATTCTTGGTCTCGCTCGTCGCACAGCACGGCGCCGCCCAAGCCTCCAGTCAGGAACTTGGTCGGGCCAAACGAGGTGATGGCCATATCGCCTAACGCAAGCAGTGATAGCCCTGCAATCCGGGAACCCAGCGCCTGGGCGCAGTCGGAAATCACCGGAACACCACATTGCATTGCGGTATGTATATCGTCCGGCAATCCCCCGATATGTGTGCAAAGGATGGCCAGGGTTTGTTGCGTGAGTCTATGTTCCCGCACGTCGGCCATGTCCAGATTCAATGAGTTTGCGGTAATGTCGGCGAATACCGGCTGCAGCCCTTGCGCCAGAATGGCGTTCACCACCGCCGGGCACACATAGGCCGATACGATGACCTCATTTTTGCCCGACGCCAGGCTCTTCAAGCGGTGTAAAGCAAGCGCCAGAGCGCCTTCGCCGCTACCGGTTAAAACAGCGGCGGAACGGCCAAAATTAATCGCCAGTTGCTGCTCCAGCGCTTTGCACAAGTCGCCATAGCCAACATAATTCTGCTGCGCCAGATTCCTGATGTAACGAAAATCGGCAGCGCTCACTGTGCTGGAAGAATGGCGTATGACTTCAACCATGCTTGGCCTCGTCATGCACAGCTTGCCAAAAAATCTTACGCGCATGCTCAATTCCCACATTGAACAGCAAGTCCAGGCAACTGATGCCAGGCTCGAATTTCTGCGTGTTCTTTTGCGGGTATACGGGGTGAACGAAATGATTGAAGTTGACCTGAATGCCTTGCGCCGCAAATGTTTCCAATTGCATATAAGCCTTGGAACCGGTTCCCGCCAGATAAACATCCGCACCGGCGGCCTGCACGAGCGCGAGCACCAAATCATTTTTCCGGGTAGTGCGGTCATAGTCCAGTTCGTGCTGGCTGATAATTGCGGTCGGTATTCCAAGCAGTTGCATACTGATGCGCATGGACGCCACGACCGGGTCAACCAGAAGGGTGTAGGCGTTGCGGAAAACGGGTGCGATGTGGGGCAGCACTTCAGAGTAAAAGCGGTGCTTGCCGTAATAGGCGTTTAGCGTATTCAGGTGCTTTTCTTGCCAATCCGGCTGGGAAATTTCCAGGTCGCAAAAGCGGCGCGCCATATAGCCGTTTTTGTTGAACCCTATGCTCAGATATTTTGTTTTTCCATCCGCGCTGAGAAATAGATTGCGGTTTTGGAAGGCGCTATCGGATAGCTGTACTTCGTCCATCACCATATAAATATCGCTTTTTGCTATCTTGTCCAATAATCCTAGCCACGGAAAATAGCTGGGTTGGTGTATGGAAAGAATCATCGCGGCTCAGGATAAAGTGATGGTTTCGTCTGGTTGAAAGTCGTGTGCGGCATATGTGGCGATCACTTCATCCCAGCGCATGGGATCAAGCCCGGTTCCAGGGCGTTTAGTAGTCAAATTATGCTCGGTAAACTTTTCCCCTTGGCGGATGACCCGATTTGCCACGATGCTTTTACGGGCTATTTTTATGTTGTGCAACTCGGATTTCGTCGGTTTTTTGATGCCGTCGCCAAGCGCGCGTTCAACCCGGCGAATAGTCCGCACCATCTCCTTGAGTTCATGCGGCTCCAAACTGGCTTTGTGATCCGGCCCCTCCATACAACGATCCAGCGTGTAGTGTTTTTCAATCACGCAAGCTCCCATGGCAACCGCCGCGATCGGCACTTCAATACCTTGCGTATGGTCGGAATATCCGACCTTGACGCCAAAGGCATCGCGAATCGTCTGCATGGCGCGCAGGTTGACCTCTTCTATCGGGCACGGGTATTCGGTGGTGGCGTGTAGCACGGTGATTTTCTGTTTTGCGGTTCCTTGCTGCATTAAAACATCCAGCGCAGCTTCAATTTCACCCAGATCGGACATGCCGGTCGAGAGGATCACCTCTTTGCCGAGCCGTCCGATATGCCTCAGGTAGGGAAGATTGGTGATCTCGCCGCTGGGTATTTTGAAGATGGGCATACCCAAATCGTTCAGCAGGTCTATGCTGTCATGGTCGAACGGGGTAGAGAGGAACAGGAGCTGTTTTTCGTCGCAGTAGCGTACGAGTTCCCGGTGGGCATACTCATCCAGCTCAAGCTTTTTAAGCATTTCATATTGGGATTCTTCTGCGGCGGTATTCTGCTTTTGATATTCGGCTTTTTGCGCGGTTTTACTCACCAGTGTGTCGGCCTTAAAGGTCTGAAATTTGACGGCGTCGGCGCCCGCAGTAGCCGCCACATCGACAAGTTTTTTGGCTAATTCAAGAGAGCCGTTATGGTTGACTCCCGCTTCGGCAATAATGAAGGTCTTAGACATCTGCATAGCCCGTAAATAATGCTCCGGCTTTGATAAAATCGTTCTCTTTGGTGCTAACTGTTTCTCTTGTCACCGCGTTGCTGCCGACAAAAGTTCCCCGCCGCACTGTGGCGCCGCCATTGACGATGGCGCCTGTCGATATATGGCAATTATCCTCGACCACCCCGTCATGTTCGATCAATGCCTTGGTGTTGATAATGCAGTTGCGGCCGATGAGGGCGCGCGCATTGACCAAAGCGTCGTGCATGATTATCGTGCCATCTCCTATCCGTGCATGTTTGGACACGTAGGCTCTTGGGGAAATGATCGCCGGTAAGGTGTAACCCAACGATAGCACCTGAGCAAAGAGCCGGTTGCGTGGCGCGGGGCTTTTGATTTGCCCAACGCAGACGAGTGCGTAATCAAATTCACGGCGCAGCTCTGGCAGGCTATCATCGTTGCCCAGTAGCGGATACCCGAGCAAGGTTCCGTTGGCGTCTTTGTCCACGATGCCGACGATTGCAAAACGGTTTTCCAGCTCGATCACATCGATGCAGGCCGCGCAATGGCCACCGCCCCCTATGAGTATTAATTTCGGTTTCACTGGAGGCTCGCACTGCTCGGAATGTTGACGACCCGTTCCTCCAGCCACTGGGCATTGGGTAAATCGGACGACTGGCAAGCGTTGAACATCGTAAGTTCGTTCATCAAGCGCCAGATTGGTCGCGACATCACCCCGGCCTCGTTGAGCTCTTCCAGGAAAATATCCCGTGCGTGCCGGTCTTCCAGAACGAGGGCGTTGAGCCAGTGGTTGGCGCTTGCCCCGGGGGGCTCCGCAACAAAAGTAATGTTGGCGGCCCTGAAAAAATCGGCGTAAGCCGAGGCTATGGCACGCTTGCTTTCCAGCAGACGCGGCAAGCTTTCCATCTGCGCACAGCCCAAGGCGGCGTTGATATTGGGCAGGCGATAGTTATAGCCGATCTCGTCGTGAATGAACTCATAGGGATGGGCCAGCTTTGCGGTTGTGGTGATATGTTTTGCGCGTTTCGCCAATGCTTCATCATCGGTGATGATCATTCCGCCGCCCCCCGTGGTGATGGTTTTGTTGCCGTTGAAGCTGAATGCGGCCATCTTGCCAAAAGTGCCGGTGTGGCGTCCCTGATAAAAACTGCCCAAGCTTTCGGCGGCGTCTTCAACAAGCGGAATGCCGAATTTCATGCAAATACGGGCTATGTCATCAATGCGGCAGGGGAGTCCGAAGGTGTGCATGGGCACAACGGCAGAAATTCTGTTTCCGGTGTTTTTGTTAAGGCAAGCTGTGGCGGTTTGGGTCGTATTCGCCGCAAGAAAATCCTGCAGGCTTTCCGGGCTCAACCCTAATGTGTTTCTATCCACATCGACGAACACCGGTTTTGCGCCGCAGTAGCTGATTGCATTGCAGGTGGCAATGAAAGATAAGGGCTGCGTGATGACCTCGTCCCCAGTGCCCACTCCGGCAAGCTTGAGCGCAATGTGCAGTGCCGCCGTGCCGTTTACCGTGGCTACGGCATATTTGGCGCCCGTGTATTCCGCCATCAATTGTTCAAAGCGATCCACATATTTTCCGACGCTGGATACAAAAGTCGAGTCTATGCAGTCAAGCACATAGTTCTTTTCATTGCCGAAAAATTTGGGTTCGTGCAATGGAATAAACTCCGCCGTTTGATAAAGGTTGCGGATGAAATCAATAACGTTTTGGTGCTTCTTGTGCATTGCTACATTTTCCCGTCCAGATATCTGCCCGTTTCTTTGTGGGCAAAATCAGGAATCATGGTGTGGAACAAAGCGACAATCTCTTCTTTAGTCCAACTGCCCGCGCGTTTTCTTGCGCCGATGTATCGGGTAAATTCTTCGAGCGCTTGATGGTCAAACAGGGGCTCATTCCTGATGACGCCCACATTGTGGAAGCGCGCCATATCGGGGGTTTCACTTTCCGTATAAAACTCTTCGTAATCCTTCTCTCCCGTCGTGTCGCTGTCGGTAAATAAACAAGGCCATTTGCCTTGGGCCGGTATCGTGTCGGCGAGTCTTCTGGCCTCATCTTCGGATGCGCACAGGTATGGCTCATAGCCTGCCTGGCGGAGGTATTTGACTGCAATTTCGGCGAAGGTGATGAGGTGCAATTCTTCGCTGAGTTTCGGGAAAAAAATGTCCCTGTTCTCGCCGAAAATACAGGACATGAGACATAGTTCTCCCGACTCTTTGGGGGTAAGGAAATAGCGCTTAACGTCACGGGGGGCGACGATAGGTTGGCGCTTCTGGATACGCTGGTTGAAGCCGTGCAAAAGCGAGCCATCCGAAAATGCGACGTTGGCAAAACGCGCCGTCGAGATGTTGATATTCAGACTTCTGCGCATCAAAAACATTTCCATGATGCGCTTTGACGCCCCCATCATATTGACCGGATTGGCGGCTTTATCGGTAGAGACGCAAAAATATTTTTTGGATTGCCTGCTTATGGATTGAAGAATTGTTTTTTCGGTGTTGAGAATATTCACGTCTATCATGCGCATCAGCGTGTATGGGTCTTTTTCGCTCCTCACGTGTTTGAGCGCGGACAGGTTGAGTACGTAGTCGTATTGCCCGTCCGCCTTGATAAAAGCATCATATTCGACGGAAGCAACGTCCAGCGCAAAGGTTTGGAAGTCGCCGCCGATATAACCGAATGAGCTTCGGATATCCCGCACCAGCTCCACCAGGTTGTTCTCGCTGATATCCACGACATGGAGTTTTTTCGGGTTTCTTGTGAAAATTTCTTTGCAGACAGCTTGTCCGATGGAGCCCGCGCCACCAATCACAAGGAAGCTTGAAGCGGCAATGATGCGCTTAAGCTCGGATTCATGCTCGCTAACATCCCGAACAAAAAGCCCTTTTTCTCTGCCGATTAAAGAGAGGATGGATGCCATGGCTATATCTTGCGCAACATGTCCTGATACGACAGTGCGATGCCATCCTTTAGCAGCGTGGTGCGCTGCCAGCCCAGGGCGTTAATGCGGGATGCATCCAGAACCTTGCGCATCATGCCATCCGGTTTGCTGGTGTCGAAGGTGAGGCTGCCTTTGAAACCGACCACTTCGGCAACCAGTTCTGCCAATTCTTTTATGGTCAGATCCTCGCCACAGCCTATATTCACCAGCGGCGGTCGTTCATTGCTGAACAGGCTGGCGAGCTTGTCTTCCGGCTGTTCCAGCAAGAACACACAAGCCTCGGCCATATCCTCGCTATAGAGGAATTCGCGCTTGGGTGCGCCCGTACCCCAAACGCTGACTTCCCGGTCTCCGCGTTGCTTGGCTTCGTGCATTTTGCGTATCAGCGCCGGCAAGACGTGGGAATTGTTGAGGTCGTAGTTGTCATTGGGGCCATACAGGTTGGTGGGCATCGCGGCGATGTATTTGGTGCCGTATTGACGGTTGTACGACCAGCACATTTCGATGCCGGCTATTTTGGCAATGGCATAGGGTTGATTGGTCGGCTCCAGTTCTCCGCTAAGCAGGTATTCTTCCTTGATGGGTTGCGGGCAGTGTCTGGGGTAGATGCACGATGAACCCAGGAACAAAAGGCGTTCGGCCTTGTTGCGCCAGGCTTCGTGTATGACGTTGGTCTGGATGGCAAGGTTTTGTTGGATGAATTCTGCACGGTATATATTATTGGCCTGGATGCCCCCCACCTTGGCTGCGGCCAGTAACACGTATGCAGGCTTTTCCGCGGCAAAGAAATCGCGCACGGCAGCTTGTTCGGTCAAGTCCAGTTCGGCATGTGTGCGCAATATCAGGTTGTTGTAGCCTTGGGATTGCAGTTGCCGCACCAATGCCGAACCAACCAGGCCGCGGTGACCGGCAACATAGATTTTTGCGTTTTTGTTCATGCTGTCTTGAGTCACTCGTTGTAATCGTAAGCGGCAAAGCCGTGTCTCTTGACCAGTTCATCGCGCTCCGCGCTTTTGAGGTCTTCGCGCACCATCTCTGACACGAGTTCCTGAAAAGTGGTTTTGGGCGTCCAGCCTAACTTTTCTCTTGCCTTGGTCGGGTCGCCCAAGAGGGTTTCCACTTCGGTCGGGCGGAAGTAACGCGGGTCAACCTGGACGATGCATTTGCCGGTGGCGACGTTGAAACCCTTTTCGTCCACGCCTTTGCCTTCCCAGCGCATTTCGATGCCCAACTCTTTAGCGGCGGCATTGACGAAGTCGCGCACGCTGTATTGCACGCCGGTGGCAATCACGAAATCTTCGGGATGGTCCTGTTGCAGCATGAGCCATTGCATTTCGACGTAGTCCTTGGCGTGACCCCAGTCGCGCAGGGAATCCATATTGCCGAGGTAGAGGCAGTCTTGCAGCTTGAGTTTGATGCGCGCCAAGGCGCGGGTGATCTTGCGGGTGACAAAGGTTTCGCCGCGAATCGGGCTCTCGTGGTTGAACAGGATGCCGTTGCAGGCGTAGATGCCGTAAGCCTCGCGGTAGTTCACCGTGATCCAGTAGGCGTACATCTTGGCCACGGCATACGGGCTGCGCGGGTAGAACGGGGTGGTTTCCTTTTGCGGAGTCTCCTGCACCAGTCCATAAAGTTCGGAAGTGGAGGCTTGGTAGAACTTGGTCTTTTTCTCCAGCCCCAGGATGCGGATGGCTTCGAGGAGGCGCAGTGTGCCGATGCCGTCGGCATTGGCGGTGTATTCTGGGGTCTCGAACGAGACGGCCACATGGCTCATGGCGGCGAGGTTGTAGATTTCGTCCGGCTGCACTTGCTGGATAATGCGAATGAGGTTGGTGGAGTCGGTCAAGTCGCCGTAGTGCAGTTTGAAATGCGCGTTGCTGACATGCGGATCCTGGTAGAGATGATCGATGCGGTCGGTGTTGAACAGGGAGGCGCGACGCTTGATGCCATGTACTGCATAACCTTTTTCCAGCAACAATTCGGAGAGATAAGCTCCGTCCTGGCCGGTGACACCGGTGATTAAGGCTACTTTAGTCATTAGTTGCGGCTTTCTGGAATAATCTGAAAAGTCTTCTTGCCCGGACTACGCTCACATTATAATTCAGCCTCGAAAAATCACCGTGGAATAAATCCATCATGCTTTATCCCGTTATTCTTTCAGGCGGCTCCGGCACGCGCTTATGGCCTCTTTCCCGCGCGGCTTTGCCCAAACAGTTTTTGCCGCTGGTTTCCGACAGGACGCTATTTCAGGAAACGCTGCTGCGTTTGCATGGTCTGGAAAATATGGCTGCGCCGACAGTGGTGTGCAACAACGAGCACCGCTTTCTGGCCGCAGAGCAATTGCGCTCGATTGGTATATCCCCCTTGTCGCTGATACTCGAACCTTGCGGACGCAATACCGCGCCGGCAGTCGCCGCCGCTGCTTTTACAGCACAAGCCAGAGATGCCGAGGCGATTTTGCTGGTTTTGCCGGCGGACCATCTGATTCGGGATGTGGACGGTCTTCATCGCGCGATCCAATCCGCGCTAGTGCTGGCGCGGCAAGGCAAACTCGTCACCTTCGGCATTACGCCGAATGAACCGGCGACCGGTTTCGGTTACATTGAACGCGGCAATGCTTTGCCCGGGGTTGAGCAAAGTTACGAAGTTGCCCGCTTTGTGGAAAAACCCAATCTGAAAATTGCGCAGGAATTTTTTGCGTCGGGTAATTTTTTCTGGAACAGCGGCATGTTTGTGTTCAGAGCAGCCAGTTATCTTGCCGAGTTGCAGCAACACCGCCCCGACATTTATGCGGCCTCCCAGCGTGCCTGGCAACTTGGTCAAACCGACTCTGATTTTTGCCGCCTGGATGAGGCGGCGTTTGCCGCATGCCCGTCGGATTCCATCGATTATGCCGTCATGGAGCACACGCACGCGGCCGCGATGGTCACCGTTGACATCGGCTGGAGCGATATTGGCTCGTGGGCGTCGTTGGCGGATGCCAGCCCGCAAGATCAGCGCGGCAACGTCCTGCGCGGTGATGTATTTGCCGCAGAGGCCGACAATTGCTACATCCGTTCGGAAAGCCGTTTGGTTGCCGCCATCGGTGTAAAAGATTTGGTCATTGTGGAAACGGCTGACGCCGTTCTCGTCATCCACAAAGATGCCGCGCAGGACGTGAAGCATACGGTCGAATACCTCAAGCAAGCCGAACGCTCGGAACATCTGGTGCATCGGCGCGTGTACCGTCCATGGGGATATTACGAAGGTATCGACATGGGTGAGCGCTTTCAGGCCAAGCGCATCACGGTTAATCCCGGCGCCAAAATCTCGCTGCAAAAGCATCAATACCGCGCCGAACACTGGGTCGTGGTTTCCGGCAAAGCGCGCGTTACGCGTGGCGAAGACTCGCTGGTGCTTTATCCGGATCAATCCACTTATATTCCGCTGGGGGTGGTTCATCGCCTCGAAAATATAGGCGACGGCCCCTTGCATCTGATCGAAGTCCAGTCCGGCTCGTATTTGGGCGAGGACGATATTGTGCGTCTCGACGACGATTATCAGCGCACTGAATGATACCTGTCTCTCCCATTCGCTTGGGATCTCAACCCCACATTGCCATCGTGCGGTTTTCCGCTTTGGGGGATGTGACTCTGGTGGCTGCTGCGGTGGGGCAACTCCGGCGCTGCCTGCCCGACGCTAAATTGACCTGGATTACCAGCCCGTTGGCGCATTCATTGCTGCAAGGGCTGGAAGGTGTGCAATTCGAAGTCTTCGAGAAGCCGAAATCGCTGTCGGATTACCGTGCTTTTTATCGCGCATTCAGACACCTCAGCTTTGACGTTGTGCTCGCCATGCAGGCAAATTTGCGCATCAATCTGCTTTATCCCGCATTGCGCGCGCCCGTCAAAATCGGCTTTGATCGCACGCGCGCGCGCGAAGGTCAGGGGATGTTTTGCAATCGTGCGATCCCGTTCAGAAACGAACATCTGCTGGACAGCTTTCTGGCGTTTAACCGCGAGTTGGGTTGTGCGGCAGCGCCAGTTGAATGGAATTTAGCCATACCTGAAAAAGACCTGGCCTGGGCGCACGACGCAATTCGAAATTTGCCCCGTCCTTTGCTTGCCCTGCATCCCTGTGCCAGCAAACAGGAGCGAAATTGGCCATTGGAGCGCATGGAGGAAGTCATTCTCGCGGCGGAAAAAACCTGGGGATGCGGTTTTGTGTTTACCGGGGGAGATGCCCCCGGCGAGCAGGCGGCTTGTGCACGGTTGAGCAAGGTTGCGGGTGACCGCGGGCGCAATTTGTGCGGTCTCACCACACCCAAGCAGCTTGCCGCATTGTTGTCCAGTGTGGATGCGCTGATCGCCCCCGATACAGCCGCCGTTCACCTTGCCCGTGCCATGAACACCCCCGTGATCGGGCTGTATGCTGTGGCATCCCCCGGGTTAAGCGGGCCGTATCAACGCGATGAGTTTAGCGTCAATCGCTATCCCGACGCAGTGCAACGCTTGCTCGGCAAAGATGCCAACCGCATTGCATGGAACACGCGGGTGCATCATCCCGACGCCATGAGCTGCATTGAAACTGCCGCTGTGCTGCAACAACTGTCACGGTTGCTGGCGCGATGAATCCGCGCATTATTTACACCTTCGTACTCTGGCTGTTGTTGCCTTACGTTTTTTTCCATTTGTTGTGGCGCGGACGCAAGCAGGCGGAATACTTGCAGCACATCCCCGAGCGTTTCGGCTTTTATGCCATCGCCACAGACCGGCCTGTCATCTGGTTGCATACCGTGTCTGTGGGGGAAACACGCGCTGCCGCATCATTGATCCAGCGTTTGGCAGAGCGCTATCCCGGACACCAATTGCTGCTGACCCATACCACGCCGACCGGGCGCGCCGCCAGTGCACAGCTTTACGGGGACAGAGTCATGCGGGTTTATTTACCTTACGATTATCCTTTTGCCGTGCGCCGCTTTTTGCGCCACTTCCAGCCGCGCGTCGGCATACTGCTGGAAACGGAAATCTGGTTTAACCTCATTCATGCCTGCGATACCGAGCGGGTGCCGTTGCTGTTGCTGAATGCACGGCTGTCGGAAAAATCGTTTAAGCGCTACGCGCGTTTCCCCAGGCTGGCGCGGCAAGGATTGACCGGACTGGCCGCTATTGCGGCGCAAACAGAAGCCGATGCCCAACGCCTGCGTAGCCTGGGCCGCGCACAGGTTTCTGTCATGGGGAATTTAAAGTTCGATATAGAACCGCCTCAGGCTGTGCCGGAGCTGGGTAAGCAACTGCGCGTTATATTCGGCGCCGAGCGCAAGGTATTCCTTGCCGCAAGCACCCGGGAAGGGGAGGAGGCGCTCATCCTTGCCAAGCTGGGAGAAATCAACATACCGCAGTTACTCACCGTGATTGTGCCGCGCCACCCGCAACGTTTCGATGAAGTTGCAGGCCTGATCGGGCGGCACGGGTTCAAGTGCCAGAGACGCAGCCGCAACGAGGCGATTGACGCCGATACGCAAGTCGTATTGGGCGACTCGATGGGCGAAATGTTTGCTTATTATGCGGCCTGCGATGTGGCTTTTATCGGGGGAAGTCTGTTGCCGTTCGGGGGGCAAAACCTGATTGAGGCATGCGCCGTCGGCAAGCCGGTTTTAATCGGCGCACATACCTATAATTTTGCGGATGCCAGCACACTGGCTATCGCATGCGGTGCGGCCCAGCGTGTTGAGAATGCTGAAGTTTTGATGCAAGCGCTACAACAACTATTTGCCGATACTGCCCGGCAACAGAAAATGCACTTGGCCGGTTTGCGTTTCGTGCAATCCAACCGGGGCGCAACAGAACAGGCACTTGCCCTCGTGAGCAAAAAACTACATTAGGGTGCCTCTAATAATTCAGATTTCGTCATTCCGGCGTAGGCCGGAATCCAGTGCTTTCAATCAACTTGGGAGGCGGCATGCCGCTTTCGGAACGCCAGCGGGCAGATTGTTCTGCGCCGTCTTCGTTCCAGTGGATGATGGGATAGTCGCTCATCGGCCCTCTTCGCGCTTGAGTTGCTGGTAGCGCAGCTTGGCCGCGTGGTCATCACGTACCGCTTCAATTTCACGCATGACGGAACGCACATCGGCTTTCTTTTCGATCTGATGGAAACGACCTGTGAGCGGGGTGTCGGGCAGCAGTTCGCCGCGCTGGTAGATCGCCCAGATTTCTTTGCCGTATTGGGTGTTGTGCAATTCGGGCGCGAATTGGCCGAAATAAACCGCCAAGTTTTCGACATCGCGTTCCAGCATGCGGCTGGCATTGTTGTTGGCAGCGGCATCCACCGCTTGCGGCAAGTCAATGATGACTGGGCCGCGAGCATCAACCAGCACGTTGAATTCGGACAGGTCGCCGTGGACGATGCCCGCGCACAGCATGAGCACTACTTGGCGAATCAGGAAGAAGTGAAACTCGCGCGCCTGTTCCGGCGTAAGTTCGAGGTCGTTGAGTCTGGGCGCGGGTTGGCCATTTTCGTCAGCCACCAGCTCCATCAGCAACACGCCTTCATAAAAACCGAACGGATGCGGCACGCGCACACCCGCCGCGGCGAGTTTGTACAGGGCCTCCACCTCGGCATGTTGCCAGGCCGCTTCTTGCTCTTTGCGCCCGTAGCGCGAACCTTTTTCCATCGCGCGCGCCTGGCGGCTATTTTTTACTTTGCGGCCTTCGGTGTAATTAACTGCCTGATGGAAACCGCGTTGGTTGGCTTCCTTATAAATTTTTGCGCAACGTATCTCATCGCCGCACTGGACGACATAGACGGTAGCCTCTTTGCCACTTTTGAGCTGCCGGACGACGTCGTCTACCAAACCGTCTTCGACAAGGGGTTCGATTCTTTTGGGAGTTTTCATTGGCTAACTGGTTTGCCGTATTGTCGCGGGCAGGCAAAATTTTTGTCTGCATTTCCCGCAATTTTTCATTTTACGTTTAATTGGACGCCTTGTGATGAAGTAGCCACGTCCAATATGAAATGAGTCTGAAGGTGTGGCGTATTTCCAACAAGGAACGAACCTGAACGAGTAGATTTCTAAAACGATCATTATGCAAAGCATGGTTATCAACATGGAAGAAGCAATCGCCCGCAGATAATACAAAACGGCACGGTGCTGTGTCTGCTGTCGTGGCTGATACAGGCTGCGGCACAGCTACCGGCGGCGGTGCCATTGCCGTCACCGCCGCACTTAGCGATGGGGAGAGAGTGACGCTGCAATTTCCGTGTGGTAGCGCACAGACTGTCAGCCTGTTGCGGCATCCAATGCAAACTCAATCCAAATTTGGGTGCATAGCCATGTTCAAAGAAGACGAAGATTCATCAACCATCGGCAACGTCCGCCTGCCCGATCCGGCCTACACCTCCACATTCAGCTCCGGCACCGACTCGCGTTCAGTGCAGTCGTCCCAATCGACGACAGCAACTCAAGCCGACGCGAGGTCACAGCAGAATTCTGCCATTCTTCAGGCATCGCTAGACGTGTCACTTCAATCCCAAAACCAGCCGCTCGCCTTGCTTCTGAAATCGGCGATCGACGGTATCAATGAAGTGTTGAAGCCGCAATTTGGCGACAATGCCATTCAGGCTGCAGCCAGCGAGGACAACACCCCAACCGGAACGGCAGGGCGAATCGTGTCGCTCTCCACCGGATTTTATGAAGCGTTCAAGCAGCAGCATCCGAACGAGAATGCGGGCGATGTGCTGACCAAGTTTATGGACGCTATCCGTAGCGGATTCGAAAAGGGCGCCAAGGAAGCGCAGGGAATACTCGATGGCATGGGCGTCCTCAACGGCGACATTTCCAGCAATATCGACAAAACTCTGGAGCTGGTTCGGACAGGCTATGACAAATTTGAGGCCGCACAACGCGCCAGCATGTAAGTCGCGACAAGTTTATAACTTCGAATGGGTTGAAAACACTGGATTCCAGCCTTCGCACCGAAATGACGAACTCTGAATTATTAGAGGTGACCTTGAGTGGGGAGGGCAGCTCGCCCTTCGTGGGTTGGTGGTGCAGACATCCGGGCATCCGTGCTCTGCTCGAAGGCTTCGACTGCTTTTTTTACTGAAACGTAGAATTGTTGGCTGCCCAGTACATCTGAAAGCCCGACCCTGGATAGTCTTTCGCGGAAGGGGCGGGGGGCGTCGGCGATTTTGATCTTGATGCCGCGCTCCTGCAAACTTCGATGCAACTCGGCAAAACGCTGGGCAGCTGTCACATCCAGGTCTGTAATCGCCTGGGCATCAAAAATCAGCCACTTGAGATCGGGGCCGGCCTCCTCCACCAGTTGCTGGATGCGCTCCATCACATAGCTGGCATTGGCAAAAATAAGCGGCGCATAGAGGCGATAGACTATCACGCCGGGAACATCTTCCGCCTTGTCCTCTTCCAGGCAATCGTGAAATTTTCCATCCGTTATTAGGCGCCGCAGCACGGCATCACGCGGGCGCGATATTTGCAGGAGTACGGCAATTAACGACAACAAGAGGCCGACAATAATGCCCAGAACCACGCCTGCAATTAAGATTGCCATGGTCACGCCCATGGCAAGACTAAACTCGTTGCGATCCACCTTGAACAGGTTGCGCAGTGACGCTATGTCCAGCATGCTTATTGCCGTCACTATCAGAATTGCTCCCAAGGCCACCTTGGGTAGCAAGGAGATGAGTCCGGTCAAGAACAACAGGAATAGCAATAGCCCAAGCGACGAAATCACTTGTGCCAACTGCGAATGGCAGCCGGCGGCAGCGACTATCGAGGTGCGGGACTGACTGGCAGACACCGGAAAGCCTTGGCATACGGAAGACAGAATATTGGCCGAGCCGAGCGCAACCAGTTCCTGATTAGGATTTACCGGATAGCCGTGTTTTTCGGCAAAAGTCTGCGCCAGCAGGATGCCGTCGGAAAAAATCAGAAAGGCTATTGCCACTGCGGCAGGCGCCAAAGCGGGGATGTCCGACCAGACCGGGAGCGGAAGCGATAATTGTGGAATGCCGGAGGGCACATGTCCGACCAAGGCAATGCCATATTGGCCCAAATCAAAAACAAACGTTAACAGGATTGCAACAGATGACACCACCAGGGCATTGGGCACGCGCGGCAGCCAGCGGGCAAGGCCCAGCAAGAGCAAAACAAGCAGTGCGCCGAAAATGACGGTGGGCAAATGGGAATTGGATAATTGACTAACTACGGTTGATAAAATTGGGAAAAACTCTTCCCCTTGGGTTTTTATGCCAAACATTTTCCCTAACTGGGTGGAAATCAATACCAGCGAAGCGCCGTTCAGATAACCAATCAACACGGGTCTTGAAAGCAATTCGGCAATGACCCCGAGGCGCAGGCGGGCGGCAAGCAACAGCACCACGCCAGTCATCAGGCTCAGTTCTGCTGCAAGCAGCGCCATATAAGCCTGGTCGCCATGCCCCAGGGGCAAAATGGCCGATCCCGCGAGCAATCCTATAGCCGCATCCGGTCCGGCAATAATATGACGAGAGCTGGCAAACAAAGCATACCCAATGGTGGCAGCGAGCGCCGCATAAAGGCCCGAAATAGGCGGCAGATGGACTAACTCCGCATAGGCAATGACCGACGGTATCATTACGATGCAGACGCTGAGTCCGCCCCCCACATCATTTCTGATCCAGTGGGGCTGGTAATTGCGCAGGGTATACAAAAGCGGCAGAAACGACCTGATATGCTTGCGGCGGTCAACAGTTTTCATGGAATCCTCCCTGTTTAAGGATGTCGCATGAGCCTTATGCAGGCGGCGGTTCGGAAGCTCATGGGGATAAAATTCTGGCGTTTTGTTATTGCGTTATCTTAAAAACTTGTCTCCCAGCTCAAACAAGCTGATGAAAATTTCAAACAAGATCAGTCCGATCACATACCACTCCAGCTTGTGCAGCTGCTTGTTGTCCCATACATCGGCCAGCGTTTGCGCCGTGTCTGAAATCAGGCTCAGTTTACGGTCCAATGCCGATTGACGTTCCTTCAACTCGAACTCATCCTCCAAGCTGGCGTACAGCCCTTCGAGCTGCGGAAAATTCCATAATGTTTCGGGCTTGTCGCCGATTTCGGCACGTCCCACCATGCGGTGCTGGATCAACAGCATAGAGCCGATTTGGGATAGCAATTTTTTGGAATCTGCGCTCACCTTGCCGTGCGTGGCTAATTCCTGTGCCAGTGGTTCGATCTTGTCAAATTCGCCCGCCACTTTTTTTTCATACAAGGTGAGCAGCAAATTTTTGCTCAAAGCATCGGCGATAACCTGTAATTTTTCCAGCGAAATATCGTCCAGCGAAACCGCGCCGCTCTGCACGCCGACGCTGTTCCTGCCGCAATGGATTTCCAGTTCGTCGAGCTCCGGGGTTGGATAGATGTTCGACAGCAGTGGCTTGAGCGATTCTACAAAACGCACTTCGTCCAAACTTCTGACCCCAAACAGCACAATTACTCCGTAACGAAATAACACGGCAATGCCGCCTTCCGCATCCACCTCCAGTGTCAATGGCGTGGTAGAAAGACAATCCGCGATCTTGAACAGTTTCAAATCCAGCCGGTCGCCTAGCAGCAATGCACGCGCTTTCATGTCCTGACGGTTTTTTAGGTGCAGTTCCATGGAGCTTCCGCCGTAAAGTAAAAATACCTAACAACAAGAAAAGTCATTTCTGACCGGCTAGTATGTCCTGAAGGCAGGACAACAACAGTGCGCAATAACCCGGAGTTATCGCCATGCTTCATTCCTGGAAAACCGGGATTGCTCATGTTTTACGCTGCGGGACTATACAAAATTTCGTAGCCATGCGGGCTGGGCATGAGTATATAAACTCCATCAAGAACACGCCACCGCGCCCGGTTAAATATTCACATTCCGGTTTGGGTAGGGGTGTTTTTATTCAACCGGACTATTTGCGCAGAGCATTTCTTTAGTCTTTGCGCCATAACACTCATTACGGCAATAGCAAAGCCCGGTATCTCATCAAGTAAAAAATGGAATCGTTTTGCATCAATCACGGCAAACTTGCATGCCGTGCACGCAACAACTGTAGCACTACGGGGCGCGCCATCAATCAAGGTTATTTCACCAACTATGCTGCTCGGAGCCAGCTTTTCGAATAACATTCCGCCGATAAATATATCGGCGTCACCTTCAACCAGGACGTACATAGCGTTGCCGATATCACCTTCCCGAAATAAGCTCTCGCCGGGGCGAACTTCCGTGAGGTCTTTATCATGTTTGAATAGGTCAAAAAATGGCATATTTAAAGGTTCCTGAAAGAGAGGTTATTGGAAATATTATTGATACGCGGGCTTGGTATTTTAAATTGAATCTGTACGAGTCCGCGTATCAATCTTTCGTCTGTAAACGGTATTACTATATTACTTTATTGGCGCGATTGCACTAAACAAAATGACTTGAGGCGCAATGAAAAATCCAAAATATATTCCCATGGCTTGCGGATTCGATCGCGCCGGATAATTTCCCGGCACTGCGTTTGCACGATTGGGAGAGAAGCGGGATGGTTACGAACTGGATTTGGGGGATGATTCCCGGGTGCGTAGTATTGCCGACCTCCTGAAAATAACCCCAGTCGATTGGGGCGCGCAATGACAAATGGTGGAGTTAATTGCGGGGCGTTTCTATTTTCACCGGACGCACTTAACTCTTCTCCCAAGCGCTTTTAGATCGAGTTAACGCAAAGCCTGATTGATGCCGTTTACATCGTCTTCAAGCAATGTGCCGACAGCGGCTTTCAGGCGCAAACGGCTTAGCAGGTAGTTGTATTCGGTCTGATACAGGTCGCGGCGGGTTGAATACAGTTGTTGCTGGGCATTGAGTACGTCAATGTTCGTGCGCACGCCGACGCTCTGCCCCAATTTACTGGCTTCCAATAAACTCTCACTGGATTTTAGTGCCTGCTGCAAGGCCTTCACTTGCGAGATGCCGCTTACCACGCCCAGATAGGCTTGCCGTGTTTGCACAGCCACAGTGCGACGCGCATTTTCCAGATCCTGCTTGGCCTTGTCGCGGTTGGCTTCCGCTTCGCGATATTTCGATTGGATTGCGCCGCCCTGGAATAGCGGCATGTTCAATTGGACGCCTATGGATTTGCTTGTAACGTCGGACGCGCCCAAAGCGGTGGTTCCAAAAACGGTAGTGCTCGACAAGTTCTTGTTGTAGTTTGCCACCAAGTCCAGAGTAGGCAAATGTCCACCGAAATTCCGCGACACTTCTTTTTCGGCTAATTCGGCAGTGGCGGCGGCAATCGCGATTTGCATATTATGTTGCTGTGCGTCCGCCACCCATTTTTCCACATCGGCAGGCTGCGGCGTGTCCAGCTTGAATTCTTTACCCAATGGGCGCAACTCGCCGGGAGGTGTGTTGGTGATTTGCTGCAAGCTGCGTTTTTTTACTTCCAGAGTGCTTAGTGCGGAAATTTCCTGTGCAACGATCAGATCGTAACGCGCTTGAGCTTCGTAAGTGTCGGTGATGGTGGAGGTGCCCACTTCAAAATTACGTTTGGCCTGTTCCAGTTGCTCGGCAATCGCCTGCTTTTGCGCTTCGGTAAGTTGCACGTTGTCTTGGGCAATCAGCACGTCAAAATAGCCTTGCGCCACGCGCAAAATCAGGTCGTGCTCGGCCTGTTTGTACTGCGCTTCGGAAATGGCGACTTGCAATTCGGATTCGGAATAAGACATCCAGTTTTGCTGCCGGAACAAAGGCTGCACCAAGCTCACACCGTAGCCTGAAGTGTTGTACTGCCGGTTCGGATTGCTTATGTCGCCATACTTGGCGTCAACATTGTTGTAAGTCGAGTTGGCCGTGAAATTCACATTGGGCATCAATAAAGAGCGGCCTTGCGACTTTTTTTCCAGCCCCGCCTGCTGCGCTGCACGGGCGGACGCGAATGCGGCATCCTGACTTAGCGCCGACCGGTATGTCTCCAGTAAGTCCGTTGCCAGAGCGGGGCTGGCGGCGAAGGTGGACAATACGAGCAAACCCAATTTTGAAAGTTTCATTTTCCGTACCGAATTAACGAATATTAGATGTCGCTAATATTACATGTAAAGTATTTCAGTTTCAAGAAAGAATGTTTGAATTTAGAACACAAATCGTTGCGGTTGCGGGGCATTCAATAGTGGCTCCACGCTAGTCTCAAACAGTGTGACGCTATCAAAAGTCTCGGCATTCCTGCGCGTGATCAAGCACGCCCGCATCACCGGCGCATCACCTATCACGGCGAACAGGCGTCCGCCCACTTTCAGATTCTGCATTAATGCGGCGGGTTGCAGTGGCACAGAGCCCGTTACTACGATGGCGTCGTACTGTCCGGCGCCCCAGCCATTCGCCGCATCGCCAATCTCCAGGGCTATGTTGCCGTTGTGATAAGGCGCCAGATTATGCTCCGCCATCGCGCTCAATTCAGCCACAATCTCCACGCTGGTGACATGGGATGCCATCCGGGACAGCAACGCAGTCAGATAGCCGCTGCCCGTGCCAACTTCCAGAACGTGGTCGCCGTGTTTCAAGTCCAGCGCCTGCACTGCGCGCGCTTCCATTTTGGGTGGCCACATTTTGGCGCCATGTCCCAGTGGAATATCGACATCCATAAAGGCCAGCGCGCGATGGCTAGGCGGAACAAACAGTTCGCGCTTAATTTTTTTGAATAAATCAAGCACCTCGGTATCAAGTACATCCCAAGGGCGTATCTGCTGTTCAACCATATTGAAGCGTGCTTGTTCCATGTTATTCATCCTTCTACTCCCCCGGAGTGTTAACTAAAATTTGTGCAGCGCAGTATAGCAAGTGCATGTTAACGGCTCAATGTCATGAATTCAGGCGGGCCAGCAGCTCGCGGATTTTGGCAGGATCGTCCGAGCGCAATATTTTCATGGTGATCGGCAGTATTTCCGGCAGACTGGTGGTGAGCACGCGTTGTTTGGTTGCCAGCAATTGCGCCGGGTTCATGGAGAACTGGCGCAAGCCCATCCCCAGCAGCAAGCGTGTATACACCAATTCTCCGGCCATTTCACCGCATACCGAGATCGGCACGTCGCCACGGTTGGCGCTGCTGATAACATGAGCCAGCAGGTGCAATACCGCCGGGTGCAGCGGGTCATACAGATGTGACACCTCCTCATCGGTGCGGTCGATAGCCAATGTGTACTGGATCAAATCGTTGGTGCCGATGGAAAGGAAATCCAACTTCTTCACGAACATGTTTAATGCCAAAGCGGCGGCGGGAATTTCTATCATGCCGCCGACCGGCACGTTTGGATTGTGGGGAATGCCCTCGGCCAGCAAGTCATGCTTGGTCGCCTCAATGAATTGCAGGGTTTGATTGATCTCCGCTACGCCCGATAACATCGGCACCAGTATCTTTAAATTGCCGTAGCTAGACGCGCGCAACAGCGCGCGCAGTTGTGTGCGAAACAGTTGCGGCTCGGCCAGGCAAAAGCGAATCGCGCGCAAGCCCAATGCCGGATTGCTGGCTACCCGTGCGGTGCTTTTGAGTTGCTTGTCCGCGCCCAGATCAAAGGTGCGGATGGTCACGGGCAGCCCATCCATGCCTTCCAATACAGAACGATAGGCTACAAACTGTTCCTCTTCGTCCGGCAGCGCGTCGCGGTTGAGAAACAGGAATTCGCTGCGGAATAAGCCGATTCCGGTAGCGCCGTTTTCCTTGACAGCGCGCAAGTCCTGCGGCATTTCGATGTTGGCGTGCAACTCGATATGGGTGCCATCCAGGGTATTGGCGTGCGCCGTCTTGAGGCGTTTGAGTTTTTGGTGCTCCAGATCAAATTGGCTCTGGCGCAGTTTGTATTCGGCGATGAGCTGTTTGTCCGGATTGACCAGCACGACGCCTTGTTCACCGTCGACTATGAGCATGTCGCCGTCTTTGATGAGTTCGCGCGCGTGATACAAACCGACCACGCAAGGAATGCTCAAACCGCGTGCGACGATGGCCGTGTGCGAGGTGGCGCCGCCGAGATCCGTCAGGATGGCGGAGAGCTGATGCGACTTGAGCTGAATCAGGTCGGCGGGACTGACATCATGCGCCACCAGTATCAAATTTGTATCGCGCTGGGCAGTGGGGGGAGTATGTCCGGGATGGCCGCTGAGCGTTTTGAGTATGCGTTCAACCACCTGCATCACATCGGTTTTGCGTTCGCGCAGATAAGGGTCTTCAAAGGCCTCAAACTGGCTGACCAAGGCATCCATTTGTGTTTTTAACGCCCATTCCGCATTGCATTGCTCGCTGATGATCATGGTGCGTGCGGCACTGCTGATATGCTCGTCGTCAAGTATCATCAGATGCAGGTCGAGAAACGCATCGAATTCAGCCCGCGCCTGCAACGGGCGAAATTCACGCAAACCGACCAGCTCATTGCGCGTCGTCTCCAGGGCATCATTCAAGCGCGCAATTTCTTCCAACACCAAATTCTTGGGCAGCACGTAATGCGTGACTTCCAGAACGGTATGCGACACCAGATGGGCGCGGCCGATGGCGACGCCGCGCGAAACGGGCAGGCCGTGCAGGGCAAAGCTCATTCGCCTTCTCCAAAGTAGTCATTAATCAGCGCAACGATAGCCACCATAGCCTCCTGCTCCTGATTTCCATTGGTCTCGATAGTGACGGTGGCGCCCTTTGCCGCAGCCAGCATCATCACCCCCATGATGCTTTTGGCATTGATGCGGCGACTATTGCGCGACAACCATATCTCGCAGGGAAATTGCGAAGCGAGTTGGGTGAGTTTGGCGGAAGCGCGGGCGTGCAGGCCCAGCTTGTTAATTATCAGTGCATCTTGTTGCAGCATCACAGCCTCTCAATTCAGAATTCATGGGGACGATGCATTCGCGCCCGCCATCCAGCGCGCGTTGCGCCATTTCGGCTAATGGCCGGTCGCGGCTGCACACCGTCACGCGCAGCAGCATCGGCAGATTCACGCCCGTCACCCCCTCGACCCGCCCCGGTTGTAGCAAGCGCATGGCGATATTGCTGGGGGTGGCGCCGAATATATCGCACAGGATCAACACCCCTTTACCGGCATCGAGTTGTTCGATCAGCGCGCGCCCTTCGGCTTCTTTGGCTTGCGGATCATCGCTCGCCAAAACAGATAAAACTTTAAGGTTGGGCAAGGTGCAGCCCATCACATGGCGCACACAATCCACCAGGCTGTCACCCAAGCCGTTATGCGCGATTAACAGAATGCCGACCACTCAAATCACTCCCATAAAATGCGCCACGATTCCGGCGAGCAACAACAGCACCAGCCAGCCATAGAGCAAGAAAGCATGCAGCACACGCCCCACCAGGGCTTCCTGTTTCCGCTCCTCATCAACGATGGCATGAATCTGCCTGAGCGCATGAGCACTCGCGGTGCGGCGTATGTTTTCTTGCAGCGCGTCATCAGCTTGCGGTTTCATGGCTCAATTCTGCTCACCGTGGACTTGTCGGTGAATTCTAGCCGTTTCTGCAATTCGGCGCTAAGGTGCACCACACCCTCGGCGTCTACCAACATCGCCTCGGGTAGCTGCATCTGCCGGGCGGCAGCGCGCCAAGCCGACGCGCCGGAGATGAACAACGGCTTGGAGGCGCCGTCGGACAACAATCCCGCGCGTTCGCCGTGCGTGAGTATGGTCACGGCCTGCACCCCTTGCGCCGGATAACCGCTGCGCGGGTCGATCAAGTGGCAATAGCGTTTGCCGTTGAGTTCAAAGTAGCGCTGATAATCGCCCGACGTGCCGATTGCCTCGCCGTCGTGCAACTCCAGTGTCGCCAACGGCCCCGGCTTGCGCGGGTGCTGGATGCCCACCTTCCAGGCGCGCGAGCCATGCTGGCCCAGCGCCAGCACATTGCCGCCGATATTGATGAGCGCATTGTGGATGCCTTGCTGTTTGAGCAATGCCGCCGCGCGATCCAGCGCGTAGCCCTTGGCGTAACCGCCGAGGTCGAGTTGCACCGTCCTGTTTTTGCTCTGTACTGCGGATGCGCTGAACTCCAAATCGCTCATCTGCGGATGCGCTTGCACCAGCGCGGCGATCTTTTTTTCATCCGGCAATTGCGCCTTGAATTCGTCCGCCTGAAATCCCCATGCCTGAATCAGACCGCCGATGGCCGGATTAAACAGCCCGCCGGATTGCTTCGACAGGCGCGCGGCATCCTGCAACATCGCGGCAACCTCGGGCGCCATCTCCCGGCTTTGCCCCCGGGCAAAGGCCGCGTTCAACGCGCTCAATTCGGAAGGTTTCCACGCATGCAGCAAATCGTGCAGACGCTGGAATTCGTGCATCACCGAGGCAACCGCCGCCCGCGCATGAGTTTCATCGTCGCCGTAAATGCTGATCTCGACGCGCGTGCCGAAGACGTAGCTTTCTTCCTGATACAGCGGCTCTTTGCCGCAGGCGGCAAGCAACAGGCACAGCAGCACAACGAGTTGCCTCATGCGATCATCTCTTCCAGTTCCAGCGCTGCCGCCAGCATCGCCAGTCGCGCCACCACGCCGTAGGCATAGAAACGGTTAGGCATGTCGTCCGGCGCGCAAGCGGGGTCGGGCAGGGTGCAGCATGTTTCGAATGCCAGCGGCTCGAAGCGCATGCCCGGCGCGTTGAGGTTCTCGTCCACGCCGCGTTCGGTGTGCACGCGATAGAAGCCGCCCACCACATGGCGGTCGATCATGTACACCACGGGCTCGGCTACCGCGCCATTGAGGTCTTCAAAGGTATACACGCCTTCCTGCACGAGCACATCGGAGACTTGCAGGCCTTCTTTCACCACCGCCATCTTGTTGCGTTGCCTGCGGTTGAGGTCGCGCACCTCGCTGCCATCTTTAACGGTCATAATGCCCATGCCGTAAGTGCCCGCATCGGCTTTGACGATCACGAAGGGATCGTGCTTCACGCCGTACTCGGCGTACTTCGCGCGTATTTGCTGCAATACTAAATCGACTTGCGCGGCGAGGCATTCTTCGCCGACCTTCTCCTGAAAGTTGACTTGATTGCACACGGCGAAATACGGATCTATCAACCAAGGGTCGATACCCAGCAGTCCGGCGAATTGACTGCTCACTTGCCGGTAAGCCGCGAAATGTTTGGACTTGCGCCGCGCATACCAGCCGGCTTCCAGCGGCGGCAACACACTCTGTTCCAGATTCTTCAGAATATCCGGCGCACCTGCGGAAAGGTCGTTGTTAAGCACAATCACGCAAGGGTCGAAATCCGCCACGCTCAAACGGTTGCCTCTGCGCACCAACGGTTCCAGCGTGAGCGAATTGCCGTTGGCCAACTCCAGCGTGGTGGGCTGCGTAATCTCCGGCAGCAGCGAACCGACGCGCACATGCATCCCCGCCTGCTTGAGGATGGTGACGAGTTGCGCCACGTTTTGCAGATAGAACTGGTTGCGCGTGTGGTTCTCCGGGATCAGCAGCACGCCGCGCGCTTCCGGGCACACCTTCTCCACCGCAGACTGCATTGCCAGCACGCACAGCGGCAGAAAATCGGGATTGAGATTGTTGAAGCCGCCGGGAAACAGATTGGTGTCCACCGGCGCGAGTTTGAAGCCGCTGTTGCGCAAATCGACCGAGGAATAAAACGGCGGCGTGTGCTCCAGCCATTGCGTGCGGAACCAATGCTCGATGGTCGGCTGGGCAGCGAGAATATGCCGCTCCAGTTCCAGCAACGGGCCTTTGAGTGCGGTAGTGAGATGCGGAACCATGACATGTCTATGGAAAACGAGGTAGGCATTCTATCCGATAGTTAGCTACAAAACGAAACCGCCCCGTGTGTTAGCAGGGGGCGGAGTCTATGGGATAACAGCAAGAGGGATTTTTCGCTTACCTGTAAGCTCCGTCAGTTTGCTTGGTCACGGTCTTGCCGGTGAGCGCGTCAGTAATCACTGTGGCGCCGGACTTATAGCAGTCAGGCACACTTTGCATATTCACCTCGCCGACATAGCTTAAGGTAATCGGCTTGGAGACGGTGAGTATCGACGGAATGGACGTCAATGCCCCCATCTGACCGGTCAGGTCGAAGCAGGCATTCAAGTTTACATTCAGGCCAACCAGACTGGCTGGCGCGTTGATAGTACAAACCGTTACCGCCACCGATGAGGCTAGTGTATTGGAGTCATACGGGTTGGCGCCCGGGCCGTTATAAGTCAACCCTTTCAAACTTGCCGACTGAGCTTTTGCGGTTTGCAACACGTTAATACCCGTTGCCGACGGTGAACTGACATCGCAATAAGAACCCGTTGGTGGAGGGACACAGCCGGCGGTTGTTACATTCACCGTTTTGCCTGATTGGGAAATGTTGAAACCGGGAGGTTGCGTGCCATTACATACCGTTGCGTTGCCAGTTGCACCGTTTGCTGTTCCGCCAGCTGTCGTGCCTGGTGTTGAGCTACCAGTTGCGCCACCTGTTACCCCACCGCTACTGCGGACACACGACACATAATATTTGTACGTATCGGCAAGGTCGCTCATTCCGCCGCCGCTCAAATCGACTATGTAGTGGCTACCGCCGCTAGCGGATGTGGAGGACCAAGCTTTGCCATACACGTCAGGCCAACCCTGTCCCTTCATTACCCCGCTCGAAATGAGGGCTCTCAGCTCAACATTTGTCGGCATGCGCCATCCGGTTTGGCCATTGATGGTGGTATTGGTGCAATAGGCTTGGGCATTAGTCCATGTGTCATTGAAAGTGGGGGGCATCCAGCTTAGTCCGCCTTGATTCAAATAACTTGCCGCCCCACTTGCTGTCGTGCCACCTGTTGCTGTTCCGCCAGTTGAGCCTGTTGAACCGCCTGTTGCCGCACCAGCGCCCGTTACAGAAGCCGGGAGACAAACATTGATGAACGGGTCCCAAGTGCCGCCGGAAGTTTTACATGCGGTTTGAGCACTGCTTGTTGTGCCACTCGTCGAGCCACCCGTAGAACCTCCCGTCGAGCTACCGGCAGAGCCGTTTGCCGAGCCACCCGTAGAGCCGTTCGTCGAACCACCGGTAGAGCCACTCGTTGAGCCACCGGCAACACCGCCAGCAAACTTGCGCACATCAAACGACATCATGGCATTGGCGGGGCAGGCTGCTGCCAGACTGAAGCTAAAGGTGGCCGGTCCTATCGAGCTGGGCATGCTGCCGCCCGCACCCTGAATGCCGGTCTGGCTACAGCTAAAGTCGGCGGTCAAATTGGTGTAGCAGAACTTGGCAACCGAAATGCCATTGATCATTGCGTCTCCCACGCAGACGTTGCCGTTGCTCGTTCCTGCACCCGGGGTGATGACGGACGGGAAGAAGGCCACCAGAGCGGCGCTGGCATTGGCATTTGCCGTGTTGGCCGCCGCTGTAATACCGGTGCCGTTGGCAAATGCCGCCTGCACCGCAGAGGCGTAGTGTTGCATCGCGGTGGCGTAAGCCTGAATAATCTGCGCGTTAGTCGGTTTGGTATTGCCGAGTTGCTGTAGCAAAACCTGTTGCGCCAATTTTGCATTGTTAGCGGCAGTGGCAACCAGATCCTGTAACTTAATCGCGCCTCCCGCAGACGGCGGGGTAATCCGCGCGTTGCTTGGAACGCCGCCGGTCTTGGCCGCAGCGGCGTTAAACGCATTGACGACCGCATTGACGTTGCTGGCCGGAGACACCCCGGCCATGGCGTTGCGCAGACGATGCGCAACTTGCAGCGCATCCTCATTGCTACCGGCCATATTGGCCAGGATAGCCAGCTTGGCGGCGTATTTGTCGGCGGCGGTGGCGCTGCCCAGTGCGCTGATGTCCGCCGCCGAGCCAACCAGTTTGGGCGGCGTCAACGGGTCGGCCACACCGAAGGTGTTGGCCACCGCGTTGTTGGCGCCCACAGCCGAAGCGGCAGTGATGTCGGCAGGCAACACGCCGGACGCGTTGGTCAGCGAACCGACGGCAATTTCCGTCAACGCGGTGACGCCCACGTCACTGGCGACGGAAAGATCGGGAAGCAAGGCGCGCACAGCAACACCGTTGATATTCGAGACCGCAACATATTGACCTTTCTGCTCGTCGAAATACTGGTCGCCGCTCAAACCGGCTTCAATCAGCAGGGGGCCTTGCGTGCCGGTGGGCACGGCAACAGCGGCGACGCCGCTGGCATTCACGTAGCCTGAGCCAAGCTGCGTGCCGCTTTGGTCTTTGATGCGAACTGTGGCCCCTTCCTTGAATCGCCCCAGCGAGGGGCTGATGTTGAGGGTGGTGGTGGCAACTGCCGGAGTTGAGCTGCTGGTGCTTCCGCCGCATCCGGCAAGAATCAGTGTGGCGATGGCGGTGAGGCCTATGCCAAATTCGGTGGCTTTACGCATCGTCGGTTTCAATTGCATGGCGAGTCTCCCTAAAGTTAAGTGACCAAAATTCAATCGGTGACAAATCGTGCGCATAGGTGAGGCAAAAACGGCGGGAAGACTATTTCGCCACCTCGCGCATCGTCAAAAGGACGGTGCTCACCCATGCCCAAACTTGTTCGACTGCATTCTGACTGATGCTTTTGTTTTGTCCATCCCGCGTTCGCGGGGGGCGGCTGTGCCGTTACCCATGCGCTCTGCCCGCAGTCAATCAAAGTTATTTCCGCTATTTGACTAACGAACACAGGTAATGAAAGTGTTGGGATAGTCAATGAATGCCATATTCGACCCCGTAGAATAATAGGCATATCTGAGTTGCCAAATTTGAGCCTGCATCGCCATCATCGCTGCATTCAATTCGGCATAGGTAGGCAAACGCCAGCCGGTCTGACCGTTAATGGTCGTACCGGTGCAATAGGCTGTTGCAGCACTTAACGATGTATTCGATATCGTTACTGGCGTCCAGGTTAGACCCCCATGCGAAAAATATCCGGCAGGTAAAGAGGATGATGCCACCGGAGTTGTAGAGGCTCTGGCTCCGGCTGCGCCGCTAGCCTCAATCTTCCGAATTTTGTTGTTGGTTAAATCGGCCACATACAGGCTAATACCATCCGTGGTGATTCCAGAAGGCGCATAAAAAGTTGCGCTGGCGCCCGATCCGTCGGACGATCCTGACCTTGAGCCACCGGCAATCGTGGTGACAACCCCGGTTGCGATGACAATCTTGCGAATTTTATGATTATCAGTATCCGTCAGATACAAGTTGGCGCCATCAGTAGTAAGCGACTTAACCGTGCTAAATTTTGCAGCAGCACCCGTACCATCAGTCGCGCCAAACGCGCCCGCCCCCGCCAAGGTAGTCACTACGCCTGACGCGATGACAATTTTGCGAATCTTGTAGCTGCCGGCATCGGCCACATACAAGCTTGTGCCGTCTGTCGTGATGCCCATAGGCGAAGAGAAAGAGGCTGACGTGCCAGTACCATCTACCGAACTCCCCGTGCCCGAACCGGCCAAAGTTGTCACTACGCCTGAAGCAATGACAACCTTGCGAATTTTGTGGCTGCCGGTGTCTGCCACGTAGAGATTCGTGCCATCGGTTGTAATTCCTTCCGGGGTGAAAAATTTGGCGGCGGCCCCCGTGCCGTCGGTTGAGCCAAACCCTTTCGACGATCCGGCCAAGGCGGTCGTTACACCTGTCGCAATTACGGTCTTGTTGATCGAATAAGCATTGGCCGTATACAGATTGACGCCATCAGTGGTGATACTGTCTGCCCCATAATACACACCGCTCAAAGTGGCCAGAGTGGTAACAGCGCCGGATGCAATGACGATCTGTCTGATTTTAGAGTTGGTCCGATCCATTACATACAGATTGACGCCGTCAGTGGTGATGCCATAAGGCTGATTGAAAGTTGCTGCGCTGCCAACGCCATCGCCGGTGCCAAAGGAGGTTGATCCTGCAAAGGTTGTCACCGTCCCGGAGAGATTGAGCGCCGCACCCTGCTTGGCGCCCCCCATCTGCGTACCCGCTGCAACAGCAGACGCCGCCCCTCCTTGTTTCGCCTCCCAAGCCGTGATAGCTCCCTCAAACGCCGACACCGGTCCCACCGATTGGATAGCATTGTTACTTGCCGGTCCCAGGATATGAATCACCTTGGCGGAGTCAACCGCCAGATAATTTTTGGTGGCCGGGTAGTAGCGGTAGTTGTATTGCTGGTACACCCCGGATTGGGATGCCCCTGAAAACAGGCTGGCGTAATTGGCTTCGGCGTAGGCGAAGACTTGATTGTCGGTCACGGCTGCAAACGACGAGACGGCGATGCCGGAAAATAGTAGTGCGGCGATTGATTTTTTAATGGCGTTCATTGCTTATTCTTTCAATGTAATTGTGGGTGAACCTAGTATTAAAAATTTCACTTTCTCGGTTGCTTGAGTATGTACACAGGTACAACCCAAAATGGATTAGCCAGACTAACCGGCTTATTGGAGTCTGCGGATTTTGCTGTTAAAGAAATCTGCCACATATAAGCTGATACCATCGGTGGTAATTCCATAAGGAAATTTAAATGAGGCCGCAGTGTTAGTACCATCTACTGCTCCCTGAGCACCTGACCCAGCCAATGTGGTCACTACGCCAGTGGCGATTACAATTTGTCGGATTTTGTGGTTGCCATAATCCGCCACATACAAATTGCGGCCATCGGTGGTGATTTCAGCAGGGTTTTTAAATGAGGCTGCCGTGCCAGTGCCATCTACTGCCCCCTGAGCACCTGATCCAGCCAATGTGGACACTACGCCAGTGGCGATTACAATTTGTCGGATTTTGTGGTTGCCGTAATCCGCTACATACAAATTGCTGCCATCAGTGGCAACTCCCCAAGGATTATTAAACGAAGTTGCTGTGCCTGTGCCATTCACTGCGCCAGTTGTACCTGAACCTGCCAAGGTACTCACAGCTCCTGTAGCAATCATGACTTGGCGTATTTTGTGACTACCCAAATCCGCCACATACAAATTGCTCCCATCGGTAGTGATGCCTTGAGGGGTGTGAAATGAAGCCGCCGTGCCGACACCATCCGTCGACCACGCTGAACCCGAACCAGCCAAAGTGCTCACTACGCCCGTGGCAATTACGATTTTGCGGATTCGGTTGTTGCCAGAATCTGCTACATACAAACTGCTTCCGTCGGTAGTAATTCCGACAGGCATATTGAACGAGGCTGCCGTGCCTGTACCATTCACCAAACCTACAGAACCCGAACCAGCCAATGTACTCACCACGCCAGTGGCAATCACAATCTTACGGATTTTATGGTTGCCGCTATCCACCACATACAGATTGCCGCCATCGGTAGTAATCCCCTTTGGATAAGTAAATTTTGCTGCCGTGCCTGTACCATCCACTGAACCAGCAAAGCCCCCAGCGAAAGTCGTTACAGCAGCCGTCAGATTCAACGGTGCACTTTGAATTGCCCCACCCATCAAACCCGAAGCCGAAGGTTTTGTTGTACTTCCCGCCTGCTTCGCCTCCCATGCCGCAATGAGCCCTTCAAACGCCGACACGGGCCCCACCGATTGGATATTGCCGTTGCTTACCGGCCCCAGAATGTAGATCGTCTTGGCGGAGTCAACCGCCAGATAATTTTTGGTGGCCGGGTAGTAGCGATAGTTGTATTGCTGGAATTGCCCGGATTGGGACGCCCCTGAAAACAGGCTGGCGTAGTTGCCTTCGGCGTAGGCGAACACCTGATTGTCCGTCACGGCAGCCAAGGCCGGGGTGGTGATCGTGGCAAACATCAGCGCGGCGGTTAATTTTTTTAGTGGGCTCATGACTATTGTGTTCATTGCAACTCCAAGTTTGATGAATAAATTGCTTTCCGATTTTGCCCAAGAAACTTGGGGTGCAACGAATGAGCGTGGGCACGTTTCTGTACCCACGCGTTCATTTGTTTTCATTGAATTTTGCGAATTTTCCGGCTGCCTGTTTCCGATACGTACAAAGCGTTACCATCTGAGGTGATGCCCTGTGGGGCATAGAAAGATGCGGCAACGCCTGTTGCATCTGTCACCGCCCCTTTGCTTGATCCGGCTAGAGTCGTAACCACACGAGTGGCAATCACAACCTTACGGATTTTGTTCGCTGTACTTTCTGCCACATACAGATTAGTGCCGTCAGTGGTGATTCCTTGTGGGCCATTAAACGAAGCGGATGCCCCCGTCCCGTCTAACGATGAAGCAAAAGAAGTGCTAGGCCCCGCTAATGTAGTTACCGCCCCTGTAGCAATCACGACCTTGCGAATTGCGCCCGAAGTTTCTGTTACATACAAATTGCTTCCGTCGGTGGTGATGCCATTGGGCGCCCAAAAAGATGCTGCTATGCCTACCCCGTCTACAGTCGAATTTGCACCAGACCCCGCCAGTGTGGTGACCACTCCCGTGGCAATTTCGACTTTACGGATCTGATTGCTAACTGCGTCGAGTACATACAGGCTAGTTCCGTCGGTAGTGATGTCGGCAGGGCCTTTGAAAGTTGCGGCGACCCCCTTTCCATCTAACGAGCTTGCAGCCCCCGATCCTGCCAATGTCGTTACCATTCCGGTGGAGATCACAATCTTGCGAATCTTGCGGCTTCCGCGATCAGCAACATACAGGTTCGATCCATCTGTTGTAATGCCTGTAGCCGAAGCAAAAGAAGCGGCAGCCCCAGTGCCATCAACTGCTCCCAGCATCGCCCCGTTACTGTTTCCCGCTAGAGTTGTCACTGCACCTGTGGCAATCACAATCTGTCGGATGAACAAACCGTCCGCAACGTATAGGTTGGTGCCATCGGAGGTAATTCGCGCCGGTGCAGAAAATGATGCCGACACGCCGACACCATCTGCGGGGGTTTTCCCACCGGAGACCGCTGAGCCTGATCCAGCATAAGTTGAGACTGCGGTGGTTAGATTAAGCGGCGTACCTTGTTTGGCGCCGCCCATCAGCGTCCCGGCGGCAGCAGTAGGGGTGGTTACACCTTGCTTCGCCTCCCAAGCCGCAATGAGCCCCTCAAACGCCGATACCGGCCCCACCGATTGGATATTGCCGTTGCTTATCGGCCCCAGAATGTAGATCGTCTTGGTGGTATCAACCGCCAGATAGTTTTGGGTGGCCGGGTAGTAGCGGTAGTTGTATTGCTGGAATTGCCCGGATTGGGACGCCCCTGAAAACAGGCTGGCGTAGTTGGCTTCGGCGTAGGCGAACACCTGATTGTCCGTCACGGCGGCCAAGGCTGGGGTGGTGATCGTGGCAAACAACAGGGAGGCGAGTAATTTGTTTAAAGCGTTCATGGTTGTCCTTGGGTAAGAAAACAAGTTTATTAAAGGTGGGCGCATTTTATCCCAGCAAGAGGGAGGCAGATGGGAGCCCAACGGCTGCTCCGTTACCCATTCGCTCTGCCCACGCGGCCAATCTAAAGTAATTTCCGCGTGGGCACTGAGGAAGGGTCGCTGCGAAGCTGCGGGGTACCACCGGCGTACCCTTTACGGGTAAAAAACTGTCCACCCTACCTGGCTGAAACCATTCAAACGTGGCCCCCCTCGCTTGAATGGGAACCCTTCATTCACCTTACTGAATCTTGCGGATAGTGTGGTTGCCATAGTCCCCAACAAAAAGGTTACCGTTCGCATCCACGGTGATTCTAGCTGGGTTATAAAACCGCGCCGCCGTTCCTGTGCCGTCCGTGCTGCCGATAACGCTTGCACTACCGGCAAGTGTCGTGACCACCCCGGCAGACGTTATCTTTCGGATGGTGTGGTTTGAAAATTCTGCAACATATAGGTTAGCGTTCGCATCCACGGCGATTCCTCTAGGTGAGTTAAACCGCGCCGCCGATCCTGTGCCGTCATTGCTGCCGAAGATGCCTGCACTACCGGCGAGAGTTGTGACCACCCCTGCTGGCGTGATCTTTCGGATGGTGTGGTTTATAGAGTCCGCAACATACAGGTTGCCGTTTGCATCCGCAGTGATATCTGTAGGCAAGTTAAATTGCGCCGCCGATCCCGTACCGTCAGTGCTGCCGGGTGTCCCTGCACTACCGGCGAGTGTTGAGACCACCCCGGCAGGTGTGATTTTGCGGATCGCGTGATTAAACTTATCCGCAACATACAGGTTGCCGCTCGCATCCACGGTGATGCCAGTTGGGTAGTTAAACTGCGCCATCGATCCTGTGCCGTCCGTGCTGCCAAGGATACCTGCATTACTGCCGGCGAGAGTTGTGACCATCCCGGCAGGCGTAATCTTACGGATGGCGTAGTTAAACTGATCCGCAACATATAGGTTGCCATTCACATCAATGGTAATTCCGGTAGGGCCATTAAATCGCGCTCCCGCTCCCGCGCCATCCGTTCTGCCGGTCATTCCCGCACTACCGGCAAGAGTTGTGACCACCCCGGCAGGCGTGATCTTGCGAATGGTGTGATTTGATTGATCTGCAACATACAGGTTACCGTTTGTATCCACAGTGATTCCAGCGGGTAAATTAAACCGCGCCGCCGCTCCAGTACCGTCCGTTCCGCCAATAACACCAGCACTCCCCGCAATAGTTGTAACGATGCCCGCGCCCGCAGCGATGCCGCCCGCCCCTCCCTGCTTCGCCTCCCAAGCCGTGATAGCTCCCTCAAACGCCGATACCGGCCCGACGGGTTGGATATTGCCGTTGCTTGCGGGGCCCAGGATATAAATCACCTTGGCTGAGTCAACCGCCAGATAATTTTTGGTGGCCGGGTAGTAGCGGTAGTTGTATTGCTGGAATTGCCCGGATTGAGACGCCCCTGAAAACAGGCTGGCGTAGTTGCCTTCGGCGTAGGCGAATACCTGGTTGTCCGTTACGGCAGCCAAGGCGGGTGTGGTGATCGTGGCAAACAGCAGCGCGGCGACCAACTTTTTCATTTTGTTCATGGTTATCCTTTGATATAGAAAATCGTAAAGTTGAGCGAGGATAAATTGTGGGTGAATTGATAAGCGGTACGCACCATATCCGACGCTAGGCTATTTTGTCTATCCCGCGTTCGCGGGGAGTGTGTTGCGAAAAAACGCACAATTGAATTGTCTATCGCTTGTAGTTTCGCAGTAAACGCGGCTACTAAAGCAGGCACTCTAAATTCTATTCCCCAAGCCGTAACAGCCAGTCACTTGCGATATGAAGCTGTATCTCCTGCGGCAATAGGCCTTTGGGCTGAGTCAATGCAATGAGTTGCAATGAAGCATTGGGCCAGGTGGCGGCGGCATCTTGAAGTGCGCGCACTTCGCGCGCCAACGCGTCCGGGCTGTCCGGATCGGCGCAGACTTGAATCAGTGCCTCATCGCCATTTAAACCGCGCGCATAAAAGTCCACTTCGAAACCGGCGGCGGTGCGAACATAATTGACCTGAATGCCGCAGCGTTGCAATTCGTGCAGCACCACCGTCTCTAGCGCGTGCCCCACATTGGCTTTGCCCGATTTATCAAATAAAGCCATCAAGCCGGTATCCACGGGATACACCTTGCGCGGGTTTACTTGTCTGCGGCGCTCGGAGTCTGTGGCAAGATCAAGATTGATTATCAGAAAGGCATCTTCCAAATGGGCGAGGTAGCTATGCAGCGTATCCTTGCCCACCGCCACGCCGCGCGATTTGAGATCGGCATGAAATTTATTGATACTGAACGCCCCGGCCGCATTACCCAAAAGTTGTCGCACCATCCAGTGCAAAACTTGGGGTTGGCTGAGATTATGGCGCTCAACCACATCGCGCAAAAGCACAACATCCACGTAGGTTCGCAACAGCTCAAAACGATTGCGGGTATCCAGCCCCTGCGCTTCGGGGAAACCACCCCGCGCCAAGTAATCAAGCAAATCCCTGTCGAGTTGCGAACGCTCTGATTTGGTTAATCGGCCTGTCGATTTTTGCGGTTCTCTGCCCGCGTGGCGCAGCACTTCGCGAAAGCTGAACGGAGCAACAACCGCCTCCATCGCCCGGCCACGCATACTGCTAGCCACTTCGCGCGAAAGTAAACGGGCCGACGACCCGGAGAGAAAAAGATCAATGTTTTCGCTGTCCAGAAGACGCCTTGCGAATAACTCCCAATTGGGCACCAATTGGATTTCATCCAGAAAAAAAGTGGCCTTACGCGCATCACGCCAAGAGGGATTAAGCAAGTAAAACGTCTCAACGAGAAGATCGAGATCTTCAAGTTGCATGTCGGCAAGGCGCTCATCTTCAAAACTGAAATAGAGCAAGCCTTCGCGCGGTGTGCCACAAGCAAATCGGTCGGCAAGAACCTGCCACAGCAAACTCGTCTTGCCCGCACGCCGCATCCCGATCACTGCGACCGCCTTATCTTTAACGGCGGGTAACCAGGCATCCCTGCGTGTCAATACCGGAATCGGCGCCGCCTGGGCATCGAGGATTTTCTGGCGAATGACAGTCCTTAATTGGCTTTTCATAAGCGTCAATTTTATATTAAATTGAACTTATATAAAGGACAAATATAAATGGCTGGTTCTAGATCAATAGTGAACTGACGACATTCCCTCTCCCGCAAGCGGGAGAGGGTTAGGGTGAGGGGCGTTGAGTTGAAAAATGTTTGGATTCAGCGCATAGCCCCTCATCCCCAACCCTTCTCCCGCCTACGGGAGAAGGGAGCAAATTCAATCAATGAAATTGGAATTAAATCAGTCGGGCGGTGTTGTGGAGTGATGTGATTTTGCAGGATGGGTTGAGCGCAGCGAAGCCCAACAGTTTTCCTTGAAAAACGTTGGGCTTCACAAGTTCAGCCCAACCTCGGTGCTAAACAGCGCATTCATCATTTAGATGGCGCTACGGCATCGACCACCACATAGATAATGGCACAGCAAATAAATCTGCCGCAAAGGGCACCACATCCTGTCCGCCATACAGCACAATGCCGCGCTGAAAAGATTGCGCCTCGGTTTCTTTCAGATGGCGCAATCCATTGAAGTCTTTGCCGCTCACGCTATGGCTGGCTTTAATTTCAATACCCGTTAGTTTACCCAAACGATTTTCTAAAATTAAATCGACCTCGATGTTTGACTGTGTGCGGTAATGCCATGCGCTCAATTGTTGTTCAGAAAACGCCAGATGTTTCAGCACCTCGCTTACGACAAATGTTTCCACCAAACCACCAGGCAAACCCCCTGCTGAATTTAACCGCTCCGATGATAGGTCAAGCAGGTGGGCTAACAAGCCGCTATCGGGTAAAAACACCTTTGGTGATTTGACCAGTCGTTTGCTTAAGTTGCGCTCCCAAGCAGGGAGGCGATAAACCAAAAATAGCGTTTCCAGCAGGCTGAAATAACGTTTGAGCGTGGTCTGCGATAGCCCGCTACTGCGCGAAATTTCGGCAAAATTTAACAGGCTTGCACTGCGCGTGGCAAGCAACTGCAACAGGTTTGGTATCTCGGTTAGCCGCTCGATATTGGCTAAATCGCGCATGTCGCGCTGCATAATGGCTTGCAAGTAACTGTTGAACCAAGCCGTCCGCCGCTTTGCCGCGCTACGACTCATCGCTTCTGGAAAGCCGCCACACAGCAATTTTTCAATCAACTGCGGGCGCTCACACGGCGCAATGTTCAAGGCGTTTATGTCCCCGTCGAATAGCCAATCCGCCAAATTATAAGTGGGTGCATTAACCATTTCAGCCGACGACAACGGCCAAAGAGACAAAATCTCCATGCGTCCCGCCAGTGAATCGGCAAGCGTGGGTAGCAGCAAAACATTAGCCGACCCCGTCAGTAAAAAACGACCCGGGCGGCGATCACGATCAACGGCTGCTTTGATCGCCAAAAACAATTCCGGCGCACGCTGCACCTCATCTAACGTCACTGCGCCATTCAGCCCAGCAACAAATCCAGAGGAATCATTTTTTACTGCCGCCAATGTTGCATGGTCATCCAGCGTTAAATACCGACGACTCTCTTTACCGGAAAACGATTGAACCAATGTACTTTTACCCGTCTGACGTGCGCCATTCAGCAAGACAACAGGCGTGTCTGCAAGCGCATCATTGAGTAAAGGCAAAATATGTCGAGTGAGCATGGGGAAATTATAGCAGTGAAATTCAGCCACTTGATGGACGATTTACATCCAAATATAGAGGGTGAAACTGTGGCAGATTAAATTCAAAAACGAAACCGCCCGCACGATAAGCAATGACTTGCTGTCGCTTTTGGGCGACAGCTTAGTCAGATGGCTAATAGTTATTCCATTTCTAGATCAATAGTGAACTGACGACATTCCCTCTCTCGCAAGCGGGAGAGGGAGAGGGTGAGGGGCGTTGAGTTGAAAAATGTTTGGATTCAGCGCATAGCCCCTCATCCCCAACCCTTCTCCCGCCTACGGGAGAAGGGAGCAAATTCAATCAATGAAATTGGAATTAAATCAGTCGGGCGGTGTTGTGGAGTGATGTGATTTTGCAGGATGGGTTGAGCGCAGCGAAGCCCAACAGTTTTCCTTGAAAAACGTTGGGCTTCACAAGTTCAGCCCAACCTACCGTGCTGCCCCCGGCATTTTTCTTTCCTCAGATAAATTCAAGTCTATGAGGATAGCCATGTTCCCAAGCCCCATCAGAAAGAATACTGCGGAGTGCCGGTGAAGCTCCAACCCTTCGCGCCAGGAGAGACAGATAACTCGGGGAGCGGTGAACCGGTTCCGAAGTAAAAGCTGAGCTGGTTGTAAGCGGTGAGCATGCAAATCGAGGAAACCTTTTCAACCTTGCCTTTAAAGGTTATGCCACCGGTTGGGCTGACTACAATGGTGCTCCAGGCGCCTGTCGGAGCGTATGTAACGGGGTCAAGAACCGCCGATTTAAGCGTCCCCGCGTAGCTTGCAACTTCGGCAACCGTTGCGTCACGCAGTCCCACCCCACTGGGGTAAAGAGACTTGTTGCAAGTCACGCTATTGGTGGTACTCCCCCCCGAAGTGCTGTCACCAGACCCGGTGCCGGCCCACGTTCCACTGATTCCGATAGCGGCGCAATTAAATGTGCCGGAAACCGATTTTGTTGGCGTACTCAGGAATTGTCCGGAAAAGGTGCATACGCTCGAACTGGTGTAACCAAAAGTCGTCATGCCGGAGGAATCGACCGAACCCAATAATCCCAAAGAGCCGCCACAATTGTCGGCCGCACTTCCGGTCAGTTTGCCGGATGAATTAATAGTTAATGTCCAACTTCCTGATACGCAATTGTTAGCCGCACTTGAAGCTGACGCGGTCGCAGTACCTGACCATGTGGTATTAATAAATGGATTGGCGCTTGGTGTCGTCGTACTACCAGTCGTTCCACCTGTTGTGCCGCTTGCTGCAGGCTGCTTCGCCTCCCAAGCCGTGATGAGCCCCTCAAACGCCGACACCGGCCCGACGGGTTGGATATTGCCGTTGCTTGCGGGGCCCAGGATATAAATCACCTTGGCTGAGTCAACCGCCAGATAATTTTTGGTGGCCGGGTAGTAGCGGTAGTTGTATTGCTGGAATTGCCCGGATTGGGACGCCCCTGAAAACAGGGTGGCGTAATTGGCTTCGGCGTAGGCGAACACCTGATTGTCGGTCACAGCAGCCAAGGCCGGTGTGGTGAGCGTGGCAAACAGCAGCGCGGCGACTAACTTTTTCATTTTGTTCATGGCTATCCTTTGATATAGAAAATCGTAAAGTTGAACTGGGATAAATTGTGGGCGAATTGATAAGCGGTACGCACAATATCCGACGTCAGGCTACTTTGTCCATCCCCCTGAACGCGGGGGGATGGGGGATTCCCTCTCCCGCAAGCGGGAGAGGGTTAGGGTGAGGGGCGTTGAGTTGAAAAATGTTTGGATTCAGCGCATAGCCCCTCATCCCCAACCCTTCTCCCGCCTACGGGAGAAGGGAGCAAATTCAATCAATGAAATTGGAATTAAATCAGTCGGGCGGTGTTGTGGAGTGATGTGATTTTGCAGGATGGGTTGAGCGCAGCGAAGCCCAACAGTTTTCCTTGAAAAACGTTGGGCTTCACAAGTTCAGCCCAACCTGCCGTGCTGTTTATGCGCCGAATCAATAAACATGCAAGATGCGCTTTTCATATCACTTGGCGATGTAACCGGCTTGCAGTTGTCCCAATACGGTTCCTGAAATAGTTGCGCCGCCACTGGTCTGGGAAACCGAACCGGTTACTTCAACCGGCCCGCCTACTGTGGGTGAAAAATAGACATTCATGATAGTGGGCTGCGCACCTGCATTGACCGTTATCTCCAACTGCAAGCAATCGGTAAAGGTTCCGGCAGGGACGGTTCGTGTGACGTTGAAGGCAACAATTTTCCCGGTTGAAGCAGACGGGGGAATCAATACCCATGATTTGCCGAGTGTAAGCGTGGCGGGCAGCGTGGCTGATTGAATTGAAGTATTGCTGTTTGTTGTGACCAGTGCGCCTGTCGCATCAAGTTGCGTTGTAGCGGTCCACGATTTTGTAGTCGGTGCGGAGGCAACCCCATTTGTTGTTGTATTTACTGTGCTTGTCACCGAGCTGGTAACGACACCACCACTGGAAGCGGTGATGCTGGTCACTTGCCTGTCTGTATTGGAACTTGTCTGCGCGGCTTGCCCCGGAATGGTTACTGTCGCATTGGTTGTCGTTACGAACGTCCAAGTATTGCCCACCGCAATTTTGGTAAAGAATTGCGCCGCAGTGCCGACTGTCGCGCCTGTTGTGCCGCTTGCTGCAGGCTGCTTCGCCTCCCAAGCCGTGATGAGCCCTTCAAACGCCGACACCGGCCCGACGGGTTGGATATTGCCGTTGCTTGCGGGCCCCAGAATGTAGATCGTCTTGGTGGTATCAACCGCCAGATAATTTTGGGTGGCCGGGTAGTAGCGATAGTTGTATTGCTGGAATTGCCCGGATTGGGACGCCCCCGCAAACAGGGTGGCGTAATTGGCTTCGGCGTAGGCGAATACCTGGTTGTCTGTCACCGCGGCCAAGGCTGGGGTGGAGAGCGTGGCAAACAGCAGCGCGGCGAGAAATTTATTTAAAGCGTTCATGGTTATCCTTGGGTATGAAAAAGCAAGTTTATAAAATTTAGGGTAGGCAAAAACTGCCCGCCCTATCTGGCTATGCCACTCGTTCATTTGCCTTTCATATCAATCGTCATGGTCGGATTGGCAGGACAGGCATTGGCATAAGCTACAGTGATCGTTGCTCCCGGCAAGGGAGTTGAGTATCCCGTCCCGTTTATTCCCGAATTGGTACAGTTAAATGACGCACCTAGATTGATATAGCATCCGGTCGCCATAGTCATCCCCTGGAATTGTGTTGTCGCAACACACACATTACCTTTCGCCGTTCCGCTATTTGTGCTGCCACCTGTCGTGCCGCCCGCAGTTCCAGTACTACCGCCTGCGGTCTCGACAGGCGGGCTCAGACTTACAACAGATGCTCCAAGCTTACGAATTTTATACGAGTCTGCCACATACAAGCTATTACCGTCGGAGGTGATGCCGTTAGGGCCATAGAATGTCGCTGCTGTTCCCGTGCCATCTGCGAATGTTCCATTTTTTCCCGAACCCGCCAATGTTGTCACCACACCGGTGGCAATCACGATCTTGCGGATTGTGCTATTGCGGGTATCCGCCACATACAGGTTGCTGCCGTCGGTGGTGATGCCTTCAGGTTCGTAGAACCTTGCTGCCGTTCCTGTGCCATCAACTGCGCCCGGTGGACATCCTCTACCATACGCCGCGCAAGCTGCACTATCCGGCCCCGCTAATGTTGTCACCACGCCAGAGGCAATCACGATCTTGCGGATTTTGCTGCTGTAGGTATCAGTGACATACAGGTTGCTGCCGTCGGAGGTGATGCCGCTAGGGCCAGCGAACGACGAGGCTATACCTGTGCCATCGGTAGAGTAACCTTTACCCCCGCCCGCAAAAGTCGTCACCACGCCGGTGGCAATCACGATTTTGCGAATTTTGTTGTTATCCATATCTGCCACATACAGATTGCTGCCGTCAGTGGTGATGCCATGAGGAAGGTTGAATGCTGCTGCTGCGCCTATGCCATCGGCTGATCCGCTTTTACCCGAACCCGCCACTGTCGTCACCACTCCGGTAGCAATCTCGATCTTGCGAATTTTGTGAATATTCCTATCTGCTACATACAAGTTGCTGCCGTCGGTGGTTATACCGCGAAGGGCGCCTAACGACGCGGCCTCACCAGTGCCGTATGTTTTACCATATCCATTGTTTCCCGCCAATGTGGTCACCACGCCGGTAGCAATCACGATCTTGCGGATTGTGCTGGCACTCGTCACATACAGGTTGCTGCCGTCGGTGGTGATACCGCCAAGGCCGTTGAACGACGCTGCCGCACCCGTGCCATCTGCCCAGTTTGTACTGCCGTAGCCTGCCAATGTAGAAACAATGAAGGGAGTTAGCGTGAGCGGCACACCTTGCTTCACCCCGCCCATTAAACCCGCAACTGGAGTGGTAGTTGCCCCGCCCGTCCCGCCTTGCTTCGCCTCCCAAGTCGTAATGAGTCCCTCAAACGCCGACACCGGCCCGACCGATTGGATATTGCCGTTGCTTGCGGGTCCCAGGATATGAATCACCTTGGCGGAGTCAACCGCCAGATAATTTTTGGTGGCCGGGTAGTAGCGGTAGTTGTATTGCTGGTACACCCCGGATTGGGATGCCCCTGAAAACAGGGTGGCGTAATTGGCTTCGGCGTAGGCGAAGACTTGATTGTCTGTCACGGCTGCCAAGGCCGGTGTGGTGATCGTGGCAAATAGTAGTGCGGCGACCAACTTTTTCATTTTGTTCATGGACATCCTTTGATATAGAAAATCGCAACGTTGAGCGGGGGTAAATTGTGGGCGAATAAGCGGTACGCACCATATCCGACGCTAGGCTATTTTGTCTATCCCGCGTTCGCGGGGGGAGTCATGACGCCATAGCGATTACTGACCGTAGTCGCCATAAACGTGAAACTCGCGTAGCGATTCGATTGTCTCCTCTCCCTCCGGGAGAGGATAGCGGTGAGGGAAACGGGTATGGCAAGTTTCATTATCATGGGCGGCACACTTGTTATGCCCGTTAGGTAGCCAATAGGCCAATAGGAATGGCATCAACTTCTGTCGAGAGCAGGATGTCTTGTTAATGCAAGCACTGCGCCGTGGCCGCTTGTCTCCCGGTAATTTATGCTCTAGGATGTCTTACCAATTTCTTACCCGAAAGGCCTCGATATGGAAACCACAAAATTATCCAGCAAAGGACAGGTGATTCTGCCTGCCGCAATACGCGCCGCCAAACATTGGCAAGCCGGGGTGGAATTTTCTGTCGAGAGCACAAGTGCGGGTGTGCTGTTGCGCCCGATCAAAGAGCATCCCGCAACCACGCTGGATGAGGTAATTGGATGCGCCGGCTATTCGGGCAAGGCTCATAGTGTGGCGGACATGGACAAGGCCATCACGTCAGAACTCAAGGCTCGCCATGCACGCGGTTGATACCAACGTTCTGGTGCGGCTGCTCACCGGTGATGATGCCGACCAAACGAAACGGGTAGCAGCGTTGTTCAAAAAAGAAGCGATCTTTATCCCGAAAACTGTTTTGCTGGAAACTGAATGGGTGTTGCGCCGTCTCTACCGCCTCGACAGCCGGATTATCGTAAACGCATTCCGCAAATTGAGCGGTCTCGGCAACGTTGAAATTGAACAGCCATTGCTTGTGTCTCAAGCGCTGCAATGGTGCGATGCAGGGATGGATTTTGCCGACGCTCTGCATCTTGCCTCCAGCCAGGGCAGTAGCAAATTTGCCACCTTCGGCGAGCAACTGAAAAAATCCGCGCCACGGGGAATAAAACCGCTTGTCCGGTTGTTATAAACCGCGGCTTGAATTGCTATTCCAGAAATAAAACCGCCCGCGCAGGGCGGGCGGGTTCATGCAAAACAAGGCGGAGCGAATTACTGAATCCTGCGGATTGTCCCGTAGTTTGCATCCATAACATACAGGCTGGCGCCATCTGAAGTGATGCCAGCAGGCCCCCAGAATCTTGCGGCAGTGCCTGTGCCGTTTGTATTGCCGGAAGGACAACTACCAAAAGCAGAGGCCGTGCAGATGTCAGCATTTGGCCCTGCCAGGGTCGTAACCACTCCGCTGGCGATGACTATCTTGCGGATATTATTGTTGGCATCCGTCACATAGAGATTGGTGCCATCGGTGGTGCCCCATTGAAGGTTCTTGAACGAGGCCGACACGCCTATACCATCCCAAAAACCGCTATTGCCCATCGCTGTAGACGTACCCGCCAAAACGGTCGTTGCGCCAGTGGCAATAACGATTTTGTAGATGCGATTGACATCGGATACATACAGATTGGTGCCGTCTGTAGAGAGTACGCGGGGTGAGCTTAAAGTGATCGACAGCGCCCGACTTGTTTCCTGCCCGGTGGCAAGGGCAACCTGCAGTACGGACAAGTTACTTACACTATACAAATTGCTGCCGTCTGCGGTGATGCCACTAAATGGGAATGGTGGCTTCTTCATGGTGGTCACTTGCCCGGTAGCAATCACAATCTTGCGGATACTGTTGTCGCCATCCGTCACATACAGATTGCTGCCATCCGTGGTGATGCTTGAAGGCGCCCAGAATGTCGCTCCCCCCCCAGTACCATCCGCTTGCCCGGTTGAACCCGATCCGGCCAGCGTCGAAACTGCACCCGTGGCGATCACTATTTTGAGGATTTTGTTACGGTTACTCTCGGTCACATACAGATTGGTTCCATCGGTGGTAATGCCAGCAAAGGTTTCCCCACCCGAATTATTAAAACTGGTAAAAGTGCTTACCGTCCCGGTCAAATTAAGCGGCGCGCCTTGTCTCGCCCCTCCCATTTGCGTGCCCACGGCAACAGCAGGAACCGTTGCTTGCCAGGCGGTGATGAGGTTGGCGAAAGAGGCTACTGTCCCAACGGGAGCAAGTCCACCCCCGGCAACTGTTCCGGCAATATATATTGTCCCTTTTGTGTCAACTGCCAAATAGTTGCCCGTTGCCGAATAATAGCGATAGTCATACATCGCAAATTGGCCGGACGTCGCTGTGCCGGAAAACAGGCTGGCATAATTGCCTTCGGCATAGGCGAATACCTGGGCATTTGTGATGGCAAATGCCGAAGTGGAAATCATGGCAAGAAACAGTGCGGCGACTAACTTTTTCATTTTGTTCATGGTCATCCTTTGATATAGAACCTCGTGAAGTTGAGCGGGGATAAGTTGTGGGCGAATTGATAAACCGTGCGCACCATATCCGATGCCAGGCTACTTTGTCCATCCCGCGTTCGCGGGGGGGTATTCGGCGGGGGATTGGTTAGAAGTAGAAGTTTGAAGTCCGTTTGCCTTGTGCCTGCATGGGGAGGCCGTGGCTGTAAGGGGCGTTCTCCCCAACAGTACACGTTCAGCCTGTCGAAAGGTGTATGGGCTTCGACGCCACGAACGGCATTAACTCTGCATCATGCCGGATCAATAGTAGCGCAGCGGACGACCTCAAACCTGCGCAGCATCTTTAAGCACACCGGCAGTCCATTGATTGAGACTTTTTCCTGAGGACTGCGCGGCGATCAATGCGGCTGTATGCACTTCGCTGGGGATGCGCAGCATCAGCTTGCCGGAAGCGGGTTTTTGCGGAAGCGGATTGGTGCTTAAGTAAAAATCAATCGCATGGCGAAAGTCGCTGCGCAGCGCAGTGACTTTTGTGCCGTGAAATGTAATTACATCTTCTATGCCCAGTACGCGACCGACAAAAATGTCGTCACGATCATCAAATTCGATGCGGGCGGTATAGCCCTTGTAGGTCATCGAGTTTTTCATGGCTGAATCTCCATTGTTAAAAGCCAGTCGCGCATAGTTTCAACTTGAACATAATAGGCAACCCGACTATGCATTGCAATGCATTTACCCCGCGCGCGGGGGGTGGTATTCGGCGGGGTATTTGTTAAAGTCGCGTCCTCACCAAAACTTTGTTTGAAACCGATGCGCCTGCTGTTATCCAGACCGACCTATGTATTGAGCGTGCTGTGGCTGCTGTGCCTTGCCGTGTGCGCGGCAACGGCGTGGCTTGCGCTGCAGCAGCCTTGGCTGGGCGTGCAGTTGGCGGGCGCGAGTGGCAAGGTGCGTGCCGCCACAGATGTTATGCAGCAGATTCCTCCCGGTGCGGAAGTGCGTCGCATCGTTTCGGCCACGGGTGTGGCCGTTGATCTGCACCCGGAAGACATAGGCGACAATACCGAATTTCCCGCCAGTTATGCCGCAGTAGACCAAGCTTACAAAAAGCAGGACGCATTGGATGCGGCTTTGCATGCGGGAAATGTGCGTTTGGTTTGGGCTGCGGCAGACGGCAAGGAGCAAACCGCTATTATCCAGCCGCGTTCGCGACCGCTTGCCAGTTTGCCGGCGATGTTCTGGTTTACCTTGTTCGTGGCCAGCATGGGCTTCATGATTTCCTGCTGGGTCTTGCTGGTGTGTCCGCAGGATTGGGGCGCGCGGCTATTCGCGCTCACCGGTGCCGGGTTGTTCGTTTCGGGTATGGGCGCGGCATATCTGAGCACGATTGAGTTGGCGATGAGTTCCGAGAGATTGCATATCAGTCTGGCGATCAATTATTTTGGAACTTTTATGTTCGGCTGCGCGCTCATCGCGCTGTTCCTGAGTTATCCGCGCCAACTGGTAAAGCCGCGTAGATTGTTATGGCTGCTCGCGCTGTATATCCCGTGGTATCTGGCCGAACAATTGGAGTTGCTGCCCGGTCCGGGCATGGGCGTATTTGTCGCCATACCGAGTTTCCTGCTGTTGTCTGTTGCCGCCGCTGTGATGCAATGGCGGCTCACGCGCAATCATCCGCTGGAACGCGCCGCGCTGCGCTGGTTTTTGCTTTCCATATTCGTCGGCTGTTCTCTGTTCACGCTGACCAATGTCGTCCCTCTCCTTTTCGGCGTGCCCGCATTGATCCCTGTGGGCTATGCCTTCGGCTTCTTTCTCATCATGTACGTCGGCATCGCGTTGGGGCTGCGCCGCTATCGTTTGTTCGACATCGACGAATGGGCATACCGTGTATTTCTGTGGGTGGCGGGGGCGACTGCGGTGATCGCACTGGATGCGTTGCTGATCTTCACCGGGGTGACGCAAAGCGCGTCGCTGGGCATCAGTTTGTTGTTATGCGGCGGGTTGTATTTTCCGTTCCGGCAGTGGCTGTGGCAGCGCATCGTGAGCAGGCAAGCCCCCAACTTTGAAAGCTTGTTGCCGGAGATTTCTGCCATTGCGTTCACCGCTTCGTCCGGCGAACAACAAGCGCGCTGGGAGGGGATGTTGCAACGTATTTTCGATCCGCTGGAGATCAAGCCGGACATCGGTGAGGGTAGCGGAATTCGCGAGGAAGGTTTGAGTATGCTCGTTCTTGGCTGTGTAAATCTTCCCGCGTTTGCTTTGCGTTATGCCGGGCGCGGTTCGCGCTTGTTCTCCACGCGTGATGCGGTGTTTGCCGCCGCGTTGAGCCAGTTGCTGGAGCAGATCATGAGCGGGCGCACCAGCTATGAACAAGGTGTGGCGCAGGAGCGGTTACGCATCGGGCGCGATTTGCACGACAACATCGGCGCACGTCTGCTGAAACTAATCCATCACCTGCGCGGCACGCCGAATGCCGAAGTGGCGCGCGATGCGATGAAGGACTTGCGCACTGCTATCGCGTCAATGGATGCGCAGCCGGTGCCGCTGCCCAACGCGCTGGCCGACTGGCGTGCCGAGGCCGGTTCGCGCTGCGAGGCGGCGGGCTGCCGTTTACACTGGCAACAGAACGAAACGTTGCCCGATCTCGATCTCGCGCCGCGCGTGAAGGCCACGCTGGAATCGGTGATGCGCGAACTCATCACCAATGCACTCAAACACGCTACGCCAAATTACATCAGAGTAGAAGTCGATTGTGGAACCGGCTACTTGCGCATGAGCGTTGCCAACGACGGCGCCATCGCCGATCCGCTCATGTGGAAAGACGGCTACGGTCTGCGCAATATGCGCGGGCGGCTGGAAGAACTCGGCGGCAGCTTGAGCATCGCCGCCGGTGAAAACGAAGTTCGATTGATGATAGAGGCGTCGCTGCGCTGAACCTGAAGGCCGCAGTTGCGCGCTGCCAATTTCACGCCGGGGCAAGCTGGATGCGATTGTTCCCTTACCCCAACCAGAGGGGCTACTCCCTTCTCCCCTCGGGAGTAGGGCTGGGGATGAGGGTCTATGCGTTGAATAAAAATGATTTTCAACTCAACGCCCCTCACCCTAACCCTCTCCCGCCTGCGGGAGAGGGGATGCTGCCAATTCACTATTGATCTAAAAATGGAATGCCCGCAAGTGGGTAAGTCGCTGCTTATCCCGGAGGGAGCGGGAACTACACCGGCGGTTTCCTCAATGTTTTACACCGGGCTGCAGCCGCCTCCCGCGTTCGCGGGGGTAGTATTCGGCGGGGTATTTGTTAAAGTCGCATCCTCACCAAACTTTGTTTGAAACCGATGCGCCTGCTGTTATCCAGACCAACCTATGTATTGAGTATGCTGTGGCTGCTGTGCCTTGCCGCGTGTGCGGCGACCGCCTGGCTGGCTTTGCAGCAGCCGTGGTTGGGTGTGCGGATGGAGGTGGATGGAGAAAAAGTTCGCGTGGTCGCGGATGTTGCACGGCAAATTTCACCGGGAGCGGAGGTGCGTCGTCTCGTTTCCGCAGCGGGTAAGACACTTGATCTGGATGCGGCGGATTTGATCGAGAACGCCGACTACTTTCCAAGTTACGCCAAGAAAGACGAGTTCCTCGCAAGACAGACTGCGCTGAACGAGATATTGCATTCGAGTGCGGTAGATATGGTCTGGAGCGCGAATCAAGGAGCCGAACATACGACTACACTCAAGCCGCGCCCGCGTCCGTGGGCAAGTTTGTCGATAACCTTCTGGTTCCAGTTGGCCGTTGTGAGCACGGCGTTCATGATCGCCTGCTGGGTGTTCCTGATGCGTCCGCAAGATTGGGGCGCGCGCATGTTCGCGCTCACCGGGTTATCGCTGCTGCTGGGCGGCATCACGGGCGTGCTGATGAGCGAGCGGGAACTGGCTTTGGACGGCGCATGGTTCAGCGCGCTGGACCATGCCAATTCGCTGTCGGCGCATATGCTGGGGAGTTCGATCGTCGCACTGGTGCTGTGCTATCCGCGCCAACTGGTTGCGCCGCGCACGTTGTGGTGGCTGCTGGTGTTGTGTCTTCCGGGGTGGCTGGCCTACAGCTTTCATCTATTGCCGACTCCCTCGGAAACCATGCTTGCGATTACCTGCCTGATGCTGCTGGCCTTTATCGGCGGCGGCGTGCAATGGCGGCTCACGCGCGGGCAGCCGCTGGAACGCGCCGCGCTGCGCTGGTTTTTGTTATCCGTGTTGCTGGCCGCTGCTTTATTCACGTTCACCAATATTGTTCCCACTTTGTTCGACAAACCGGCGCTGTTGCCCGTCGGCTATTCCATCGGCTTCTTCCTCTTCATGTACATCGGCATCGCGCTGGGGCTGCGCCGCTACCGCCTGTTCGACATGGACGAATGGGCGTATCGCGTATTCCTGTGGGTGGCGGGGGCGACTGCGGTGATCGCGCTGGATGCGTTGCTGATTTTTACCGGCTTAACCGAAGGCGCTTCGCTGGGCATCAGTTTGCTGTTGTGCGGCTGGCTGTATTTCCCGTTCCGGCAGTGGCTGTGGCAGCGCATCGTGAGCAGGCAAGCGCCCAATTTTGAAAATCTGTTGCCGGAGATTTCGACTATCGCGTTCACGGCTGCGGCCACTGAGCAACAGGCGCTCTGGGAGGCCTTGCTGCAACGCATTTTCGATCCGCTGGAAATCAAGGCAGATGGAGGCAGCGGCAGCGGCTTGCTTGAAGAAGGGCTGGGCATGCGGGTGCCGGGCTGCGGCAATATTCCGGTCTATGCGTTGCGCTATGCGGAACGGGGAGCGCGGCTGTTTGCCACGCGCGATGCGGTGTTCGCCGCCGCGTTGAGCCAACTGCTGGAACAGGTGATGAGCGGGCGCACCAGCTACGAGCAAGGTGTGGCGCAGGAGCGCCTGCGCATCGGGCGCGATTTGCACGACAACATCGGCGCGCGACTATTGAAACTTATCCATCATCTGCGCGGCACACCGGATGCCGAGGTGGCGCGCGATGCGATGAAAGATTTGCGCACGGCCATCGCGTCGATGGATACGCGCCCGGTGCCATTGCGCAATGCGCTGGCCGATTGGCGCGCCGAGGCCGGTTCGCGTTGCGAAGCGGCGAGTTGCCGTTTGCACTGGCAACAGAACGAAACGTTGCCCGATCTCGATCTCGCGCCGCGCGTGAAGGCCACGCTGGAATCGGTGATGCGAGAACTCATCACCAATGCACTCAAACACGCTGCGCCAAGTTACATCAGAGTAGAAGCCGATTGTGGAACCAGCCACTTGCGCATGAGCGTTGCCAATGACGGCGTCATCGCCGACCCGCTCACCTGGAAAGACGGTTACGGCCTGCGCAACCTGCGCGGTCGCATGACGGAACTGGATGGCAACCTGAGTATCGCCTCCGGCACAAACGAAGTTCAATTAACGATAGAGGTTTCGCTGACATGAAGCTAGCCATGATTCTCGAAGACATGCCCGAGTCGCAAGAGATGCTGCGCGAAGTGGCGCAAGCGGCTTTCCCCGATATTCGCGTGTGTTGCGTGGCCGATGTCGCCAGCGCGTTGAAGCTGATCAATCAGTTCCAGTTCGATCTCGCGCTGATTGATTTGTCGTTGCCCGACGGCAACGGTACAACCGTGATCGAAGCAATGAGTGCGCGCTTCCCCGCAAGCGTGATCGTCGTCGCCACCATCTTCGACGATGACGGTCATCTGTTCCCGGCCTTGCGCGCGGGCGCGCAAGGCTATTTACTCAAAGACCAGGCGCCGGAACAATTGGTCAAACAGCTGCGCGGCATCAGCGAAGGCAATCCGCCGCTCTCGCCTTCCGTCGCGCGGCGTTTGCTGGATCACTTCCGCATTGAACAGGAAATCGCCAAAACCGAAATTGCAGAAGACATACTGCTCACCCCGCGCGAACGCGAGGTGCTGATGCAACTCACGCGCGGCATCAGTATCGCCGACATCGGCGCGGTGATGGGCATCTCGCGCCACACCGTGAGCGACCATGTGAAAAACATCTACCGCAAACTCAACATCTCGTCGCGCGCCGAGGCGGCGCTACAGGCCAGGAATATGGGGCTGGTGTGAAGCCGGATTGTTAATTCGCCGCTTTATAAAATCCAAGTGGGTAGGGTGGGCACGTTTTTTGTGCCCACGCGGAACCCCAACCCTCTACTGCGTGGGCACAGAAAACGTGCCCACCCTACGATTACTCCCCCAAAAGGTGAATCGCAATTTCGTGATCACCGTTTGTTTCTCCTCTGTGACCTCTGTGTTCTCTGTGACCAACTGAGTTTTTAGGATTATAACTTGCGGTTTGTTTGCGCTTCCCCGGGGGATACGTCTGCCAAGAATGATCAAACCCCCATCCGCCCAAGCAAACAGCAGCAAACCGCGTTTCATTAAAAAAAACTATACCGCCACGGTCAGGGCGCTCTGATCCGGCGCGATATGCGGCAGCGAGATTTCAACAATGACCTTGCAGCCATTGGGCGTTAATGCTTCCCATGCGATGTTGCCGCCGAGCGCGGAGGCGCGTTTACGCATACTGCTCATGCCGCGATTCGCTTTCGCCCCGGATGCGGGTAAGCCGACACCATCGTCCTGTATCGTTAGCGTCAGCTTCTCTTCTTGCCACGCCAGGTCGATGGCGATAAGGGTGGCGCGCGCATGGCGCAACACATTGGTGATCGCCTCGCGCAGGATGCGGCTCATGTTGAGCGCTGCGGCGGGACTCACCGGCAGTGCTTGTTCGGTGGCGGGAATGCGCCAATCCAATACCACGCCCGCCGCCAGTACGCGCTGTTCGGTTTCGGCGCGCAAGTCCGCCAATAAATTATCCAGCCGCGAGACGGCATGCGCCGAGCGAGAAACGACATCGCGCAAATCTTGCAGCGCGGAGCGGGCGAGATCGGCTTCGTGTGCCTGGTTGGCGCGTTGCGCAGCGATTGCCAAGCCGAGCAGTTTTGCGCCGACATCATCGTGCAAATCGCGGTAGATGCGCTCCCGTTCGCTTTCCGCCGCGCGGTTCATTTCCAACACGCGCAATTCGCTGTAGCTGAGCGCCAATGCCTGTTGTGCGGCAGCGACGCGCGTTTCCAGTTCGCGGTTGAGACGTTCCGTTGAATTGAGCGCTGCAATAAAGCGCTGGGTAAGATGCCAGGCAAAAAATAGCGCCAGCAGGGGAACCATGAAAAACAACAAATGGAATTGATGACGCCACATGGCGGTGAGCATTTCCCACGAAATCAATCCCGGCAGCGGATTTTCCATCAGCCAGTCATGCAGCCCGGCAAACACCAGCGCCGTGAGCGCGGCGGACATAGTGAGCGACTCCGCATCGGCGCGACGGCGCCAGTGCTGCCAGGCCAGCACCGTCAGATAACACGCCAGCCCCAGCGTAATGGCATGGGCGACATGTGTGATGTTGTAGGCCACAGTCATCGGGAAGGCGAGAAAAATACCGGCGAACATGCCCTGCACGACGAACAGTATCCGCTCGCGGAACGGGTGGCCAAGACCCAAAGTGCGGTGCATGAAGCCGACCAGAAACACCATCCAGAAATCCAGCGCAATATGCGTGAGCTTCTGATACAACTCCGGCGGGAGCGGTGCGTAGCGTATATATAGCGAGCTGTTGAAAATCGACCAGCAAAAACACGAAAGAGCAAACCAGAGATATTGCCCGTCGCCGCGACGTTTGAGCCAGAGCCCGAAAGTAAACAGGCCGATGAGTGCGAGCGCCGAGGTAAAAGCGAAGCTCAATTCGTTCTGCAAAAATTGCCGCCACAGATAACGCGGTTTGAGCACGTCATCATCGGCGATCTGCGGCGGAGCGATCATGCCGAAACCGGGATAAGTGCGAAGATGAATCATCAGTTCGTTGTTGCCGGTGCGCCACAAACTTTGCGGCACATTGAAGTACAGCGGGCGGTTCCAGTTGCGCGCCAGCGGTTCCGCCATGCGGCCGCCATCCCCCAGCAGTTCGCCGTTGAAATACACCGCCGCATTCATGTGCAGGCGGAACAGGTAGATGCCTTGCAAACGCTCGGGTATGCGCTCGGCGGGAATGTTGAAACGATACCAGCCGCTGTCGGCGACGATGCGGCGATGCCACCACAGGTCGGGCAGGCGTAGCGCTTCCCAGTGCGGATCGTTTGCGGTCGGGGGCAGCGTTGCGCCGCTGAGCATGAATTCGGCCATATTGAATTCGCGCACATCGTCGGACTGGTTGTTGGCCAGCGACAGCGCAAGGAACAGCAGGCAAAGGCCTGCCGCTACGGCTGCGAGCGTGATGAACAGATGATCGCTTGAACGGGCGGGCGACGTTTTCGGGTGCGGTGCGGGCAACATGGGGTGCGTGAAGTTGGTTGGGCGCAAGCATAGCGCATTAACCCGGATAATCCATTAGTCACTTAGCAGTCAAGTGATGTCAAAAAATGACAAGAATTTCTCACGCGGAGACGCGGAGGGCACGGAGAACATAGGCTTACGCCCACTTTGCTTTCTCCTCGCTCCCCGCGTCTCCGCGTGCAATTTTTTTGCTTCCGGCTCGTCCGGCTTGGGAAATGCCGCTCACTTCCCCCTTTATAAAAGGGGGATTGAGGGGGATTTTTGCACTCGGATGAAATTCAAATCCCCCCCAGCCCCCTTTCACCCGCAGGGGGTACGCCGGTGGGCCCCCCGTTGCTACGCAACGACCCTTCCGCAGGCAAAAGGGGGGATGCAGCTTTGCAACCCGGCGCGGCGATAAAGCCGGAGCAGCAAAGGTTCATTCCCCATCCCTGTTGTCGCTTAGTCGCAGAGGACGGCAGGTGGTAGAATGCGCGCCTTAATTTTTAAGGCAACGTCATGCTTTCTACCGCAAATATCACCATGCAGTTCGGGGCGAAGCCCCTGTTTGAAAACGTCTCTGTCAAATTCGGCGACGGCAACCGCTACGGCCTGATCGGCGCGAACGGCTGCGGCAAGTCCACCTTTATGAAAATTCTCGGGCGCGATCTGGAGCAGACCTCGGGCGAAGTCATGCTGGACAAAACCGAGCGCCTCGGCAAACTGCGGCAGGATCAGTTCGCCTACGAAGACAAGCGCGTGCTGGATGTGGTGATGATGGGGCACGCCGAGATGTGGGAGGCGATGTCCGAGCGCGACGCAATCTACGCCAACCCGGATGCGAGCGAAGAAGACTATATGCGCGCCGCCGATCTGGAGGCGACCTTCGCCGAATACGACGGCTACACCGCCGAAGCGCGCGCGGGCGAGTTGCTGCTGGGCTTGGGCATCGCCATCGAATTGCACCAGGGCAACATGAGCGCGGTCGCGCCCGGCTTCAAGTTGCGCGTGCTGCTGGCGCAGGCGTTGTTCTCCGATCCCGACATCCTGCTGCTGGACGAACCGACCAACAACCTCGACATCAACACCATCCGCTGGCTGGAAGACATCCTCAACGCGCGCAACAGCACCATGGTCATCATCTCGCACGATCGTCACTTTTTGAACAGCGTGTGCACGCATATGGCCGACCTCGACTTCGGCAAGATCACCGTGTATCCCGGCAACTACAACGATTACATGCTGGCGTCCACGCAAGCGCGCGAACAACAGTCCGCCGACAACGCCAAGGCCAAGGAAAAGGTCGCCGAGTTGAAAGCCTTCGTGGCACGCTTCTCCGCCAACGCTTCCAAGGCCAAGCAGGCGACTTCACGTGCGCGCCAGATCGACAAGATCAAGATCGAGGACATCAAGCCTTCCAGTCGCCAGTACCCCTTTATTCGCTATGAATACGACGAGCGCGAAAAGCTGCACCGCGTCGCGGTCGAAGTGGAGAAGCTGGCGAAGGGTTATGACCGCATGCTGTTTTCCAATGTGAACTTCCGTATCGACGCGGGCGAGAAAGTCGCCATCATCGGCCCCAACGGTATCGGTAAAACCACCTTGCTGCGCTGCCTCGCGGGCGATCTCGCGCCGGACACCGGCACGATCAAATGGGCGGAAAAAGCCAAGCTCGGCTACTACGCGCAGGATCACGCCGCCGACTTCGCCGAAGACAAAGACATGATGACCTGGATGACCGACTGGCGCGGCCCGCACGACGACGACCAGGTGGTGCGCGGCACGCTGGGGCGCTTGCTGTTCTCCGGCGACGACGTGAAGAAACGCGTGAAAGTGCTGTCCGGCGGCGAGAAAGGCCGCATGCTGTTCGGCAAACTGATGCTGGCCAAACCTAACGTGCTGCTCATGGACGAGCCTACCAACCACATGGACATGGAAGCCATCGAATCGCTCAACACCGCGCTCGACCTGTTCAAAGGCACGCTGATCTTCGTGAGCCATGACCGCGAATTTGTTTCCTCGCTGGCCACGCGCATCATCGAAATATCGGCCAAGGGCGTGAACGATTACCACGGCACGTATGAAGAATTTTTGCGCGACCAAGTAGAAGAGTAACTGAGTTCCCCCCTTTTCAAAGGGGGGCTAGGGGGGGATTTAAACAGTGTCGAGTAACTCGGAAAAACAAATCCCCCTCACTCCCCCCGCTTCGACAGGCTCAGGACAGGCTTTAACAAAGGGGGAAAACTCCGCATCTTCCAGTGCAATTGGCGTTTTCGATTCGGGTGTGGGCGGGCTCTCCGTGCTGCACCACATTCGCAAAATGCTCCCGCACGAACGTCTGATCTATATCGCCGATTCCGCTCATGTACCCTACGGCGACAAGTCGCCAGCTTACATCGAACAACGCTCGCACACGCTTACCCGTTTTCTCATTGAGCAAGGCGCAGACGCCATCGTTATCGCCTGCAATACGGCGACTGCCGCCGCTGCGGACAGTTTGCGCGCCCGCTTCAGCCTCCCCATCATCGGCATGGAGCCCGCTGTTAAACCGGCTGTCGCGGCGACCAGAAGCGGCGTCGTGGGGGTGCTTGCCACCATCGGAACGCTGGAGAGCGCGCGCTTCGCCGCGTTGCTGGAAAAATACGCGGGCGATGTCGAGATCGTGACCCAAGGCTGCCCCGGTTTGGTCGAACAAGTGGAATTGGGCGAATTGGACAGTGCAAAAACACGCGATTTGATCCGGCGTTACACCGCGCCATTGTTGGCGCGCGGCGCGGATACCTTTATTCTGGGATGCACCCATTACCCGTTTCTGGCGTCGCTGATCCGCGAGGCAAGCGGGGCGAATATCTCCTTGATCGATACCGGCGCCGCCGTTGCGCGCCAGCTTCAGCGCCGCCTGCAGGCCGAGTTGCCTGAACGGACGCCGGGGGATGCCTCCGAACAATTTTTTACCAGCGGTGATATTGTCCATGCGGCGCGCATCGTGCCGGTATTGTGGGGCAAAGAAATCGCTGTGCAAACAATTAAGAGATGATGTCAGGGAGCTGCCGGAACAAGCAGCTCTCGCCTTTTGGTTGAAGCGCGAACGTTATCCATTAAAATTGCCAACCTTGATCTGTTTAATTTAAAGGAACACCCGTGAATAGCATCCACCACTACACACTGACCATCTCCTGCCCCGACCGTTCTGGCATCATTGCCGCAGTAACCGGCTTTATCGCGCAGCACGGCGGTTTCATTATCGAAGCGAGTTACCACACCGAGCAGGAGGAGCGGCGTTTCTTCATGCGCCAGGAGATACGCGCCGATTCCATGCCCTTCGATGCGGATGAGTTTCGCCGCCTGTTTGCATCGCTGGCGCGGGAATTCGGCATGGACTGGCAACTGGCCGATTCCGCCACCAAGAAACGCTTGGTGATACTGGTGAGCAAGCAGGATCACTGTCTGGACGATTTGCTGCATCGCTGGCGCAGCGGCGAGTTGAAGGTGGATATTCCCTGCGTGATTTCCAACCATGAGGATTTGCGCAGTTTCGTCGAGTGGCACGGGATTCCGTTTATCCATATCGACATGCAGGACAAGGCCGCCGCATTCGAAAAAATCGCCGCCTTGTTTGAGGAGCATCGTGGGGATAGCATGGTGCTGGCGCGCTTCATGCAGATATTGCCGCCCATGCTGTGCCAGCGTTTTCCGGGGCGCATCATCAACATACACCACAGTTTCCTGCCGTCGTTCGTCGGCGCGAAGCCCTATCACCAGGCTTACCTGCGCGGGGTGAAACTCATCGGCGCGACTTGCCATTACGTGACCCAGGAGCTGGATGCGGGCCCTATCATCGAGCAGGATACGGTGCGCATCGACCACGGCGACACGGTGGACGATCTGGTGCGCTACGGGCGCGACATCGAAAAGACCGTACTGGCGCGCGGCTTGCGCTATCACGTGGAAGATCGCGTGCTGGTCTGCGGCAACAAAACCATCGTGTTCCGCTAGTAGCAGCAAAAGAGGATTAGAGAATGAATTCAAACTACCACACCCTGATTGCGCAAAACCATATCTTTCGCGGCATGGACTTCGCCAGTATCGAATATATGCTGGAACAGTGTTCTATCCGCGATTTGAATGCCGGAGACACATTGCTGCGACCGGAGGTGCCGAACCAGCATTTGCACCTCATTCTCGAAGGCGAGTTGAGTGTCGAACTGATGGCGCAGGAAACGTTGAAACACGCCATGCTGAGTGTCGGCGAGTGCGCCGGGGAAATTTCTCTGGTGGACGGCAAGTTGCCCTCGGCGCTGGTAGTCGCTTCCAAGCCGAGCCGCGTGCTATCCGTACCGCACAACACGGTTTGGTCGTTGGTCGATCATTCGCACGACGTAGCCCGCAACCTGCTGACCATTATTGCCGGGCGGATGCGCAACGACAACCACGCGCTGATTACCTCGCAGAACACGAAAAAACAGTTTGAACATCAGGCCAATGTCGATGCGCTAACCGGTATACATAACCGCCACTGGATGGCGGAAGTGTTCCCGCGCGCCTTGCACCGCAGCGCGCTAAACCAACTGCCCGTTTCCATCATGCTGGTGGACATCGACCACTTCAAAAAGATAAACGACAGCTATGGGCATTTGATCGGCGATCTCGCTTTGAAATGTGTTGCAAGCTGCATGGCGACTCATCTGCGTCCGAACGATTTGCTGGTGCGCTACGGCGGAGAGGAGTTTGCTATCTTGTTGTCGAATACTGATTCGGGCGCGGCAAAAATGCTGGCGGATCGTTTGCGCTGCATCATTGCTGAGACTGAAATACAGAACGACGAAGCAACGTTCAACGTCACCATCTCTATCGGTGTCACCCAGGCAGGAGAAGAACAGCAGCTAGAAACACTACTCAATGAGGCGGATCGCGCGCTTTACCTTGCCAAAAAGCAGGGACGAAACCGCGTTGAAATTTATAGCTGAAATTTTTTGGCTGTCTCCGGTGTGGCAAATATGGCAGTGACAAAACTCCTCTCCACAAGCTGATGTTGCTCACCCCCCCGCTCCGCATCGGCCAATATTCCATCGTTCGCCAGATCGGCGCAGGCGCGACATCCGATGTCTATTTGGCCGTGCGCGACGACACTTTTTCCTCGGCGGCGATCAAGCAATTCAAAAATATCGTTAAATCCGAATGGGGTAAAAAGATGTTCCTCACCGAGGTCGAGTTGGGGAAAAAAATGCGCCACAAAAATATCGTGCATGTGCTGGATGCCGACATGAATGAAAAAAGCGGCGCTTATCTGGTGATGGATTTCGTCAATGGCGTGTCGTTGGATAAACATGAATCGGCCAATAATTTGCTGCCCATCAAAAAGGTGCTGTCCAGCGTCGAGCAAATCGCGCATGCCTTGCGTTACGCTGCCGGGCTGGGCATAGTGCACCGTGACGTCAAGCCGGCGAACATCATTCTGATGCCCAATGGCACGGCCAAACTTACCGACTTCGGCTGCGCCGTGCCCAGCAAGGAGTTGGACTCGAAAGTGGCGGGCAGCCTGGCGTATATGTCCCCGGAGCAACTGGAGGGCGAGCCGCTGGATCAGCGCGCGGACATCTATGCGCTCGGCGCGGTGTTGTATCGCCTGCTCACCGGAAAGCACAGTTTTGAGGCGGATAACAATTTCGACGCGCGTGTCGCCATTTTGAACTTTCCTATCATTCCCGTCGAAACTTACCGCAAGGAGTTGCCGGCGAAATTGATCGCGGTCATCAACCGCGCCATGCAAAAACACGCGCCCGAGCGTTATGCGAACTGGGATGAATTCATGCGCGAATTTGGCGATGCCGCGCACGAAATACGCATGTCCAACTACGATCTGGATATGTATCGCGGCTTCAGTATGTCCACACAGTTCGTGTTGTCCAGGTTTGCCGCCACCGACGCCCAATTTTCGCGCAGCGGATTCTCGCGCAGCGGATTCTCGCGCAGCACCATGCCGGAATCGTTCGGGGCGTAAGAGGTGCGCGACCGCAAGCCGCCGCGAGAATCTCGGCGTCAGCTTCTGTTCTTGAATATCGCGGCGACTTGTTTATGGGGCTTGTTGGCGGGCGCTGCGCGCGGTTCTTCGGCAGCTTTGACGTTGGTGGCGGGCTCGTAGGGCTTGGAGAACCAGTCGTCCGCGGGCGCGGATTTATGGTGGCTGCGGGGCGGTGCGGGCTTGAAGGGTTTGTGGTAATTGCTATGGGGCGCTGAAGTAGAGGCCGGTGCAGGTTCGCGCGGGAACTTGCGGTTAAGCAGTTTTTCGATCTCGACCAGACGGCGCTCTTCTTCGCTGTCCACCAGGGAAACCGCTTCGCCGAAAGCGCCCGCACGACCGGTGCGCCCGATACGGTGCACATAGTCTTCGGCATGGGTGGGGAGTTCGAAATTAATCACCAGCGGCAGTTGGTCTATATCGAGGCCGCGCGCCGCCACATCGGTGGCGACCAGCGCCATGACCGTTCCGGCTTTGAAAGCGTCCAGCGCCTCGATGCGTTCGCGCTGTGTCTTGTCGCCGTGGATGGCATCGGCCGGAATACCGTTGCGCTCCAATTGCTTGGCGACGTGTGCGGCGCTGAGCTTGGTGCGGGTGAAGATCAATACCTGTTTGACGCCGCGCGCACGTATCAACTCGACCAGGGCGTGGAACTTTCCGTGCTGCTCGACCATACACACCGATTGCTTGATGTTCTCGCCCGCCGCGTTGCGCCGTGCGGTTTCAACCGTCACCGGGTCAACCAGAAATTCCTGCGCGAGTTTTTTGATGTCCCCGGAAAAGGTGGCGGAAAACAGCAGCGTCTGCCGCTGTTTGGGCAGCAGCGCGAGGATGCGTTTGAGGTCGGGCATGAACCCCATATCCAGCATGCGGTCGGCTTCGTCCAGGATGAGGATTTGCACCTGATTGAGTTGCAGGTTGCGGCTTTCGACGTGGTCGAGCAAGCGTCCGGGGGTGGCGACCACAATTTCCACGCCATTCATCAGCGCGGGTTTTTGCGCCTTGATGTCGGTGCCGCCGTAGACCACGGTGGTGCGCAACGGCAGGTGCTTGGAATAGGTGACGACGCTCTCGTGCACCTGTATCGCGAGTTCGCGGGTCGGCGCCAGGATCAAGGCGCGGATGGGATGGCGCGCGGGCGAAGCGCTGGTGCTGGCGTGCGGCAACAAGCGTTGCAGCATCGGCAAGGTGAATGCGGCGGTTTTGCCCGTGCCGGTCTGCGCCATCGCCATCAGATCGCGCCCCGCGATGACGTGTGGAATGGCCTGCGCCTGTATCGGCGTCGGTTCGGTATAACCCGTTTCCTCGATGGCGCGCAGTATCGGCGGATCAAGCTCAAGGGAGGTAAACAGGAGTTTTGTTGCTGAAGTGTCGTCCATAAGTGCGCGCATTATACTGGATTGGAGGAGTGGCGCAGGGCTTGCATGCGATCAGGGTGGAACTGGTTTGCCGCATGATTGCAGGATGCCCCATAATGCGCGGCTTAAGGGTGTTTCTAAAAATACAGATTTCGCCCAAATGCAAGGCGTGGAAAACGTAGTTTCAGTGCAGGCTAATCTTCAGGTTGGCCGGAACTAAAAAATTTCGTAGCGCCGCATATGGATGATATGTAAGCAAGAAAACGAAGTTTCAGAGTAGGCTTACCTTTAGGTTAGCCGGAACTAAATTTTTTGCGAGCATCCGCTACGCGGATTGCCTGCTTACCCCACTTCCGCAACGCAGCAGTTGGGATGAAATATGGATTTTTAGAAGTGCCCTTAAAGAACTGCCGACTCACGACCGATAAGGAACGCCGCTGTGAAAAAAAAATATATTATTTTAGCTGCCGTAATGCTGAGCCCCGTATTGGCTGCTTGCTCGAAAAAGGGCAGCAGCGCCCCCCCGCCAACCGCTTTTGCGGCAACGGCGGGAGACGCCAGAGTGACGCTCACCTGGAATGCCAGCCCCGGTGTTGAGTATTGGCTGTTTACCTCAACCGACCCCAATAGCACGATTTCAAACTGGTCCGGTTCGCCCGCTTCACGCAGTTACAATCAGGCCGTTTCACCGTTTTACATGTGCGGCTTGTATAGCGGAACGCCGTATTATGTGTTTGCCAATGGCCGCATCAACAGCGGCGCGGGCGGCCCAACCACGGCGACGATCAGTGCGACCCCGTATGATGCGAGCACGCACTGGATTGCCAATTCCGCAGCTTTATCCCAAAACCTCGTTGCCCCCAATCTGAACGGGGTGGGATATACCAGTTTGGCGACGTGTTCGAATAACGCCATGAGCGCCTCGGGGGCATTTGTGGCGGTGGGCGCTGGCGGCGCAATCTTTACTAGTGCCGACGGCAAGAACTGGGTTGTTCCCAACTCGCTGCCGAACGGATTTTCATCCGACCTGTATGCCGTCACGGGCTATGCCGTGAACCAGAATGCGCCGACCAATCCGGGATTGCGCTGGGTGGCAGTGGGGGCGGGGGGAAGCTCGCTCTACAGCACTGACGGCATTGCCTGGAATGTGGGCAGGGGCAATTATAATAATCCGGCATTGCGTGCGCTGACCCAGGTCGCGGGGGTTTTCTTCGCGGTCGGCGATGCGGGGACGATAGTTTCCAGCAGCGATGGAATTACCTGGACATCCCGTCCCTCGGGCACCAGCAGTAATCTGCGCGGAGTCACCCACGGGAATGTTTATGTCGCCGTAGGGGATAACGGCACTATCCTTACCAGCAGCGATAGCAACCTTTGGGGAATGCAATCTTCCGGGACTACAAACACGCTGCGGCAAGTGGCTGCGGCGGGCAATATTATTGTGGCAGTAGGGGACAAGGGCGCCATCGTGACCAGCATTAACGGCGGTGTGACGTGGACCGCGCAAAGCCTGAGCGGTGCGCCCAATCTGGCGGGGGTTGCGGTGGAGCCACAGACTACGCTCAACGCGGTGGCCGATCCGCTTTTGGGTTTTGTTTCAGGTTCTCTGTTTGTGGTTGCCGATAGCAGCGGAAATGTTTACACCAGCACGAACGGACTAGTCTGGTCAGGCGCGATCCGCACCGGCGTATCCGGCTTGAACGCATTGGTCAGCAGTGGTTTCGGCTATGTTGCGGTGGGGAACGCGGGCGCTGCCGCAGCTGCTTTCTAGCGCCAACCGGCGCGGCGTCCGGCTTTGGGCAAGCGCAGTTAATGCGCAAAAAAAGGGCGCCTTGCGGCGCCCTTGAAACAGAGCCGGGGAGGCCCTGGGAGGAGACAGAATCGTAATATTGCTCTCCCCCGCCGGGGGAGAGCAGGAGAGAGGGCTACAGGTTGTAAGCGCGTTCGCCGTGAGAGGTGGTATCCAGACCTTCGCGCTCGTCTTCTTCCTTCACGCGCAGACCGATAGTCAGATCGACAATCTTGTAGCAGATGAAGGCGACGACACCGGACCAAACCAAAGTGGTCAGCACGGCTTGTGCCTGTATCCAGACTTGCGCGCCGATTTCAGTGGTCACTACAGTGTTGGCAACGTAATCGGGGATGCCGGTGCCGCCCATGCTCCAGCTGTTGAACACGCCGGTGAGCAACGCGCCCAGAATACCGCCCACGCCATGCACACCAAACACATCCAGTGCATCGTCAGCACCCAGCAGTTTCTTCAAGCCGGTTACACCCCAGAAGCAGGCAACACCCGCTATCGCGCCGATCAACAGCCCGCCGCCGATACCGACCCAGCCGCAGGCCGGAGTGATCGCAACCAGACCAGCCACCGCGCCCGATGCTGCGCCCAACACGCTGGGTTTGCCTTTCAGCATCCACTCGGCAGCCAACCAGGTCAATACCGCTGCGGCAGTCGCAATCAAAGTATTGGCGAAAGCCAGAGTGGCTGTACCGCCTGCTTCCAAAGCTGAACCCGCGTTGAAACCGAACCAACCCACCCACAACAAGGATGCGCCTATCATGGTCATCACCAGGCTATGCGGCGCCATGGCTTCTTTGCCGTAGCCGATACGCTTGCCGATCAGGAAGGCGCCCACCAATCCGGCAACCGCCGCGTTGATGTGCACCACCGTGCCACCGGCAAAGTCGAGCGCGCCTTTCTGGAACAGCCAACCGGCTTTGGCGGTTTCGGTCGCCAGCGTTGCCGCGTCCTTGATTGCATCGGGGCCAGTCCAGAACCAGACCATGTGCGCGATCGGCAGGTAGGCAAAGGTGAACCACAGCGCCGAGAACAGCAGCACGGCAGCAAACTTCATGCGTTCGGCAAACGCACCCACAATCAGCGCTACCGTGATGGCGGCGAAGGTGGCTTGGAAGGCAACGAATACGAACTCGGGGATCACCACGCCTTTGCTGAATGTGGCGGCATTGGCGACGGCGCCGGTTGTCGGATCGAAGATGCCTTTGAGGAACAACCGGTCGAAACCGCCGATGAATGCATTACCCTCGGTGAATGCCAGCGAGTAGCCATACACTGCCCACAACACGGTGATCAGCGCAAAAATGCTGAACACTTGCATCATCACCGACAGCATGTTCTTGCTGCGCACCAGGCCGCCATAGAACAAGGCCAGACCGGGGACGGACATCATGATCACCAGCAGAGTAGCGACGATCATCCACGAGGTATCGCCCTTGTTGGGAACCGGAGCCGGTGTTGCGGCAACGGCAGTAGCTGCGGTTGGAGCCGCTGCTACTGCCGAAGCGGGTGCACTTGCCACTGCTGAAGCGGCAACCGCATTTGCTTCTTCTGCGTAAGTCGGGACCGCCATCAGGCTCAGTCCGATCATTAGCGCGATAAGCGCCAAAAACTTTTTCATGATTTTCTCCTAAAGGTTTTTAGAGTGCTTCTGGGCCGACTTCACCGGTGCGGATACGCAACACCTGTTCGAGTTCCTGCACGAAAATTTTGCCGTCGCCGATCTTGCCGGTTTGGGCCGCCTTTTCGATGGCCTCGATCACCTGATCCAGCATGTCGGCCTTGATGGCGGCCTCCAGTTTGATCTTGGGTAAAAAATCCACGACATATTCCGCGCCGCGATACAGCTCGGTGTGACCTTTTTGACGCCCGAAGCCTTTGACTTCGGTGACGGTGATGCCTTGCACGCCTATGGCGGAAAGGGCTTCACGCACCTCGTCGAGCTTGAACGGCTTGATAATTGCTGTGACCATTTTCATTTTCAGTCTCCTTAAGGTTTTACGCTTTTCTCGTTTGTCCCCTCGCCCGCAAGCGGGAGAGGGTTAGTGTGAGGGCGTGATCAGAATGCGTGAAGTACCGACAAAGCGACTACGCCCTTGCCCCATTTATCGCCTTTGGCATATGTCCAAGCGTTGCTGGCGTTGGTGCTGGTGTAATTCAAGCCGATCACATAGCCGCTGAAATCCTTGGAGGCGCTCAGCTTGTAATCGGTGTAGGTCAGCGTAGTGTCCGCAGCGGCAAACGCATCCGCCGTTGTTCCCACAAAAGTTTGCTTGCCGATATGCGCGCCTATCGTTACGCCGGTATCTGCGACCGGGTAATTTGCGCTCAGGTCGATGTAATTCGTGCCCTTCGCGCCGGGGATGGTCAGGAAGCCGTCCAGCAGGCCGTAGGAGTACTTCAATGTGAGCCATTTGTAAGATGCTGCGGCATACAGTTCCGCGGTGTCCGCGTTATTAAACTGGTAAGCAGGTTTGTAGCTGCCCAAATAGTTGTAGCGGACGAGGCCCACGTCGTAACTCAAGTCTTCGACGATGGAGTTTTTGAAGCCCAGGTAAGTGTCCAGTTCAATATTGGCATCGCCGCTGGCGATCGCGCCGCTGTCCTTGATCCAGCTTACGTTGGACGCCCACATGCCGGCGTAAAAGCCGCTGGCGTGGGCATAATCGACGCCGCCTTGAATGGCCGGGTTGTGTGTCGTTTGTGTGATGCCGCGATAGATATAGTCCGTAACGAAACCGATGTTGAAAGTAATGGGAGAAGCAGGTGCGGCTGGCGCATCTTCTGCCAGAGCGGGAAGTGCGAATGCTGCGCCCAATGCAATAACGAGTAACTTAGTCTTAAACATACTGTTTCCTTTTCTGTGAAGTTAAAAAATTCGGAACTTAAATCAACCACGCAATCCTTACAGCAGATTCCGTGCCAAACGCCGGAATGCGGCTATTACTAAGGGTTTGCAGCATTATGCAACAATTCTCCGCAGCAACCGCACCATCTCTAAGCGCGGCTATTGCGCTGTGCACTCAAGCGGTGCGCAGCGGGTGTTTCCGGCTAAAACAGATCAATTGATTTGCGCTACGGCAGCTTGGGCTTGCAGCAACGTCAGTGTGACTTCGCATGTTTGAGCTACTCGTACCAATGCGGAAACAGTTTTAACGAGCGGAAGAATTCCATGTCGTGGTTAGGCCAAAGTTGGGCGTGCTCTTGCTGCCCCAGTTTTTTCAGCTTGCGTATGCTTTCCAGCGCCAGGTCTGCGCGGTCTTGCCAGCACAAGCCGGGGGCGATCTCTTTTTCCAGATTCTCCTTCAGGTCGGCCGCATCCCCGCACAGCACTACGGGAGCGCCTTGGGGGAGTTCAACCCATAACGACATATGTCCCGCCGTATGCCCCGGGGTGGAGATCGCGCGCACACCGGTCACCAAGTCATATTCGCCCTGTTTGATCTGCCACGGGTAATCGCCTGCAAAATCGGAGGCAAAGTAGGCTACATCTTCGCCCGCCTGCGCCGCCGCCAGTTCATCCTGCTGCACATGCACCTCGGTGCCGCATACATCACACAGGCCGCCCGCATGGTCGAAATGCAGATGGCTCAAAAACACCACATCCACATCGGCCGGTGTCAATCCCAGTTTGTTCAGATGATGGGGCAAGCGTTGTGGCTCTTGCATATCGGGCGCACCGAAAGAAAAACTCTCTTGGTCATAATAGTTGGCGCGCAGGAACGGATCGGCAATCTTGGCGTAGTCGCAACCGACATCGAACAGGATGCGCCCGTTCGCAGTTTCGATCAGATAGGCCAGAATGGGCGCCTGTATGATCTTGCCTTTGCCGCGATTGCGTGTGGACAAGGATTTGTCGTAACGGTGGGTGGCAGTGAGCAACGGCCACAGGCGCAAGACCTGACTCATGAAAATTCTCCCCATTCACTGACGACGGATTGCGTAGCGGCGACCTGACCGAAGATGCCACCTTCGACCGCGACCATGTGCAATGCCGCCTCGTGCAGCGAGGGATAGGCGGAGCCGCACGCATCTGCCACGAGCACGCACTCGAATCCACGGTCTACCGCTGCGCGTAACGTGGAATGCACACAGACTTCGGTGGTGACGCCACAGAGGTATAGTCGGTGTATGCCTCGCGTTTCCAATATCTGCGCGAGATCCGTTTGATGGAAAGCGCTATAGCCCGGCTTATCCACCACAGGCTCTCCAGCCAGCGGTTGCAGTTCGTCGATGATGTCATGCCCGTATTCACCTCGCACCAGCAGCCGACCGAGTGGCCCCGTGCTGCCGATCTCGGCTCCGGCCTGACGGCTGCGCGCAAGTTTTGCTGGCGCGCAATCGCTCAGATCGGGACGATGGCCTTCGCGCGTATACACCACCAGCATGCCGCTGTTGCGAGCCTGATCCAGCAGTCTGCGGACAAACGGAATCGGTCTGCGCAGGGCTGCGATATCCATTCCTGCCTTCGCCGCATAGCCATCTGGAGCCAGGAAATCCCGCTGCATATCGATCACGATGAGCGCGCTAAGCTGCTTGTTCATGCGTCCCCGCAGGAGCTTCTGTGCTCGCCTCGATCACAGCAGCGGAAAGGATCAAAGCTCCGCCCAGCATTTCGCGCCAAGACAGATGCTCGCCACCGATCAACACCGCCGAGAACACCGCCACCACCAGTTCCGACAACAGCAGAATGGCTGCCTTACCCGCATCCAGACGCGCGACGCCGTAGAACGTGGCGAGCGTGCCCGGCAATATCCATAACAGGCCGAACGCCAGCATAGACCCTGCTTGGCGTACATCGAGCGCTGGTATTGGCTTCGCGCCAAACACGAGAAAACCGAGGGCGATCAGCGCGCAGCCGACTATCATCGCGGTTGCCCGCACCGAGTCCGCTAGACGATGGCCGACCCGCACCGCCACGTTGTTGAGCGCGAAGGCCAGTCCCGATGACAATGCCAGCAGGTCTATCATCGAGAGCGGTGTCGAAAACAGTTGCGGGCCGCCCAATGTCGCCACTAGTCCAGCCAGCGCCAATAGCAGCGAGACGAGGCGCATACGGGTGAACGCTTCGCCCAGAAAAATGCGTGCGGCGAGAATGGTCCACACTGGCGCCAAAAAAAACAGCAACATCACGCGCACGACGCTGCCCTCGGTAAGCGAGGTGACGAGCGAGGCATTGGCCCAGCCGCCCATCAAAGTGATGATCGCCAGCACGCCCAGTTGTTCGCGCCATACGCGCATGCTGCGTAACGCGAACGGCAGCAGGATCAAAGCGGCGAGACCGTAGGCGAACACCTGCACGATGCTGCCGGAGACGCCGATTCCGCCCAACGCCTTGAGCGGCCACCAGAGCATGCCCCAGAACAGCGCGCCCACCAGCACCGCACAGATCGCCTTGCCCTCGCGGGACACATAGGTGGCTGTGGTCATATCACACCGCGGTCAGAAAAGAGACTGACACCGCCCCGATGAATCCATCCGCTTTCCCGGCAGCGGTGTCGACCACGCCGTAATCGTCAGACAGCACGCGTGTCACCCGATGCCGGTGGAAGGGCAGCAGCAAGCGGGACATGGGGATAATCTGTCGACTGCTGTCACCATACAGCTTGCGATGCAGTGCAGGCAGACGGTACCACGGCACTGCCAGTTGTTTGTGGTGCGCATTGTGATAGGGGAAATTGAGGATCAGCAGATTCAACCAGGGCCAGTGCACGCTGAGCAGATTGGAATAAGTATTGGCCTGCTCGTAAGCATGGTCGCGCAATTTATCTTGCGGCACCTTGTCGCTTTCCAGAATGGTATAGGCATCGTAGGTATGCTGGAAAGCATCGGCGAAACGCAGCACGGTGACCATGATCAGGTAGGCGATGACATACAACAGCAAAGCCTGTATCGAGTAGTAGGCCAGCACAGTGAACGCCGAGATGCGCACGAGCAGAATGGACGCCATACGCTTGCGATCCATGCGCCGCTCCTCGCGCAAGAAGGGTAAGGCGATGACAAAGGCATGCATCAGCAATTCGATCGCCGGGATGTAAGCCCACTCCAGCAACAGCACTAAGCGCCGCCACGCTACAGGTAAAGACCGGAGCCAGGCTTTGCTGTCGAGACTGATGACATCGGCCCTATCAACATGATGGCGCACATGTTTGCGCCGCAGATGTTCGTATCGTGCGTAACAACTGCCAGTGAGCCAGGTCGTCAATACTCCGCCCCAATGATTGGCTTCGTGGCGGGCGAAGACCGTATCGTGAGCGAACTCATGAAAAAGATATGCGGCGATGATGAGTGCGTGGGCGAACCACAGCGTGGCCGCTGATGCGACCCAAAGGTCGTGGCTCATCATCAACCACAAGCCGACCCCGTAGCCGCTCAGGGCGTACGTGATCGCGAGAGAATTCGGGATAACGCCATCCGCGTGGCGAAAGATGCGCGTACGCATGGATACTCCTTTGCAGTGATGCCTCCCGCCCAACCGGCAGCAGCGGGAGGCACACACATCGTTACTTCAGCACTGCTTTGACGAAACTGTCGTCGAGGGTGGTGGAGATAGCAACCGCCTTTTTGATCTGACCGCTCTTCAACAGGATCTCGTTGATCACTTCACCGCTGACAAAATACGACTTGGTGTCCTTACCCTTGGTGAAGGGCTGTTTCATCTCGCTCGGCGGGATGTTGTAGACGCCTGCCAGTTGTTCCAACACCTCTTTGCCGGACACACCGATAGCCTTGCCGATGATCTCGGAAGCTTCTTTCGGATGCGCCTTCATGTAGGCCAGACCATCCAGATAGGCTTGCACCACGCCGGTGATCTCTTTGCCGTTCTTCTTGATATGCTCTTCGTCGAATACCAGCACGTCGGCGATCAGGCCCGGCGCTTCTTTCGAAGAGTAGATCACGTGGAATTTCTTGCCGCCTTCCAGCGCGAGGATCTGCGACACGTTAGGCTCATAGGTCACGCCCGCGGGCACGGCTTTGGACGCCATGGCCGAAGGAATCGCTTCAGGTGTCATGTTGACGGGGCTGATGTCCTTATCCGTCATGCCGTTGACCTTGAGCGCATAGGAAATCAGAAAATCGGAAGGAGACAAAGGCGCATAGGCCACCTTCTTCCCCTTCAGCTCGCTGATCTTGTTGATGGACATGTCGGCCAGCACCGCATCGCCACCGTTGGAATAGTCGATGGGCATCACGACCTTGAGCGCTTGGCCTTGTGCAGCGGCGCCGATGACCTGGTCGTAAGTCATCAACGCACCCTGAACCGCTTTGCCCGAAACCGCAGAAGGCAACATGGCCGGATCGGAAAAAGTTTGCAGCGTCACTTTCAGATCGTATTTCTTGTACATGTCCATACCGTCGGCCACATAGAACGGCGAGTAACCGATCCAGGTGGTCAATGCGAGTTTGAACGGTGTTGCTGCGCAGGCAGAAAATGACGCCGTCAATAACGCGACGGTGGCGATGAGTTTTTTGATGTCCATCTTGGCACTCTCCTAAATTAAAGTTAACGAATCACTGATGAGGGTGGTGTTCGCCCCCTGTCTTTGCCACCTTTCGTAGCAGGTTGTATGCCAACCATGCTGCGCGGCGTTCTGGCTTGTTTCACCGTTACAACCACTGCTTGATGCAGATACTTGTGCGCCCGATTCGGGCATGCGAGAGCGCATGCGCACGATGTTGGACATTCAGACTTTGCCCTCCTGCGCGATACGCGTGCTCCATTCCTGAAAATGCATGTGTTCCGTCCTGCCCATCCATGCGTTGATCTCCCATAAGTCGGCCACCGCTTGTTGCGTGAATGGCATGGTATGCAGGTAACCATCCGGACCGAATTCCGGCGTCATCGTGGTAAAGGCATTTCCCTTGTCGCGTTGTATCGACCAGATCGCTTCCCAATAGCGTTGATGCGCCGCCAATGCAGCGGCATATTCGGGTGCTGCGGGATGCGGCACTTGCGGCCCTTGGTCGTAGCCGACGCGGGCATGGATGTGCTGCGCATGTTTTGCCACTTCGAGCACGGCATCCCAGTCGTCATCCAGTTGCCGCTCCAGCACCACCACCCAATGGCTGAAGTCGCAGGTGAGCCGCAACTCGGGCAGACGCTCCAGCACGGCCAGTGTGACCCATGGATTGAACAGTGAGCGACTGCGATGCGTCTCGAAACTGCACGCGATTCCCATGCGTGCCGCGATCTCTTGTGCCTCGCCGAAGAAACGCACGCTCTGTTCCAGCGACCACGCATCGCAACCGCCGATGATGGTCACCTGTTGCGGTTGCAGCGGCTGCCCCAGTTCCAATTGACGCGCCATGTCGGCGATATGTTGTTCCACCGTATCGTGGCGACGCGGCACATAGTTGCCCGCCGTGACGATTTCCTGGATATAGCTCAAACCACGCGACTGCAAAACCGAATACAACTCATCGCGTGGCAGCCTATCGGCATTACCTTCGAGTCCGATGAAGCCCGCAGACACAGCCTGATCCGCCGCTTCTGCCAGAGCGCCGTTGTGTCCCCATAATGTCTTGAATAATCGCAGTTCCATCACTAGTCCCTGCTTGCAAGATAAGCGCGCCAACCACCGAAATGCGTGATGTCTTCGGCATTGGCAATCGCATACTGTTCGCATACGAAGCCCAATACTTTTTCGCTATTCGCCAAAGTGATCGTGCCGATACCCAGCGGTGCGGGGATGCCCGCAACGAAGGAGCCGAACTCGCGCGCAGCCATCTCCCACACCTCGACCTCGATAGCGCTGCCTGTTTCGCCTGTCGCTACCCGCACCATGCCGGGTCGATAAGGGGGGCCGCCGGGCAATGCATAGAGTTTGTAATCGGCTGAACTCAGGGTGCAGGCAACCAGGTGTGCGCCGCGTGAAATGAGCTGGGAGTTGAGCGGCAAACCTTCTAGGTGTGCACCGCACACGGCGACACGGATTCTGCCCGGCAGTAGTGCCTGCGCTGCGCCCTCTTGCGCGCCATCAAGCAGCCTCTGCGCCAGATGCAGCAAGGGCACATCCTGATGCGCGGGCGCCACCAGCGTGATGCCAAAGGGCAGTCCGTTGCTCTGAAAACCCGCCGGTATTGCGATAGCTGCGCAATCCAGCAGGTTCATGAAGTTGGTGTAATAGCCCAGATTCGCATTCAGCTTGATCGGATCGGCCAGCATCTCGTCGATGCGATAGATAGTGCCCGCCGTCGGTGTGAGCAGGCAATCGATCTTGCCCCAAGCCAATGCGGCCTCTTTGCGCAGCGCTTCCAATTTGTACATACCATCGAAAGTATCCGCTGCGGAGAATTTCTTGGCTCCCGCGATGATCTCGCGCACCACGGGATGGAGGGCGTCTTGTTTGGCTTCGAAGAACTCACGTATGGCTGCGTAACGCTCGGCCACCCATGGCCCTTCGTACAACAGGCGCGCCGATTTCAAAAAGGGCAAGAAGTCGATCTCCACTTTCTGTCCGCCGCTGGCTTCCATTGCTGCAACGCTTTTCTGAAATAGCGTTGCTGCATCTTGGTTGCCAAAGAACTGCAACTGTTCGGCTCGCGGCACGCCGAAACGAAATGATTTTGCGCTACCGAAGTCGAATCCATACGTGAGTGCTTGTCGCGAGTACGCATCCTGCTCGTCCCATGCCGTCGCAACCGACAATATGGTGGACGCATCTGCCGTGTTGAGCGCGAAGATGGATACGCAATCCAGCGAGCGGCACGCGGGGACGACGCCGCTTGTGGAAAGCCTGCCGCGCGTGGGCTTCACGCCGACCAGATTGTTGAACGCGGCCGGCACACGGCCCGAACCTGCGGTATCGGTGCCCAGACTGAAACTGACCAAGCCCAAGGCGACTGCAACCGCCGAACCGGAGCTGGAACCGCCGGAGATGTATTTGGGATCGAACGCATTGCGGCACACGCCATAGGGCGAGCGCGTGCCGTTGAGTCCGGTGGCGAACTGGTCGAGATTGGTCTTGCCGATGGGGATCGCACCCGCATTGATGAGCAGACGCACGACGGTCGCGTGACGCTGCGCGTGATAGGCATACTCTGCGCATCCCGCCGTGGTCGGCGCACCGGCCAGGTCGATGTTGTCCTTGATCGCGAACGGAATGCCATACAAGGGCAGCGTAGCCGGGTCTTTATCTTGCAGCGCGGTCACGTATTTTTTGATCTCGTCGAACGACAGCCGATGTATCCAGACACGGTGGGGATCGTCACCGATACGTGTGAGAATATGTTGCATCACATCGAGCGGATGCAACTCCCCCGCCAGGTAGCGCCGACGCAGCGAGACTATATCAAGATCGAATTTCATGGCGCGCACTCTTCGCTCTGAATGACCAGGATGTCCTGACCCGCCGCGACTTGACCGCCTGTGCGGCAATTCAGTTGCACGATCTCCCCGTCGCACGGCGCAAGCACAGCGATCTCCATCTTCATCGACTCGATCACCACCAGCGTATCGCCCGCTTTCACCTTGCTGCCGATAGCAACAGGGATCGCCCACACGTTGCCCGCCACATGCGCGGCAACGGCACGGCTGCCCGGCGGCAGATCGAGTTCGCTATCCGCACCCGCTTCCGCCACACTGCTGTCCGAGGCGTACTCGGCTTGCCCGTTGGTTTTCCACCTCTCGCGTTCGGCGGCGAAGGCGGCGCGCTGCGTGTTGCGGAATGCGCTGATGTCCTTGTCGTTGTCTTGCAGATAGCGGTTGTATTCCTTGAGGCTGAAGGTGGTCTCTTCGATCTTGAGTTGGCAACGCCCAGCCACGAAGTCCTCGCGCATCTTGAGCAACTCCTGCTCCGATACCGGATAGAAACGGATCTGGTCGAAGAAGCGCAGCAACCACGGTTTGGATTCTTTGAAATCCGCCGTCTGTTTGTAACGGTTCCACATCTGCACGGTGCGACCGACGAACTGGTAACCGCCGGGGCCTTCCATGCCGTACACGCACATATAGGCGCCGCCGATGCCGACCGCGTTCTCCGGCGTCCAAGTGCGCGCCGGGTTGTATTTGGTGGTGACCAGACGATGACGCGGATCGAGCGGCGTGGCCACGGGTGCGCCCAAGTACACATCGCCCAAGCCCAGCACCAGATAGCTCGCCTCGAACACGATGCGTTTCACCTGCTCGATGTCGGCGATGCCGTTGATGCGGCGGATGAACTCGATGTTGCTCGGACACCAGGGCGCATCCTTGCGCACCGACTGCATGTATTTTTCTATGGCCAGTTTGGTGGAAGGGTCGTCCCACGACAGCGGCAGATGCACGATGCGTGTCGGCACGCGCATGTCTGCGATAGGCGGCAATTTCTTCTCGGCCTTGATGAGTCGTTTCACCAAAGCATCGCGCGACAACACGCGGCTGTCAAAATGGATCTGCAAGGAACGGATGCCGGGCGTCAGATCGAGGATGCCTTGCAACTTGCCGTCGTCCATCGCCTGCTGCACCCATTGCATGAGTGCATGCACGCGGAAACGCAGGTTGATGTCGAGCACCAGCGGGCCGTATTCGATGAGCAGGTTGCGGTCGCCGGATTGGCGATATACCACCTGCACCTGCTCGCCCTGGGCGGGGATGCTGTGAATGATCGGACTGCCCATCTTCTTGGCGAGCGGGAACGCATCCCGTTTTTTGGGCAAGCGCAATTGTGCGATGGTCGCATCCTGCAAAGCTTCCAGATGATGGGCCTGCTCCAGCGTCATCCAATGGAAGCGCACCGTATCGCCCGGACGCAATTGTCCCATTTTCCACAACTCGGCATGGGCGATGGTCACCGGACATACGAAGCCGCCAAGGCTGGGACCATCCGGCCCGAGGATGACCGGCATGTCGCCGGTGAAATCCACTGCACCGATGGCGTAGGCGTTGTCATGGATGTTGGACGGATGCAGCCCGGCCTCGCCACCGTCCTGCCGCGCCCATTCCGGCTTGGGGCCGATCAGACGCACACCGGTGCGGCTGGAGTTGTAGTGCACTTCCCAATCGGTGGCAAAGAAAGTCTGGATGTCGGATTCGGTGAAGAAATCCGGCGCACCGTGCGGGCCGTACAGCACGCCGATCTCCCATTGCTTGCTGTACGGGGGAATCAGATTAGCCGGTAATGCACGGTGAACTCTGGGGGCGGCTTCGATACCGAGGTGCAGCACATCGCCAGTGCGCAAAGTGCGCCCGCCGTGACCACCGAACTGACCCAGCGTGAACGTGGACTTGCTGCCCAGATAATCGGGCACATCGAAGCCGCCCGCGACCGCCAGATAGGTGCGGCAACCGCCGCCCTGCACCGCACCGAGGCGCAACACGCTCCCGGCCTTCACCGCATGACTGCGCCAGAATGCAAGCGGCGCGCCATCCAGCTCGGCCTGCATCGCCGCACCGCTCAGCGCGATCACGGTGTCGCTGTTGAACTTCAGCGTCGGGCCGGACACGGTCAGCTCCAGTCCCGCCGCATCCTCTGCATTCCCCAGCAACCGGTTGCTCAAGCGGAACGCCAGTGCATCCATCGGGCCGGACGGCGGCACACCGATGTTCCAGTAGCCGAGACGCCCGGGGTGATCCTGGATGCTGCTCTGCACGCCGGGCTCCAGCACGTCGATGGTGTTTGGTTGGTAATGGAAACCGTTCAGGTAACGCGTAGTCTGATGACCTTCGGTGTACACCTGATCGGCCACAATCTGGCGCAGATAATCCAGATTGGTCTCGATACCATCCACCCGCGTGTCCGCCAAAACATCACGCATCTTCTCCAACGCGATCTCTCGGTTCATCCCTTTCACGATGATCTTGGCGATCATCGGATCGTAGTAGGGCGGCACTTCACTACCGCGTTCCACCCAAGTCTCGTTGCGCGCATCAGCCGAGAATTCGACGCCGCTCAATACCCCGCTGGAGGGCTGGAAATTCTTGTTCGGGTCTTCCGCATACAGGCGCACTTGTATCGAAGCGCCTTTGGGTTTGATCTGTAACGAATTCAGGCCATGCAATTCGCCCGCTGCCTGCAATACCATCCATTCGACCAGGTCGACACCGGTGACTTCTTCGGTGACGCCGTGTTCGACTTGCAGACGTGTATTCACTTCGAGGAAATAGAATTCGCCGCTGAGTGCATCGAACACGAATTCCACCGTGCCTGCGGATTGGTAACCCACCGCCTTGCCCAGACGCACGGCGGTCTCCAGCAGATGCTGCCGGACTTCGGGTGTGATATTGGGTGCGGGTGTCTCCTCGATCACCTTCTGGTTGCGGCGCTGCACCGAGCAGTCGCGTTCGCCCAGTGCGATCACTGTGCCTTTGCCATCGCCGAACAATTGCACTTCGATATGGCGCGCATGCTCGACATACTTTTCCAGATAGATGCCGGCGTCCTTGAAATTGGCGCGCGCCAGACGCTCCACCGACTGGAACGCCTCGTTGAGTTCGTCCGCGCTCCAGCACAAACGCATGCCGATGCCGCCGCCACCGGCGGTGCTCTTGAGCATCACCGGATAGCCGATGCGTGCTGCCTCGGCGTGTGCGTGGACTACATCGGCCAGCAAGCCGCTGCCCGGCAACAGGGGAACGCCGTTCTGTTCGGCGATCTCGCGTGCCGTGTGTTTGAGTCCGAAGCGGCGCATCTGATCCGGTGTGGGGCCGATGAACACCACGCCCGCTGCCGCACACTGCTCGGCGAAAGCGGCGTTCTCGGACAGGAAGCCATAACCGGGATGGATGGCTTGCGCGCCGGTATCGCGCGCGACTTCGAGGATGCGTTCGCCGCGCAGATAACTCTCCGCCGCCGCCGCCGAACCGATGCACACGGCTTCATCCGCCATCTGCACATGCAGCGAACGCGCATCCGCTTCGGAATACACCGCAACGGAACGCACCCCCATCTTCTTCAGGGTGCGGATGACGCGGCAGGCGATCGCGCCGCGATTGGCTATCAAGACTTTATCGAACATGTTTCTTCACCTGAATCGCAGGCCGTCCTGCGTGTCGTTCAGACATCCGGTCGTCCGGATGCGCGTTCCCTCACCTCAATCCTCTCCCGGCGTGAGAGGAGGCAAACGAATTGCTACGCAAGTTTCATATCAACGAGCGGTTTCATCCCAGATTAACAACCTAACCGGCGTCGGGTTGTAGGCGTTGCACGGATTATTCAGTTGCGGACAGTTGGAGATGAGCACGAACACATCCATCTCTGCACGCATCTCCACATACTTCCACGGCGCCGAGATGCCGTCGGCGAAGGTCAGTTCGCCTTGCGGTGTCACCGGCACGTTCATAAAGAAATTCACATTGGCAGTGAGGTCGCGCTTGTCCAGCCCGCATGCGCAATGTCCCAATGCATGCAAGAAGCTGTCGCGGCAACTGTGCATGAATTTCTTTTCGATGGCATAGCGCACGCTGTTGCTCTCCGCCGCACAGGCGCCCCCCAGCGTGTCATGCCGCCCGCAGGTGTCCGCGACGATGGTCATCAATGCGTTGCCTTCGCTGGACAACAACCGTGTTCCGGTCGTCAGATACAGATTGCCCTGCTCGCGGATGGTGTCCACCGCGCTGTAGCGCTCTTGCGGATCGCGCGCGTTGTAGAACAGTGTGTCTACGGCCTGGTTGCCTTCCAGATCGAGGATGCGGAACACCTGTCCGCGCTTCACTTCATGCAACCAGGATTCTCCTGCGGGCAGAATACGGCTGTAGCTTGCCTGTTCCGGAGCGAGTGTACTTTCAACGATAGCCATGTCTTCCTATCCTATTAACAACATTCTCGCGTAGCGAGGGCAGACCGTACCCCTCGCCCACTTGCGGGAGAGGGGTACGGGGGTGAGAGAAACGGTCATGGTGCAGATTAGGTTTCATATATTTGTTCCATGACCGTTAGCGAAACAGTAATTCGGTGTTATAGAAACCGCGCACATTCTCATTGCGGAAATTGCGGCAATAATCGTACTGGTCCGGCGTCCCGCATAGCCACGTCTGCAGGAGTACGGGTTTAGGCGCATAGCGTGGATTGGGATCGAGCGGATGTTGATTCGCGGACAGCACAACCAGCACGTTCATCTCGAAACGCAACTCGATACAACTGCCCGCTGCGGAATGCCCGGGCTGAAAGTGCAGACCGCCGTTTTCATCAGCGCTAACTTTGCTGAAAAAATTGATATTGGGAACGATGTCGCGCTTGCCCAGCCCCCACTTGCCCAACTCGATAAGCATGCTGTCGCGCGCATTGCGGTGCATCGCATTGCGATGCTGCTGGTAATCGGCTTTGCCGTATTTCTTTTCAACCAGTGCCGCATTGCTCATACCGCATATCGTGTCGTGCCAGCCGCAAGTGTCCTCGGTGATGGAAGCCAGCACGCGTCCCATATCCGAATAACACACGAATCCTCGGGTGAGATGCGCGGTGTGCTGCGCTTTCAATGTGTCTGGCATGTTGTAACGCTCTAGCTTCTCGTCCGCGTTGTACAACAAGGCGGACAGGTTGGCGCCGCCCTCGATATCCGTGATGCGCAAGGCTGTTCCGCGTTTCATCGGGAACGACCAGTGCGCGCCGCCGGGTAGCGTTTCTTCCCATTGCAGATTGTGTTTCGTCAGTTTTTCCATCGTGCTCTCTCTTTTCACTGTTCCGCCTGGCGTGTCATCCGCTCAAGCAAATCAAGGTCGGTGCGCATCCCCGCCGTCTCACGGATGCGCGTCAGTATGGTTTTCTTCTGCTGCATGAATTCCGCGCTGAGTTTCATGTCCTGATTGCGCTGCGGCGGCAGCTCGACCGCATGGATGCTGTCGATACGGCCGGGGCGCGGCGCCATCAGCACGATACGCTGGCCGAGGTAGATCGCTTCTTCCACATCGTGGGTGACGAACACGATGGTGGTCTTCTCCAGTTTCGATACGTGCAAGATCAGGTCATGCATCACTTCGCGCGTCTGCGCATCGAGTGCGCCGAACGGTTCGTCCATCAGCAATATCTGCGGACGCGGCAACAAAGCACGCGCGATGGCGACACGCTGCTGCATGCCTCCGGAAAGCTGGTTGGGATAGGCGTCGCGCACGTGGGTCAGCCCCATCAGGTCGAGCAGCGCATCCGCCCGTCCCGAGGCCGCTTCCACCTCGGCCGAGGTGAGTTCTTCACGTCCCGCGCGCAACAAGCGGCTGAACTTGATGTTGTCCGTCACCGTCAGCCACGGATACAGGCTGTAGTGCTGGAACACCATGGCTCTATCCACGCCGGGGCCGTTAATCGGCGACCCGTTCACTTTGATGCTGCCGGAAGATAAAGTCTCCAAGCCGCCGATGCAGCGCAGCAGCGTGGATTTGCCGCAGCCGGAAGCGCCCACGAACGTCACGAACTCGTTGCTGCCGACCGTCAGGTTCACATCCTGCAAGGCCACGATGTGGCCGTCGTTGAAGGTCTTACCCGCCGCTGCTATGTTGATTTTGATGTCCATCATTTCTTGTACAACCAGGGAAAGTTTTTGCGATGCAGCCAACGGAACATCTGGTCTATGGCCAGCCCGATGAGTCCGATCAGAATGATCCCGGCGAATATCTTGTCGGTCTGCATGAAACGCTGCGCCTTGAGGATGGAGTAGCCCAAGCCCGAGTTGGCCGCCACCAGTTCAGCCACCACCAGATATGTCCACGCCCAGCCCATGGTGATGCGCAAAGTGTCGAGCAGCGCGGGCTTAGCCGATTGCACGATCACCAGCGACACGATCTCGCTGCGCGTCGCGCCCATGGTCTGCGCCGCTTCGATCTGCGTGACCGGCACACGGCGTATATCCTCGGCCACCATCAACACCATCTGAAAGAAAGTGCCGATGAAGATGATGGCGATCTTGGAGCTTTC
>CAZXDK010000002.1:0-132737 GCA_964639585.1 uncultured Gallionellaceae bacterium | reverse complement strand
GTCGTAACTGATCCGCACCGGTTACGACTTGCTCGGCCTGCAAACCTACTTCACCGCAGGCGTCAAAGAAGTGCGCGCGTGGACCATACACAAGGGCGACACCGCGCCGCAAGCCGCAGGCGTCATCCACACCGATTTCGAGAAGGGCTTCATCCGCGCCCAGACCATTTCCTATGCCGACTTCATCGCCTGCGGCGGTGAGGCGGGTGCCAAGGAAAAAGGCAAGATGCGTGTGGAGGGGAAAGACTACATAGTGCAAGACGGCGATGTGATGAATTTCCTGTTCAACGTCTAACTAACCTTTTGTTATAGGCATCATGAGCACTGACCAGCAACCCATCGTTGCCTGTCCGCAATGCGGCAAAGAACACGTCTGGGACACCGCCAACCGTTACCGTCCATTTTGCTGCGAACGCTGCAAAATGATCGACCTGGGCAAATGGGCGAACGAAGAATATCGCGTCGAAGTGCGCGAACGCGACTCCGGCGATCAGGAAACCCAGGCCTGACGCAGTAACGCGATGCCGTGTGCGCCGCGTTGCCATGCGCTCTGCATGTCGTCGTGAGTCAGCCCGCCCAGCGCGTACACCGGAATAGTCGATCCTGCCGCAATCGCCGCAAAATTATCCCAGCCCAGATGTGGCGCACCCGGATGCGATTGGGTCGGCAGCACCGGCGATAGCAAAGCAAAGTCGCAACCCAATGCCTGCGCGTTGCGCAACTCCTCCGCGTTATGGCATGAAGCCGCACACCAATCCACAGCAGGGCGTTCAGTTAAGTTGGCAAGCTGCGTAGCGGTCAGTTGCACCCCGTCCGCGCCCACCTCCTGTGCGAGCGCCACATCGCCGTTGAGCAACACCTTCGCGCCGCGCGCATGCGCCAGCGCCAGCACGCGCTGCGCCAACGCGCGCAACTCGTCGCGAGACAGATGCTTTTCGCGCAACTGCACCAGCCGCAAACCCATATCCAGCTTGGCTTGCAGCCTTTCCAGAAACGGCTCCACACCCAGCTCGGCGGCATTGCTGATGGCATACAAAGTTGGCAATTCCAAGGCGCGCAGGATGGGCGCGTTAGCAGGCAGAATGGGTGAAACAGAACATCTACTCCCCTCTTTGTAAAAGGGGGGCTGGGGGGGATTTTCTTGCCAAGCAAACTGCTGCCCCTCATGCGGATGCAACTCCCCGCCCCACTCTGTCACCCGAAAGAAACTCAGCCGCACCGTGGCGTGCGGATAGGTGAACACGCGCGTAAGCCACGGGTAAGCAGTTTGCACTGCTATGCCTAGCTCCTCGCGCAGTTCGCGCACCAAGGCATGATGCGCCGTCTCGCCCGGCTCGACTTTGCCACCGGGGAATTCCCAATAGCCAGCCCAAATTTTATCGGCGGGACGTTGCGCGAGGAGGAAGGAGCCGTCGGGGCGTTGCAAGACAGCGGCGGAGACTTCGACGATTTTTTCGGATTGAGGATTCAAGGTGGTATCTCTAATTTTTTAATTTCACATAGACCGCTCGCAGGACATACCTGAGACCGTTCATCCTGAGCTTGTCGAAGGATGGGCGCAGCCCGCTGGTTTTATCCCCTATCCCTCTGGGAGAGGGCTAGGGTGAGGGAACACTCGTTGTGATTCTTCTGCTTTTAAAAATCAACACCGTCGGGGGTAGCCCGACAGCTAGTCACTTTTTCTTGCTTCGCCAAGAAAAAGTAACCAAAAAGAAGGCGACCCCGGTTTGCCGCCCACTTCGTGGGTACCCTGCGTTGCTCGACTGGTCAGGCGGCTGCGGAACTCGCGCTACGCGCTCAAACAGTCCTCGCCGAAATCCCCTGACCAGCCTGCGCTACTCGGCGGCGCACAGGGGAGGAAAAAACAAAAACCTAAAGCTACCACGTGGGCACATCGTGCCCACACTATGTCTTACGCGCGTTCCAAATTTAAAAGTATGTTGCTTACAGTAGAGTAGTAATACTTACAAGGCGTCCCTACCATTTTTGAATGGTAGGTATAGCAAGCTCCGGCATTCTTATCAAATTCGTGCTTGTATTTAAGCGAGTGAAAATACTGCCCATCCATATAAAGCTCCGCTCGCGGATGCTCTTCTGCCTTACTAGCCTTCTTTGCAGCCTCTTCGATCTCCATAAGCTGAGCAAACGGAATTCCCAAACTATTGAGTGAAATATGATTAGTAGATGATGAAATATGCAAAAGTGCGTCATCGTAATATTCGTTGCTTCCCTGCGTTATCACTGCATGAGTACTGACACCAAGTGTAGCCTCGTAAATTGCATTAACCTCACTGGCAAGATCAATAAATACTTCTGGCTCGTAGCTGCATTTAACACCCTTTTTAAAATACCCAGCTGACCAATTACTTTTCAACAATAGAGTATCGGCAAAGGAAATAAAGGAGATCTCAGGATACTTTGCCGACAAGGAATCAATTTTAGACCGCAACATTACGAGCTTTTCTCTTGTGATTTCGCCACAATCAAGTGCTCTCTTGAAATAGTTTGCATCGATGAGCGCAAACACAGAATAAGAGCGCAGATACATATTTTCTAGCCACGCACTTTTGACAAAGATGCGAGGCTTTTCCGGTATTATGTAGCTGTTGCCAAACCATCGTATAATCAATCAGTTGCAATATGAGCGGCTTGCTCACTTCGACATCCAATCAGCCAAAATCTTTTCTCCGCTCTGTTCGATCTTTTGGACTAAATCAGCACGTTTAATTTTATCGTGCTGACCATGAGCTTTCTCTACAATTTTCGCCAGTGCTTTATGGGCTGCGTCGGCGGCATCGTACTCTGGTAGACGCATGTGCTTGAACACGTCACCTATTTGAATAGATACGGTGTGACTCTCTATCCATTCGCGCACCATCGGCGTGTTCAGCAAACCACACAGGAAAAATGCAGGCTCTTTTTTGTCGAAGCCCGCGAAATAAACTTTATGATCGGGAACGTAGGGACGTTTTCCAGCCACAGGAACCGTGGCACTACCCGCAACCGCAGCATAGAAGTGGCTCGACATTTCAGGCCATACTACCTTCCATGGCTGGAAGGTGTAATCGCCTACGTTATACACGGCATAGTTTGGAGCGCCTTTCATTTGGCGGCGATAAGTAGAGCGCTCATTCAGCAAGGTCTTGAAGCCAGAGAACCACGCTTTCGTTTTGGCAAGCCCTGCACCATTCATGACCGTCTCACAGTCGGCATAGTCTGTATTGCCAATACCTCGATTAGGGACGAAGGTATACAGAAGTTCGTTGGATTTTTCTAGCTTGTTCAGTCGCAGATAGCAAGCTTCAAAGTCCCCAGCGCCTTTGACCAGCGGATACAGTAGGCCGGGTTCTACCCAAGCGGTCTTGGCCACGCCAATGGCTTTCTTGCCCGCCTCTGGACGGCTCCGCACTTGCACCAACGTGCCGTTGTTTTGAAGGATTGGAACAAAGAACACCCCATTCAAGTCAGCAGTAATACCTTTGCGTCCAGCAACCCATTCACACTTCCCTGCAAACGCCTGCAATAGCTTGTAGCGGCCTTTGGTAAGCACCGCCCAAGGTGAACCAGCCCCATCAACAGGAGCCGCTTCTTTGGTAGTGATCGCGACACGCTTTATTACATCTACCAAATTCATCGCTACCGGGATCGCTTTAGTGCTCCCCGGCGCACTATCCCAAAGACGATATGGCACGGGATAGTTTCCCGGTTTGGCGGTTTTATTGAAGACAGCCACTACGGTATGGTTTGACGCATCATCAAATGGCTTCAGCGCCTTCATGTCATCAACCCCAACAGGAGCCAAGTGCAATGATTTTGGATTTGATGGGTTGAGTTTGAAATGGCGGAAACCTGCGGAAGATGGATTCTTAAAAACTGTGCCCGTAATTACAAAGGCAAGCCTACCGTTGACCTTGAGCCACTTGTCCGACGTGGTGTAAGTAATCATGGCGGAAATATCCAGCTCATTACCGCCATGACGCTTGTTCTTCGAGAAAATACCGTAGCGTTCACAGGTTGGCTTAACCCGTTCGCGATACGCATCTGGCAGCTTTGACCAGCGAACCCAGGGCGGATTGCCCACGATGCAATCGAAGTGTCCCGCCGTGGCTGACCAGAAAAAGTTTCGCACCACTCGAAACCAGATACCGTTCCACTGCTGACGATGTAACGCCAATATCTGGTTGTAGGTATATTGCAGCGGTTTACGCCATTCGGCGGCTTCCTCGGATGTCAAGAGTTTGGCCGCCAGCAAGCGTGCTTCGGCAGCGGCATATTCCAAGTCGCTTTCTACGTCATCGCCCATTTGCACGAAGACTTGATCTAAGCGTATCCGGTTAAATGCAAGAGCAGATGGCAGTGCAATATCCAGACCGGCTACCTGACTGCCAATCTGATAGTTCACTACATCTTGCCCCTTTGCCGGGTCAGGCGCGGGGGAATAGATCGCGTCGGCCAACAGCACCGGAATTTCCAAAGTTTGTCCGGGTGATGCTTTTAGTAAGTCGGCAATTTCCATTAGGAAGTTGACTCGTGCGGTTTGCACTGCCAGTGGATTTAGATCGAAGCCCCAAACCGAAGTGCAAAGATGTTGGAGGGTTCGTGCGGCATTCCATCCGGCACTATTTGCTTCTTTGCGGATAAGCCTCAGTACGGCCACTAAAAACGCGCCAGAGCCACAAGTAGGGTCTAGCACTCGCTTATCTATCCAATTGCCGTGCCGCGCTTTCTCGACGGTGAAATCCACTAGCCAGTCTGGGGTATAGAACTCTCCTAAACTTTGACGCAATTTGCCCGGCACCAAGCCTTGGTAAAGATCGCGCAACACATCGCGTGTATGTGTCAGATGGTCAGTGCGATACAGTGAGAGAGCCGCCAACAAGTTGCGTAATGCTGGAACCAAACAGGCGGAATGCGGCGGTTTAATAGCTACGTCTAGATACCAACTAAAAATCGCCTCTTCAACAAAACCATTGATGCCCGCCTGTGCAAATATGCCAGCACGCTCGATGTCTTGTGACAGCGCATCAAGCAAAGCAGAATCGTTCAACATCGCCGCCATGGCTTGCGCGGGTTGTTGTGACGCGGTAAGGCCGTGTGCGGAGACAATTTCTGCGGCCAATAATTTAATCAGCAGCGAATTGTACGAATGGATAACAAACAATCTACCAGACATGGATTGCTTGGGTAATCCATTCCATGCAAATCCGATTTCTTGATTGATCGCATCGGCTTGGATTACAGACATATCCGCAACTTGGCCGTAAAGAGTGCGCCATTCTTCGAACAGCATTTTGATTTTAGAGTTGCCATTCACAGCCAACTCGACAGCAAGTGCATCCGCCATTGCTTGCATCAAGGATCGAGCATTTGCCGAGCCATGACCGAAGTCGGCAATTAGATTATCTAAGGTGATCGCACGTCTGGTGTCGGCCTGAATCGCTTGAATGACCAAGCCCACGGCATATTCTGAAAATGGGATCAGATGTTGAGTATGGACAGTTCCATCACGCACTTGGGCAAAACAAATGTGATCGCCATCAATTGCAATGCCGATGTAATCGGATGCGGGAATGCCGGACTTCTTTGCTTCGCGTTGGATGTAGGGGAGTAGGCGCTGGTCGGTGGCCTCTTTGAACTTGGCGCTTGTCTTGCTGCCCTTGAAAAATCCCGGTGCTTTAAACTCGATGATGACGTTGTTGTAGCTGCTATCCTTCTTCGCCCGTTCTGCGTCGAAGTGGACATTCAGCGCTGCCTCCAGTGCCGCCACCCAAGCTAACCGAACTTCCTCTTCCCCCTTCCATGGGCGGTTACGCTTGGCAGCTATAGAATTGTATGGCGCACGGGAACTTTTAGCCGAGCCATCAACAAATTGGCTGTTGGCTGTTGGCTGTTGGCTGTTGGCTGTTGGCTGTTGGCTGTTGGCTGTTGGCGTTAGTTATTTTTCTGATCATTTTTTCCCGCCGAACTTGCCAATACCCGCTCCACGCGGTTTGTTTGGGGTGATTTCAATTCGAGATAGCACATCCCTAAAATCAATCTTGCGTTCAGCCATTTCACCTAGCAGCGCAGCAATGACGGCCAGATGCGACGGAACCTCACCGCTTTTAGCGTAGTTCGTAATTGAGTTGCTATTGAGCTTCACCAACTCGGCAAAATCCTTGACAGTCAGCCCCGCTTTGCCTAATTGGCGGCGAAATTCTTCATAGTTCATGCAATCTTATAACATCGCTTTTCTATGTCGTCAATACATTCATTTGTTCTTATTTGAAATATATTAATTCTCTTTAAGAATAAATAAATGTGATATATACCTTGCTAGCACACAAATCAATGTGTATTATTGGCACATAAATTAGTGTGAATGCGAGATGCGCCATGTCCCAACATTTTTTGCTTTCCGCCAAAGCCCGCACCCTGTCCGTGCTCAAAGTCATGCAGATGACCGATACCGATGCGTTTACGGTGTTCAAGGAACTGCGCTGGGGCGCTGGTGATGAAGTGGCCTGTCCATGCTGTGGCGTGGTCAGCAAGCACGCTTTCCGTCGTGATCGTCGCCAGTGGAAGTGCGCGGACTGCGGACATACTTTTTCCGTCACGTCCGGCACGATCTTCGCCAATCACAAACTGCCGCTCAAAACCTATTTGGCCGCGATTGCGCTGTTCTCCAATGCAGTGAAAGGCATTTCAGCACTGCAACTCTCCCGCGATCTGGACGTGCAGTACAAGACCGCTTTCGTGCTGGCGCACAAGATTCGTGAATCATTGATGGAACACCGCGATGAGTCTGCGCTGAATGGAGAGATACACATGGATGGCGCTTACGTGAACGGCTATATCCGCCCGAAGAACAAGAAGGCAGACCGCATAGACCGCCGCCTAGCCGTGCATCAGAAGCCCGGCAAGCGTTGCGTGTTTGTGATGCGCCAGAAGGCCATTGAAACAGATGCTGGCATGTCCGGTGCTGCCAAGACATTGACCTTCGTACTTAAGGGCGAGAATCAAACGGATGTGAGCAAGTTGGCATCCGACTTTGTGGCAAAAGGCTCAGTCATCTGCGCAGACGAATCCAATGCCTACGACCCGCTCCATGCCAAGTACGACACCCGCCGCGTGAACCATAGCGTCGAATACCGTGCCGATGACGGCACAACCAACAATCTAGCTGAATCGTACTTCTCGCGCTTTCGCCGCATGCAATACGGCCAGATGCACAAGTTCGGCAATCTGTATCTGGCGAATTACGCCAACGAAGCGGCATTTCGAGAAGACACACGCCGCCAAAGCAACGGTGCAATATTTCTTGAGGTAACGAAGCGCTGCGCCAAGACTCGCGCCAGTAACGACTGGTGCGGCTACTGGCAGGGCAACAAGCGTTTGGCTGAACGCCTCGCGGCTTAACCAATGATTTGCCGCTAAACCAGTTTCCAGAGATTCATCCCCCGACCTTTGCCGGGGATGTTGCCGCAAAGTTCCACCAGATTCTTCTTCTGCAAACGGTGCAGCGCATTGTTGACGTGCTTGGCTGCACAGTTGTAATCCTGTTCATCTGATCCAGCATGTTTTACTAGCAACGATTGCGCAATCTGAATGCTGGTAATCGGTGCGCCAGCCTCCCGCATCACATCCAACACCTGAACCAAGGCATCACCATGACAGAAGATTGAAGAGCGTTTTCGGTACTCCTTTGCGCGCACGGTACGCAGATCGAAATTTGGTGAAAGAATCTTGATGGCGGCATCCAGGTGCATCACATCCGTTGTGAGCTGCTTGATGAGTCCTTGGTAATGCGCGATTTGTCCTGTAAGCTCAGAACGTTTAGCAGCTAGGCCGCTGACTGCATGGGATTCTGCCATGATGCACCTGCGAAAATGATGGAACAGGCCGCACGATAATTCCTACGCCAGCTTCATGCTATGGCAACTGCTACATAATTTCGGGCTTTTCGTCGCACCGCCAACTCCCTACACAGGTAACAAACTGATCTCTGGGTAGGGTTATAGAAACCACATGGAAACGATCATAAATATTTGTGTACCATGATAATTCGATTGCGTTTTCATTTACTTTCCTTGCTGCAATATAACTTACGTAGCCAACTTTTTGATCTTCTTCGCCGTGAAAAAAAGCCAGCATCGCCTTCTCATATTCACGAAGGTAACATTCATCCACCAAATACATATCTTGGTTTAGTGGCACATCTTCAAATGTGTAATTATCGAAATTTTCGTGTTGAAACACGGCCTCTATCCCAAGAAATTTTTAGGATACCAATGTACCGGAGTTGAATTGCTTTGACTATGCGCAGATAAAACGAGTGGGCACAATGTGCCCACACTGCGGTTTTGAATTTCGCTTTTCCTTCCCCTGTGCGTCCGCCGAGTAGCGCAGGCTGGTCAGGGGATTTCGGCGAGGACTGTCTGAGCGCGTAGCGCGAGTTCCGCAGCCGCCTGACCAGTCGAGCAACGCAGGGAACCCACGAAGTGGGCGGCAAACCGGGGTCGCCTTTTCTTTGGTCACTTTCTTTTTGGCGAAGCAAAAGAAAGTGACTAGCTGTCGGGCTACCCCCGACGGTGTTGATGTTGATTTTAAAGAAGCCGCGTGGGCACAGAAACGTGTCCACCCTACAAGTTCAAAACCAGCGGGCTTCGCCCATCCTTTGATACGGCTACGCCTACTCAGGACGAACGGCCCAAGGAGCTCTCCGCAAACTTCTCATCATTCAAAAAGCTCCGCATGTGTACCCGCACGAACAAAAATGATCACCTCACTGCTACCGCTGCCGTGCAGTTGGTAAATCAACAGAAAATCCCCGCCGATGTGGCACTCGCGATGGTCAGCCCATTCCCCTTTGAGAGGGTGATCCAGCCACTCCGGGCCAAACGGACTTTCGTTTCCGATGAGTATCAGCATGGCCTCTTTGAGGCGCTTCATATCGTAACGCCCAGACTCGGAGAGCCGAGTCCAGTCTTTGATAAATTTTTTGGTATGGTCGGAGATGCGCGGCAGTGAAGCGCGTTTACTGTTTGCTGTTTTTTTCGAGGTCATTAAACAGCTCTTGAGCTGAAGCATAGCGAGCGCGGTGTGCACGAATCATGGCACGCGACTCCTCCATTGCAGCACGCGTTTCGGCATTCGGGACTTTGAGTTCGATAGGCATCGCCTGCTCTGCCACCACGCGCTTCAGAAAAAGCCGCACCGCATCCGAAACAGTCAGCCCCATCGCGTCAAGCGCTTCAGTTGCCTGCGCCTTAACTTCATTATCAACACGCACATGAATCATTGTTGAGGTAGTCATCGCCATCTCCCGCTCAGTAAATTGGCATTATTGTATCTCATTTGAGATATTGCGAGTCAATATGCGCTATCTGCGTCCGCACCAATCCTTCGCAAACTGCCCCGCCACCCGCCCGCTGCGCGAGCCGCGCATGAGTGACCACTGCAACGCCGCCGTGCGCACTTCATCCGTCATGCCCTGCTGCCAGCCGTGATGCGCCAGCCAATGTCCCGCCACGTCCAGATATTCATCCTGCGTAAACGGGTAAAACGAAATCCACAATCCGAAGCGCTCCGACAGCGACACCTTTTCCTCCACGCTTTCCGCCGGATGCACTTCATCGCCGACATGTTTGGTGGCGAGGTTGTCTTGCATATAGTCCGGCATCAGGTGGCGACGGTTGGAGGTCGCGTAGATCAGCAGGTTGTCGGAGAAGGCCACGAGGTCGCCGTCCAGCGCGGCCTTGAGCGATTGATAGCCGGGCTCGGCATCGTTGAAAGAGAGGTCGTCGCAATACAAAATGAAACGCTCCGCGTGACCCTGCACGAGGCCGACGATATGCGACAGGTCGATCAAGCCCTGCTTGTCGATCTGGATCACGCGCAGGCCTTGCGCGGCGTATTCGTTGAGCAGCGCTTTGACCAAGGACGATTTGCCCGTGCCGCGCGCACCGGACAGCAGCACGTTGTTCGCGGTGCCGCCGCGCACGAATTGCAGCGTGTTTTGCTGGATGCGCTGCTTCTGGTCGGCTATGCCGAGTAAATCGGCGAGTGCGATGCGCTGGAAGTTGGCAACGGGATGCAGCGTGCGTTGCTGGTGATCCCAGCGGAAGGCGGCAGCGGCATTCCAATCTGGGGCTTGCGGCTGCGCGCCGGGCAGGATGCTTTCCAGGCGGGAGAGCAGACCTTCGGCACGGGTGAGGAAGGCGTCGAGTTTGTCCATGCCGGGGGCTTAACGCGGTTTGGAGCCTGCGGGAGCGGCGCGCAAATACTGTTTCGGCCAAGCCATCTCGTGTCCCAGCGCATGCGCGGCAGACAAAGGCCAGTAGGGATTGCGCAGCATTTCACGGCCCAGCAGCACGATGTCGGCTTGTCCGTTGCGCACGATATGATCGGCCTGTGTAGGCGAGGTGATCAGCCCGACGGCTGCCGTTGCAATGCCGACTTCGTGGCGGATGCGCGCGGAAAATTGAGTTTGAAAACCGGTGCCGACGGGAACTTTTGCAGTCGGGACTAGCCCCGCAGTTGAGACATCTATCAGATCGACGCCCAGTCCTTTAAGTATTCGACATAGCTCAACGGTTTCGTCCGCATTCCAGCCGCCCTCCACCCAGTCTGTTGCCGACAAGCGAATAAAGACCGGCAAATTTTGCGGCCATTCGGCGCGCACGGCAGCGACCACCTCGCGAACCAAACGGGTGCGGTTTTCGAAGCTGCCCCCGTATTCATCGGTGCGCTGATTGCTCAGCGGAGACAAAAACTGGTGCAGCAAATAACCATGCGCGGCGTGGATTTCCACCGCCTGGAAGTGCGCCGCCAGGGCGCGTCGGGCAGCGCTGACAAAGTCGTTGACGACTTGCCGGATGGCGGGTTTGTCAAGCGCGTTAGGGACTGCATAGCCCTCGCCGAAAGGGAGCGGGGAAGGCGCCACCACGGGCCATCCGCCTTCGGTCGCGTTTAGGGTTTTCTGCGGCAGCCATCCCAAGGGCGCGCTGGCTTTGCGGCCCGCGTGGGCCAATTGAATGGCGGCGACACATCCTTGTTGCTGTGCGTAGCGGGCGATGCGCGCCAGCGGCTCGATTTGACTATCGCTCCACAGCCCCAGATCGCCGGGGCTAATGCGTCCCGGCGGCGTCACGGCGGTTGCTTCGACGATCATCAGCGCGATGCCGCCCGTGGCGCGGCTGGCGTAATGCACGAAGTGCCAGTCTGCGGCTACGCCATCCGTTGCCGAGTATTGGCACATCGGTGGCATGCCGATCCGGTTAGCCAGCGTGATGTCGCGTAATTTTAGCGGTTCAAACAGATGCGCCATATCGCTACCCGGGCGAAAGGATCAACTGCGATAACTCGCGTTGATTTTCACGTAGTCGTAAGAGAAGTCGCACGTCCACAGCGTGGCGTTCACCGCGCCGCGATTCAATACAACCCGAATGGTGATGTCGCTTTGCTGCATCACGCGCTGGCCGTCGGCTTCCTGATAGCTCGCCGCGCGCCCGCCGTTTTCGGCTACCAGCACATCGTCTAGATACAGCTTCAATGTCGCAACGTTGAGGTCGCTCACGCCTGCATAACCTATCGCGGCGAGGATGCGCCCGAGGTTGGGATCGGAAGCGAAGAACGCGGTTTTAACCAGCGGCGAATGCGCGATGGCGTAGCCTATCTTTTTGCATTCGGCTTCGTCTTTACCGCCTTCAACCTGGATGGTGATGAACTTGGTCGCGCCTTCGCCGTCGCGCACGATGGCTTGCGCCAGCAAGGTGGCGACTTCGGTGATGACCGCTTGCAATGCTGCACGGTTCGCGGCGTCGATTGCAACACCGCTCTTGCCGGTGGCGATGAGCATGAGCGAGTCGTTGGTGGAGGTGTCGCCATCCACGGTGATGCAGTTGAAAGATTTGTTCGCTGCCTCAGACACGATCTGTTGCAGCAGCGGTGTTGCAACGGCGGCATCGGTGGCGATGTAGCCCAGCATGGTGGCCATGTTGGGGTGGATCATGCCGGAGCCTTTGGACATGCCGGTCACGGTGACGGTCTTGCCGCCGATCTGCACTTGCTTCGATACGGCCTTGGCGACGATGTCGGTGGTCATGATGGCTTGCGCAGCGTCGAACCAGTTGTCGGCCTTCAGGTTGGCAATCGCTTGCGGCATGCCCGCGACGATCTTGTCTACCGGCAGCGGCTCCATGATGACGCCGGTGGAGTAGGGCAGCACTTGTTCGGGCGCGCATCCCAGCAGTTTGGCCAGTGCGGCGCATGTGCTGCGCGCGGCCTCCATGCCCTGTTCGCCCGTACCGGCGTTGGCATTGCCGGTGTTGACCAGCAGCGCGCGTATGCCCTGGTTCGCGGCGAGATGCTCTTTCGACACGGTCACGGGAGCGGCGCAGAAGCGGTTGGTGGTGAACACACCCGCGACGGTTGCGCCTTCGTCCAGTTTGATGACCAGAACGTCCTTGCGGTCGGCGCGCTTGATGCCCGCTTCCGCAGTGCCCAAAGAAACGCCCGCAACGGGCAACAGTTGTGCCGCGACGGGCGCAGAGAGATTGACCGGCATGGAGTGCTCCTTAGTAACGTCCGTGGATTTTGTGTATGTAGTTGTTCATTTCAACTGACTGCGTATTCATGCGGCGCACGATGCCGTGCACATAACGCACGATGCCGCGCATCACGTAATACACGATGGCGGGTTGCGAATTCAATAGGGTTTCAAAACGCGAACGTTCCAGTACCAGCACTTTGCTGTCGGTTTTGGCTATGGTCGTCGCGCTGATTTGCATGACATTGCCGCCTACAAAACCGATGATGCCGGCCAAGTCGCCAGTCTGCAGCAGGTGCAGCGTCATTTCTTCACCGCCGGTTTGTGCGGTTGCTTCCACGTCGCCTGTCCCGAGAATCAACAGGGAATCTTTCAATTCGGTGACTCCGGGTTTGAGGATGTACTCGCCCGCCTTGTAGTCGCGCACCGTAATCAGGCTGGCTAGCAGATCGATTTCAGAATCGCGCAGCTCTTCCGTTAAGGTGGAATTGCGCAACGCATTTAAAACCATTTCATTCGTTACCATTCGACTTCTCCCCGTAGCGTTAAAGGTAGTTTCAACTCAATTTCCCGTGACACTGCTTGTATTTTTTCCCCGACCCGCACGGGCATGGATCGTTGCGCCCGACTTTATCACCGGCCCGCACAAAGGGCGTATGTTCGGAGGTTTCCGGTGCGCTGGGCGCCAGTGCGTCTTCGTAATCGGCGTGATGATACTGTACATTTTCCGGTGTGTGGGGGGCTTCCACCGCCTCGACTTCTTCGCTGCTGCGGATTTGCACATTCATCAGCGTTTGCGTCACATCGCGCTTGATGCTTTCCAGCATATTGGCGAATAATTCGAACGCCTCGCGCTTGTATTCCTGCTTGGGATTCTTCTGCGCATAGCCGCGCAGATGGATGCCCTGGCGCAGATGGTCCAGCGCCGCGAGATGTTCGCGCCAGTGCTGATCCAGACTGCCCAGCATGACGATGCGCTCGTAGCCATGCATGACTTCACCGCTGACGGTGTCAACCTTGGTTTGATACTGCTGCCCTGCTGTGGCAATGATGCGGTCAACAAGACCGTGTTCGTCAAGCTGCTTCTCCTGCTCCAGCCATTGCGCGACCGGCAGATGCAACTGGAATTCCGCCGCCAGCGCCTTCTCCAGGCCGGTCGTGTCCCATTGTTCTTCCATGCTGCCATGCGGAATATATTCGTTGACCATATCGTTGATCACGCTATCGCGCATGGCCGAGATGGTCTCGGAAATATCGTCGCTTTCCAGCAGCTCGTTGCGCTGCTGATAGATCACCTTGCGCTGGTCGTTGGCTACATCGTCGTATTCGAGGATTTGCTTGCGCATGTCGAAGTTGCGCGCCTCGACCTTGCGCTGCGCGTTTTCGATGGCGCGGGTCACCCACACATGCTCAATGGCCTCGCCTTCCGGCAGTTTGAATTTGTTCATGATCGCGGCAACGCGATCCGACGCGAAGATGCGCAACAGCGGGTCTTCCAGCGACAGGTAGAAACGGCTGGAGCCGGGGTCGCCCTGGCGTCCGGCGCGTCCACGCAACTGGTTGTCCACGCGCCGCGATTCGTGGCGCTCGGTGCCGATGATGTGCAAACCGCCACTGGCGACAACCTGTTCGTGCACCGGCTGCCAGGCGGCTTTTAATTCGGCCACACGCTGCTCGCGGGTGGCCGCGTCCAGACTCTCATCCATGCGCACCAATTCGACGGGCTTTTCCACATTGCCGCCCAGCACGATGTCGGTGCCGCGCCCCGCCATGTTGGTGGCGATGGTGATCATCTTCGGACTGCCCGCCTGCGCGATGATCTCGGCCTCGCGCGCATGCTGCTTGGCGTTCAGCACCTGATGCGGCAATTTTTCCTTGTCCAGCAATTTCGACAGCAGTTCGGACGTCTCGATGGAGGTCGTGCCCACGAGCACGGGCTGGCCGCGCTCGTGGCAGTCGCGCACATCGGCGATCACCGCCGCATATTTTTCATTGGTCGAGAGGTAGACCTTGTCCATCAAATCCTTGCGCACCGTCGGGCGATGCGGCGGGATGATGACCGTTTCCAGGTTGTAGATAGTCTGGAACTCATAGGCCTCGGTATCCGCTGTGCCGGTCATGCCGGACAGTTTGTTATACATGCGGAAATAATTCTGGAAGGTGATCGAAGCCAGCGTCTGGTTCTCTTTCTGTATTGTCACGCCTTCTTTAGCCTCGACTGCCTGATGCAAGCCGTCCGACCAGCGCCGCCCTGACATCAGACGACCGGTGAATTCATCCACGATCACCACTTCGCCGTTTTGCACCACGTAATGCTGGTCGAGGTGATACAGGGCGTGCGCGCGCAGGGCGGCATACAAATGGTGGATCAGCGTGATGTTGGAAGGGTCGTACAAGCTGCCGCCCGCAGGCAGCAAACCGGCCTGCGAGAGCAATTGCTCGGCATGCTCGTGTCCGATTTCGCTCAGCAGAATCTGGTGGTTTTTTTCGTCCACATGGTAATCGCCCTCGCCTTCTTCCTCTTGCTGGCGCGTAAGGTGAGGCACGATTTTGTTCATCTGCAAATACACGTCGAGATTGTCTTCGGCCTGGCCGGAGATGATCAGCGGCGTGCGCGCCTCGTCGATCAAAATCGAGTCCACTTCGTCGACCACGGCGAAATTCAGGCCGCGCTGGAAGCGTTCGTCCGCCTGCCCGGCCATGTTGTCGCGCAGGTAATCGAAACCGAATTCGTTGTTGGTGCCGTAGGTGATGTCGGCCGCATAGGCGGCCTGCTTGTCGCCATGATCCATATTCGACAGGATGACGCCGACCGACAAGCCGAGGAAACGGTACAGCCGCCCCATCCACTCGGCATCGCGCGCGGCGAGGTAGTCGTTCACCGTCACCACATGCACGCCCTTGCCGGACAGCGCGTTCAAATATGCGGGCAGCGTCGCCATCAGCGTCTTGCCTTCACCGGTGCGCATCTCGGCGATCTTGCCGTAATGCAGCACCATGCCGCCGATTAATTGCACATCGAAGTGGCGCATCTGCAAAGCGCGTTTACCCGCTTCACGCACCACGGCAAACGCCTCCGGCAGCAAGGCGTCGAGTGTCTCGCCCTGCTGTACGCGTTGTTTGAACAGTACGGTTTTGTTTTTTAACTCTTCGTCGGACAGCGCTGCGACACTGCTTTCCAGCGCGTTGGTGGCATCCACGGTGCGGCGGTATTGTTTAAGCAGGCGGTCATTGCGGCTGCCGAATACACTTTTCAGTAATTTGGAAATCATGTTCTCTGGTTATTCTGTAAACAACGACTCAATAAAAAAGGGTGAGGCACATTCCTCACCCTCGTTACAAAGTTAACGCGATTAACTTGCGGCTCTTTGCAGGAAACGCACCGGGTTTTGGGCGATGCCTTTATATCTCACTTCAAAATGCAGGTGATTGCCCGTGGAACGTCCTGTACTTCCTACCTTGGCAATCTCTTGTCCGCGCCTTACCACAGCCCCCACTTTAGTTAACAGCCTGGAAGCGTGGGCATAACGCGTGACGATGTCATTGCCGTGATCAATCTCGATCATATTACCATACTGGGGATGATAATCCGCGTACACCACCACCCCGGTTGCCGAAGCGTGGATCGCAGTCCCTTCCGGCTCCATAAAGTCCACGCCTTCATGCATGGCGTTTTTTCCCGTGAAGGGATCGATACGCCAGCCGAAGTTGGAGGAGTACCAGCCTTCCGCGATCGGCGCTATGGATGGCAGCAGCCTTTTGTTCAGGCTGTCTTGCTGCAGCAGGGTTTCCAGCGCAACCAATTTGTCGCTGCGGTCACTCAGCAAAGTGGCGAGGCTCGCCAACTGCTGATCCATGTTTTTCAGGGACACATCCGTCTGTTGCGCGGCGGGAAGGTAAGGGCCGCCCTGTGCGGGCAACTTATCGAAAGAAAATTCCTGCGGTTTCATGCCGGTGATTTTAGCCAGACGCGCACCCAGGGTATCCAGGCGCAAAAGCTGCGCCTGCATTTGTCCCAGATGTTTTGCCATCGTGTCCAGACTTTCGCGCAAATAGGCATGCTGTTTTTGTTGTTCGTCTTGTTGCGCACCCGAGAGCCAGGCGCGCAACTCATTGCTGACGCTACCCGGTTGTATGCGCACAATTGCGTATTGTGCGGCCAGCACCGCGCCAATAAAAAGCACCAAGGCCGACACTGCGCCTATCAATAAGTGTGTGCCTGTGAGCGTAATACTGCGAGTTTTTGCCAATCTGTTGGAAACTAGAATAATATTCACACGTCCCCCTAACTCAATAAACAGCCAACTTCTGTGCCACACCGCATCAACGCCCTGTTAACTTCATCACGCGAACTTGCCCAATTAAACAGCAAAGCGCAACAGCATATGGCATTGGAACGGCAACTGGAAAACATCATTCCCCTCTCGTTGAAGCGCGGCTGTCGCGTGCTGCAACTCGACAACAAAACGCTCACTCTCGGCGCAAACAACGGCGCAATCGCCAGCAAACTGCGTCAAATGACGGCAGAAATAGCTATTCAACTGCGGGAATTGGGGTGCGAGGTTACTGGAATTCAAGTTCGCGTGCAAGTCAGCGCCCCTCCGGTCGCGGAACCCGCAAAAGCACCCAACCTGAGCGACGCCGCAAAGTCGCAACTCACCGAATTGGCTAACAGTTTGGCAGATTCACCGTTGAAAAAAGCCCTGGAGCGGCTGACCAAACTCAGTCAAGATTAAATTCGACGGGTATGACAACAGGGATTTGAATCGGCCTCCCGGTCTATTTTTGTGCGGCTTTGGGCAAGCACGGCATCGCCAGCACAGTAAAGGTATTCGACATCGCGCGCTGCCATTAACTGTGGCGCTTTGAACTTTATCCGCGAGATCATTCAACCGGGTTGAAGCTGAATTTCAGGTGCTGTTGCAATAGCGCAAGAAGATGATGCGCCAGTCTTGTTTGTAAAACACCCAGCGGTGTTTCGATGCCCGTATCCCTGGTTTGCGTGACGCGCAAGCCCAGAAAGCCGCAGGGGTTGATATAAGAGAACGGCGTCAGATCCATATCCACATTCAGCGACAGGCCGTGATAGCAACAGCCGTTGCGTATCTTCAAACCAAGTGCGGCGATTTTTGCGTCTCCGACATAAACACCCGGTGCGTCCACGCGGCCTTGCGCGGTGACGCCGTGTTCGGCGAGCAGGTCGATCACCGCTTGCTCCATGAGGCGCACCAGTTCGCGCACGTTGATTTTCCAGCGGCGCAAATCGAGCAGCAAATAGGCGATGAGTTGTCCGGGAGCGTGATAGGTGATTTGCCCGCCGCGGTCGATTTTCACCACCGGGATGTTGTGCGCGTTGAGCAGGTGTTCGGGCTTGCCCGCCTGGCCCTGGGTGAAAGTGGGCGGGTGTTGCAGCAGCCAGATTTCATCCGGCGTTGCCGGGGTGCGTTGAGTGGTAAAGATTTTCATCGCATCCCAAGTCGGCGCGTATTCGACGAGCCCCAAACAGCGAACTAGCGGATTGAGGATGCGGGAGTCGAGCTCACGGTTGTGCGGTGCTGCAACAGCCCCCCTTTTAAAAAAAGGGGGGGGGGGATTTGAGAGCGGATGATGTGCCACGATTTTAAATCCCCCTTACTCCCCCTTTGCAAAGGGGGAAAATGTTGGCGATGCCGCCTTGGGCGGCTCACGGTTCTATCGGCCCCTTTGAGGGGCTCACCCAATAAGCCTGTCGAAGCGGCCTCCGGCTTTGCCGGAGGTCATTTAACTCTGAATCCTGAATCCTGAATCCTCACAGCGCCATCACCACCAGCGGGTGGTCGCACAGCTCCTGATAAATCGCGTCCAGTTGCTCGCGCGAGGTGGCGCGCACGGTGCAGGTGAGGCTCACGTAGCGTGCGGTCTTGCTGTTCCGTAGCGTGATGCTGCTCGCGTTGAAAGCGGGGTCGTGGCGTGCGATGACCTCCATCACGGCTTGAGGGAAACCCTGTTGCGACTGGCCGAAGACTTTGATGGGGAAATCGCAGGGATATTCGATGAGGCTGTGTTCTAAAGTCATGCGCGCATTACTTCCTGTTTGAATCGTTGATAGAGCGCGTGCAGCTTGGCGAACATCGCGCCGGGTTGTCCCGTGCCTACGGGGTTGCCGTTCAGTGTGGTGATTGCCAGCACTTCTTTGGTGGACGAAGTGAGCAACAGTTCGTCGGCGCCGAATACCTCGTCCTTCATTATCTTGCGCACCTGATGCGGGATGTTGTTGGCAGCAGCGAGTTCGAGCATCACGTCGTAAGTGATGCCGGGCAGCATCAGCTGGTCTTTCGGCGGCGCGAGCAAGACGCCGTTTTTCACTACGAAGATGTTGCTGGCCGCACCTTCGGTCATGAACTCGTTGTCGCGGATCATAATGGTCTCGGCGCAACCGGCATCGACGGCCATTTGCCGCAGCAGCACATTCGGCAGCAGCGAGATGGCTTTGATGTCGCAACGCAGCCAGCGGTTGTCCGGTGCGGTGATGGCGCTGATGCCGCTGGCGAGCAAGGCGGCGGGCGGGGTGTTCAGCGGGTTGCTCATCAGAAATACGGTGGGCGGCACCGGCGGATTGGGAAAAGGATGGTCGCGTTTTGCCACGCCGCGGGTGATATGCAGGTAAAAATATTGGTCTTCCGGCGCATTGCGGGCGATGAGTTCGTGGATGAGCTGCGCCCATTCGGCATCGCTGTGCGGGTTGGCAAGCTTGATGCCGGCCAGGCTGTGCTCCAAGCGCCGCAAGTGTTCGGCCAGACGAAACGCGTGGCGCGAGTACACCGGGATAACTTCGTACACGCCATCCCCGAAGATAAAACCTCTGTCCAGCACGGAAATTTTCGCTTCAGCGATGGGCAGGAATTGACCGTTCAAATAGACTGTCATAGCGTTTTCCTCAGGGGCATGGCATGCGCCATCCCCCAGTTATGCAACAAAAGAATTTCCCTTTGCCTCTCTCCACTCCCCTTGCTAAAAGGAGGGCGGGCGTTAATCAAACAGCAAACGCAGGGTATCCACGCCGCGCGAAAACACGTTCGCCAAGGGGACGTTATTCAGCGCGGCGAGCGGAAGATCCAGATAAGGCTTGCCGTTCAGGCTGAGTTTCAGCATGCCTATGGTTTGACCCTTTTCCACCGGAGCAATGAGTGGATGCCGGGTTTCCAGCGTGGCTCTCAGTTGCTCGCGCAGCCCTTTGGGTATGGTCACGAACAGGTCGTCGCGGAAACCGATGTCGAGCTTGTTTTCCGTGCCTTTCCAAGTGCGTACTGAACTGACGGGTTGATCCTTCTTGTACAAGGGGACGATTTCAAAATTCTGGAAGCCGTAATTCAGCAGGCGCTGGCTTTCGCTGGTGCGCATGTTTTCCGAGGGAGCGCCCATGAGCACCGAGATCAGGCGGTGCTGCTCGCGCTTGGCGGAAGCAACCAGGCAAAAGCCAGCGCTATCGGTGTGGCCTGTCTTCATCCCGTCTACGTAAGGGTCGAGCCAGAGCAACTGGTTGCGGTTGAACTGCTTGATGTTGTTGTACTGGAATTCGCGTATCGAGTATATGTAATAGAACTCGGGGAAATCGCGCACGATGGCCGCGGCGAGCAGCGCCAGATCGGCGGCACTGCTGTAATGCTGCTCTTCGGGCAGTCCGGTGGCGTTGACGAAATGGGTGTTTTTCATGCCCAGACGCTGCGCCTCTTTGTTCATCAGGTCGGTGGCAAACACCAACTCGTTATTAGCGATGGTTTCCGCCAGCACCCGCGCCGCATCGTTGCCGGACTGCACGATAAGTCCGCGCAATAAATCATCCACTTTCACGGGTTTGTTAGGCTCCAGAAACATGCGCGACTCTTCCCCTTGGGCATGCAGCGCGTATTGGGACGGCGTGACATGCTGGTTGAGCGAGAGTTTGCCTTGTTTGATGGCGCCGAAGGTGACATAAGCGGTCATTAATTTGGTCAATGAAGCGGGCTGAATGTGCTCGTCGCTATTTTTGCCGAGCAAAACCTGATTGCTGGTGTAGTCGTAGAGCACGTAAGACTTGGCCGCAAATAACGGCGCTACGGGCAACTCCAGGCCTGCAGCCAGAGAGGGGAGGGACAGCAGCGTGAACAGCAGAGACAAGAAAAACTTCATGAGGGCTAACGTGAAAAAAGTAGCGCGATTATAGCAAGCGGCGCATTTTTTATCGGGCTAACTACCGTAAGGCATAGACGCCGGAGGCAAGTATCTAGATAGGTACTAGGCCGTTTGGCATATTGCCATGATTGCAACAGGTGAATATAAATCGCGCTGTAACACTGTTTAACAGTATCCCTTAAAGGAAAATGATATGTCGATTTCGCTTGGAGTGGGCAGTGTGGGTGCGGGCTATGGTCAGAAGGAATATTTCCTCAATGCGGGTATCGATCTTGCTGCGGCGGCTGAAGAGCACATCAACTGGAGTGCGGAATTATTAAAGCATATCAATGCGGAAGAGGCCGGGGATTGGTCGCCAAAAGAAGCGGGACTGCAGGATAACTGTGAATTGGGCGGCTGGTTACGAGGCGTCGGCAAGATGAAATACGGCGGTTTTTCCGCCTTTCGGCGCTTGGAGGCGGAGCACGCTTTGTTTCACGGTTTCGCCGGAGTTATTCTCGCCCACGTGCTGGAGGGAAAACACTTGGCAGCGCATGATTTGCTGAGGAATGAGTTTGCACAAGCTACGCGCCGTATTCTGATGGCCATCAATGACCTGAATGAGTTGCAGCAGCAATCGTGTTAAGGGAAAGTTCCCGCGGTTTGTCTGGCTTCCTCTGCCTGTTTGAGTATCTGTTCCACCAGTTCGGTCTCCATAACCGGATCAATCCCCAGTGCTTCCCATTCTTCGGGTGAAATCTCGGCTTTTACTTGTTCATTGATGCTAAAGGCATTTAATATTTTTCTGGCCAGATTGATCATCTTCACCAGCGGTTGACCGACTGCGGCAAGTTCATTCTCCGGTTCATGGTGGTAGCGCAGCACGGCAACGATGGTCTCCGGCAGTTCCCAGAAGTGCGCCAGTTCGGCGCCCAGTTCGCAGTGGTTCATTTCCAGCAACTCGGCCTCTATTTCCAGAGTAGGGCGACCTTTTTCCGTGGCGAAGCGGGTGTGCAGTTCATCGCTGCGCGCTTGGTCGAGGTGGTTCAGCACCATGTAACCTATGTTGTGCAGCAATCCGGCCAAAAAAATCTCGTCGTCGAGCGGGCGCGTATTGCGCGGCATGGCGCGTGCAATGGTGCGCAGCCCCAGGGCAACGACCAGGCTATGCAGCCACAGGCCTTGCACATCCAGTTTGCCGGGATTTTTCTTTATCAATGAAGACATCACCGCGATACCCATGGTGACGGATTTGACGCGGGTAATGCCGAGCAGCATGGCTGCATCGTTGATTGACGACACGCGTTTCGAGGCGCCGAACAAAGGCGTATTGGCCAGGCCGATTATTTTGGCCGCGATCTGCGGGTCTTGTTCTATGAGTTTGAGCATTGCCCTTTCGCCCTCTTCGCTTTCCAGGTCAAGCGCGAGTATCTTTTGCGCGATGACCGGCATGGCGGGCAGGGTGTCGAGCTTGCTGACGGCTTCCTGCAAATTGACTGGTTTGTTGGCACTCATATTTTCTCCCCGGAAAATGATTATGTTACGGAGCTTGCGTGCTGGGTCGGGATGACTAGCCAGTCCACTAAAACCGGCCGGTGGTTTCTTATTCCGCCTGAGCCGGTGTGACGAGCTTCAGTCTGATGTTGCCAGGCACATTCTAATTTAATCGCAGTTGCAGGATGGGGAAAAAATACTAGGCTTTTCTCACGAACAGCTCAAACTGTTCCGCCGGTAGCGGCTTGCTGAAGTAATACCCTTGCACCTCATCGCAGCCCTGCAAGCGCAAAAATGCCAATTGCCCGGAGGTTTCCACGCCTTCCGCGATGGTCTGCATTCCCAGACTGCTGGCCATGTTGATGATGGCGGAAACGATGGCTTTGTCATCCGGGTCGTCGGTGATGTCGCGCACAAAGGATTGGTCTATTTTGAGTTTGTACACCTTGAAGCGCTTGAGGTAACTTAGCGAAGAATATCCCGTGCCGAAATCGTCGATGGACATGCGGATGCCGCATGCACTGAGTTTATCCATCATGGCCACCGCGCCCTGGGGGTCATCCATGGCGACCGCTTCGGTAAGTTCCAGTTCCAAATATTCGTGAGGAAGCCCGACTTCGCCCAGAATGCCAGTCACCAGTTCCGGCAGGTTGGGTTGGCGAAATTGGATGGCAGACAAGTTCACGGCTATCACCATAGGGGGCAGTCCGCTATCTATCCACGCTTTCAGCTGGCGAGCCACGGTGCGCAACACCCATTCGCCGATGGCGATGATCTGGCCGCTGTTTTCGGCAATCGGGATGAACTCGGCGGGCGAAATTGCCCCCAATTCGGGATGCGTCCAGCGCAGCAAGGCTTCCGCCCCGACGACATGCCCGTCCTGTATCGACAATTGCGGCTGATAATGCATCTGCAACTGGTTGCGGCTCACGGCATGACGCAGCGCGTTGCCCAGTTTCAGGGCGCGCGCCGAATGCGTCTGCATTTCCGAAGTGAAGAAACGGAAATCGTTGCGTCCCTCTTGTTTCACGCGATACATGGCGGTGTCGGCATTCTTCGACAGGGTTTCGAAATCTTCGCCGTCATGCGGATAAATGGCGATGCCGATGGACGGGGTGGCGATGAGTTCCTGTTCCTCTATCTGGTAAGGCCGGGAAACAGTCTCGATGATTTTGCTCGCGACCAGTGCCGCGCCGTTCTCGTCGGCGCCGGGCAAGATCAACACGAATTCATCGCCGCCTTGCCGCGCCAGAATGTCCTGATCGCGTAACATCGCCTTGAGGCGCTTGGCCACTTCCATCAGCAACTGGTCGCCCACAGAATGTCCGAGCGTGTCGTTCACATCCTTGAAGTGATCCAGGTCGAGGAACATCACAGTCATGTTTTCGTGGCTGCGCTGTGCCAGGCTCAACGCATAATCGAAACGCGCTTTGAGTAAAGTGCGATTGGGCAGGCTGGTGAGTTGATCGAAGTGCGCCAACTTGTCGATATGCGCCTGGGTTTTCTTTATTTCGGTGATGTCGTTTTTGATCGCCAGATAGTTGGTCACCTGTCCGTCGGCGCGGCGCACCGGAGAAATCAACACCGACTCGACGATTTCAGTTCCGTCTTTGTGGCGGTTGATTAACTCGCCTTTCCATGTTTCGCCGCGGGTAAGCTGCGCCCACAGCTCGTTATAGGTTGCCCTGGGTGTTTTGCCGGAGCGCAAAATGCGCGGATTTTTGCCGATGACCTCGTTTAATGTGTAGCCGGTGATTTTGGTGAAAGCCAGATTGACGAACTCGATATTGCCGTCCAGATCGGTGATGACGATGCTGTTTGGGCTTTGCTCCACCGCCAGCGACAGTTTGCGCAGCGATTCTTCCATTCGTTTGCGTTCGTTGATGTCGCGCGTTACGCCGCGAATCTCGATCTTGCCGGTATGCTCATTGCGATAAAAATTGGTCACCACCTCGGTCCATACCAAGCTGCCGTCTTTGCGACGCAGCTCGATCTCCTCGGTATTGAATTGATCGGCTGTGCGTTTCCCCGCCAGGTATTCTTCCACCCCTCGGGCGATCTGGCTTCTGATATGGGTGGCGCCTTCCGGGGTTAGCGCCGCATCCATGGGCTCAGCCATGATCTCTTCCGGCGTGTAGCCGCGCAGTTTGAACACGGAAGGACTGACGTAAGTGAAACGCAGCGACTCGGCATCCAGCGTCCAGATCGCATCATTGATGCTTTCGGTCAACTCGCGATACTTGCGCTCGTTTTCGATGAGCATGCTTTCCATCTGATTGCGCGCGGTGACATCGGAGAACAGCGTGACGAATTGCCCATGCTTGGGCGAATAGGCGACGACTTCAAAATGCCGGCCCATTTCCGGCACGAAATACTCAAACCGGGCCGTTTTGCCGTTGAGCGCGACCGCCCCGTAACGCTCTATCCAAAATGCTTCCAGAGTAGGGATTGCATCGAGCGCGGTGCGTCCGATGAGGTCGGCGGCTTTGAGTCCGGTCAGCGTTTCAAACGCGGGATTAACTTCCAGAAAACGATAATCGACAGGCTTGCCCGCCGCGTCGCAGATAATCTCGTGCAAACCGAAGGCCGAGGTCAGCGACTGAAACAGGAGTTGGTAGCGTTCCAGATTGGCGAGCCGCTCCTCTTCCGCGCGCTTGAGGTTGGAGATGTCCTGAAACGCGCCCTGAATCCGGGTGATAACGCCATGTTCGTCGCGTATCGCCTGCCCGATGATGCGTGTCCACCGACGGTTGCCCTTGGCCGTGATAATACGAAACTCTTCATCGAAGGGGGCGCCGTTCTGAATGCACTTGTCGATCACTTCCTTCATATGCTGCCGATCTTCCGGTGCATAGAAGTTGGTGGCTTCCGCCACGGTGGGGTGAGTGCCGGGAGGCGCTTCGTGGATGGCGCACACCTCATCCGACCAGATCAGGGTCATCTCCGGTAATTTGACAGACCATCCGCCGATTTTGGCCAATTGCCCGGCCATGCTGAGCAAGGTGAGGTTGGATTGAAGTTCTTGCGTTCTGCTCATCACTTGCTTGCGCAAGATCGCCATGCCGAGCAGGAATAGCAGCATCAGCCCGGTGACGGCAAACAGAACCTTCCACCAAACAGGCGGAATGAACGCGGGCGGAACGTGGCCGCCCCAGCGTTTGACGATTTCAAAATACGGCGAATCGGGATTTTTTTGCCATTCCGCCAAATATTTTTCTATGCTGTTAAGCAATTCCGGGTGGCGTCCCTGGGCTGTCGCATAAAACAAGCGGGAAGGCTGGAAAATGATCGGGGTTTCCAGCAGTTTGAAATTGGCTTTGTGCAGGTCGCCATAATAATGGTTGGCGACGGCGGCATCCGCCTTGCCCGACTGGGCTAGCTGAAAGGCTTCCTCCAGGGTTTTGGTGCGTATGATTTCTGTGTTGACGCTGAAGCCTTGCATCAGGGTGGTAAAAGCCTCCTCCTGGATGCCGCCTTCGAGCAGGGCGACGCGCTTGCCCTTCAGGTCAAGCACCGAGGCAATGGCAACATTTTTGCTGCGGTAAATTTGCGACCAGCTATGCAGCGCCGGGGTGGTGTGGAAGTCGAAGCGCCGCTCCCGTTCTGTGGCGTAAGCCATATCCGGCATCAGGTCTATGGCGCCCGATTCAAGCTTTTTCAGGCATGAGTCCCACTCGCAGGGAACATAGCCAAGCTGCCAGCCCTCCTTGTCGGCAATCACCTTCAGCACATCAATAAGAATACCGGATGGAATCCCGTTCGCATCGGTGAATATTTTGGGCTCGTTTTCGTATATGCCGACGCGAACCTCTTGGGCGTATACGCGTCCGCTCAGGCTGAGCAAGCCTAGGCAGAGCAGAGCCAGCAGTTTCGACATGAGTGGCATAGTGGCGGATGAGTGTAACGGGCACTGAGGCGCATTCTAGTCGGTACTGGGCGGCCTGTCATTTCCGCCTGCACAGGGTGTTTGTATAGCGGCAATGGTGAGGCTGCGGGGTAAAACCGATAAACCCGGGAGTGTCACACACCGCGGGCTAGCCCGAATGGCGGGCAGTTTCACAAAGGGGCGGCTTAAACCCGGATTGTTTATTAGACCGTCATTCCGGCGAAGGCCGGAATCCAGTTACAAAAAATATTCTGCGAAGCAGACAAAAACAGGGGGCTGACTCGCTCGCGCGAGAAAATATTAATTATCTGGATTCCGGCCTTCGCCGGAATGACGTAATTTTTGCTAGTGAACTATCTGGATTAAATACAGGTTTAAAAATTTGCGGGGCGCTTGGCCAACTTGCGCTGCAAAGTGCGGCGATGCATGTTGAGCAGGCGGGCCGTGGCGGAAATGTTGCCCTGCTGCTCCTGCAACACGCGCTGGATATGTTCCCACTCCAGCCTGTCGACCGAAGCCGGGAGGGCGGTAAGCGGCAGCATGGTGCTGGCGGCATGGCCAAATGCGGCGACAATCTCGTCGGCATTGGCGGGCTTGGCGAGATATTGTGTGGCGCCGAGCTTGACGGCTTCCACGGCGGTGGCGATGCTGGCATAGCCGGTTAACACCACGATGCGTGTGGCGGGGTCGAGTTCGTGCAGCGCCTGAATCAACACGAGGCCGGATGCCCCCTCCATCTTTAGATCGACCACCGCGTATTCCGGCGGATACGCTTTTGCCAGCGGCAATGCTTGCTCGACGCTGTTGGCGACAGTCACCGCGAAACCGCGTTTTTCAAGCGCGCGTGAGAGTACCGCGCAAAATGTCGTATCGTCATCGGCCAGCAGCAATGACGGACTATCGGCGCCGGGGTGGCTCATGTTTTTTCTTTTAGCGGCAGCATGACTTCGGTGGTGGCGCCGCCGCCGTCCCGGTTGAATAGCCTGACCTTGCCGCCGAGTTGCTCGATGGTCGCGTTGGCTAAAAACAACCCCAGTCCGCGTCCTTCTTTCTTGGTGGTGAAAAATGCTGCCCCGGCATAGTCGGCAGCCTCGGGGGTAAGCCCCGGCCCGTGGTCTTGAATCTCCAGTGTGAATTGAGCCGCATCCCAAATCAGGCGGATGTCGATTTCATCGGGTGATACATCGGCGGCGTTGTTGAGCAAATTGAGCAAGGCGGCGCGCAACGAAGGGTCGATACGCAGTTGTGGCGCGGGTTGCGGGCCGGAAGCGTGATAACGATGGTGTACGGCGGGACGCAACAACTGCCATTCGTCCAAGGTTTGGCGGATAAATTCCTCCACCGATTGCGGCGCGACGGGCGCGGCATCTTGTGCGTTGCTGAGCAGTTTGTCGAGGATGCGCTTGCAGTTGCGCACCTGTCCGTCCAGCAAAGTCAGGCTTTCGCGCCACTCGGGCAAAGCGTCCGTTTCGTGCCGCAACTCGCCGATCACGACGGACAGCGTGGATAGCGGCGTGCCCATTTCGTGCGCGGCGCTGGCGGCCTGCAAACCCAGTGCAACGATACGCTCGTTGCGCAACGTCTCTTCGCGGATGCGCGCGAGTTTCTCGTCGCGTTCACGCACCGCGCTCGCCATTTTCACCACAAAATACGCCACCACCGCAGCACTGATCACAAAGCCCAGCCACATACCGAGCACATGCATGTTGAACGCATCGTCCGGCGCCATCTGCATGTGCTCGTGCATGGACATGCCGCCGCCCTCAGCCGCGTGCGCTCCGGGCAAGGGCTGGTAGTACTTCATCAGCGCGGTGTAACAGGCGGTGGTAAAAATCGCCATCGTCCAGGTGTGGCGCTGCGGCAAAGTGGCGGCGGCGATAACCAGCGGCAGCAAGTACAGCGAGACAAAGGGGTTGGTCGAGCCGCCCGCGTAATAGAGCAGCACCGAAAGGGCGCACACATCGACGCTTAGCTGCATGAATAATTCCAGATTGGCAACCGGATAGTCGGCGCGCAGACGCAGCCAGGACAGCAGATTGAATGTCGCCAGCAGCGCGACGCAGGCCAGCATCGGCAACCATGCCAGCTCCATTTCCAGAAAGTAGCGCACCAGCGCCAGCGTCGCGCATTGGGCGAAAACGGCGATGGCGCGCAAGGCGATGAGACGTTGGAGTTGGGCGTGGCCGGTTTGCGTGGCGAGCAGGGAAGAATTCATGGCGCTGATTTTACCGATAGATGAAGCGGACGGGGTGCGGCAAAATGCCGCACTTTCAATTTCACACGATGCCGTTATCGTTCGCCCCTCCAGCCGGACGACCACGCAGCCAAGAGTCACCGCCCAACAAGCGCGCAACTGCGGGCCTTGCATTTGACATTTCACCAAGCATGTAACACGTAAGGCCAGCCTCCGTCGGTTTCTTCGGCGCGCATGCGGTTGAGCAAATTGGGCGAGTCTTGAGGCCTGGCTTTAACTTTCATCCGCGAAATTTCAGGTTGCCCTAAAATGAAAGCCCGGCTGGGAAATCGGCTAATACAATGGAAATTAGAGGGAATTAGAGGCGCTTGACAATGTTTGCCGATATGGGCGACATTGCCGCCTTATGGGATGTTTTCCATTTCAACGTTAGCTCCCATCCATGGACATTACAACTCGGAGAGCATTTATGAAAAGCAATTTTTCACCACGATATTGGGTGTTCTTTATTGCACTTGCCGTTTACGCAACTATGACAAACGCCGCTGATGGCTGGCGCCCCAGTCCTGCACAAGCAGCGGCAATTGGGCAAGCTTGCGACGGCTGGAAGTCAATTGCTCGGGGAGTATTCATGATGAGGGCTGACGGGAAAGCGAGACCAAAGGGGGATAACGACCTACACGAAAGAATTATTGAGCAAATTTACGCTCAACCATCATCGGTTCAATCCAACGAAATGGCTGAATCTCTTGGCTTTCAACTCTGCGTTCCGGTTATTTCAGAGCGGTTTCAACGAGGTGAGTTGCGAGTAAAGGAATAGCCATGTCGTTTTTGCTGCCTATGGCGGCTAAGGAAGGCACGGGGTCAGGTCTAGTACTGTAGCGTCCCTTTCATTCGTTCTGCCCCGTAAAAATTCGGCCTGCATCTTGATTGACAAGCTAATTTATTGTAGCTACAGTAAAGCATGAAAATCGAGTTCGACCCAGTCAAAGACGCAACAAACCAGTCGAAGCATGGCGTCTCTCTTGCGTTGGCAGATGAACTCGATTGGGAAGCTGCGCTGGTTTGGGTCGATGACCGCTTCGAGTACGGCGAGTTGCGCATGGTTGCGCTCGCACCAAAGACTGGCATCCTCTACTACGTGGCATTTGTTGAACGTGGCAAGATGCGAAGAATTATCAGCCTGCGTCAAGCCAATCGTCGCGAGGTAACACACTATGTCAAAAATATCTAAACGCACATCCGTCGTGATGCCTACTTTGCAAGAAGACAAGGCTATTACCGCTGCTGCCAAGGCTGATCCAGACGCTCAGCCGCTCACGCCAAAGCAGTTGAAGTCGATGGTTCCAATGCGAGCACTGCGCGGACGCCCAAAATCTGAGAACGCAAAGCAACTCGTATCAGTGCGCTACAGCCAAGAGGTCTTGGCGTTTTTCAAATCCACTGGCGAAGGCTGGCAGTCACGCATGGACGAAGTGCTACGCAACTACGTCTCGCGCCATTCACGTAGAGCGTGAGCTTGAAGCCGAACCCAACGGTCAACCGGACTTGCGCAAGCGAGCGCGGGGCAGGCCTTACGTTTTACATGCTTAGCAAAGTGTCAAATGTAAGACCTGCCATGCTCTTGTTTGTTAGCGACTCGTTGGCAATATCTTCAGGCGGACAGGCGGCTTAAATACACCTCGTGCTTTGAGTCTGCGCTGATGGTCGGCGTTAGTCCGATTTGCTGCGCATAATCGCTCAGTATCTCGATCAAGGCGGCCTTGATTTGTGCGCGCTGCTCGTGCGGCATTACCGCGATGCGGTCGATGTGTCCTTGCGGTGTGAGGCGCGCGCAGCCGATGGCTTTGCCGCCTATACTCAATGCGAGCGCATGGCGGCTCGTCTCATCCAGTTCGTCCATAAGCATCTCTGCGGCGCTCAGCATTCCACTCGCGCATGCTGCCACGCGCACGTCCTGAAACAGTGAGCCGCCTGCCTGCCAGGCGATACAGTGCAGCGTGTATGGGGTTTGCATGACGGACTCCGGTAATCACTGCAAGGGAAACGCACAATCTGTCGCGGGGAAGCAAAAGCCAAGTCGGCGGAAATGATCGAGGCAGCCCTTGGGAGGAGATACTGTCTTGCCGACCTGGCGGTGTGAAATGTAAAACGGACGGGGGAAAATTGGAATGCGGCATTTTGCCGCATCCTTGGGAAACAGGGCGCAACAGGTGCGCCCGGTGGTTTACGCGGCAATGGCTTTGCATTCCTGGTAGCAAGCGGCGCAGGCTTCTTTGCATGCCTTGCATTCAGGATGTCTTTCGGTCTTCTTGCACTCTTCCTCGCAGTCTTTGCATATCTCCATCGCCACCTTGGCGAGTTGCGGCAATTGCTTGGAGTCGGCGGAAGCGAGTTGCTGCAATGCGGTGCAGATAGCGGCGACTTGGCTGGAAGATTTGGCGCAGGCGGCGAGGTCTTTTTCGCCCTTGCCCATGGCGACTATGCAATGCTGCAGGCACAGATTGGCCTTGAGTACGCAATCGGCGGCAGCCGCAATCAATTTATCGTGGTGGGCGGATGAATGTTCATGCGCCATTTCCTTTCCTGCATGTTCGTGTTCATGTTCGGCGGCAAAGGCTTTGCCCGCGATTGCGGCGGTTGCCATTGCGGTAACGCCCAGTAGTAATTCCCTGCGGTTCATGATGGTCTCCTGTGGTGGGTGTGTAGTTGCTGCCTGCGCAGTGTACTGCGCTTGTCCGATGTTGTCAGTGGCCGGGGGTGCGACAAAATGCCGCATTCCGAAATTTAATCTTCTCGTATAAATTGAGCGCTTCAAATCATTCGGCGCCAAGGTTCCGGTGTTTTTTGCCAATTTTTCGGGGGAGTAAATAAAATGTTATCCAATAACAAGTTGCGTAAAGGGTTGGAAATCGGCGTCGGTATGACTGCAATTGCGTTGCTGTTTGCGGGGTGCGGCGGCAGCAACAACTCCAGCAACCCTCCTGCCGCCTCATTTTCGGGGATCGTCGCCGACGGTTATCTGAGCGGCGCCAAAGTGTGTCTGGACACCAACAACAACGGCGTGTGCGATGCCGGGGAGCCGTCTGGCGTTACCGCCGCCAATGGCGCTTACACCATCACCGGGATTACTCCCGGGCAAGAAACGAAATTTCCGATAGTGGCTGAAGTTCCCGCCACTTCCGTAGACCAGGATACCGGCGCGCCGGTCGGCACGGCGTTCACCCTGACTGCTCCGGCGGGCGCTTCGTTCGTGAGTCCGTTGACTACTCTGGTGCAAGACAAGATTGCGGCGGGGGCATCGTCCGCCTCTGCCGTTGCCGCAGTGGGGCAAACTTTGGGCATCGCGGCGGCAAGTGGCGTAAACGTGCTGGATAACTATGTCGCGCTGAAAGCAACTGCAACCAACCAAAGCAACGGCTATTTCAGGGCGCACGAAGCGGCCAAGACCGTGGCGGAAGTGTTGAAGCGCGGTAAGTCAGCGCTCGGTTCAGCGACAACGCCCAGTACGGACAGCGCAACGCAAAGCACGTTGCTGAGTCAGGCCGAAGCGGTTTTGCAATATCAGGCGAGCAGCAATGTCGCCGCTGCCGGTGCTGTGTTTACACCGGTGGCAGTAAATGCCAACAGCATTCCGGGCGCGGGCACATTGAAATCGCTGATTGCCGCCAACAATGCCGGTGCAGCACTAGCCGCGGCGACACAGGCGGTGACGATCAATTTTGATGTGGTCAAAGGTGCAACGACTATCGGTACGGGCGGCTGCTCTTCAACGAGCTTGACTTTGGGCAGCCTCAATACGCCGGGAAAGATTAAGGATTTGCGTTTCTATGTTTCCAGCGTGGCGCTGATTGATGCGGCGGGAAAATACACGCCTGTCGTGATGGACGTTAATGCCAATCAGGACAGGAACGTGGCTTTGCTGGATTTTGAAGATGGCGCGGGAAGCTGTGCGGGCGGGACTGCCGCAACCTACACCGCGATCACCGGAAAAGTGGCTCCCGGCAACTATGTGGGCATAGCATTGACCGTGGGCGTGCCCGGTAAATTGAACCATAGCGACATTACGGCGGCGACCACGCCGACCCCTTTGCAGAATTCCGCGATGAATTGGTCCTGGCAGAGCGGGCGCAAGTTCACCAAAATCGAATTTACGCCCGATGTGCTTGTTGGGGGCGTCGCCAGTGCAGTGCCAGCCGCGACGACCATGGTGCATCTGGGGGCGACAGGGTGCAAGGCAAATCCGGCGAGCGGAGAGGTCATCAACGGTTGCGGCAGCCCGAACCGTATGGCAATGTCGTTTGCGAATTTCAATGCGGCAACCCAGAAGATTGCGCTGGATTTAAACGCGCTGTGGGGCGGTGTGGACCTGACCACCAAGAAGACATGGATGGCGGGCAAGACTGACTGCTTCACCATGATGGGCGGGATGCAGATGTGTATGGGCGGCAGCGCCTCTTATTACTTCGATAAATTCCAGATTGATTTGAATACGGGGCTGCCCATTAACGATGGCGCGGCACAGAAATTGTTCGTGGTTAGATAATTTCCCGGTTGATCTGTCGTGGCGCTTTCCGTCGCCGCATTCACCGGCATATCGCCGGTTGGGTGCGGCGACGGTGTTTGGGCGGCATGTACTCTTTAATTGAGTTCAATTAACTATCCATAGCCCGGCGTTGGGGAATTTGGGGGGAGCTTTGAGAAATATGGAGCAGCAAGCAAGAAAGTATTTTCTGTCGGGGCTGGCTACGTTGGTTTTGCTGGCGGGACTGTCGGCCTATTTCTTGTTGCCGCGCATTGCGCACCCCGCATTGCCTGTATGGAAGTGGGAACTTCCCGCGCATTTTCCGCAGCCTAAAGTGCCGGCGGACAACCCGATGTCGGAAGAAAAGTTCCAGTTGGGGCGCAGCTTGTTCTACGACAAACGGCTGTCGGGGAACGGTACTTATGCCTGCGCCTCCTGCCACTTCCAGAATCTTGCGTTCACCGACGGCAAGGCCGTGGCGACCGGTTCGACCGGCGAACACACCTTGCGCGGCGCGCAGGGTTTGGCCAACTCGGCCTACCATGTTTACTTCACCTGGGCCAATTATTCCCTCGCTTCGATGGAGCGCCAGATGCTCAACCCCTTGCTGGGGGATAATCCGGTCGAGATGGGCGTGAACGACCAGAGCAAGCCCGTGATTTTGGAGCGTCTGCGTGCCGATGCTAGCTATGCGGAGCAATTCAAACAGGTGTTTCCCGGTGAAGAGCAAGCCATTTCGCTACAGAACATTATCAAGGCGATAGCCTGCTTCCAGCGCGGACTGATTTCCGCCAACAGCAAATACGACCAATACTTGCAGCAGCGGTTAAAACTTTCCGTGAACGAGGAACGCGGGCGGCTATTGTTTTTTTCCGACAAGGCGCAATGCTCGCAGTGCCACGGCAGCTTTAACTTCAACGATCAGGTGATGACCGCCAACAGTGCGGAGGTGGCGACCCCGTTCCACAATACCGGCCTGTATAACCTCGATGGCAAGGGCGCGTTTCCCGAGGGCAATCGCGGCATTTACGAATTGTCCGGCAGGCCGCAAGATATGGGCATGTTCCGCGCGCCCAGTTTGCGCAATGTGGCGGTCACCGCACCTTATATGCACGATGGCAGCATCGCCGATCTGGAGGGCGTGCTGGATTTTTATGCGGGTCACGGTCGCGAGATTGAAAGCGGCGCGTTCAAAGGCGACGGGCGCAAGAGTCCGCTGAAAGATCAGCGCATCGATAAAATCGACCTGAACGCGCAGGATAAGGCGGACATCATCGCTTTCCTGCATACCTTGACCGACCATGAATTTTTAAGCAACCCGCGTTATGCCGATCCGTTTAAGGCGGGCAAGTAGCAGCACGATCTGAAAATGAGAAAATTAACGTTGAGTCGCGGGGCAATAAATAAGCTCCCCTTGAAATATTTTATCGCCCCGCTTGCCGCTTTACCGTTTATGGTTATGGCCGATGAAGCGCCGCAGGATGCGGTGATCGCCGCACCCGCGCTGGGTACGGTGGAGGTTACTGCGTTCAGGTCCGCAAACTCGTCGCTCGGTGCATCCTCTCCCGACAAGGGGGGCTTGGCCGCGCAGCGTGCGGCCAGCAGCGACAGCACACGGCTGCTACAGGATGTTCCCGGTGTGAGCCTGCAAGGAGCGGGCGGGGTTTCGAGTCTTCCGGTCATTCACGGTTTGGCGGATGACCGTATCCGCGTGCAGGTGGACGGCATGGATCTGGTGGCCGCCTGTCCCAATCATATGAATTCGGCGCTGTCCTATATCGATCCGAGCAAGGTTGCCAGCGCCACCGTGTTCGCGGGTATCACGCCCGTCAGCGTCGGCGGCGACAGCATAGGCGGCACCATACAGGTGAAGTCTGCTCCCCCCGAGTTCGCGACTGCCGAAGAGAAAATCTATCGCGAGGGACGCGCCGGCGTTTTTTATCGCGGCAACGGCAATGCCAGAGGCGGCAACGTGTCGGCGACCGTCGCGAGTGAAAGTCTGCATATGTCTTATAGCGCCTCCACTGCGCAATCGGACAATTACACGGCCGCAAAAGATTTTAAGGCGGCGGGCGCGGGTACGCCGGGCGGCGAGTGGTTGGCGGGAAATGTGGTCGGCTCAACTGCCTACCAATCCATCAATCAGGATATCGGTTTCGCGCTGCAACACGACGGGCATCTGCTCCGGCTGAATGCGGGTATGCAGCACCTGATCTTTGAGGGCTTCCCTAACCAGCGCATGGATATGACGGCCAACAACAGCACCCAGCTCAACCTGCGTTACACGGGCTGGTTCGCCTGGGGTGAGTTGGAGGCGCGCGCGTACGACCAGAACACACGCCATGGCATGAATATGGGCCCGGATCGGTTTAGCTACGGCGCGCTCGGCATGCCGATGGAGACCGAGGCGAAAACCACGGGCGCCTTGGTGCAGGGAAATATCGTGCTGTCCGAACGGGATGTGTTCAGGACGGGCGCGGAATTCCAGAATTACACCCTGTACGACTGGTGGCCGCAGGCAGGCGGGATGATGGGGCCCAATACGTTCTGGAATGTCGATTACGGCAAGCGCGATCGCCTCGATGTTTTCGGCGAATGGGAGGCGAACTGGAGTCCGGCGTGGGTGAGTCTGCTCGGCATGCGCAGCGATACGGTTAACTCCAATGCGGCGCCCGTGCAGGGCTACAACGCGGCGGCGATATGGGCTGCCGATGCGGCGGCATTTAATGCGCTAGACCGGGCGCATACCGACCGCAACTGGGATGTGACCGCTCTGGCGCGCTATACGCCGAAAACGACGCAGACCTTCGATGTTGGCTATGCGCGCAAATCCCACTCGCCCAACCTTTACCAGCGCTATCCCTGGGCTACTCAACCTATGGCCTCGTTGATGAATAATTTTGCGGGCGACGGCAACGGCTATATCGGCAATGTCGACTTGCAGTCGGAAGTCGCCCATACCCTCAGTGCTTCGGGCGACTGGCACGATGCGGACAAGGAGCAATGGGCGCTGAAAGCGAGCAGCTATTACACCCACGTGCAGAATTACATCGACGCGCGGCGTTGCGACTTCGGCCAGTGCGGCGGTGCAGCGAATCTGGTGACGACGAGCGGTTTTGTGAATCTGCAGTATGTGAATCAAGCGGCCCGGCTTTACGGACTGGATGTGTCCGGCAATACCCGGCTTGGCAGCGCCGGAGCTTACGGCAGCTTCAGCGCAAACGGCGTGTTGAATTACGTCAGGGGAGAGAACCGCAGCAGCGGCGACAACCTGTACAACATCATGCCGCTGAACCTGAAACTGGCCGTGGTGCAACGTCTGGGCGGCTGGAGCAACAGCGCCGAAGTGCAACTGGTCGATGCCAAGACGCGCATATCGCAAGTGCGCAATGAGATACCGACCGGCGGCTACAGCTTGTTTAATTTGCGTAGCAGTTACGAGTGGAAACAAGGCCGTCTCGATATCGGCATCGAAAATGTTTTCAATCGCTTTTACGCGTTGCCGCTGGGCGGTGCGTATGTCGGGCAGGGAGCCTCCATGGCTAGCACCGGCATACAGTGGGGCGTCGCCGTGCCCGGCATGGGGCGCTCGATCAATGCCGCTTTGAATATGCGCTTTTGAGGTTGTGGAGACGTTATGCAAATCGAAGATCGGATGAGCAAGGCAAGCGCACTGGCGGTGACGGTTTTGCTCGCACTGTTATTGAGTGGTTGCGGCGGGCGTAGCGGCGCGGCGATCAAGGCGACTCCCCAGGCCATCGTTTTTAGCGCCGCACCCACGCTGTTCCTGAATGGAGCAGCGACGGTGGCGGCGACGGCCAGTTCTGGCCTGGCCGTGAGCTACAGTAGCCCGACTCCGGCAGTCTGTTCCGTGCATGCGGTATCCGGTTTGGTTAGCGCGCTGACAACGGGGACTTGCATTATCGCCGCCGACCAATCCGGCAACGACGAATTTGCCCCGGCCGCACCCGTGTTGCAGAGCATTGCGGTCACGGTCAACCCTAATCAGACGATCAGCTTCGGTGTCGCTCCCGGCCTGTCTGTTTATGGCACGGCAATGGTCACCGCCACAGCCAGCTCGGGGCTGGCTGTCAGTTATAACAGCACAACACCGGCCATCTGCTCGGTAGATAGCAGTAGCGGCGTGGTCACCGATCTCATGCCGGGCAATTGCATTATCGCGGCGAATCAGGCCGGCAATGCCAGCTATCATCCCGCGCCGCAGGCAACACAGACTCTGGCGGTTGCGCCATGGTCCGGGACGCCCACGGTTCCCGCTGCGCCGACAGGGGTGGCAGCCACCTTGGGCAATGCTACCGATACCGTGATGGTCAGCTTTATCGGCCCGGCATCCAGCGGCGGCAGCCCGGTCACTGCCTATACCGTGACTTCCATCCCGTCCGGCATCAGCGTTAGCGGCACGGCATCGCCGCTGAACGTGCCTTGTGCTGCGCCGTGTTCCGGTTACGCTTTTACCGTTGTCGCTAGCAACGGTAGTGGCAATAGTCCGGCCTCGGCTGCGGCAGATGTGTTGACCAACTACAAGGTCACGGCCACTTTTTACGAGCCCGACACCCAGCCCAATAATTCGATCTTCACCGGATCGTTCACCTTGGACTCGACGACTCAGCAGGTGCTGAATCTGAAAGGTGAGCTTACGGAGTCGATGACCCATATTAACGACGGCAAGCCGATGACGACGGTGCCTCTCGCGTATCAGCTGGCTGCCGTGCCCGACGGACAGGGCGGCCTGCTGGTCACGACATTTGCGTTGAACACTGCCAACACTTTTTCCGAGGGGGGCTTTGCGCCGGGTTCGCAAGGGCTGTACTACGGTTACCCCTCAGCCAAAAATCCGGCGGCGGGCGGAGTGGGGAATTCTTACGCGACGATCTACGTCAATCTGGCGAATCCGGCGGCAGTGCCAACGGCGGCGCAAATCAACAGATTGGCTTACGCGGACTGCGCAATTGGCGGAATGATGGGCGATGTGTGCATGACGGGCTATGCCGGAATCGGCACGATGGGCGGCTTCCCCTTATCCCAAACGATAACGAAACCATGAGTGCGCAAGCTGATTCTTGACGGACTCAAGTTAGAATGTCGTCTACGGTTAATTTTACGGAGAACTTTTATGAATAAATATATATGCGCGGTATTGTTGGCCTGCTGCTGGGGGCATCAGGCCATTGCCGGAGAAGTGACCGTAAGCAAAGCTTGGGCAAGGGCAACCGCGCCGGGGCAGGATAGTGCGGCGGTGTCTTTGCATATCACCAGCCGAAAAGATGCGGGCATCGTGGCGGTGAGCAGTGCGGCATCCGGCAGCGCCGAGATACACAGCATGACGCATGAAAACGGCATGATGAAAATGCGCGCCCTGGAAACTTTGCCGCTGAAAGCCGGGCAGGAAGTGGCGCTGGGGGACGATGGCAATCATCTGATGTTGATCGGATTAAAAAAGCCGCTCAAGGCCGGAGACAGCGTGGCGCTGACCTTGACGGTGCGCTTCGCCGACAAGCGCACGGAACTGGTCGATGTGAAAGCCGAGGTTCAAGCGCTGACGGCAAGTCACGATGAGCATCACCATCATTAGCGGGTGTTGAAATTGTTCAAATAGCCCCCATTTTCAAGTTGCAGAGGCGGTTGTTCTCTATTTCTAAAATTGAGGAGGCTATGATGACAAACTTGGTACGCTACAATCCTGTTGATGATGCTTTTGACGATTTGTTTCGCGGCTTTTTGATGCGTCCTGTTCGCATGAGCGGACAGCAAGAAGTGCAAATAAAAATGGACGTGAAAGAAAACGATCAGGCATATACCGTGCATGCCGAGATTCCCGGCGTGAAAAAGGACGATATTCACGTCACGATAGACGGCAGTCAAGTCGCAATCAGCGCCGAAGTGAAGAATGAGAAGGAAGTTAAAGAGGGCGAAAAAGTGCTGCGCAGTGAGCGCTACTATGGCAAGGTTGCACGCGTCTTTACACTTCCCCAGGATGTGGATGACGGTGCGGCGCAGGCGAAGTACAACGATGGAATGCTGGAGTTGACGCTGCCCAAAAAAGTGGTCGGCCCGTCCAAAAAACTGACTATCCAGTAAGCGCAGACTTCGCGTGTATCGGGCGGCGCAATGCCGCCCGTTTAATTTTTCGGTAACGAATTGAGCGATTATCTGGGGTAGAATGCGTCCCAATTTATTTGGGAGAAAACCATGCCATTGACCGCTGCCACCGCCGCACAAAAAGCCCGCACACTTTCTGAGGCGTTACCTTATATCCAGCGTTTTTTCGATAAAACCATCGTCATTAAATACGGCGGCAACGCCATGACCGATCCCAAGTTGCAAGAGGGGTTTGCGCGTGATGTGGTGCTGCTCAAGCTGGTCGGCATGAATCCCGTGGTGGTGCATGGCGGCGGCCCGCAGATCAACGATTTGCTGACCAAGGTCGGCAAGCATGGCGAGTTCGTTCAGGGCATGCGCGTCACCGACGAGGAGACCATGGATGTGGTCGAGATGGTGCTGGGCAAGGTCAATCAGGACATCGTCAATCTGATCAACCGCTACGGCGGCAAGGCTGTGGGGCTGACCGGGCAGGATGCCGCCTTTATCCGCGCCAGAAAATTGATGCTGGAAAGCAAAGAAGAGCCGGGCAAAATGCTGGATATCGGACTGGTCGGCGACATTGATCAGATCGATCCCGCCATCATCACGTTTCTGGATTCCGGCGATTTTATTCCGGTGATCGCGCCCATAGGCGTGGCGCCGGACGGGGAGTCGTTAAATATCAACGCCGATGTGGTCGCAGGCAAACTGGCGGAAGTGCTACGCGCCGAGAAGCTGGTGCTGTTGACCAACACGCCGGGCGTGCTGGACAAAAACGGCAAGCTGCTCACGGGTTTGACGCCCAAGCATATCGACGATCTGGTGGCGGACGGCACGCTGTCCGGCGGTATGTTGCCCAAGATCAGTTCGGCGCTGGATGCGGCGCGTAGCGGCGTGCGTTCGGTGCACATCATCGACGGGCGCGTGGAGCATGCGTTGTTGCTGGAGATTTTGACCGACGAAGGTGTCGGCACCCTTATCAAGAGTAAGTGATGGGCGAGCGTGTCTGGATATTTGATCTGGACAACACGCTGCACGACGCAACGCCGCATATTTTTCCGCACATTAATCGCAGTATGACGGCGTATCTGCAAGAGCACTTGCAGCTGGATGAGCGTGCGGCAAACGATTTGCGTGTGGATTACTGGCAGCGTTATGGTGCGACCTTGAGCGGGTTGATGAAGCATCACGGCACCGATCCTGATCATTTTTTGTGGCACACACACCAGTTTCCGGCGTTGCAGGAAATGGTTTTGTACGAGCCCCGCTTGCGCCGCATATTGCAGCAGTTGCCGGGAAAGAAACTGGTGTTTTCCAATGCGCCGCAACATTATGCGCGGGCGGTGCTGAAGCTGTTGCGGGTTGAGAATTTGTTCGACGATGTGTTTGCTCTCGAACATGCGCATTACCGCCCCAAGCCGCAACGTCAAGGATTCGTGCGCTTATTGCGCAAGCATCACTTATCCGGCGCGCAGTGTGTGATGGTGGAAGACAGCGCCGACAATCTGCAAACCGCGAAGCGCTTGGGCATGAGGACGGTGTGGGTGAGTCGTGCGCCGTGCGCGCCAGCCTACGTGGATGTGAAGATAAAAAATGTGCTGGAGCTGCCGCGCATTTTGGCGCGCTTGAATTGAGGGAGGCGAAATGGCTGCTGCAAAACCGGGTGAACGCAAGTTACAGATACTGCAAACCATCGCCGAGATGCTGGAGCAGCCCAAAAGCGACAAAGTCACTACTGCGGCGCTGGCGGAAAAACTGGCTATCTCCGAAGCGGCGCTGTACCGCCACTTTGCCAGCAAGGCGCAGATGTTCGATGGCTTGATCGAGTTTATCGAGCAGACCGTGTTTGGCCTGATTAACAAGATCAACTCCGAAGAGGCCGATGGCTTGAAGCAGGTGGAAGGTATCGTCGCCTTGCTGTTGGGCTTCGCAAAAAAGAATCGCGGCATGACGCGGGTGCTGATCGGTGATGCGCTGGTGAACGAAAACGAGCGCTTGCAACTGCGCATCAACCAGTTGCTCGACCGCATCGAAGCCACGCTCAAGCAATCGTTGCGCATCGCCGCGACGCAGGGCGCGCTGCCTGCCGATATTGATACCGGCGCGCTGGCTAATTTGCTGGTGTGCTACGTCATCGGGCGCTGGCAACAGTTTGGCAAGAGCGGTTTCACGCGCGACCCGCTGGCGCAATGGCCGCAGCAGTGGGCGTTGCTTTTGGCTCGATACGCTCCCGTAAAATAATTTTCGTTAAGGGCGTACTATGATTTTGATTCTGGATGCGGGCACTCAAGCCGAGAGCGTCGAATACCGGCAGTTGATGGATCATTTGGCGACGCTGCAAGGCGTGCAGGTGCGCGTGCATAGCGAACACGGCGCCGAGCAGACGCTCACCGAAATTTATCTCATCGGCAACACCAAAGCCCTTGAGCTTGAGGACATGCAAAGCCTGCCCTGCGTCGAGCGCGTGGTGCGCGTGTCGCAGGAATACCGCATTCTCGGGCGCCACAAGGACGATACACGGCCCGCGCATTTCGAATACAACGGTGTGCGTTTCGGGCAGGACACGCTCAATGTGTTCGCCGGGCTGTGCGCGGTGGACAACGCCGGGCATGTGGAACTCATGTTGAAAGCTTTGCGCGACAACGGCCAAGTGTGTACGCGCATGGGCGCTTACAAGCCGCGCACCAGCCCCTATGCTTTTCAGGGGCACGGCAAAAATTGTCTGCCCTACGTGTTCGAGCTGGCGGGCAAATACGGCATCAAAGTCATCGCCATGGAGATCACCCACGAATCGCATCTGAACGAGATACACGAAACGTTGCAGCAAACGGGCAATCCCACAGGCGTGATGTTGCAGATCGGCACGCGCAACACGCAGAATTTTGAGTTGCTCAAGATCGTCGGTCGCCAGCAGGAATATCCCGTGCTGCTCAAGCGCGGCTTCGGCATCACCTTGGACGAATCGCTCAATGCGGCGGAGTACCTGGCTTCCGAAGGCAACCGCAACGTGGTGTTCGGCTTGCGCGGCATGAAGACCAACATGGGCGATCCGCACCGCAATCTGGTCGATTTCGCGCATGTGCCCGTGGTGAAGCGTCTCACGCGCATGCCGGTGTGCGTCGATCCCTCGCATTCCGTCGGCACGCGCGCCGCCTCACCCGATGGAATATTGGACGTGATGCACGTCACCGCCCAAGGTGTACTGGCGGGAGCAAATATGGTGCTGGTGGATTTTCATCCGGCGCCGCCGCAAGCGCTGGTGGACGGCCCGCAGGCATTGCTGCTGAAAGAACTGCCGCATTTCCTCGAAGACGTGCAGATCGCCCGCGGGGCGTATTTGCAGCGCGTCGGGCTGGTGCAGAAGTATCGGGGTTAAAGGCGGGAATGAGCGCGGGATATTGCCCGCGCTGTTTGGGGGATGAGGTTACCAGCGTATGCCGACTTTCGCGCTGATTGTTTGTGTGCCGCCGGTTTTGTCTAGCTCAAGCGCAAAATTGGGTAGTCCCAGATTGACGTTGACGCCGGCAAAATACTTGGGTTGAACGAAGCTTTCCGAGCTTAACCCGACCACTGTTCCGTTCACGGTTGCCGTGGCCGATGTGGAGCTATCCACCGCAACGATTCCTACGCCGCCGTAAGGCGTGAAGCCTACAAATCCCTTGGAAACTGAAATGTCCAGGCTTTTGGTGCTAAAACTCAACTGGTCGATACCGCTCAGTTTGGTCATCGCGCCGCGCACCGCGACAGCGGGCATCGCGATGCCGCCTTCGAGTATGGCATAGCTTAATGCCACGCCATAAGAGCTGATGTTGGTGGTGGGGACGGCAGTGTAGAACGCGGATACATCGACGCCGAATGGCAAGCCCTTGGCGACCTGGAGTTTGGGGACGGGCAAGGTGTTGGGGGCGTCGCTGCCCGTTGTGGTTTTCCATACCGCCGCGCTTTTGGCGATGTCTGTCGCGGAAACTTCCAGTCCGACCTCGAAGCCGGTAATGCCCAGCGGGGCTGCGGGGGTGATGGGTTTATAACTCAGCGCGGCGCCAAAATCCTCCGACAGGGTTCTGAAGCCGACTTGAGCGCTGGCTTGTTGCGTGGTGATGAGTTTAGTCAAGTCGAAAGTGGTTGCAGCCATGCCGGTTTGAGAAAAACAGCCGAGTACGGCCAACAGTGCGAGTGATTTTTTCATGATGGACTTGATTCCCTATGGTGAATTCGGTTTGGAAGTTATCCGGCGGGGTGTAAAGCTGGCCCGGGACAATTGGCGCGCAGTTAATCGCATCGGGCTTGGATTTGTCAAGCGCCGCATGTCTGGCTGGAGCGCCTCTGCCAGCCGTCCAATACACGGTTGGGTGCAGCGCAAAAAAATTAATGAAAATATCGGTTGTGGGGAAGTCACCTGTTTTGCTAGAATCGCGCCCTCAATTTTTTGATAGGGTAGTTTTTAGATGACAACCATTCGTGTTAAAGAGAATGAGCCGTTTGAAGTAGCGATGCGTCGCTTCAAGCGCTCTGTGGAAAAGACCGGTTTGTTGACCGAATTGCGCGCACGCGAGTTTTACGAGAAGCCCACCGCGGAACGCAAGCGCAAGATGGCCGCAGCGGTAAAGCGTCACTACAAGCGCATACGCAGCCAGGTTCTTCCTCCCAAGTTGTACTAAACCCACACTGCAATGACCGCCGCAATCTTGCTAGATTGCGCGCGTCGGTATTTATTATGAGTCTGAAGCAGCAAATCACCGATGACATGAAAAACGCCATGCGTGCCAAGGAAACTGCACGTCTGGGGGCGATTCGTCTGTTGCTTTCCGCCATGAAACAGCGCGAAGTGGACGAGCGCATCGAATTGTCGGATGCCGATATTCTGGCTATCATCGACAAGATGCTGAAGCAGCGCCGCGATTCCATCAGTCAGTATGAGGCCGCCGCGCGCCAGGATTTGGCCGACGTCGAGAAATTCGAGATGAGCGTGTTGCAGACTTATATGCCGCAACAGCTGACCGAGGCCGAGATCGACACGCTGGTCGCTCAGGCTATTTCCGCGAGCGGTGCGGCAAGTCCGCAGGATATGGGCAAGGTGATGGCTATCCTCAAGCCGCAATTGGCCGGGCGCGCAGATGTCGCCAAGGTTTCCGGCCTGGTCAAAGCCAAGCTGAGCAAGTAAGTTTCATAACCCGTACGCGGGTTGTTCTCCACACCATGTGATGCGAGGGCAGGGGTGATTCCAAAAAGTTTCGTTCAGGATCTGCTCAACCGCCTCGACATCGTGGATGTCATCGAGCGTTATGTTCCGCTCAAAAAAGCAGGCGCAAACTACGTTGCCTGCTGCCCTTTTCACAACGAAAAATCCCCTTCTTTTACGGTAAGCCAGAGCAAGCAGTTCTATCACTGTTTTGGTTGCGGTGCGCACGGCACGGCCATCGGCTTCGTCATGGAGCATGCGGGCATGGGTTTTGTCGAGGCGGTGGAAGACTTGGCGCGCGGCATCGGTGTGCAAGTTCCGCGTGAGACAGCCAGTGTGCCGCAACACAAGGTTGCGCCTGACCTGTACGAGTTGATGCAGTCGGCCACGCGTTACTACCGCGAGCAGTTGAAGCAAGCGCCGCGCGCCATTGAATACTTGAAAAAACGCGGGCTGAGCGGTGAGGTGGCGGCGCGCTTTGGTATCGGCTACGCGCCGGACGATTGGCAGAACCTGAAAGCGGCGGTGCCGAATTATCAGGACGCCGGTCTGGTGGAAACGGGGATGGTGATCGAGGGCGAAGGCGGCAAACGTTATGACCGTTTCCGCGACCGTATCATGTTTCCCATCGTCAACGTGCGCGGTCAAGTCATCGGTTTCGGCGGGCGCGTGCTGGACAAGGGTGAGCCCAAATATCTCAACTCGCCGGAAACGCCGCTGTTCGAAAAAGGCCGTGAACTCTACGGTTTGTTCCAGGCGCAAAAATCCATCCGCGCGCAGCAGCGCGTGATCGTGGTCGAGGGTTACATGGATGTGGTGGCTTTGGCGCAGCACGGCGTGGAATATGCCGTTGCCACTTTGGGCACAGCAACCACGCCGTTCCATGTGCAGAAGCTGCTGCGCTTGTGCGAGCAGGTGGTGTTCTGTTTCGACGGCGACCGCGCCGGCCAGAAGGCCGCATGGCGCGCACTGGAAAATGCGCTGCCGCAGTTGGTGGATGGCAAGCGCATCGGCTTTTTATTTTTGCCGGAGGAGCACGACCCCGACACCTATATCCGCGAATTCGGCACCGAGGCGTTCGAGGAGCAGTTGGATGATTCGCTGCCGCTGTCCGGCTACTTGCTGCGCGAACTCACGGCTCAGGTTGATTTGAACACGCCCGAGGGGCGCAGTGCTTTATTGAAGAACGCGCAGCCCTTGCTGACCGCTATCAGCGCGCCGACCATGGCGCTGCTGTTGCGCAAGGAAGTGGCCGCGCTGGCCGGGATGACGCAGGATGAGCTGGAAGCCAGTTACGATATCAAGCCTCTCGCGCCACCGCGCCGCGCCGCGCCACCCAAAGCAAAGCGCGCCTCCCCTTCCGGGCTGCGCACCCTGTTGCGTTGTTTGGTGATGCGGCCCGAGCTGGCACGTGAATTGCCCGGCGATTGGCCGGGGCAAGGTGACGGGGCGGAAGGTGCGGCCATTGTTGCCTTGGCGGACTGGCTGCAGGAGGGTGATGCCGGAGGCATCGGGCACGCACCGGCGTCCCCCTTGCAGGGGCAGCGGGAATCGGCGGACGAGACCAGCACGGCGGCGATGATCCAGCATTTTCAAGGGACGGCGTATGAGGCGACCCTCGCTGCGGCGCAGGGTGATGTCATGCAATGGGGAGATGATTTCGATGTGCAAGCCGAGTTCGCCGGAGCGTTGCAAAAATTGCGCGATGAATCACGCAGAGCCGAATTGGAGTCATTGCACGCCAAGATGCAGGGAAAAGACTTGAAAGCACTGAGTGAAGATGAGCGGGCACGCTATTTGCTGTTGCTGCAACGCGAAAAAATGTAGCTAAGCTGCGGTAAAGATTATGGAAATCAGGTATAATCCGCGACCTTTTTAGCAGCGCCCAAGTCTTGGTTGGCGCTGCGGTGTAAAATTATTTTGAGGATCCACCCGATTATGGCGACTCAGCAGCAGAATAAAAAGCCCGTTTCTGTAAAGCAGGCGGCAAACGCCAAGCAAGCAGCTGGCGTCAAAAATCTTGAAAGTCCGGTTGAGCAATTGCAAGATGTGGAAGAGCGCCGCACTCGCCTTAAGGCGCTTATTTTATTGGGTAAAGAGCGCGGTTATTTGACCTTCTCCGAGATCAACGACCATTTGCCTGAGATGCTTGAAGTCGAGCAAATCGAAGGCGTGGTGAGCATGATTAATGACATGGGCATCAGCGTTCACGATCAGGCGCCCGATGTTGAAAATCAGATCATGTCGGAAGCTGCTCCCGTCGTGGCAGATGAGGATGCGGTAGAAGAGGCCGAGGCGGCTCTCTCCACGGTTGATTCCGATTTCGGCCGCACTACCGACCCGGTGCGCATGTATATGCGTGAAATGGGAACGGTGGGTTTGCTCACGCGCGCGGACGAAATTGTGATTGCCAAGCGTATCGAAGAAGGCCTGAAGCATATGATTCAGGCTATCTCTGCCTGCCCTGCCACGATCGCGGAAATTCTGGCATTGGCGGAAAAGGTCACCAAGGAAGAGTTGCGCATCGATGAAGTTATCGATGGTTTTATTGATGCGCAAGAAGAAGAGATTATTTCTGCGCCTCTGGTCGAGGAAGAGGAATCCGACGAGGAAGAAGAAGAGGAAGAAGACGGGGATGAGGAGGATGGCGAAGCCGTTGCTGCCGCCAACCTCGCGCAGCTCAAAGAAGATGCATTGGCTCGTTTTTCGGTTATCGCCGACTTGTTTACCAAGATGGGCAAAGCTTACGAAAAATATGGCTACCGCAGCAAGCAATACGACAAATTGCAGCAGCAAATATCGGACGAATTGATGCAATTCCGCTTCTCGGCGAAACAGGTGGACGCCTTGTGCGACACCATGCGCGGATTGGTGGAAGAGGTGCGCAGTTATGAGCGCAGTATCCAGGAATTATGCGTTACCAAAGCGCATATGCCGCGTCCGCACTTTATCAAAGTTTTCCCGATGAACGAGGAAAACCTGGATTGGGTGATACAGGAAATTGCCGCCAAGAAGCCTTATAGCGAAACCCTGATCCGTTATCAGGCGGCGATTATCGACCAGCAGAAGAAGATGCATGAGTTGCAGCAGCGCGTGGGCATCCCCATCAAGGATCTGAAAGATATCAACAAGCAGATGACCAACGGCGAAGCCAAGGCGCGCCGCGCCAAGCGCGACATGATAGAGGCCAACCTGCGTCTGGTGATCTCGATTGCCAAGAAGTACACCAACCGCGGTTTGCAGTTCCTCGACCTGATTCAGGAAGGCAACATCGGCTTGATGAAGGCCGTGGACAAATTCGAATACCGTCGCGGCTACAAGTTCTCGACCTATGCGACATGGTGGATACGCCAGGCCATCACGCGCTCCATCGCCGATCAGGCGCGCACCATCCGTATCCCGGTGCACATGATCGAGACGATCAACAAGATGAACCGCATCTCGCGCCAGATTCTGCAAGAGACCGGGCTGGAAGCGGATGCCGCGACCTTGGCGATCAAGATGGAAATGCCGGAAGATAAAATCCGCAAAATCCTCAAAATCGCCAAAGAGCCGATTTCAATGGAAACCCCGGTGGGCGACGACGACGATTCGCATTTGGGCGACTTCATCGAAGACTCCAATACCTTGGCGCCTGTTGACGCGGCGGTTTACGACAGCCTGCGCAATGTGACCAAGGACATTCTGGATTCGCTGACTGCGCGTGAAGCGAAAGTGTTGCGCATGCGTTTCGGTATTGAGATGAACACCGACCATACTCTGGAAGAAGTAGGCAAGCAGTTTGATGTCACGCGCGAACGTATACGCCAGATCGAAGCAAAAGCGTTGCGCAAATTGCGTCATCCGTCGCGTTCGGAAAAGCTGAAAAGCTTTCTCGACGGGGACGAGTAGTTGTTTCGGGCCCTTAGCTCAGTTGGTTAGAGCAGAGGACTCATAATCCTTTGGTCCGCGGTTCAAGTCCGCGAGGGCCCACCAAACAAACAAAAGGCTTGCAGCGATGCGAGCCTTTTGTTTTTGTGCGCCCGGCATGGGCGCACAGTTGCGGGTGAGACCCTGCGGTGAGTTGACCGCGGCGGCGGCCTTATGCCGCTCCGGAAGTTCTCAGTGCTTGCCCGTGCTGCCAAATCCTCCCGCACCGCGCTCGCTTAAAGGGAATTCCTCAACCACATTGAACTGCACTTGCGCCACCGGAACAATGACCAGTTGCGCCATGCGCTCCAGCGGCATCAGGGTAAAGGGATGATGCCCGCGATTCCATAGCGAGACGAATATTTGTCCCTGATAATCCGAGTCGATTAGCCCCACCAGATTGCCCAGCACAATGCCGTGTTTATGCCCCAGGCCGGAGCGCGGCAAGATCAGTGCCGCATAACGCGGGTCGGCCAAATGAATCGCGATGCCGCTGGGTATGAGTTCGCACTGTCCGGGTTGGACCAGCATATTGTGGTCGATGCAGGCGCGCAGGTCGATGCCGGCAGAACCCGGTGTGCCGTAGCCGGGAAGTTGTTCGTGCAGGCGCTTGTCGAGAATTTTTACGTCTACTGATTTCATTGCGTTTTCCCTTTCTGGTAAAGCGTGCTGGCGTGAAGCAACAAGGCTCGTGCCAAGGTGAGTTTATCGGTGCGCGGCAATGGGTGCTCGCCATGGTCGTCGAACAATATTAATTCGTTGTAGTCGGCGCCGATGGCCTGTTGCGCCAGATTGGCGGCAAGCAGCGGAAGTTTCTTGCTGCGGCGTTTCTGTTCGGCGTGGCGGTGCAGATTTTCACTTTCCGCCGCGAAGCCGATGCAGAAAGGCGGGTTGGGTAGACCCGCAACGTAAGCCAGTATGTCGGGGTTGGGCGTCAGTTCCACGGTCAGGTTATCGCCGCTTTTCTTGATCTTTTGTTCGGAGGGGTGGGCGGCGCGATAATCCGCCACGGCAGCCACACCGATAAAAATATCGGCATATCGCAGGTGTCGCTGCACTGCCTCGAACATTTCTGCGGCACTGGTGACATCCACCCGCTGCACTCCGTGCGGGCAGGCCAGCGCGGTCGGGCCGGAAACCAGCGTGACTTCCGCGCCCATTTCCCATGCGGCTTGCGCGACGGCATAACCCATTTTGCCGCTGCTGCGGTTGCTAATGCCGCGCACCGGGTCGATGGCTTCATAGGTAGGGCCCGCGGTGATGAGTAGCTGTATCCCCGTTAACACTCCCTCCTTTGGGGGGGCGGCGGGGAGGGATGTGTTGGCATGGTGCAGCCATGCCAGCACATCCCGCGCCAATTCTTCCGCCTCCAGCATGCGACCCATACCTTCTTCGCCGCAGGCCAGTGTTCCGCTCACCGGGCCGAGCAGCGTTACACCATCGGCAACGAGCCGCTGCACATTGCGCTGCGTCGCCGCATTCGCCCACATCTGTTTGTTCATCGCGGGGGCTGCGAGCAAGGGGCAGTCGCGCGCCAGACACAGGGTGGAAAGCAAATCATCGGCCAGACCGTGCGCCAGCTTGGCGATGAAATCCGCCGTGGCCGGGGCGATCACAATGGCATCGGCGATGCGGCTGGAATGGATGTGCGCCATGCCTTTTTCGTCCTGCCACTGGTCAAGCAACACCGGATGTCCGGTGAGCGCCTGCATGGTGGCGGGCGTAATGAAATGCGTGGCCGCTTCCGTCATGACCACCTGCACGGTGATGCCTTGCTTCACCAACAGCCGTGCCAGCTCCGCCGCCTTATAGGCCGCGATGCCGCCGGTGAGGCCGAGCACGATGTGTTTTGTCCGAGCTTGATCCATAATGCCGCTCATCTTATCAAGAAAGAGATGAGCATGGCGCGGGAGTGTTGGGCTGCGCGGCGCCGTACAAGGGAGCGCGGCGGCCATGCGCGCGTATTAGCCGACTGCGCAACTGTGATACATTTCGCGTTTGTATATGCACTTGTGAAAATTTGAATCCCATGTGTTTGAATATGAGTCGCCAGCCCAAACCCGGAGCCGTTATGCAGGGTGGTTTTACCTTGGTCGAACTGATCACGGTGCTGATCATACTCGGCATACTGGCGGCGGTGGCCGCTCCAAGGTTTTTCGATGCGAATTTATTCAAGCAAAAAGGTTTTTCGGACGAGGTGAAGGCCACGTTGCGCTTTGCGCAGAAGGCGGCGATTGCACAGCGGAAATTTGTGTGTGTGGCGTTTGCCGCGAACAGTGTAACTTTAACCATTGATACAACGACTGATCCAAGCGTGCCAGGCGCAGTGCCGACATGTCCGGGGGCTGCACTTACCATGCCCGGCAAGTCGATAAACAGCGTGAGTAGCACGGATGCTTTGTTTACCACGACACCGGCCAATTTTTACTTTAACGCTTACGGCAAGCCTTTCAATACCGGTACGGTAACCGCCTATCCGGCAACGACGGTAAACATCAGCGGTAATACATTTTTGATCGAGAATGAGACGGGTTATGTGCACTGAGTTGATGTTGGCGTTGAGTGTGCGTGGTAGTGAAGCCAAAGCGACGGTGATGGAGACGCCATGCGCGCGGCAGCGCGGCGTCAGCCTTATCGAACTGGTCATGTTTATCGTGATTATCAGCGTTGCGCTGCTGGCCTTGCTGGGGGTGATGAATACGGTGACCAAGGGCAGCGCCGATCCGATGCTGCACAAGCAGGCGCTGGCGATAGCCGAATCGTTGCTGGAAGAAATTGAGGCGCAGGACTTCAGCATTCAAGCCGGGGTGGCCGCGACATCGGGGCCAGTGAATGCGAGCAATCGTGCGACTGGTTACCACATCGTAAGCGAATACAACGGATTTACCATGGCAGGCATCACCTCGATCAATGGCGCAGCCGTGTCCGGCTTGGGCGCCTACAGCGCCAGTGTATCTGCGGTGAACCAGGCGCTGGGAACGATACCGGCGACGAGTGCGGTGCAGATATCCGTCACTGTTACGCCGCCCTCGGGCGATGCGATTACCGCAGTCGGATACAGGGTGGCGTACTGATGCGCGCGAAAGTAAAAAGCAGGATCGAGGAGCAAGGAGCTAAGAACGGGGGGCGCGCAGTGTTTTTTCCTCAATCCTCAATCCTAGCTCCCCGATCCTCAAAAGGCTTCACCCTGGTCGAAATGGTCATCGTGATGGTGATCACCGGCATCATCGGCGGCATGGTGGCGATGTTTCTGCGGGCGCCGGTGCAGCAATACATGGATGTGGCGCGCCGCGCCGAGTTGACCGACATTGCCGACACGGCCTTCCATCGCCTGTTGCGGGATATACGCACTGCGGTGCCGAACAGCGTGCGGCTGCCCGTTGCCACGGGATCGACCTACATCGAATTTTTACCGACCAAATCCGGCGGGCGTTATCGGGCGAATGATGCGGGCGGGATATTGTGCGGAGCGGGCAATCCCAAGGGGGATGCGCTGTCCTTTATAGCGGCTGATTCCTGCTTTCAAATCATCGGCCCTGCGATTAACTTTGCTGCGGGGGACTGGATCGTGGTCGGCAGCACGCAATCGGATGGCAGTTTTCCTTACGACAACACCGCCACAGGCGTGTTGCGTTCTTATACCGGCGCGGCGGGAGCACAAGCCATCGTGCAGATGACGCCAACGCAGTTTCCGGCGTCAGCCGAATTGCCCAGCCAACGCTTTCAAGTGGTGGACGGCGCGCAGGAGGCGGTGATGTATGCCTGTGTGGGGACGCAATTGATCCGTTACTGGGGCTATGGTTTTCTGGCGGGCACGCTGCCTCCTGTCCCGCCGATCACCGTCGCGCAAGCCGTGCAGGGAGTTGCTGCGACGCTGGGCAGTGCGGTGCTTGCCGACAACATCAGCGGCTGCAGTTTTGTTTACGACATCGTCAATCAGCGCAATGGCCTGGTTGCCATCACCCTGCAAATCAGCAAGGACGGCGAGACGGTGAGTCTGTATGAGGAAATTCATGTGAATAACGTGCCATGATACAAAAGACGATGCGTGTCGGGTATCCCGGAGCGGGAATGAAACAAGGCGGCTTCAGCCTTGTCACCGCCATTTTTTTGTTGGTGGTGATAGGCGCTTTGGGGATGTTCGCGGTGACGCTTTCAACCGCGCAACACCAAAGCGACGCGATGGATGTGATGGGCAAGCGCGCCTATCAGGCGGCGCGGACGGGGATAGAGTGGGCGGCGTTCCAGATTATCCAGAGCAATGTGGCCGTCCCCCCTTTAATATTTGCTTCCAGTTGCCAAGCCGCCACCGGTTACAGTTCGCAGGTAGCCTTGACGGGCGCACTGGCAAGCTTCAGCCCGGTGGCGGTGAGGTGTGCCGCGGTGTCGGCGGTCGATGCGGTGTCCGCAGTGGTTTACACGGTAAGCGCTTCCGCCGCCACGGCGGGCGCAACGGTGGGCAGCGCCGATTACACCGAGCGACAGATTAGTGTGTCGATAGTGCAGTAGATTAATTCAGTGAGGTAAACCTCCGGCTCTGATGAAGCGACTAGCCATCTGACTAAGCTGCAAAAAGCGCAGCAAGTCATTGCTTATGCCGGTGGACTCAACAAGGTTAGACCTATGCGGGAGTCGAGCTCACGGTCGAGTTTGTGCGGTGCTGCAACAGCCCCCCTTTTTAAAGGGGGGGAGGGGGGATTTGAGAGAGGATGATGTGCCACGATTTTAAATCCCCCTTACTCCCCCTTTGCAAAGGGGGAAACTGTTGGCGATGCCGCCTTGGGCGGCTCACGATTTTATCTGCGAGGGGTTCACCCAATAAGCCAGTTCTGAGATTCTGTCGAAGCGGCATCCGGCTTTGCCGGAGGTCATTTAACTAAAGCCGGATATTTCCCAAAGAAGCCATGCCCGCGAAGGAGGATGTCCGGCGGTGTGCAAAGCGTGCCGATGTTTGCTTTTGCCGGTAAACCACCGGCTGCGCAAAGTGCTTGGAGGCAAAGCCCCGTTTGAGGTATTCTCCGCAGAGATGGCGCGCTACAGCAAGCTGCCGTTACGATGCTACATTTCAAAATTGAAACTGCGCGTTGCTTGTCGATGCAGTGGGAACGGATACGTCAGCGATAATTTTTCTGGACAAACTCAACTGGCCGGAAAAATGCGGATTGATAGCGCCGGGCGCATGGAATGTTTGCCGGAAAATGCGCAACGATCTGCCGCATACCTATCTAAAAGAGCAAGAAGAATTGGTCGATGCTATCAATGTAGCCATGGCGATCATTGGGTAACTCGCCGTAACTTTTGCAAGGAGAAGCTTGGATGAACTCGGTACCGGTGTCAATAATTCGTCCCCTTTTGACGATGGAAAAAATCGTCAAGTTGGTTTTTCTGGTGTTGGCGTTGCTGGCGAGCGAGGCGTTTGCGGTGACTTGCACCAGCGTGGGCAATGCGGACTGGAAAAGCAATACTTGGACGCCGGCCGGATGCAACGCCGGTTCGGCGGGGCCCGCTGCCGGCAGCGATATAATCATTGTCTCCGGCACCAACATCAAGGTTGATACGAACCCGCCTGTTGTTGCGAATATCACCATAAATGCGGGGGGGACGCTAACGGGACAATCTGGCAGCACCTTAAGCTTGACCGGCAACCTCACCAACAACGGCACATTCACGGCAAACGGCGGTACGGTGGCCTTGGTGGGGACGACGCCGCAGACGATCACCGGAACATTCGCTTTTGCAAACTTGACCTTGAACAACCCGGCGGGCGTGACCATCTCGGGAAATGTCAGCCTCACTGGCACATTCACCCCGGGTACGACCCCGATCACGGTGGCTGCCGGTTTCACGATGACGATCAATGGCACGGTTTACACGGGGCCTTGCAGCGGCGCTTATGGCGCGGGTTATTGCGCTTCTTCCCCGACGGTGACTTCGATCAACACGGCCAACCCGAATCCGACCGCAGGCGCGTCCCCGGTTTCCTGGACGGTGGCGTTCGGCGCCAGTGTCACCGGCGTCACTGCGGCGAACTTTGCGCTGGTGCAGGCGGGCGGCGTGAGCGGTGCGGCGATCACTGCGGTGAGCGGGAGCGCCAAAAACTGGACGGTGACGGCAAGCACCGGAACGGGTAGCGGCACGCTGGGATTGAATATGGTGAATGTGAGCGGTATCAGCCCCGCTTTGACCACCGCCATGCCGTTCACCGGGCAGGTGTATACGGTGGACAAGACTCCGCCGGTGGTTTCTTCCATGGTGCGCGCCAACCCGAACCCAACCGGATTGGCGAGTGTTACCTGGAATGTGACGTTCAGCAAGATCGTCACGGCTGTCGCGGCGAACGATTTTGCGCTGGTGCAGGCGGGCGGGGTCAGCGGCGCGGCTATCACTTCGGTGGCGGGCAGTGGCGCTAACTGGACTGTCACGGCAAGCACCGGCGCGGGCAATGGTACGCTGGGCCTGAACTTGATAGACGACGACACCATCATCGACGGCGCGGGCAATCCATTGGGCGGGGCGGGGCTGGGCAACGGCAACTTCACCGGGGAGGTGTATACCGTCGCAATGCCGGTGCGTTACTACCACGACACGACAGCGGGCGTGGCTATCGGAGTTGACGGGCCGACAAATGTGCAATCTGGCACCAATGTCACTATTCCGCCGGTCATCACCGCATCATTGCTTACCACGAATGCGTGTACGGGCAATGCCAGATCGGCCAATCACCCGGTCGGGTCGTATACGCACTCAAGATGGTATCTCACCGCCGACTACGCGGTCGCCACCAATATCGCCGCGAATCCCGGCGGCAGCGCATTCCTGCGTGGACAGGCGACTACGGACGCGGTGGTGGTGAGTCTGTATGACTATAACCCCGTGTCGGGCGCCAAGGCGCTGATCGGATCGAGCGCCGCCATTACGCTGACGAATGCCGGAACAACGACCGCCTACCCTTACACGATCAGCAGCCCGATCTATACCGTGCCTGCCGGTCACCGCCTGATGTTGCAATATGACTTCAACCAGGCCGCGGCAACAGACAGGGCCAGAGTGTATTGTTCTGCGGCCAGCAGCTATATTGAGGTGATGGAATCCGCAGCTTCGACGCTCACCTGCTTTAACGACAACTTCAATCGCGCCAATGGCGCACCGGCGGGCAACTGGGTGGTCGCCAACGAGGGCGGAACATTCGGCAACCCCACCATCGTGGGCAATCGCCTGCGCCTGACTGACGCCTCTACTGGCGTCTCCACGATGGCTGCCTTACAGCAATTGTTCCCGGCCGCTGGCAACAAAATCGTTGTCGAGTTCGATTATTTCGCCTATGGCGGCACAAGTGCTGACGGCATAGGCGTGGTGCTCTCGGACGCCTCGGTCGCGCCCGTGCCCGGCGCGTTTGGCGGTTCCCTGGGGTATGCTCCCAAGCAAGCGGCTCAGGGCGGTGACACGACCCATCCCGGATTTGCAGGCGGCTGGATAGGGCTGGCGCTGGACGAATACGGCAATTTTTCCGCCAATACCGAGGGGCGCAGCGGGGGCGCTGCGCCCGGAATCACCGTCGATTCGGCCGCCGTGAGGGGCTCGGGTTCGGGTTATACCGGTTATCCCTACCATCGCGGCACGGCGACACTCGCACCGGGTGTAGATATTCCCGGCGCCACAGCGGGGCCGGGGCACCGCTACCGCATCACCATAGACCATAGCAACGGTGTGAATGCGTGGACTTCCGTCGAGCGCGATACCAGCGGCACAGGCACGGCTTACGCTACATTGATCGCGGCCTATGATGCCAAGGCGGAAGCCGGTCAGGCCGCCGTCCCGACTAACTGGTATCTGTCTTTCACCGGGTCAACGGGCGCGGCGACCAATATCCATGAAGTGGACAATCTGCAGATATGTACGACACAACCGCAGCCTATGCCTACGCTGCATCACATCCGTGTTTTGCACGACGGTGCAGGCTTGACCTGTGCCGCGGAGACGGTCACCGTCAAGGCCTGCGCGGACGCTAACTGCACCTCGCTTTACCTCGGCAGCGTGACTGTCAATTTGAGCAGTACGGGAGGAGTCTGGTCAGCCAACCCGGTGACTTTCACGGGCGGGCAGACCAGCGTGACGTTAGCTAAAACAACGGCGGGCGCGGTCACCTTGGGCGGTGCGGCGACTGCGCCGACTACGGCCAATGCGACCCGTTGTTTCAGCGGAGCCACCGAGACTTGCACCTTGAACTATGCTTTATCTACTGCGTGTTTTGATGCGGTGGAAGTGGGGGCGGCGGCGGGCACGCATATTTACACCAAGTTGTCGGCGACCGGTTTCTCGCTGGATATTTTGGCCGCAAACGCGGGGGTGATCAACAGCAACTACAAGGGCACGGTTGCGGTTGATCTGGTTGACCCGACGGCGGCGACCGGCAACTGCGGCGATGCGGCTATGGGGCTGAGCAATGCGGCCAATTACACGTTCACGGCGGTGAATGCCGGACGCCGCACGTTCAATTTTAACTATCCTGTTGCGGCGGCCAACGTCAAGGTGCGCATCCGCGATACTTCGGTGACGCCGAATCAACCGGGCTGCTCCACCGATAACTTTGCGGTGCGCTCCGTTTCGCTTGCGCTCACCGCCACGGGCGTGGGTGCGGATGCAGCCGGACTAAGCACGGTTGCGACACCGGTCATTAAAGCGGGCGCCAATTTTACGCTGACCGCGACGGCATCCGATACGGGTTACACGGGGACGCCAACGATAGATTCGACGGCGTTGGTGGCACATGCCGGTGCGGTGCGTTCCGGCGCTCTCACGGGCGCATTTTCAGCCGCAGCCAACGGTGTGGCGAGTGCTGCGTTTTCTTACGATGAAGTCGGTTATTTCCAGCTCAATGCCAATGGCTTGATGGATGCCACATACACCAATGTCGATAACGGGGTGGGCGATTGCACGCCGGATTTTTCGACCACGCTGGTCGGCGGCAAATACGGCTGCAAAATCGGCAGCGCGGCGGCGGGCTATTTCGGACGCTTTATCCCGGATCATTTCGCGATCACCCCCGGTGTGGTGACAACAGCGAGCAACGGCTACACTTATTTGGGGCAAGACGGATTCACCACGGCATTCACCCTGACTGCACAAAACGCCGCGAATGTAACCACGCAAAATTATTCCGGGACGTTTGCAAAACTGGGGCTCACGACATGGAGTAACTTTGGCTTCAGCGCAAGCGGTATGCCTGCCGGTGCGGTGCTTTCCGCCAGTGCGACAGCGCCCCGCGAGACCTCGCTCGGAAGCACCTGGACGGCCGGCTCGGCAAGCATGAGTGCAAAACATGTCATCAGTCGCCCGACCAATCCGTCAGCCGTTTCCAATATCGATATTCTCGCGCAACCGGCGGAGCCCGCCGGGGCCGATGGCGTCACAATGCCGACCGCCGTTGCTGTCAACTTGACGCCGACGCCGTTGTACTTTGGCAGTATAAAAATCGGCAATGCCGTTGGCTCTGAACTGACGCCATTGACGCTTACGACCACCGCGCTATATTGCAATGCAGTGAGCGGGGCGAGTTGCAACGATTGGAAAAAGAGCCCGGACAATACCAGCAGTTTTGTAGTGGCGACTCCACCGACCACAAGCGCGGTGAGTTTTGGCAATTATCAGAAAAACTACACTGCGGCCACGGTTGCGGGTTCGCCCAAAACAGTAAGCTTGGCGGGCGGTGTGGGGGCGTTTACGCTGTCCGCGCCGGGCGCCGGAAAGAACGGTAGCGTGGCGATGTCCATTCCCCTGCTGACGGGGGCGAATTGCTTGCTTGCCACTGTCCCGCTGGGATGTTATTTGCCCACGACGGCGGCGGGTATAGCCACCTTCGGCGTCTACCAGGGGCGCAAAGAATTTATTTATCTGCGCGAGAATTATTGATTGCTGGGGATGCGGCAGGACTAGTGTGATTAAATTGCAAGCGTGAGCGGGGCGTTACCGGGAGAGTCATCATGGGCTTGGCACAAGAGAAAACAACATTCAGTGCGCAGGAATATCTTGCCTGGGAGGCCCGGCAGATGGATAAGAACGAGTTCGTGGCGGGCGAAGTGTTCAATATGGTGGGCGCGCGGCAGGAGCATGTGATTGTCGCCCTTAATTTGGGTAGTGCGTTGCGCGAACAATTGCGCGGTACGCCCTGCCGCCCTTTGATTTCTGACATGAAATTAAAGGTGCCGTCCATGGATGCCTTTTACTATCCCGATGTGATGGTGACGTGCGATGCCACTGATAAGGTGGCAGAGCTCTATATTGAAAACCCCAAACTGATTATTGAAGTGCTGTCCGATTCCACGGCATCTTATGACCGGGGCGCGAAGTTTGCCGCCTATCGCAAGATCGAAAGCCTGGAGGAATATGTTCTGGTGGACATAGACCGCAAAGGGGTGGAAAGTTTCCGGCGTCAAGCTGACGGGCAGTGGTTGTTGCGCGATTTTACCGGGGCGGAAAGCTGCGTGTTCGAATCGGTGGGGATGACGATGGCGATGGCGCGCGTTTTTGAGGATGCCTGAAGCAGGCGGGCAATGAGGCTGGCAAGGAAAAGCAAGGCTGCGCGCCGATAATATCCATGCATCGTTTTTGTCTGTTCATTTCCCTGATGGTTTGCGCGAGTGCGCCGATATATGCGGTCACTGAAGGCAATACGGTGCTTGCCGTTTCTGACGAGGATGCGCCACCAAGCCCCGCCCCTCTTCCGGTGGCTGAAGAGGGTGGCAAGGTGGAGGTCATGTGGGAATTCGACCCCTACTACACGGATGTGGGCGTCAATATCCCGCTCACGCAAAAGCCCATCCCCACCATCAGGTCAACCGATGAAGCGGTGATTTATAGCGAATTGATACAGGGGGCGCTGCTGCCGCGTTATATGCTGATCGAGGCCAGTGTTTATCCTATGCCGCTGCTGGGCGCATACCTGAAGGCCAATCAACCCAAGTTTTATGGGCAAGGGCGTATCGGCCATTATTCCAGTGTTAACGTCATCGAGTCGGTCACGGCGGGTTTTCAGGAGCCTTGGGCGGTTTCGGCGTTCTTTGGCAACATCGCCAAGATCGTGCGGCCCGGAGAGAAACGCAAGGGCAGCAATGTCGGTTACACCGGATATCTGCTGAGCGCGGGCGCAAAACATATCAAGAGCAATGAGTTGATCGACGACCGCTGGTTGGAGATTGAATGGAAGATCAAGGGCAAAGTGGATTATTCCGATGAGAAGTTGGGGTGGAGTTTCCGTGTCGGGGCAAAACTACACGACAATTACTTCATTACCGATGTGCTCTATGCCGACCTGTTTCGCACTAACCTGAATGCGAATATTCCCTATTTGAACTGGATCAATAATTCCAGCCTGGATGTAAAACTGCATTTTTCCAAAGTGAATGGACACCTGATACGCCAGGAATATGTCGCGGGGAAAAAGTATCCCAAATTGGGCAGAAGCTATACGCCCACGCTGGACGTGGGCGTGGTGTGGTCCAGTCCGGAAGAGTATTCCGGCATATTGCGCACGCATAGCCTGAATACCTTGACTCTGGTGTTTCGTCCCTCGGTCGAATTTTGAGCGCTTGCAAATTTGCAGTAATAGTTGAGCTAATTCCTGTGGTATATTGCCGCCAGATGGCTGCGCCATTCTGCCGATCATTTTCTAATTTCGAAGGAGACATCATGGAACACACCCTGCCCGCTTTGCCCTACGCGATGGACGCGCTGCAACCGCATATGTCCAAAGAGACATTCGAGTACCACTACGCCAAACACCATCAAACCTATGTGACCAACTTAAACAATCTGGTCAAGGGCAACGAGTTTGAGAATGCCGCTCTGGAAGACATCGTCAAAAAAGCTTCCGGCGGCATCTACAACAACGCGGCGCAAGTATGGAACCATACTTTTTTCTGGAACTGCATGAAGCCGAATGGCGGCGGCGCACCGACCGGAGCGTTGGCCGAGGCGATCAACAAGAAATGGGGCAGCGTGGACGAGTTCAAGAAAGCGTTCCAAACATCCGCTGTGGGTAATTTCGGTTCGGGTTGGACCTGGCTCGTGAAGAAAGCGGACGGTTCGCTGGATATCGTCAATATGGGTGCAGCCGGTACGCCGCTGACTACCGGCGACAAAGCCTTGCTGTGCGTGGACGTGTGGGAGCACGCTTACTACATCGACTATCGCAACCTGCGCGCCAAGTTCGTGGAAGTTTTCCTGAACAACCTGGTGAACTGGGATTTTGCGGCCGCGAATTTCGCCTGATTCAGTGAGGTAAATCCCCGGCTCTGATGAAACGACTAGCCATCTGACTAAGCTGCAAAAAGCGCAGCAAGTCATTGCTTATGCCGGTGGACTCAACAAGGTTAGACCTATGCGGGAGTCGAGCTCACGGTCGAGTTTGTGCGGTGCTGCAACAGCCCCCCTTTTTAAAGGGGGGGAGGGGGGATTTGAGAGAGGATGATGTGCCACGATTTTAAATCCCCCTTACTCCCCCTTTGCAAAGGGGAAACTGTTGGTGATGCCGCATTGGGCGGCTCACGGTTTTTTCGGCTCCTTTGCGGGGTTCACCTATAACTTAGCGCAGTTGTTTTTTGCAAAGGCCGGGGATATCCGGCCTTTTCTTTTTTCGCCGTAAGGCTGATAAACTTCCCACCATGAATCTAAAACTTCTTCTGCTTAGCCGCATACGTTACGCCTACGCCGCCTTTGCAAATGCGCTGGCGCGCAAATGGAAGCGCAAGTTCTATTTGCATCTGGCGATTTTGTTCACGCTGTTTGCGGTGCTCGACAGCGTCTTTTTGCATATCGCGAGCGGGATACCTGCGGCCACTTTCGACCCGATGGTGCGCTATCGTTTGGCGCCGCCCAAGCCAGACCCGGATATCGTCATTGTGGACATCAATGAGGCTAGCTTGTCCGCGATGTCCGCGGAATACGGGCGCTGGCCGTGGCCGCGCAGGGTGCTGGGCGAGTTCGTCGAGCAGGTGGAAAAACAGCATCCCAAGGCCGTGGTGTTCGACATCCTGTTTAGCGATGCCGATGTATTCAATCCGCAGAGCGACGCCTACTTCGATGCGAGCATAGCCAAAGCCGACAACACTTTTTTCCCCATGCTGTTGCTGGACGCCTCCAACGATAATCTGCGGCAGGTGAAAATTGCGCAGATTCCGGGTGTGATGCCGATACCGGATGAAACGCAGGATGCGGAAGCGACCGTCAATATGATCCTGCCGTATTTCAAATCGGCGCTTGATGGCGGTCGTCTCGGCACGCAGAATGTGATTCTGGATAAGGACGGCGTGGTGCGCAACTACCCCGTCTACTCGAAAGGTTATGGCTGGCAAGTGCCGTCTTTGCCCGCACGCATGGGGCGGGAATTCAATTGGCCCGAGCCTGCCACCGACCATATCCTGTTGAACTGGCGCGGGAAGCCTTTCAGCTATAAATACGTGAGTTTCGCCGAGGTCTATCAGGATTTGCGCGGCAAGGCCAAGCAGCCTGCCTTGGCGGGGTTCTTTAAAGACAAGATCATCATCATCGGTTCGACCGCACCGAATTTGTACGATGTCCGTTCCACGCCCATGGCCGAAATGCATCCCGGCGTGGAAGTGTTGGCCACGGCTATCGACAACTACAAGCATGGCGATTCGCTGCGTTTTCCCGAGGGGCGGCTCTGGTATCTGCTGATTACTTTGGCCATCATCTGGCTCACGGCGTGGGCGTTTTATCGCGAGGATGGACGCGGGAAAATAGACACGGTGTTCAGCTTGTCGCAGTCCATTTTGATCGGCTTTTCGTTCGCCAGCATCAATTTCAGCGATACCTATATCAACCTCGCGGGGCCGGTGATGCTGGGCATCGCGTATTTCACGCTGGCGCGGGTCTACGCGACCGCGACGGAGAAAGCGCTGGAACAGAACATGGTGCGCACGGCGGCCGCGAGCGCCGGGGAGTTGCAGGCTACGCTGTTGTTGCTGCACTTCGATACCCGGCGCAACGTGGTCTCGAACGGTATGTTGGGCAAGATACGTCTCGGTTTGAAACGCATGGGCGCGCTATCCAAAAGCGTGGAAGTGATCAGCGGGGAACAGAAAGGGCTATGGGGTTTGTTTGAAAAAACTATCGCCGTTTCCTGGGTGGCGGCTGCGGACGATGAGTCGGCGCAACAGGCTATACGCGATGATGTGGAGAGTGTGTTAACAGGCCTGCCTCCTTTGCTGGCCAGGATATTGCTGAATGTTGAGGGGGCCGTGGGCCATGTTGTCCAGCAGGGGAAAATCCGGGGAGGCGAGCAGGCGATGGAAGATTGGCGCGTGTTGTTTGCCGAGGCGCTGCTCAAATGGAATGAAACCGGAACACAGGAAAAGCAGTAAGGTCGATGCGCTTTTGCAGCCTGCCTCAATCAATAACGCAAGATAGCGCGGGGGGGGGGGGCGATACATTACCGCGTTGCTTGATCTTCAGGGGGCGCGCTCACGCGCCGCGCCGATCTCATCATCCACCCGGTACAGGTTGTAGCGCGCTTTGTAGAGTTTCGGGTCAAGCTGTAATGCGATGATGAATTCGCGCCGCGCATCGTTGTGGCGGCGGTCGATCAGGTAGGCGTATCCCAGATTGTTATGTACCCGCGCCTTGTCCGGCGATTTCAGCACGGTGTCTTCCCATAGCCTGATTTCGCTGGCATAGATCTGATTGCGATATACGGTGAGACCGGCAAGGGCCAATACGAGCACCGCAGCCGCAAGCCTGAATAATCTGCTGTTCAAACACAGCGTCAATTCGATGCTCAAGGCCAGCAACAGCGGCCATCCGGCCAGATACATCTGCCTGTCGTTGGCGATGTCGAGGCGCGGCAGCAACAAATGCAAGGGGAGCAATTGCAACATCGCCCAGGCCAAAGCGAGGCTGATCCACGGGCGTTGGCGCCAGCAGCTCAACATGAACACGAACAGCGCCGCGAAGAATAACAGCGGAAGCAGGCTGGCGGAAAAATCGCGCTGCAATGGCAAGTCCGGGTCTATGTTCAGCCACAGCGGGAGCGCCCACTGCTGCATCAGGTAGGCAAAGGCGGACAGTTGTGTGGCCGCGTTGCCTTGCAGGCTGTTGAGTCCGGCGCTGCGTTCTATTTGCGACAGATAGCTGGCGCTGAACACGAAAATCAGCGCGCCCAGAAGCAGCGCCAGCCAGTTTGGCCATTGCGCTTTAAGCGCCGCTTGCCATTTGCCGCCGCCGACCGATTCCCAAAGCAGCAGCGCCAGCGGAAACGTCACGGCGGTTTCTTTGACGCTGAGGGCGGCGATGAAAAATAGCGGAGTCAAACCGTAAATTTTTAATGTGTTTTGCTGCACACGCCCGCTGCTGTAGGTGTGCAGCCCGGCCAGATAAAACAACGTCATCAGCGAGGTGGAGCGCCCGCAGATATAGGTGACCGCCTCGGTGTGGATGGGATGCGCGACGAACAGCAATGCAGTCAGGAGCGGGACGGGCTGCAAGACAGCGGCTTGCTGTTGTTGGCGGACGAATGCCTGCGCCAGCAGATAGACCAGATATGCGTTCGCCAGATGGATCAACATATTGAGCAGATGAAAGCCGGTTACGTCTGTTGCGCTCGACCAGTTGAGCAGGTAGCTAAACTTGAGCAGCGGGCGGATGCCCAGAGTTAAACCCTCCAGCCAACTGGCCCATGAATGCACGCGCGGATTGTTGACGATGACGTTGTAATCGTCGAAGTGAAACGGAACGTTAAGCGCGTTGGCATAGCAAAGCAGTACTGCCAGCGCCAGCCAGACCAGCACGCCCGCCTTGGTTTCAGGGCGAGACAGTGGCATGAGCAAACGCCAGATCGAGCATGTCTGCCGCATCCCACCAGCGGTTATGTCCGTGCAACAGGATAAGCAGCACGGTGTTGTCACCGCGTTTCGCGTAGGCGACCAGACATTTTCCGGCATTGGGCGTGTAGCCCGTCTTGAGGCCGAGAGCATCGGTGTAGCGTCCGATCAGCGCGTTTTTGTTGGCAAGCTGGTATTGCCTGCCTGCCAGCGTGGTGATGGTGGCGCGCGTTTGCGAGGTGAGCGGAATGACTTGCGGGTGTTTGAGCAGCTCGTGCGCCAAACGGGCGAGATCGTGCACCGAGGTATGGTGGTTGGGGGCATCGTGCCCGCAGGCGTTTTGAAAACGGGTGTCGCGTAAGCCCAGTTGTTGTGCGCGCTGGTTCATCGCTTTTACAAAAGCGGCTTCACTGCCCGAATGGTGTTCCGCGAGCGCGTGACAGGCATCGTTTGCCGACTGGATCAAGGTGGCGGCAAGCAGGTCTTGCACGCGCAGATGCTCACCGGGTTTGAGGCCGAGCCGGGAGCCGGTCTCGCGCGTGGCAGTCCGACTGATGCTTTGTTCACCGGTCAGTTGGCCTTGTTCCAGCACCAGCAGCGCGGTCATCATCTTGGTGAGGCTGGCTTGCGGCAGATGCCTGCGGGCTTCTTTCTCCCACACCACGACGCCGTTAACCTCGACCTGGTAGGCGGCGGCAACCTGCGGAAACGGGTCGGGCTGTGTCGCCGCCCCGACTGCTTGGGACAGCAGACACAGCCCGATGAAAATGGCCTTAAACACTTAGAGCCCGAACAGGCCTTTCAGTTTTTTTGCCCCATTCAGAATATCTTTGGTAGACAAATCGCTGGCAGGGACGTCCTTATTGCTGGAGGAATTATTGCCGTTTTGTGTGCCGCCACCCGAAGTTTCGTTGCGTGCTTTGGCGGTATATGAACGGCCAATAGCGGTATAGGCGCGGCCATTATCCGAACCACTGCCATCACCGCTCATGCATTTCTTCATGTCTGCGGCGCGGGTTTTTGCGGTGTATTCGCGGCCTTCACATTCCTTGCGGCGTTGAGCTTCGCGAAACGCTTTGGCTTCCGCAGGGCAATATCCGGCGAGTACATTGTAGTTTTTCTCGCCTAGCGTTTTACAGATGGCCTTGGTGGTCGCGGTCATGTTGAGGCCGCAGGCATTGGCGAGATCCGTCCTCTGGGTCATTGAGTGATAGATGTCGGGATCGCGAACTGCGTCCTTGTTGATGGCGTCACACATCTGTTTTTTCTGGTTGCCGGGGGGGCAAGATGTATTGCCGTTCAAAAATTTCCAGCTATTTTGTATCCACATGGCGGTGGTGTACGCGGAGGTGTCGCACGCTGCTTTTCTGCGTTCTTCATTTTCATGCTTGAACTTGTTATTGCGCTCTTCATTTTCCCTGGCGATTTCATCCGGGTCGCAACTGCCGCCAACCAGCTTGCTGCTGCTGGTTTGGGTCATTTTCATGTCCCGCCCGGAGGCCTTGACGCTCATATGCATCACTCCTTCAGACTTGTTTTTACCAAGAGTGTATTCGGCATCACCAGTCATTACTTCGTCTTTTTCTTCGCAACGGAACTTGTAAGACACTTTATTACCATTGGCTTTGTAGTCAGAAAATTGGCATTCCTTGCCTTTGTTAATTTTGCGCGGATCCATCTCCTGTCCTTTAGGAACACAGACTTTGATGACTTGAGCCGGCATGGCGAAGGGCATCCCCTCCATTTCCATCTTGGTCGTGGCTTCCCAATATTCGCCTTGTGACGCATGAGCCATAACGCCTGACAGGCTGGAAATGAGAACTAGAAAAATACTGATAGGTTTGTTCATGTTTCGCTCCCTGAATTGGTCGGTTTGATTGTATCGGGCGGATTCTTAGCTTTCCGCGCCGAATCGTCAAGTTCAGATTGCCCGCGCACTTCAAAAGTCACGGCATCGAGTTCCAGGCCATTCACATCGGTCAATACCGCTTTATGTTTTCCGCCCGCAGGCGACCACCAGATTTCACTGCCGTTTCCGGCGAAGATCCCGTCAATTAACCAGACGACATTTTCAGCGCCTTGGGCATTGAACGGCATGCGCTGATGCGTGACCGGAATGTCCGGGTCGATGGCGATCACGGTTCCATTGGTGGGGTAAAGTATTCGGGAGCGCAACGCTAGTCCGCTCCCGCTTGCGGCGACAAGCCGGATTTCAGAGGTTTCAGCGCCCTCCAGAAACAGTTCGGTTCTGGCGGATTCGAGCGGCGGGGAAAAGTGTATTTCCCGGGCGACGACTCCCGGCGGCATTTCGGGCGCGGTGCTGCCGCTGTCCGTATGCAGGTAATCCATCAGGTCGCGCCAGATGGGCGCCGCGCCGCTCACGCCGGATACGTCCCGCATCGGCTCGCCGTTGAAATTTCCCACCCACACACCGACGGTGTAACGGCTGGAAAAACCGATGCACCAGTTATCGCGCATGTCTTTGCTGGTGCCGGTTTTGGCTGCGCTCCAAACACGGGTGGCGAGCGGATTTTCCAGCCCGAAGGTCAGTGCGCGTGCGCTTTTGTCGGCAAGGATATTGGCGACGATGAAGGCGGCTGGTCTGGAGAGAACTTTTTTGTTCGCCTTGCTGTGCTCACCGGGTTTGAAGCGCACGGGACGCCACACCCCTTGATTGGCGAGCGCGCGGTAGGCGTTGCTCAAGTCGAGCAAACGCACATCCACGCCGCCGAGGGCGATGCTGAAACCGTAGTGATCGCCGTTTTCCGTCAAACTTTCCAAGCCGTAGCGGCGCAAGGCGCGCACAAAATTATCCACACCGACGAGCCCCAGCGTGCGCACCGCCGGAACGTTGAGCGACGATGCCAGCGCGGTGCGCACGCTGATCTCGCCTTTGAAGTCGCGGTCATAGTTTTGCGGGATGTAGAGCCCCATCGGCGTGTTCAACTGGATGGCTGCATCGTCCAGCACGGAGGCGGCGGTCAGTCGCCGTTCCTCTATCGCCATACCGTACAGAAACGGTTTCAAGGTTGACCCGGCCTGACGCAATGCGGTGACGCCATCGACATCGGCAGCGTCGGAAATATCGCCGCTGCTGCCGACATAGGCCAGCACATCCCCCGTTTTATTGTCGATGACGATAGCCGCGCCGTCGCTGACATTCTGCCCGCTTAAACGCAGCAGATGTTCGCGCACAGACTGGCTGGCAAAGCGTTGCAGGCTTGCGTCCAGGGTGGTGCCCACTTTGCTGCCGGGGCGCTCCAGCAGTTTTTGCGCAAGGTGGGGCGCGATGCTGTCTTGCGGGATGAGGTTGCCGGGCGTGCTCAATGCGACTTGCGTCAGAATCTGCAATTCTTTACAGGACGGGTCGTCATCGCGGTGTGCAGACTTGAGCAGGGCGCAGGCTCTGCTTGCGGCTAGTGCGGGTTTTGCCTGCGGCCCTTTCAGCAGCGCCATAAGCAGCAGGGATTGCGGGCGGTTCAGCGCGGAGGGGTGATGGCCGAACAAAGCGTATGCGGCGGCATGAATGCCGACGATCTCGCCCCGGAACGCGACCAGATTGAAATACGCTTCGAGTATCTCCTGCTTGCTCCAGGTATTCTCGATTTCACGGGCGGCGATGATCTGCCGCCACTTTTGCGCGAGCGTGCGTTTTGAGTTTGACGGAAGCAAAGAGTCATCAAGCAAGCCCGCGAGTTGCATCGTTAACGTGGATGCGCCGCGCGAGCGTTTACCATCGAAAACATGTATCAGGCTAGACCAGCCCGAAGCCAGCAAGGCGCGCCAATCCACGCCCGCATGTTGGTAGAAACGCCGGTCTTCGGAGATGAGCAGCAACTCTTGCGTGGCGGGCGAAATGTCGCTCAGGCTGAGCCATTCCAGACGGCGCACCCTGTTGTCGATGCGCTTGACCGCAATGACCTCGCCGTTGCGGTCAAGCAGCCAAGCCTCGGAAGGACGGTATGCCGCCTTGGTTGCGGCGAAGGTGGGGATGTGGCGGTCAGCCGACGGCAAAACGCCGATGAGCGCCAACACGCAGGTGATTCCTGCGAGGAGCAGGATGAGCCAAACTTTTCGTCGCGTCATGCTGGCTCCCTTGCGGGTCACGGCATGACCACTACTTGCGCATTGGGCAGCTCGCCGAACATCTCCGGCGCGTACATCGCTTCAACCCGGGTGGCGGGGAGTTGGAAGACGCCCTCGTTGTTCAAGCGCACGCTGTATTCCAGCGAGAACTTTCCTTTCGGTGCAAAACGATAGTAGGCGCGGAAGCTGTCGAATGTTCTCTCTTCGAACGCGGGCCACACCCAGCCCTGTTTCTTTTCGCCCTGGGTGAGCAGTTTGGAATCGCCGCCCAGTCCCGTTCCCAGGATAGTCGAGCCGGAAGGGACCGGGTCGTTCACCACGACCCAAGTCATGTCGGATTGCGCCTCTATATCCAGATGTATGCGCGCCACATCGCCTTTGTGCCATTCGCCCGGTGTCTTCTGGCTGACCGGAATGATCAGGCGCGACACGCGATAGCCGGTGAACAGCGGCTCCTTGAGCGGCAGTGCGGCGAGGCTTTGCAGCATCGTCCACGGTTTGCCGTTGCCGCTGTGCGACAGCTTAACGGGGGAGGTGGCGGCGGGCCAGCCCAACATTTGCATGGCGCTTTGGGTGTCGCCAGTCCATTCGGCAACGAAGCGCTCTTGCTCCAAGGTGGCGGTCGATGTGCCGGTGACCGGCGCGGACTCAAATTTGGCGGAGAATTTTTTCATCGCCAGTACGCCCCAGGCATTGGCCACGGTGGTGTTCCAATGCCCCTGCAATTGGCGACCCAGCGCGCCGCGCACCAGACGCGGCACATCCGGCGTCCACTGGGCGTCGTCCAGCAGCGCCAGCAAGGCGCGGTTGGCGTTCACATCGCCGTTGATCATCAGCCACCATAAAGTGTCGTTGCGCTCGGTGGAAAAGCCCATGGTTGTGCCTTGAAAGTTAAGACGGCTGCGGATGATTTGCTGTGCTTCCGCAATTTGACGGGCGGACTGGACAGAAATGTCCGGCTTGTGTTGCAGGATGGATAACCAGTCGAGCACTGCCGAAGTCGGCCACAAATTGGGTTCGATGGTGATGCTGTCCAGCCAGCGGCGTTCGCTGTCGCCGCTGCGCGACAGCGCGTCTATGGCGGCCAGTTTGCGTATGCTCAAATCGCTGGTCGGCAATGCGGAGTAGCGGATGACGCGGCCTTCCACGAATCCGGTCAAACCGTTGCGCATCTTGTTGAGCATGTTTTCGGGTATCACGTATCCGGCTTCGGCGGCAACCGACAACAGATACGCAGTGAGCGTGTCGTCGCCTTCCCGCATCATCGGGAAATATTTGAGCAGTCCATCGTGATCCAGGTAGGACGGCAGCTTTTTCATCAGCTCGTTCCAGCGCGTCTCATCTTGCAGGGCGATGGCCTGCGATGCCTGCTGCTCAAGGCAGGTGTAGGGGTAGCGCGCCATAAATTCCTGCACGCCGCCCATGCCGTTGCCCAGTTGTTTGCGGAAGGTGACTTTGATGCCTCCGCGTGCGGGAATTGCGCCCTCCGGCAGTTTGACGTTGATCGCCTGCGGCGCATCCAGTTGCATGATAGTGGCTTGCAGTGTGCGCACCGGAACAGCGGCGATGACGTGCTGCGTAACCTTGATGCGGTCGGCATCTTCGTTCGCGTCTTTCTCGCGCACGCTCACTTCCCATTTCATCGACTTGCTGTCGGCGGGCACAGCCACATCCCAACCGATGTTGCGCGATTCTCCGGCGGGCAGGTTCACGGCTATGGGGGCGAGCACATTGTTCGCCGCGCCGTTCTGCTGCCGGGCGTACACCACCGCATCGACCGCATGGTTGCCGGCATTGCGCGCGGTAAAGCTTGCATGGAACTTGTCCTGCTCGCGCACTACCGGCGGCAGGCCGGAAAACAGCATCAAATCTTGCGTCGCCCGGATAGCGGCGGAGCCTGTGCCGAACATATCCATAGCGCCACTGGCGATGGCGACGATGCGGAACGAGGTGAGCGAGTCGTTCAGCGGGATGGTCGCTTCGGCGCGCCCCTGTTCATCCAGCTTCACGCGTGCCTGCCAGAACAGCAGTGTGTCGAACAGCTCGCGTGCGGACTTGGCGGAAGCGCCATCGCCGCCCGTCGCCACCGCTTTGCGGCCGAAATGGCGTTTGCCGATCACCTGCATCTGGGCGGTCGAAGTCGAGACCTCGATGCCGCGCCGCGCCATCATGGCTTCCAGCAATTTCCACGAGTCATTCGGTTTGAGCGCCAGCAAGCCTTCATCGACGGCGACCAGCACGATCTCGGAGTCGCGCGGCGGCGCCGAACCGTCCATGCGTTTGACATCGACAGAGACTTTCGCCTGTTCGCGCACATGGTAGGCGGGTTTGTCGGCAGACACTTTGACCTTGAGTTCATGCGCCGCCCAGCCGACATTGATTTCAGCCAGCCCCATTTTGAACGCGGGTTTGCCCAAGTCTATCATCGCGGTCGGCTGCACTTTGTTGGCTCTGCCGCGTATCGCCAATGCGGACACAAAAATGTTGGGCGAATAATGATTTTTGATGGGCACTTCGATGGTCGGGTTGGCGCGCGTCAGATGTGTGACGAAACTGTCTAGCACGCCTTCGCGTTCGACCGTCACCAGCACATCCGCTTCCTTGAACGGCATGCGCAGTTGCAGACGCGCCTTGTCGCCCGGCTCGTAACGTTTTTTCTCGGGCAGCAGGTCGATGCGGTCATTGTCGGAGGCATCGAACCACCAGTCGTCCTTGCCCGCCACAAATATTTCGCGGTTGGCGATGCTGGCATTGCCGGCTGCATCCTGTGTTTCGGCTTGCAGGATGAGGTTGCCCTTGGCCGGTGCTTTAACGTCGCAGATCAGCAAGCCTTTGTCGTCGGTGACGCCTAGACATAGATCGCCGACCGCCTTGATCTCGCTGTGGTTGTCGAACGCGTAGAAGCCGCCGATCAAACGTCTGCGGTGCGAGAAATATTCCTGTTGCAACGCTTTGACCGCCACCTTTGCGCCCGCTTTCGGTTTGCCGTTGAGGTCGAGCACCAGCGTGTGGAACTTGAGATGTTCGGCGCTCGCCATCCAGCCGTCCGGCTTGATCCCCACGATGACTTGCGCGGGCCACAAGGCGATGTGCGTGGCCGCCGTCAGGGTTTCCCCGTTCGGGTCCTGGTATTCCAGTTCGGCCTGTATGTCTTGCGGTGCGGTCGATTTGGGCAACTTGGTGAAAACGCTGCGGCCTGCACCTGCCGCATCCAGACGCAATTCCTGGGTGGGCAGCATGACGCCCGCGGCGGCGTTGCCCGGCGCTTCGACCGGTGCGTCTTCATCCTGCGCTAACGCATATTCGCCGGAATACCAAGGCTCGCGGCTGTTTTTCTGGATGCCCAATTGGACACTGCCATTGGCGAACGTAAAGTCTTCGTAGTCCGGAAAGCTGACGAATTTCCGGGTGAGTTGTCCGCGCAGTTTGACCGGCAAAAACGAAGCGCCTCCGCCGGACAGGTAGTTGACCTGAATATTCAGCCCTGCTTGCTGCGCATTGACCAGCGCGTGGTCGGCGCTTTGCACGATCGCTTTCATGCTGGGAACGCGGAAACTCGCCACACGGAAACTGCCGATCTGATTGTGCATCTGGACCAGGTAGGTTCCCTGTTTGGCATCTTGCGGGATAGTCCAATCCAGCGTGGTTGTGCCGTGGTTATCCCAAGTGACGGGCAGCTCGAATTTGTCTTCGCTGCCTTGGTGCAGGATGGTTACGCTTGAAGGCTGCATGTTGCGTGGGCGCTCAAAACCGGCGCCGGTCTTGCGGCGCACGAACAATTTCATATGCACCGTTTCTCCGGCGCGCAGCAAGGTGCGATCCATGACCGCATGGGCGACTTCCTGACCTTCCCAGCCGTTTTGGTAGGCGTTAAAACGCCATAGCGCGATGCCTTCATTCCAGTCGGACAGCACGAAAGAAAAATCTTTGCCCGAGCGCGCCGTCACAAAATACTGGTGGTCATACTCGCTTATGCAGCCGGGAAGCCGGTCAACAGGGGGTAGTTCTTGTTTGATCTGGAACTGGCCTAGTGCGTCGGTTTTCCCTTGGAGATAGATTTTACCCGCGCAATCGCGCACCGCCACGCTGGCATCCGCGACGGGCTTGCCTTTATCGAGGCTGGTCACCCAAACCAGCGAGGATTCACGCCCCAGTTTGAAATGGACAGACAGGTTGGTGACCAGCGCAGCGGCATGCGCGTAGTAGGGGCGCTGTTCGCCGTGCAAGGCGGCGCCCAGCCGGGGACTGGCTAATTCCACGACATAAAAACCCGGTTCCGGCAACGGGATGCCAACCACCTCGAAGGCTTTGTCGCCCAGCGGTTTGGGAATGCTAAAGGAGCGGGTGGCGCCGCCTTCTGCAAAGATCGACATCTTGCCGGGCCCGCGATGCGCGTCGGTATTTGAGCCGTAATTTGAGTCTATCGCTTGCAGTCGTTTCAACCAGTTGATTACGCTCAATTCGGAGTTGTCGTGTAGGGTTAGGCCGGAGATAGGCGAGAACGAGAGATTGGCGGCCAGGCTGGGCTCGACATTGCGCAGTGTCACGGGCAGCAGGGGCGGGGCATCGGTCGAGGCATACAATTCCAGAATGCCGAAACCGGCGGAAAACTTGGCCAGCGGAGGATATTCGTCGGTGCGTACTTCCAGCGGAAAACTGGACGCGTTGTGCAATATTCTGCCCGCGTCGTCAGTTAAAAATTCCGGCAGGGTGATTTTGAATTTTGTTTTTTCCGGCAGCGGTGCGGGAAACGTCAGGTAATTGACGAATCCTGCTTTCTTGTCGTTTTCTGAAATGCTCGCTTTAATCGCTTTCCCGCTTGGGGCAAGCAGTTTGATCTGCGCCGCATTTGCCACGGTGACGGGGGCGGAGAAATTGAGCCGTAGCGGCAGCGCCGGGATGCAATCCGCTTTTTCGTTGCTGCGGTCACAGGAAAATTTTGCCTCGAACAGCGGACGGGTTTTGAATGCCAGCGTTTGATCCTGGCTGACGGCGATCCCGGAAACGGAGGTGATGCCCTTGCCCCATACTAGGCGGATATTGGCTGCGTTGGGAAAGGCGCGCTGGCATTGCAACACGGTGATAGGCGAGTTGGCGCTGTCGCGCAGCTTGAGGAATTTTTCCCGTTCCGACCCTTTTTCATCAATAGCGAAGAGGACGGTGCGCCCTGCATTTTCTCCGCGCTTGAGGATGGCCTGGTAGTACTGCGTGAGGAACGCTGAACGCGTGTCCAGAATGGATTTGCGCATTTTCCCGAGTATCATCCGGACGGGGATTTGTTCCGCAATGCCGTCGGCTTGGCAATGCGCATTTTTTTGGATGGAATCGGCGTTTGCAGGCGCGTCTAGGCCGAGAATAAAAATCTGGTTTTCATCAATATCTTCAGAACCCTGTTCTGGTTCGCTGTGCAGGATGGACGGGCCGCCGGTATTGAAAGTATAAGCGCCGGCTTGGACGGGTTGACCGTTGAGCGTAAGCAGCCCTTTTTTGGAGGAAAACGTGCAGGCGATTCCGGCGGGCAGGTCGTTGTCGAAGTCATATATCCAGTTGCGTTGATCCGCCCAGCGGCCTTTGCCCGGCGCCGGACAAACGATGTCGAAAGGGTTGACCTCGCGCGGGTCGCCCAGCGCAACCATCTGCCCTGAGAAGCGCACTGCGACCTGCCGGACGTTTTTGACTTCGCCCGATGGGGAGAAAAACTCGATTTCGGCAGCGTGGGCGAGATTGAGCGAGGCGGACAACATGCAAACAAGGGCTAAAACTGGTGGCAAACGAAAACGGCCGGGCGCAACGGCCACAGTGTGAATAATTCTCAATTTCAGTCTCCTTAAGTTCCTTGCTTAACTGTTTTGGGAAAGTGATCTATGCCTTGTTCCTGAAAATTGTGTCGATGTTGACTCGCCGGTGCGAGGATGCGATTGCGATAATACGGGACTTTTGTGTCGATTAAGTGAACCGGGGCGTTCCTGAGAATGCCGGATGATTAATACCCCAGCGCCCTCGCCCCCTGATAAAACACCCAGCTCACTACCCACGCCAAGGCCAATGACCAACCCAGCGACAGCAGCATGAAGCCGTTGTGCTTAGCTTCGCTGCGCAGGGTGGCGATGGTGGAGAGGCAGGGCGTGTAAATCAAAGTGAACAGCATGAAGCTGTAGGCTTGCACCCAATCCAGTTGCTGTGCCAATGCGCCGCTGAGTGCGTGACCGCTCAGGCCGTAGATCACGGCGAGCGAGCCGATGACGATTTCTTTTGCCACAAAGCCAAAAATTAACGCGATAGTCAGTTCCGCCGTGATGCCGATGGGGGCGAACACGGGGTGCAGCCAGGCGCCGATGTGACCCGCCCAGGTGTCCGCGCTGGCGGGCACGGCCGATGTCGGCACGTGGGTGAGCAGCCAGACGAATACCACGCCGATGATGATGAATTTGCTGGCGCGGTGGATGAAGTGGTACACCTCGTGCCAGCCGCGCAGCACCATCTGGCGCAGTGTGGGGAAGCGGTAGGGCGGGAGTTCCAGCACGAAGGGTTCGTTGTTGGGGAAGCGGCGCTTGAACAGCAGCGCGGTGAGGATGGCGGCGGCGAAGCTGAACAGGTACAGGCTGAACACCACCAGCGCGGCCGCTTTGGGCGCAAACAGCGCGGCGGTGATGAACACGAAAACCTGCAAGCGCGCCGAGCACAGCGAGAAGGGGATCACCAGCATGCTGAGCAAGCGCAGCGGGCGCGAGCGCATGACTCGCGTGCCCATCAGCGCGGGCACGTTGCAGCCGAAGCCCATCAGCAGCATGACGAAGCTGCGCCCGTCCAAGCCGAGTCTAGCCATCAGCGCATCCATCAAGAAAGCCGCGCGCGACAGGTAGCCGGTGTCCTCCACAATCGCCATGAACAGGAAGAACAGCACGATGATGGGCACGAAGGCGGCGACGGTGGCGACACCGTTGTATATGCCGTCGAGCAATAAGCCTTGCAGCAGCGCGGGCAGGCCGGAGAGTAACGGCGCGATGGCGGTTTCGCGCAGCCAGTTGAACAGATCGCCCACGCCCGTTTGCAGCGGTTGTCCGAACAGGAAAATGCCCTGGAACAGCAGGTACATGATGCCGAAGAAAATCGGCAAACCCAACCATGGGTGCAGCATCATGCGGTCGAGTTGCATGGTGAGGTTGTCCGGCAGGCGCGCGGGCACTTGCACCGCATGTTGTAATACGCGCGCCATTTCGCTTTCGATGTGCGCCTCTTGTTCGAGCTGCGAGCGCAACTCTTCTGCCATGCCCGGCGTGTTGTAGCGCAAGGCTTTGGTGATCGCATGCAGCGCTTCCTGATAACCGCTGCCGTATTTCGCGCTGAACAAAAAGATCGGGATGCCGAGCGAGGCCGACATTTTTTCCGCGTCGATGGTGATGCCGAATTTCTTCGCCTCGTCCGCCATATTGAGCAGCACCACCATGTTCAGGTTGTATTGCTTGAGTTGCAGCAACAGGCTGAGCTGGCGTTCGATCTGCGTGGCGTTGAGCACGATGATGGCGAGGTCGGGCACATTGTCGTGCAGGAAGTGGCGCACCACCTGTTCGTCTTCGGAGAAGCCGTGGATGTCGTAGATGCCCGGCAGGTCGATGAGTTCGACCATATCGCCGCCGAGCAGAATTTTGCCGCTGAGCAACTCCACCGTGATGCCCGGCCAGTTGCCCACGCGCGCAGCTCCGCCCGTCATGCGGTTGAACAGCGTCGATTTGCCCGTGTTGGGCATGCCCAGCAGCGCGACCCGTTTCATATTTTCTCTACCGAGATTTTGGCTGCTTCGCTCTTGCGCAACAGAATATCCGTGGTGCCGATACGGACTTGCAGCGGGCCGGAGAAGCTGGCTTTGCGTATGAGTTCGATGCGCTTGCCCACACGGAAACCCAGCGCCAATAAGCGTTGGCGTAGCGCGTCGTCGGTATGTATGGCCGCAATGACTGCGCTTTCTCCGGAAAGCAGGTTGCTCAGGTTTTCAGTGGGTGTATTTATTTTCACAGTGCTTGGATTATTCCATAGCTACCGATGTTTGCGGGGGACTTTGCAGATCGGAAAATATTTGTTGTAGAGATTTTGTTGAGAAAAGCGCAAGAGTATGTATAATGCGCGGCCTTCGGGATGTGGGATGTTTTGTAACTCTCCCGGACAATATGAAAACGCTGGACAATACAGCCTTATCATTGCCGATTTAGCTCAGTTGGTAGAGCAACCGCCTTGTAAGCGGTAGGTCATCAGTTCGAATCCGATAATCGGCACCAATCAAATAAAGCCCCGTAGCGATACGGGGCTTTTTTCTTGTCGGCAATTGGGTTCCGGCACCATTATCACGGCAATGTTGTAGAATCCGACTATTACTCAAAATATGCGGTTTATCGTTTAGTCAGCTCTATGCAAACAATTCTCGTCACCGGCGGCGCTGGTTTTATTGGCTCTGCGCTTGTGCGTCAGTTAATCAATGAAACAAAATGCAAAGTTATCAATGTCGATAAACTGACCTATGCGGGCAACCTGCAATCCTTGGCTTCTGTTTCCGATAGTCCGCGTTATCGTTTCGAGCAAGTCGATATTTGCGATGCCAAAGAGCTTGCGCGGGTGTTTCGCGAACATCAGCCGGATGCGGTGATGCACCTGGCGGCGGAGTCGCATGTGGATCGCTCCATCTCCGGCCCGGCGGATTTTATCCAGACCAATATCGTCGGCACCTATACCTTGCTGGAAGCGGCACGCGGCTATTGGCACGAAATGGATGTGCAGCGCAAAGCGGCGTTCCGTTTTCATCACATCTCCACCGACGAGGTGTACGGCAGTTTGGGAGAAACAGGTTTCTTCACCGAGGTGACGGCCTACGAGCCGAACTCGCCGTACTCGGCCAGCAAAGCATCGAGCGACCATCTGGTGCGCGCATGGCACCACACCTATGGCCTGCCCGTCGTCACCACCAACTGTTCGAACAACTACGGCCCCTACCATTTCCCCGAGAAGCTCATCCCGCTGGTGATTTTGAATGCGGTGAACGGCAAGCCTTTGCCCATTTACGGCAAGGGCGACAACATCCGCGACTGGCTGTATGTGGACGATCACGCGCGCGCTTTGCGTCTGGTGCTGGAAAAGGGCGCGCTGGGCGAGACCTATAACATCGGCGGTTGGAACGAGAAGACCAATCTGGAAGTGGTGCAATCCATCTGCGCCATCCTCGACGAACTGCATCCGCAGGGAGCGCCGCACAACAAGCTCATCACCTACGTGCAAGACCGTCCTGGGCACGACCGCCGCTATGCCATCGACGCCACTAAAATTGCCAACGATTTGGGCTGGAAGCCGCTGGAGACATTTGAAAGCGGTCTGCGCAAGACGGTCGCATGGTATTTGGCAAACACTGCCTGGGTGCAAGGCGTGAGCAGCGGTGATTACCAAAATTGGGTGCAGGAAAACTACATAAACAGGAGTGCGGCATGAAAGGGATTATTCTCGCCGGTGGTTCGGGCACACGCTTGTATCCGGTGACGCAGGCGATCTCCAAACAGCTCTTGCCGGTATACGACAAGCCCATGGTCTACCACCCGTTGACCACGCTGATGTTGGCGGGGATACGCGATGTGCTGATCATTTCTACGCCGCAAGACACGCCCTTGTTCCAGCTATTGCTGGGAGACGGGAGCAAGTGGGGGATGAATTTTTCCTACGCGGTGCAACCGTCGCCGGATGGTTTGGCGCAATCTTTTATCATCGGAGCACCCTTCATCGGCAGCGCCGCTTGTGCGCTGGTGTTGGGCGACAATATTTTTTACGGGCATGGCTTTGATTGTTTGCTGGGCGCAGCCGCAGCAAAATCCAAGGGCGGCACGGTATTCGCTTATCACGTGCAAGACCCGGAGCGCTATGGCGTAGTCGATTTCGATGCGACAGGGCGCGCGCTGAGCATCGAAGAAAAGCCGCTCAACCCCAAGTCCAGCTATGCCGTCACCGGATTGTATTTCTACGACAACGACGTGGTCGAAATTGCCAAGTCGATCAAGCCATCCGCGCGCGGTGAACTGGAAATCACCACGGTCAACCAGATTTATCTGGAGCGCGGCGATCTGGAAGTGCAAGTCATGGGGCGCGGTTATGCGTGGCTGGATACGGGCACGCACGAGTCCCTGCTCGAAGCGGGATCGTTTGTTCAGACCCTGGAAAAACGTCAGGGGCTGAAGATCGCCTGTCCCGAAGAGATTGCTTTCCGCAAAGGCTACATTACTGCGGACCAACTGGTGCAGCTTGCGCGACCGCTGGCGAAGAACGGTTATGGCCGCTATTTGCTGAATCTACTTTCCGATAAGGCTTTTTGAACTTGAAAATCATTCCCACTTCGATACCGGACCTGCTCATTATCGAACCCAAGGTGTTCGGCGATGAGCGCGGATTTTTTTATGAGAGTTTTAACAAGCGCCGTTTTGTCGAATTGACGGGTGTCGAGGCTGAATTTGTGCAGGACAACCATTCCAAATCCGCGCGCCATGTGCTGCGCGGGCTGCATTACCAAATCAGGCAAGCGCAAGGAAAATTGGTGCGTGTCGTGGCGGGGGCAGTGTTTGATGTGGCGGTGGACATCCGCAAAAGTTCGCCCACGTTTGGGCAGTGGGCCGGGGTCAACCTGTCCGCAGAAAACAAACGCATATTCTGGATACCGCCGGGTTTTGCGCACGGATTTGTCGTGCTCAGCGAGACGGCGGAATTCCTCTACAAGACTACGGACTATTGGGCGCCCGAATTCGAGCGCTCGATACTCTGGAACGATGCCGAGCTGGCAATCGACTGGCAACTCGACGGGGTAACGCCCTTGTTGTCCGCAAAAGACAAAGCGGGTGTGGCGCTCCGAGATGCCGAGGTCTTCGCATGAGAAAGATATTGCTGACCGGCAAGAATGGACAAGTCGGTTGGGAGTTGCGGCGCTCCTTGGCTACGCTGGGTAAAGTGATTGCACTGGACCGTGACGAACTCGATCTTTCCGATGCCGACGCCATTCGGCGCAAAGTGCGCGAAATACAGCCGCATATCATCGTCAATCCCGCCGCATATACGGCGGTGGATAAGGCTGAAACAGAAACCGATCTCGCCATGTCCATCAACGGGATTGCGCCGGGAGTCTTTGCGGAAGAAGCCGGGAAACTGAATGCACTTTTCGTTCATTACTCCACCGACTATGTTTTCGATGGTAGTAAAGTTGGAGCGTATGTGGAAGAGGATATGCCCAACCCGCTGAGTGTTTATGGGAGTAGCAAGTTGGCGGGTGAACAAGCCATTCGTGCTGTCGGGGGCAATCACCTGATTTTGCGCACCAGTTGGGTGTATGGTGCGCGTGGAAAAAATTTCCTGTTGACCATGTTGCGTTTGGCGCGCGAGCGCAGCGAGTTGCGCGTTGTGGATGATCAGACAGGTGCGCCGACCTGGTGCCGTTCATTGGGGGAGGTCACCGCGCAGATATTGGCGCAGCTTTATGCGCCGGATACCCGCGAAGCGCGCATCGCAGAGCTAAGCGGAACCTATCATCTGACTTCATCCGGCAGCGTTTCATGGCACGGTTTCGCTACCGAAATCGTGCATTTATCCGGCATTCATCCCGCGCCTCAAATCATCCCTATTCCTGCACAAGATTATCCTTTGCCGGCAGCGCGCCCCATGAATTCAGTGCTATCGAACGATAAGCTGCTGGTGACGTTCGGCTTGCAAGCCGGAAGTTGGCAAGAGAATCTAAGCTTGTGTATGCAGGCGATTTAGCCTCATTGGAGGCTCCGCTAGGGGACTACCCCTGCCGTTTCGATAGTTGTGCCATGCCTTCCGCTGCCCTCAACTCCAAGGATGTTGCTCCTTGCTGCCGGCTTACTTCTAGCGCGCGCCGGAAGCACACTTCTGCCTCATCGCAGCGGGAAAGTTGCATCAGGCACTCCCCCTTGATCCGGTGCAGCTCCGCCTCAAAATGGTGATCGTTTTTTCTCTCTCCTTCAGCGAGCGTCTCGTCCAAAACGCCCAGTGATTCTGCGGCTTGCCCGTGTTGCAACAGCACCTCGGCGAGAGGGATGTTGTAGAACATGATGACACCTCCCATCACCGCACGCATCTGCTCGTTGCACAGTTTGATTTGCTTGATACCGTCGGCATTGCCCTGCTTGGCTAACGCCCAGCCTTGCAGCACGACGCTGGATGCCTGCCAAAGCACAAGATTGTTTTTCTGGCAAAGGCCGAGGCTTTCTTCGGTGAGAGCAAGTACGGCATCAGGGTTGTTCAGCCAGCATTGCAGCATGGCGGCAGAGTACAAGGCAAATGCCAGCGTGTGGGGGTGGGCGCGTTGCCTCGATTGCTCCAGCGAAAGTCGGCTGGCTATTTGTGCCTGCTCTGGAAATCCTTGCAGCCATAATAGACATGGTAGATAAACCCGGCTGCTGAGGCCGCATATCCGGTCGGTGCTATCCAGCCGCTGCTCCGGCGGGATTCGTTCATCGAGAGCGGAAGACTGTTCGTGGTGGTGGCGCGAGGCGACAAAATCGCCGATCCAGAACAGCAGGTGACCCAAGGCAAAGTGAGCCTGCTGGAGCAACTGCGGATCTCCGCTTTCTTGCGCAATGTCGAGCATTTGGCGGGCAATAGCCAGCCCCGCCGTATTGTCGGAAGCAATGTGCGAACTTACCCCGTAGCAAAGCCCGTCCAGCGCCTGAAAAAGTCCGGGCATATTGCCGATTTTCTTGGATAGTTCGACGGAGCGGTGAAATGCTCGCAAGGCTTCGGGCGAACCGAAGCTCCCGGCTGTTTGCAGCGCGTAACCGAAGCGGAATTGCAGCGTAAATTCCAAGCGGTCTTTTTCAATATCGGCGGGCAGCCTATCCAGTGCAAGCAGCGCGGCCTTGAGGTATTCCACCGCTTCCGTGTTGGCGGAATGAAAGACTGTACGCTGCACCGCCTTGAGCCAGTATTCGATGGCTAGCCTAGCATCCCCGCCCGCATTGAAATGCTGCGCGATCACTTCTGGCTGGGTAGCGGCTAGATCGGGGAAATCGCCGAGCAAGGTTTCCGCGATGCGGATATGTTCTGTCTGCCGGGCAGCTTTGGTTTGGGATTGGTAGGCGGCTTCCTGAATCAGCACATGCTTGAATTGGCGCGTAGTTTTGCTCACGGGTAAAATCAGCCCGGCGTCTTCCAGCGCATGCAAAGTGCGCGCGAGCGTTTCGGCGCTATCGGGGGAGACCTTGCCCAGCAATGCCAAATCGAACTCGCGCCCGATAGTGGCGGCGAATTGTGCTGTGGTTTTCGCCTCCCCCAACTGATCTATGCGCGACGCCAGCAGGTCGCGCAGTGTGGACGGAATAACGGCCCGCTTATCCAGCATGGCGATCTTTGCTATTTCCTCCGCGAACAATGGCATCCCATCCGCCCTTTGCACGATTCGGTCGATGGTATCGGCGGGAATGTCAGGGCTGATGGAGGCAACCATTTCGGCCACCTCTTTCCCGGCCAACGGCGCGAGAATTAAAGGTACTTCCAGCGTTTCGCTCCAGGGAGGATCAAACTCCGGGCGGGCAGTGAGCAGCACAAGAATAGGCCAAGGCTCTTTTGTTCCGACAAACAGGTTGAGCATTTCCAGCGTCGAGGGGTCGATCCAATGCAAATCCTCGAAGATCAACAGCGTGGGCTGCTTAGCTGCCAATGCTTGCAGAAATTCCAGAAACAGCGCAAGCGTCCGCGTTTTTTGTTGTTGCGGCGGCAGGCTGGGGCGGGGGTGACGATCCGAGGGCGGCAGGGAAAGCAGCAGCGCGAGCAAGGGGATGGCCTCTTGCGCCATTGCCGGATAATTTGTTTCGAGATAAGCGGCCAGCTTGCCCGATTTGACCTCGGGCGCATCCTCGCGCGCGAAACCGGACACGGCTTCGATCATTGCGATCAGTGGATGAAACGGTGATTGGCTATATTCGGGGAAACAGCGCAACTCGCGTATCGTGTGTATCCGGCCGGCCAGATGTTCTTTCAGCGCGTGCAGCAAACGCGATTTGCCTATGCCCGCCTCGCCCTTGACTATCACGATTTGGCGCGTTCCCCGCGATGCTTTTTCCCAATACCCCAACAGCGTTGCAATCTCGCTCTTGCGTCCGGCCAAAGGAGTCAATTGCACTGCGGCATCGAGACGAGTGCGCGCGCCGCTTTCTTTCTCGACCCCGAATATTTCGATGGCTTGCGCGAAGCCGGGCAAAGACTGTTCTCCGAGGCTGAGGCAATCGAAATATCCGGCGACCAAGCTGTGCGCCTCCCGGCTGATCGCCACTTTGCCGGGAGAGGCGAAGGCGCGTATCTGGATGGCCAGTTTCGAAGTCTTTCCGCTCGCATCAGGCATGGGGGCATTGTCGCTGCTGATAATGAGACCGACGTGGATGCCCGCGCGAATTTCGATCCCGTTGACGGCTTCGCGCACGACGGACAGGGCGGCTTGCACGGCGTTGCGGGCGGCATGTTCATCGGCCTCTGGATAGCCGAAATAGGACAGCAATCCGCCGCCATGCACTTGCACGATATGCCCGGCAAACTGACGGATGATTTTTGCGCAACGAGCCAGGGGCGCGCGCAGCAATTCCATCTCTTCGTCGGGATCGTCAACCGCAGCAGAGAATTCGCAATACAGCACGGTGGCCTGGCGGCATTCCGCCCGCAGTTTATGGGATACAACTGCGGGCGCGATGTATTCCGGTTTTGCGGCCCCAAAAATGCCGTTGCGAATATTTTCCGCCAACTGTCTTGTTTCCTCGCCGGGCGAGGTGTCCAACTCTTTCTGTAGTCGGCGGCAACAGGCTTCGTACTGTGCGATGGCCGCACCGTTCTGGCCGTTCAGGGCGTAAAGACGCATAACTCGGCGCAGCGCGTTTTCGTCCCAGGGTTCGAGTTCGGCGTGGCGCAAAGCGGATTGAATTGCGTGGTCGAGGTTTCCCTCCTGCCAGTAGCGGTTCGTCAGGTTTTCCAGCAAGGAAAGCGCCCTGCGGTGCAGCGATTCGCGCTGTATCTGGAGCCATTCCTCGAAATCGGGGCAATCCGGCAAGGAGAGTCCGGCCAGGAATTCACCGCGATAGTGGGCGAGAAGTTTCTCTTCGTCGGTTTCGTCTGCGGCGCACTTTTCCGGCGCGTCCGGCATCCGTCCGGAAAATTCCAGCACATCGATATAGCCATTTGGAATGAAGCGGATGGTGTGCTTGTCGGCCGAGAACATCGCGATACCGGTCGGCGCTTCCAGTGCGCGACGCAAATTCAACAATGCACGGCGCAAATTGTTCCGCGCCACGTCGGGAGCCTGAGCAGCCCACAACAGTTCGGCCAGAAATTCCCGTTTGTGATCCTGTTCCCGCTCCATGGCAAGGTAGGCGAGCAGTGCGCGCATTCTCTTGTAAGTGATACCGGTAACGGGATGCCCGTCAAGGCGGGCATCGAAGCCGCCCAGCAGCATAAGCCGGAGGCCATGGTCGGAAGAAAGTGGAGGCATTGGTCGTTTGCTGACGATGGTTAATTCTCGGTATGAACGCGATTCTATCAAATATGCATTTGCCGCAGAAAGACACATTGGACGATTTTTGGACGGTAGCTTCGTATGATCGCGAATGGAAGTTGGGATTTTTTATTTGGTTAATCAATTTGAGGAGTAATGATGGAGCAGCTTGGAAAGCAGCATTGCAAAGGTGCGGGTCGGCACGGTTCGCAGCAGGGTTTCACTCTGGTGGAAATGGCCATTGTACTCGCTGTGATCGGCCTCATTCTGGGGGCGGTGTCCATAGGAAAAGACGTGCAGCGCAACGCCGAATATTCCAAGATCAAGCAGAAATTCATCGACCAGTGGGTCGTCGCCTATAACTCGCACTACCAGCGTACCGGCGTGGTGGTCGCCGACAGCCAGACCCAGCCCCGTTTGATGGTCGATGGCACAAATTACGCCGCAGCGGCAGGCTCACCGATTTCCGGCGGCAATATGGCGGTGACCGCACCTTCCGCAATTTGCAGCGGTGCCGCCGGGCCGAACATGGGGCGAGCCATGCAAGCGGCTGTCGGAACGCTGTCTTATGATCTTCGCGGTTTGATGCAAAAAGCGGGCGTGCGCATGCCGCCCGGTCGCGCCGAAGGCAGCGAAGACCGCTACGCTTATCTCGATTCAAATGGCAACCCGCAGGAAATCCAGGTTTGCTTCCAGTGGAACCCGCCCGGCACCGTTTCCGGTGCGGGTAATATCATGGTAATTACGGGATTGACGCCCGATCTCGCGCGTTATCTTGATCAGACCATAGACGGCAAAGCCGATGGCTCGACCGGCCTGTTCCGCCAGGAAAACGCCGCCCTCACGGGTACTGCGGCCAGCGGCGAATGGGGTAGCAACAACACCGTCAAATATGCCGCAGCAGGCACCGCCACCGGAACAGGCACCAATCTGGATACGGATCAGGTCGCAACGGTAATCGCCCAATACAAGATGAACCAGTAAGCATTAAGGAGCGCAAGTGGAATCATTCGGACACAACAAGCAATCCGGCTTTACGCTGGTCGAAATGGCGTTGGTGCTGGCGGTCATCGGCCTCATTCTGGGTGCGGTGTCCATCGGCAAAGATGTGCAGCGCAATGCCGATTACGCGAAGATCGCCAACAAGTTCGTGTTCGACTGGAAAAAGGCTTACGACGGCTATTACCAGCGCACGGGCGGCGTGATCGGCGATTGCCAGCAGGCTCCCACGCTGATGGTCAACGGTTCGGAAACCACGTTTGCCGGTCAGCCTTCCTGTACTCGATCGGGTGGGGCGAATGCAGCCGGTTTGCCGGAAAATTTCGGCAACACCGGTTTGCGCATCAGCCACGGCTTGGGGTATGCCCAGAATTCGGTGGGCGCGGGCGACACCAAGGCGGCGATTCAGGACTTGCGCGATCTGATGCAGCGGGCTGGCATCCGTATGCCACCCGGCAGAGGCGAAGGCATGGAAGACCGCTATCTTTACACCGACAGCAACGGCAACGCCACCGAATTGCAGATCGCGTTTCAGTGGAATCCGCCGGGCACTATTTCAGGCGCAGGCAACGTGATGGTGCTGCGCGGTCTGACCCCGGATCTGGCGCGTTATCTGGATCAGACCATAGACGGCAAACCGGATGCGCGCATGGGGCGTTTCCGCGTTCAGAATGCGGCGGCCAATACCTCCGATCCGCGCGGCAACGCACCGGGCGATCAATGGCAGGGCAACAATACTTATTCTCAGGCGCAAGCCGCGTCGGTGGGGCCGGGCAATACCGCAGCCGCCACCGGAACCGGGCAGAATCTGGACGAAAACCGCGTAGTGCTGCTCACCGCGCAATGGGCGATGGAAGAATGAGCACGGATGTACGCAAGCGGAATTTGATTATCGGCGCGGCTTCCATCTGTGCGCTGGGCGCCGCCGTTTTCACCGTCCACATCGGCGCGAATCGCCTGTCTGATGCGCGTGAGGCTTGGCTGGCCGCAAACCAGAGCAACCTTCAAGCCGACGCTGTGATCGCGCGTGCAAATATCCGGGGGCATCTCGAATCCGCCGCGGACACGCTGCTGGCCAAGGGCGCTGCCATGCATCTTGATCCGCAGCAGTGGGTGGAACAGAAAATCAATATGAACCAGACCGCACTTTCACGCGATCAGGCCAACGCTTTGCTCGGCGAAACCGCGTTGAACGCCAGGCAGATTTTCGATGCCGAAGATTTCGATATTTCCGTCACCGGAGCAGACGATGGCTTGTTTGACCCGCCCGGTAATTCCGCGACCCCGGATTTGCGCCTGACATTGCGCGGAACCGTGCTCACCAGGATCGGGGAAACGCCATGAAAAGCGCGGCTATTCTGTTGCATCTGGGCGAGAGCTGGTTCAACTTCGACGGAAAAAAATTGACCACATCACCCTCCTATCCGCGCTGCGTGCAACCGGTCAGGGTGTTGGACGATTTCGCCGGTTCCGCGCGCGGGGTCATGTCGCTGGAAGGCGCGTCCGGCCACGCGGCGGCACTGATAGAGCGCAAGGTGCGCGACGAGGGACTGGTTGACGGGGAAAGCCATATTTTGATTCACCGCAGGAATTCGCTGGCCGGTGCGATGCAAGCCCTATATACCGCAGTTCCGGTGGAATCGTGGCAACGCGCGATGAGCTGGGCCGAATCGCAGCCGGATCATTGTATGGTGATGCCGCTGGCCGCGCTGCTATTCCGTCATCTATCGCCCGGCAAGGGCATCATCTTTTATTATGGTCGCCAATTCGTGCTGCTCGCCCAGCAGGGCAAAATGATGTTGCACGGCGCGATACAGGCATACAGCGCGGAAATGGACGATCTCGAATCGGCCATCGCGATGCTGGGCGAACAACTGCAAGCCAGCCGCACCGAGGGGGGCGCGCTTGAACTCGTATTTTGCCCGCTGCGGCTGGCAGCTTCACAAGAACAAGAGGGCGCGCTGACGGCGGCATTCACCCGCGCCACGCAAATTGCATTGCACGCCGCGCCATCGGTCGATATTGAGGATCACAACGGCATCCCATGCCGTTCATCGCTGCCCTATTTATTGCAGCCGTGGACAGCGCGGGATGCGGTCAATCCGCCACTGTCAAAATGGTTGGCACGGACGGAAGAAATGTTGCCGGTATCTGCTATGGCGGGCGCGGTTGTCGCATTCGGGCTGTTTGTTTACGGTGTTTACCTCATTAATCAAGCCGACATTCAAAACGAACGCACCCGGCAACTCGCGCACGTTGTTGCCGACAAGGAGCGCACGTCTGCACAGCTCAAATCTACGCTCGCGCTTCCCGCTTCCTATACTTCGGCACAAGGTTTTTACCGGCGCTTGAGCAGGGTGGCGGGAGAATACAACCCCTACCGCGCTTTGGCCGACGTGCGTGGCGCAGTCGGCAAGGAACTGCGCATCATGCGCCTGCGTTTTGAGGGTGGCGACCATCCGTCGCTGATCCTCGACGGCGCGATGCGGCAATCCACCCTGGATACTAGGGCGCTGGCCGATTTCACCTTGCGGCTGCGCGCGGCCGGCTACGAAGTGACACCGGTAGAATCGACCGACTCATCGCTGCTTGCATCCCATTTTAGCTACAGGCTGAGAAAGAGGCAGGCACTATGAAATATGTATCTGTCGTCATCATGGCGCTCAGCATTATTTTGACCGGTGTGGGGTTGGTGATGACTAAGCGCCATTTCGGTGCGGTGGCCACATCAGCCAAACCTGCCGCCGATAGCGTGCAAATCGAAGCTGAACAGGAAGCCGAGTCGGTCGCCCAAGTCGCAACCGGGCTTGCGCGCCTGCAACCGCTGCTTGATTCCGGCAGCGCAGCTTCAGCGGTGGTGGCAGCGGGCTCTCCCGGCACAAAAGACAAATCCGCAGAACATGTGCCGCGCAAACTGACCATGCTTTATTTCGGCTCCCATTTCCGCCGCGCGGTGATCGACGGGCAAATGGTCAGCGCGGGAGATGAACTCAAAGATGGCTGCAAGATACTCGCCATCAACCAGGGCAATGTGGTGCTTCGCGAAAACGGCAAGGTAACCACGCTGGTTATTCCCCAGGACAGGATAGTGATAGGCAGGGTGCATAACGAGCAGACTAACCGGGATAGTTCATTATGAACAAACGATACATATTGCTGGGTGCGGGGATGGGGATAGGTGTGCTGGCGACGATGGCGGTATTTTATTTGCTGCGCCCCAAGATGGAACAGAACGGTTCCGGACAGGTTCAGAGCATCGCTTCCCACCCCATGCAAGCGCCAATTTCGGGCATGAATCCGCAGGTGTACCAGCCTGTTCAGACGGGCTCGCCCGCCGCTACCGGGTTGGCTGCATTGCCTCCGCCTTGGGTCGGTGCTAACGCCAAACCGGCAACACCAACAGCATCCGTAGCGACACTCCCCGATCAGGCTGCCTTGCAGGGCATACAGGCGAAGCTCGCGTCCATGACGGCGGGTGGGAAGCCGCCCGACCCGCGCGCCTTGGACGCACTGCTGAGCGAACTTGAACGCACCCAACATACCTCCGTGGTGGGCGGGGTGAATATCGCAGCGTTGCGCGACAATCTCGCCAAGGCTACGGAAATAGGTAATTTGGCCAAGGAGATGGAGCAGGCGGCCAAACAGCCCAAACCGGATGTGCAAAAGATCCAGGGCATGATGGATCAAATCAAGCAACTGCAAGTCGGGATGCGCGCCGATCTGATGGTGGCACCCGCAGGTGCAAAGCCATGACCGCTCGCCCGCTTGCGGGAGCGGGGGCAGGGGATAGGGTAAGGCCTTGCTGCGAGGGTTTCTCGTTGATCGAGCTGAGTGTGGCCATCGCCATAATGGGGCTGTTGACCTGGGCTGTGGGTGGCGCTTACGGTAATTCAACCCGGCAGGGCGCGCGCGATGCCGCTGTAGCCCAAGGGGAGACGATGCGCGACCTGATCCGCTCTTTCGCGCTTGTCAACAGGCGGCTACCTTGCCCCGACACCAGCGGCAGCGGCTGGGAAAATTGTGCGGGCGGCGAGCTGGGCTGGTTACCGTACAGCACTCTGGGTTTGGATATTCCATCTCCCACTACGCGCGCGGCTTACGGGGTTTATCGCAACGCGGCGATCAACGCCGATCTGGCTGTGGTCGCGGAACGCACCGGCAACGCAGCGGGTACACCGGGTTACCAGGATATACGCGATCTGATAGCCGGAGCCGGTTTCGTCACCGCGCAAGCGCCGGGCGTCGGCCACCTGTATTTGACCGGAAATGACGGCGCGGGGGGAGCGGTGGATTGCGCCAACAACAAGGTGGCGATACCGGCTTTTGTGGTGGCTTTGCCGCTGCGGGATATGGACGGCGACGGCAGTCTGTTCGATGGGGTGCAGACCGGCTTGCCGGGCAATATCGTTTGTTTCCAGTCGCAAAACACGCCGCCCAACGCCATCCGCGACGACGTGGTGATAAATGAAAGTTTGTCCACCCTGATGGGGTGGTTGTCCGCACACACTATATGAAATGTTATGAAAGTATGCCCATGAATAATCTCCGCACCCGGCCGTCAGCGCACGGAACAAGGCGTCAAAGCGCGCCCATCCTCCCGTTCCTGGCGCTGTGCCTGATATTGGACGGTTGCACTACGCCCACCCAACACAGCGTTAAAAGTCTGACACCGTTGGACCGCGCCCCGCTGGCGCGCATCCAGCGCGAAATCGTCGAAAACTCGCGCAGTCTGGCGGCGGAAAGCGATGTGTTGCGCGCCGAACTCACTGCCGGCAAAGCGGCTGTTGCTCTGCCCATGGCCGCGCCCGTGCTGGATCCGCTCGAATCCGAGATGATTACCCTGAAAATGTATAACGCCACGCCCGGTCAATTATTTGCAGCTCTCGCAGATCAGGCACACCTTAACTTGATCGTCGATCCGGCGGTTTTGCTTCAGGAAAAACGTGCGGATATGTACCTGAACAACGTGACTTTGCGCGAAGCGGTGGACGAGATTCTGCGGGCGTTCGACATCGTTGGCGAGATCAAGGGACACACCTTGCGCGTGGAATTGACGGGTGAGCGCATCATGTCGCTCGACTTCCTCAACACCGCGATGACCATGACGTTGAGTTCGGGCGGCAACGTGTTCGGCAGTAGTTCGGCATCTTCCGGCGCGGGCGGCGGCGGGGGAGGCGGCAACAATGCGTTGACCGGCAATTTTTCCCTGAGCGGCAACAACGGTCTCAAGACCGATCCCTACGAACAGTTCGAGGCGGCAGTCAAGCATGTACTCGGCGAGGGTAACCCCGCGGAAAAGCGCGAGGAAAAAACCGACAGGAAGGAAGGGAGCGCGGATGGCGCGGCGGCAAAATCGGGCAACACCTATAGCCTGAACCGGATTTCCGGCACGCTGTATCTGAAGGCGCGCCCTTCCAAGCTGCACGCGGTGGAAAAGTTGCTGGAGCGCACCCAGAAAGTGATGAAACGCCAAGTGCAGATCGATGCGCAACTGATCGATGTGAAACTTAACGACAATTTCAATATGGGGGTGGACTGGACTGCGTTGCGCGACCGGCTCGCCGCCGGCTATGGCGTGAATCCGCTGGCACTGGCGGCGAGTGCGTCCAATTTCCCGGCGCCGGGATTACAGTCCGGCGGGCAGATCACGATACCCGCCCATGTGATAGGTGGCAACGCTGCCATGGTCGGCGGTGGCTTGGCCTATCAGGGCAAAAATATCAGCGCGGTGCTCAACGCCTTGCGATCATTCGGCAATCTGGAGGTGCTATCCAATCCCAGCGTGCGGGTGAGGAACGGTACACCGGCTTTGCTGACGGTTGGCTCCACTACCAATTATGTCTCCAGTTCCACTTCTACCGTTACCAATCCGGGCGGCGGCGCGTCCACCACGAGTGCGTCGGTGCAGACCAATTCGGTATTTTCCGGTGTCATGATAGGCGTGATCCCGTTCATCGCGGAAGACGGAAAAGTCGATATGCTGGTCAATCCGATGCAGACGGAGGTGAATCCCGCGAGTATGCAACTGGTGTCAGCCGGAGGCGGCAATTCTGTCACCTTGCCGATAGTCGATTACAAGGGCATGTCCACCACGCTGATGCTGCGTGATGGTGATACGGTGATGATAGGCGGTCTGATAGACCAGCGTCGCAGCCTGAACGATCAGGGAGCCCCCGGTTTGTCGGATACGCCATTGTTCGGCTGGGCGTTCGGCAACCAGAGCAAGACACACAGCAACCGGGAACTGGTGATGGTACTGCGGGTGAACGTGCTATGAGCCTGATGCACGATGCGCTCAAGGTGCTGGATAAATCTGTAACCGGAACGGCGGCAGGCGGGTTTGTCATGGGCGCGGAAGCACCCGCTGCTTCCGGCAAGCTGAGGTCATTTCTGGCGGGCATGCTTCCGCTGCTGTTGCTGGGTGCGGTGGGCGCGTGGTGGATCAAACAGCACGATGCGACCGTAACACCTCCTCCGCCACAAATTGGGTTGCCGCTCGCGCCGACAGCTCCCGCAGTGCAGGAGGTTCAACCCGCACCGATGGTGTCCGCACCGGCATCGGCAGCAGTCATGCCGGTTACCGCTGCGCTCAAAGCGACATCCTTGCCTGCGACAAAGGCTAGAGTCGCAGGCAAACCCGCAAGCGAAAAATCGCACCAAGCTATCGTTCATGCAGACCGGATTCGCGCACGCGAATTTCGCGCCACACCCCAATCGCAGCAGGCGTTGCAAGCGCAAGATGCAGCGCCACCGGCAGCGCAAAATCAGCCATCCGCCGGGGCTATTTTTCCGCGATTCCTGCAGGCATTGGAGCATGGCGATACCGCAGCCGGACGTGAACAACTGGATAAACTGGCGGCAATACTGCCCGCCGACAGCCTGACCTTGCTGCGCGCCCAGGCCTGGTACGCGGTCAAGACCGGCGATGCGGCATCCGCACGCAAATTTTATGCGGCGCTATTGGAGCGCAAAACCGGGGATGAAGAGGCCAGCATCAACCTCGCCGCAATCGAATCGGGCGCGGGGCATACCGACAATGCGCTGGCCATCCTGGCGGATGCGATGCAAGCTAACCCCGACTCTGCCGCGTTGCAGCAGGGTATGCGGAAACTGCGCGGCGGTCGATGATGGGGGCGATGGAGCCGCATTTTGCCGCGCTTGGCTTGAAGCGGAACCCGTTTCCGCCGACACCGGATGCCAGTTTTTATTTTTTCACCGCCAACCTGGAACGCGATCTCGCCGAAGTGGAGCACTGCGTGCTGGCGCGCAAGGGGATCACGCTCATCACCGGGGAAGTGGGACTGGGGAAGAGTACTTTCGTGTGCCGCCTGCTCGACGATCTGGCTGGCAAAGCGGTTAAATACGCGCTGGTGCATAACACTTTTCTCCAGGACGCGGCTTTGCTGCATGCGATCAATCTGGATTTCGGCATCGAGGCGACGGGCGATATGGCGCGCGATATCGCCGCCTTGAACGAGTTTTTGCTGGAACAGCGCACGCTGGAGCGCACCTGTTTGCTGGTGATAGACGACGCACAAAATCTGACTCCGAAAAGTCTGGAGTTGCTCAGGCTGCTGACCAATCTGGAAACCGCCCAGGAAAAACTCATCCAGATATTAATTACCAGCCAGCCCGAATTGCGCGCGGCACTGGCGCGCCCGGAACTCAGGCAGCTCACCAGCCGCATCGTCAAACATGTCAGGCTGGAAGGCATGAGCCGTGATGAGGTGGGTAAATATTTCGAGTTCCGCGTCAATCAAGCCGGGGCGGGTGGCCGCATCCGTCTGAGTTCGGGCGCACTTTCCCTGTTGCACCGCGCGAGTGACGGTAACCCCCGGCGTGTTCATTTGATTCTGGACCGTTGTCTGTACGGTTTGTTGGCGCGGCGCGGCAGCGAAATCGAGCGCTCGCTGATGCGCGCTGCCATCGCGGATGCGGACATGTTTTCCGGCTTCGGCAAAAAGGCGCACAAGACGCCGCATATCGGCTTCGCGCTGGCCGGGCTGCTGCTGGCGGGAATGGGCTACAGCGCGAGTTGGAATTATCTGGGGTGCAATACATGGTGCGCGGAGCATGAAGCGGCGCTTCCCGTTCCATCCGGCATCGCTGCGGCATCTGCCGTGATGCCCCAGCCGGCGCAAAGTGCGCCTGCCGCAACACTGGCGGCTTGCATGAAAGCGTTGCCCGCAACGGCGGGCGGCGAGATACGGCTGATTCGCATCCCGGTATCACGGCAGAAATTCGCACGCGCAGACGGCAATACCTGTTTGTATAACGATGACGGCAATATGTGGGCGCTCTGGCGTTCCGGCTGGAAGCAGGCCGAACTGTATTCGCAACAGGCCAACCCTTCGGTGCGCGCGCTGCAAGTTCATCTGTCCAGGCAGGGATTGCTTGCGCCGGAAAATATTGACGGCTTTTTCGGGGCGCAAACGCGCGCGGCGCTGGCGGCTTTCCAGTTAGGGATAGGCGGCGACCCGAGCGGTGATCCGGACGATTTGACGCTGTTTCTGATCGCTGGAATGGACGCCGGAAAAAGCATGAAACAAGCTGACCTGCGTGGCAAATAATTAAAGAGGACGGGCATGGCTGATCTGGAACTTGCAGTAAACCGGCAGGAGATGCAGAACGAGCAGGATACTTCCGCGATGCTGGGATTTTTGTTGCAGGAGCGCGGGCTGATTTCTTCCGTGCAGTTGAAGTACGCGCTGCAAAAGCAGCGCGTGGAGGGCAAGCGGCTGGGGAATATGCTGGTGCATCACGGGCTGGCGAGCGAGCACCAGATCGGCAAGGTCATCGCCGAACAGTTGGGGATCACCTTTCTGGAAGCGGATCGCTTCCCGATACCGCAGCCCGAAGTGCTGGCACTGTTTAACCGTGAACTGTGCTTGAGCCAGGGCTTTCTGCCGCTGCGCCGCAATGGCGAGCATCTGGAAGTGCTGTTGGGCGACGGCGATATGCGCCAGAACGCCGAGATAGCGACGCGGCGCACCGCGTTGCGCCCGCTGTTTTTTCAGGGCGAATTCACCAAAGTCACCCAGGCCACCAGGACGCATTACTATTTCGCCAAGAATCCGGTCGAAGAACTAATCGCGTTCGAGGTGAAGCGGCTGGGCGATGACAAAGACAGAGTGTATAGCCCGGAGCGCTTGCTGGACTACCTGCTGCATCTGGCGGTGCGCGAGCGCGCCACCGACATTCACATCACGCCATCGGAGCTCAGTATGCACGTATTTCTGCGTGTGGATGGTGTGTTGCGCCCGATATTCGCGTTGCGTTCGATAATCGCGCGCCTGTTGAGTTACATCAAGCTCGCGGCAGAAATGAATGTTTCCGAGCAACGCCTGCCCCAGGACGGCAGTTTCCATACCACGGTGCTCGACCTGCCTTACACGGTGCGCATCTCCACGCTGATCACGATACACGGCGAGCGCATGGTGCTGCGCCTGTTGCCGGAAAAAAATGATCTGATGGATTTGGAAGGGTTGGGTTATTTGCGCGAAGACGTGCGCTTGCTGCAACAGGCTTTCGCGCGCCCGACCGGCATCGTGCTGGTCACCGGCCCCACCGGTTCGGGCAAAAGCACCACCCTGCACGCCGCGCTCAAGATGCAGTCTCTTATCGAACGCAACGTGCTGAGCATAGAAGATCCGGTGGAATATCGCGCGCCTGGCGCCGGACAAACCGAAGTGAACCGTCGTGCTGGCTACGAGTTCGGTTCGGCGATGCGCCATTTTTTGCGGCATGATCCGGACGTGCTGTTGATAGGCGAAATAAGGGACGCGGAAACCGTGCAAATGGCGATAGATGCCGCGTCAACCGGGCATCTGTTGCTATCCACTCTGCACGTCGGCTCGGTGTTCGGTGCCGTGCCGCGCCTGCGCCTGCTGGGCGCCGACGCGGAAAGCGTCGCGCAAAACATGATCGCGGTGGTCAATCAGCGCCTGGTGCGCAGAGTATGTCCGCAGTGCGGCGTAGAGGTCGAACTGAGCGGGGCCGAGCGGCGTTATATCGGCCCCGGCGCGCCCGACACCGGTATGCGCGGCACGGGCTGCGAACGCTGCGCCGACACCGGTTATTACGGCCGCCTGCCGGTATATGAAATCCTCAGCGTCAATCAGCAGATCGCGGATGCCATCGGCAACGGCGAACCCATACAGGCAATACGCCGCGCGGCAGAGGAAGCGGGCTTCGTCTCCATCCACGACATGGCGTGCAAGCGCGTGATTGCCGGGGAAACCACGGTGGAAGAAATCCGCCGCGTGGTCGGGGGCGTCTGATGAGGTTCTATTACTACCGCCTGCTGCTGCCGAACCGGCAAGTGAAAAGCGGCTTCATGCGCCTTGCCGTGGAGCGCGATTTTTCCGCCCGCTTGTGGCTGGAACGGCGCTTCGGCGCGGTTGTGTTGAACCTGCACATTTTGCCCGGCTGGTTTGCCGCGTTGCAGGGATTGCTGTCGGCGTTGTCGAATTCCGGCATACGCCGCGAGCATCTGAGCGGTTTTTTGCGCGATATGGCGCTGATGTCCGGCAGCGGCATTGCCATGCTCGATGCCTTGAGATCGCTCGAAGCGGAAGGAGAAAACGGCGATCAGCCGGGTTTTTCCGCCATCGCCAGATTGATCCTGGAAGAGTTGAATGCGGGTGCTTCGGTGAGCGTGGCGTTTGCCTCGCACCCGGATGTTTTCCCGGAAACGGTTTGCAACCTGATCAAGATCGGCGATGCCACCGGTTCTATGGACAGGATGTTCCGGGAGGCGGCAGAGCATATAGAGCGTATTTCCGGCATTCTGCGCGATACCCGCACCGCGTTGATTTATCCGGCTTTCGTTTTCATGACCATACTCGGCGTGGCTTTTTTTTGGGTCTATTACGTCGTACCCAACATGGCGCAACTGTTCAAACAGATGCACGCCAAACTGCCGCCGATCACGCTGGCGCTGGTGGCTACGGCAGATTGGTTGACCAAAAATGGCGTGCTGTTTCTTGGCGCGCTGGTCATCGTCTCCGTGCTGGCATGGTTGACCATCAGGCGCAGCAAGCGTTTGCGTCAAGCCTTGTACCGGATCGGACACCGCCTGCCGATCATCGGACTATTGTTGCGCTCGGCGGGGCTGGCAAACATCACCGAACACCTGGCTTTGCTCACCCGTTCCGGTATGGACATAGTGGGCAGCCTCAACGTGCTGGAGCGCGCGACCAAAGACGAATACTACCGGATGCGCATCCACGCCATGATCGCGATGGTGGAAAGGGGCGAACGCATTTCGGCGGCGATGGGCAAGGTCGGCGGCTTCCCCTCGATGGTGGTGCGCATGATTTCCGTGGGCGAAGAATCCGGCTCGCTGGACAGCCAGTTACAGCATCTGGCGGCGGAATACCGCAAGCGGCTGGATACGCTGATCGAATCTCTGGGTGAAATCATCAAGCCCGCCGTGGTGCTGGTGGCTGGCGGCATATTCATGCTGCTGATCGTGTCGCTGCTATTGCCGATCTACGACCTCATCAAACAGGTTGCCACGTCCCCGATGGCGGGCGGTTGAACGGTCGGGTGGATCATGTCTTTAGTTAATTTACCGGATACGGCTGTTCGTTCTTTGCAAAAGGCTATGTCATCAAGCTGCGCAGATATAGCCATTCAAAACAGGATGCGCTTCGCGCGCGGCTTCGGGCTGCTGGAAACCATGCTGGTGCTGGTCGTGATGGCGGGCGCGGTCGGGTCTGGGTTCCTTTATCTGAAATTTCGCGCCGCATCGGCGCAATCGGTGGCGCAGGCGTCCGTGCTGGACAAGGCCGACAAGGCAATCGCAGGTTTCACTACCCGAAATTTTCGCTTGCCATGCCCGGATACGGTAGGCAATGGCGTGGAAAATTGCGCGGGCGGCGCGCAGAAAGGCTGGTTGCCCTACAAGACGCTGGGGCTGGAAGGGATTAACGCATCCCCGCAACTGAAATACATCGTCTATCGTTCGGCTGCGAACGACCTCGCGGTGGCTTCCAATAAATTTTCCCCGCACGACTGGAACGGCATTTCGCTGCATGTCGCGGCCAGCAGCGTCGGCCAATATCCCACGGTCAACGGCGCCGACTTGTGCGTTGCGATTGCCCAGGCATCGCTGGCGGGAGCCTCTGCTGCCACGGCGCATGTGGTGGATGCGGCGGGAAATTTGCGCCAAGTGGGATATGCGCTGGCACATCCCGGAATCGGCGACGCGGACGGGGACGGCAATGTTTTCGATGGACGCAACATCAATGTTGCAGCGGAACTGGAAGCGCCGGAAAAAGGCACGCTACCTGGCAGCTATGACGATCAGGTTCTTACCCGCAGCATGGACGAACTCGCCATGATGGGCAGTTGCAAGCGGGTGGAAGCGCTGGCCACGGATGCGGCAGCCCTGCGCGCGGGGACTTCCGCCTATCTCGACTTCGACGGCAATCTGACCGGCTCTTTGGACGGGCTGGGACTCGCGCGCGATGTCGCCAACGAAGTCAATAGCCAGAAAATATGGGGCGTCGTGTTTGCCAGTGTCGCAACCGCGATCTCTGCGGCAAAAACTGCCGTCGTGGTGATCAAGTCCGGCATCGCCGCCGGAAAGCTGGGGGTTGCCACGGTAACTCTGGGTGCCGCGACGGCCGCACTTGCCGCCGCCAGCGCGGCGTGCGCGGTCATCGTCGGTTGCTTGGAAATACCTCACGCGGCTGCATCGGTTGCGGCGGCAACCGTGGCCGTCACCGCAGGCTCGGTCGCGATAGCAGCCAATATAGCCGCTTACGCCGGACTTGCAGTTGCCACCGCGTTGAACGTGACCGCCGTGACTATGGCCGGGATATTGTTGGGCAATAACGTCCCCAATTTTACCGATGCATTGAACAACCTGAAAAACGCCAACACGGCGGCGCAGACGCAGGTTGCCACGGCGCAAACCAATCTGACCAAGGCGCAGAATGACGCGGCAACCGCCAGCAATGCGCAGGCCAGCTCATGGAATGCGTTAATCAACTATGGCCATTCCGTGATTGATGCTTTTAACAAGGCGCCCATCCCCACGCCGTCACCCCAGCCCGTTCCTCCCACGCCCATCCCGCCCAACGGTGGCGCGCTCGTTGCGGGAACGCTGGCGGTCGTGCCGGGGTCGGTGCAGATCGTAGCCGGATCGTTACAGCCCGTTGGCGGGGTAGCGATGAGTTTGACTGCAAACGATGGCTACTTGACCAATCTGCAAAACGCGGCGGCAGCATTGCAACAGTCCATTATGAATGCGACTGCGGCGCAAGCGGATATGAATACGGCCAATAATACGGTGAGCCAGACCCAAGCTGCGATCACCACGATACAGGGGCAAATATCCGCGACGCAAACTCAGATGCAGACCGCGAGCGCCCTCACTAATCCGACGCTCGCGAGTTTGCAAACACAACTGGCGAACCAGCAGACCGCTCTGACCGCGTCGCAAACCCAGTTGACCACAGCCCAAACCGATGTACAGAACAAAACAACCGCGCTTGCATCCGCGAATGCCGCGCAGGCCAATGCGCAAACTGCTTACAATACCGCGCGCACGGCTGTGATTAACGCTTTCAGCCAGAGCAAGACCATAAACTATAGCTATAGCTACACCTACAGCTACACCTACAGTTACGTTTACCAAAATTATGCTGTCACTGCTCCCGGCGCCGCAAATTGCGGCGGCACCATCACGGTGGGGTCGGTGTGCGGAACTACGCCCTGCACTTGCAAGAATCCGAACAATGCGCCCTGCGGCGCAACCGGTCAGCCCGCCTGCACTTATTCGGCTGTCGTACAAACAACTGCACCGGCGGTGCAGGCAACGTCAGGGATCACATACGGGGCGATTACGGTCAACATGAATGGCATGCCATTGATAGGTAGCATGATAGACCTGTGGTTTCCCATTTATAACCTCTGGTACAGCCTGAACAGCCTGATCCCCCAGTATCAGAATGCCTTGAACCAGGCCAACAGTGCTGCCGCAGGTACGCAGACCGCCTACAACAACCTGCTGAATATTCAGAACGGTGCGACACCCGCTTCTCCTGCCACCGGTGTTTGGACTGGCGCGGATGCCATCGTCAGAGCCGCGGATGCCAAAGGGGGGCTGCAATGAATCAGCGCGGCTATTCGTTGGTGGAACTCGCCATTGTTCTCGCAATAATGGGCGTGGTAGGCATCGTTATATGGAGTCTTCCCCAGCTTTTGCGTCCGGTGGCGCAGGGAGATTTTGTCGCCAGCGAATTGCAGTTGGCGGAACAAAGTCTGGCAGGTTTCGTGCTGAACAATAACCGCCTGCCTTGCCCCGATACCGTGGGGGATGGCCTTGAACACTGCAACGCCAACTTTATTGGAAGTTTCCCTTTTAAGACGTTGGGCTATGCTCCCTCGCAGACCCTGCGCTACGGGGTTTACCGCAACGCGAATGCCGCAGCCGCAAGCGATGCCGATCTGGCGATCATCAAGGATAGATACGCCCCGCTGTTGCCGCCGACTACCATTCCGGTCGCAAACATAAACGGGCTGGACTTGTGCCTAGGCTTGCGCAACGCCATTGCAGTTCCTGCCGCACTGACCGCGAGTGGCGTGCCGGTGGCTTACGCGCTCGCCAGTCCCGGAGTGAACAATGTGTTTGAAGGCGCGCAGGCTGGCGGCGGCTTCGACTTGCCCGGACAGCCACAGACCTCGACCAACGACGACAGGGTGGCGGCTGCGGGCTTGCCCGAGTTCGCATCGCGCCTCGGTTGTCCGACCCGATTGGATGCAGTCAACGGTGCGGCGCGCGCGGCTTTTGCAAGCTATGATCTGGATCGTTTTGCCGCCGAGTATCAGCGTTTCCGAATGTTTGTGGTGCAGGTGCGCACCACCGCTACGGTGATGGCTGCCGTGAGCGTGACGCTGGCTACCGTTGATTTGGCGAATGCCGTCGCCACGGGAACCAGTGCGCTTGTTTTGACGGCACAGAGTGCAGGCATTGGTGCCGGTACGATTCTAGCCGCAGCGGGAGGCGTTGCTGCCGCCACCGCAGCACTGGTTGCGGCAACGGCGGGAGTAGTATCGGCAGGTATCGCTTTGAATACCGCCAACCAACAGAAAACGGCAGCCGACCTGTATAAGAATCAAACGGCTTTGTGGGCGGCGGATGCCCTCAGTACGGCGCAGGCAGCGGACACAAAAGGATTGTTGCCATGAAAACGGTGCGCGGGTTCAGTCTGGTCGAATCGGCGGTGTCACTTGCCGTGCTGGGCATTGTGGCGCTGGGCGCAATCGCGTTCTGGAAAATATCGGCGCAGCAGCAGGTGGCTGTCGTGCAGCGCGACCTGCTGGTTCGCGCCGATGACGCGCTAAGCGGATTTGCGTTTGCGAATTTTCGCCTGCCTTGCCCGGCATCCGATGGCGGCGGCAACGAAAATTGCGCGCTCGCGTTGGGTATGTTGCCCTGGAAAACACTGGGGCTGGCCGATGCCGGAGCAAGCAACATCAAATACGGGCTTTACCGCAAAGCCAATGCCGCCAGCCCTTGGCTGGATCTGGATTTTGCCGTGGCGAAAGACCGTTTCAGACCCTTGCAGGTACTCAATACGAGCGGCGCTCCCATAGCGCTGGAAACCTTGCTGGGCAAAACCAATGGGCTGGATTTCTGTTTTGCATTGAGTGCCGCTGCAGGCAAAACGCTGGACACCACCGCCGTCAATACGGTATCCGGCAACAATACCTACAATGTCGCTTACGCTCTGGCATTGCCGGGTTTGCTGGACGCGGATGGCGACGGCAATATGTTTGACGGGCTGCAAGCCACGCAGACTGCCGCCAGTCCGGCATTCGATGCACCGCTGCGACCGATGAGCGCCACTTACGACGACAAAGTATGGGCGCAAGGGTTCGATGCTTTGTTCGGCAAACTTTCCTGCGGGCAGGCACTCGCCGCAGCGGGTCACGCTCACTTCAACGCCGCTACCGCAGCCGTGATGACCGGACAGGCATTAAGCGATTACAAGGCGCAGTTGGATATAGCCGCACTGCTTGCGGGCGCGGCGGTGGCTTCCTCGACGGCCGGTATTTTAACGGCTACAGCCGGGGTGGCGACCTCGTTGGCCGGTTCGGCCAACACGGTAGCCATGACCCTTCTGTCCTACGGCGCGACCTCGGCGATTATCGCTGCCGCCGCCGTTGACGTGGCGACCAATGCCGCCGCTGCCGTTGCCGCAATCGGATCGGATGCCGTCGCAATTGCGGCTTTGGCGCTGGCCACCCAGCGCGTGACAGATGTGACCCCGATAGTCAACGATGCCGCGACGCTGGCTACCAGCATGACTGCCAATGCCGTGGCAGCGGATGCGGCGGGTTTGTGATTTCAAATGGACGGATAAAAATGATGTGTGGAAAAAATATCACGGAAAAAATTAAAGTGCGTCCCCGCCGGGTGCGGTGGCATGCGCAACGCGGGTTTACCTTGCTGGAACTCGCGGTGGTGCTGATCGCGATCGGCCTGATAGCCGGTGCCGCCACCATAGGCCGCGATGTGCAGCGCAACGCCATTTACCAGAGGATTTCCAGCGATTTCGTACAGGGCTGGCTGGTGGCTTACAACACCTATGTCAGTAATACCGGCGGCATACCGGGAGACTCCGCGATCGCGCCGACCGGGAAAGTCAACGGCGGAGCGAGCTCTTTGTGCGGGGTTGCTTTGCTCAACGTCATGCAGGCGGCGGGAATTGCAGTGCCGTCCGGGCGCGCAGAAGGCAGCGGAAATTTGTATTCTTACCTCGACAGCAATGGTGTTCCGCATGAATTGCAAGTGTGCTTTAACAGCGTCAATTGGTCGGAGCCGGGGGCGACCGTCGGCACCTATGTGACGCGCGCCCGCAATGTGATGGATTTGCGCGGGCTGACACCGATACTGGCAAATTTCCTCGACTCCGGTCTTGACGGTCACGCGGATGCCCGCTTCGGCCTGTTCCGGGAACAATCCCAAGCTGCGCTCACCACCAACGTTCCCATTGCTTGGAGCGCGGATGAAACCATGGCCTACGGCAGTACCGTTTCCACCGCACTGGACACCAGTCAGGTGGCGGAAGTGTTGGCCTATTTTAAAATGAGCAAGTAACCCGCGCCGCTTGATATTAAGTTCGTGCCTTTCGTGTTTTTCGTGGATCAATTGCGGTCTCCAGATCATCCTCTCTCATATTTTTCCGCAACCTTCTATTTATTTCGGTAACATTCACGCCCGGTGCGCCCCCTGTAGTGCGCGGTCTTAGCAAGGAACAATATGAAAATCCACGAGTATCAGGGCAAGGAAATTCTGCGCGAATTCGGCGTGCCGACCCCGCGCGGTGTGGCTTGCTTCAGCGTCGATGAAGCGGTTGCCGCCGCGCAGCAACTGGGCGGAAAAGTCTGGGTGGTGAAGGCGCAAATTCACGCGGGAGGTCGCGGCAAGGGCGGCGGTGTGAAAGTGGCGAAGTCTCTTGATGAAGTGAAGAGCTACGCGCAGCAGATACTCGGCATGCACCTCGTCACGCACCAGACCGGCCCCGAAGGTCAGGTGGTGCGCCGCCTGCTGATCGAAGAGGGCGCGCAGATCGTCAAAGAAGTTTACGTCGGCATGGTGGTGGATCGCGGCTCGCAGCGCGTGGCCTTGCTGGCTTCCAGCGAGGGCGGCATGGAGATCGAAGAGGTCGCCAAACACTCGCCGGAAAAAATTATCACCGTGTGCATCGACCCGGTTGCCGGGCTGACGACGGAGGAAGCAGCGAAAACCGCGTGCGCCATCGGCATCCCCGATGTGGCGAACGCCGAAGCGGTGAAAGTGCTGCAAGGCCTGTACCGCGCCTTCGTCGAGAAGGATGCGATGCTGGCGGAAATCAACCCGCTGGTGCTCACGGCGGACAACCGCGTGATTGCGCTGGACGCGAAATTCAATTTCGATTCCAACGCGCTGTACCGCCGCCCCGAGATCGTGGCGTACCGCGATCTGGATGAAGAAGATCCGGCAGAAATCGAAGCCTCGAAATTCGAGTTGAGCTACATCCAGCTCGACGGCGACATCGGCTGTCTGGTGAACGGCGCGGGCTTGGCGATGGCGACGATGGACATCATCAAGCTGTACGGCGGCAGCCCGGCCAACTTCCTCGATGTGGGCGGCGGCGCTTCCAAGGAAAAAGTCACCGAGGCATTCAAGCTGATGCTGAAGAATCCGCATCTCAAGGCGATTCTGGTCAACATCTTCGGCGGCATTATGAAGTGCGACGTGATCGCCGAGGGCGTGGTCGCGGCGGCGCGCGAAGTGCATCTCACCGTGCCGTTGGTGGTGCGTCTGGAAGGCACCAATGTCGAGTTGGGCAAGAAGATTCTGGCCGAATCGGGGCTGCCCATTATTTCCGGTAACGATATGGCGGATGCAGCGCAAAAAGTTGTCGCTGCTGCGAAGGAGGCAAAATGAGCATCCTCATCAACAAAGATACCAAGGTCATCACCCAAGGTATGACGGGCAAGGTCGGCCAGTTTCATACCTTCCACTGCAAGCAGTACGCCAACGGCGTGAACTGTTTTGTGGCGGGGGTGAACCCGAAAAAAGCGGGCGAAGAATTCGAAGGTATTCCGGTCTACGCTTCGGTACTCGACGCCAAGCAGGCGACGGGCGCAACGGTGTCGGTGATCTATGTGCCGCCCTCGGGTGCGGCCGCGGCCATTGACGAAGCAGTGGAAGCCGATCTGGATCTGGTGATCTGCATCACCGAAGGCATTCCCGTGCACGATATGCTGAAAACGCGCTACAAGATGCAAGGCAAGCGCACGCTGCTGATCGGTCCTAACTGTCCCGGCCTGATTACGCCGGACGAAATCAAGATCGGCATCATGCCAGGCCACATCCACAAGAAAGGCCGCATCGGCGTGGTGTCGCGTTCCGGCACGCTGACCTATGAAGCGGTCGGGCAACTCTCCGCGCTGGGTTACGGGCAGTCGTCCTGCGTGGGTATCGGCGGTGACCCGATTAACGGCATGAAGCACATCGACGTGATGCGCCTGTTCAACGACGATCCCGAGACCGATGCGGTGGTGATGGTAGGCGAGATCGGCGGTAGCGACGAGGAGGAATGCGCGCGCTGGATCAAGACCAACATGCAGAAGCCCGTGGTCGGCTTCATCGCGGGCGTCACCGCTCCCGCAGGCAAACGCATGGGGCATGCCGGGGCGATTATTTCCGGCGGGCAAGGTGGTGCCAACGAGAAGCTGGCCGTGATGGAAGAGTGCGGCATCCACATCACGCGCAATCCGGCGGAGATGGGGCGTGTAATGCAGAAAATTTTGAAGGGATAGTTAATGTTAGAAATGTTGTCTAGCGCCCAGTTCTGGGTGGATGTATTCAAGATCATCGTGATCGACTTGCTGTTGTCGGGCGACAATGCGGTAGTGATTGCATTGGCGTGCCGCAATTTGCCGGAGGCGCAGCGCAAGAAGGGCATTATGTACGGCGTTGCCGGTGCCATCGGTTTGCGCGTGGTGCTGACATTCTTTGCGGTGAGTTTGCTGTCGTTGCCGTATTTGAAATTGATCGGGGCGTTGTTGCTGATCTGGATCGGTATCAAATTGTTGTTGCCGGAAGACGAGCATGACGAGAACAACATCAAGGCCGACACGCATCTGTGGGGAGCGGTGAAGACCATCATCATCGCCGACTTCGTGATGAGTCTGGATAACGTGCTCGGTGTGGCGGGTGCGGCACACGGCAATGCGATGCTGCTGATTTTCGGTTTGCTGGTGAGTATTCCGCTGATCGCCTGGAGCAGCCAGTTGGTGCTGAAGCTGATTGACCGTTTCCCGTACATCGTTTTTGGCGGCGGTGCTTTGCTGGGCTATGTGGCGGGCGAAATGCTGGTGGGCGAGGCGCTGTTCCTTCCGTTGCTGGAACGGCTGCACGCGCTGCACTGGTTGGTTCCGGCTGCGTGCGCCGTTCTGGTGGTGGTGGTCGGCAAGTGGCTGGCTGCGCGCAAGGTGGCTGCTGCCGGGGCGGTGGATCTGGTGGATGAGCAGGTTCCCGCCAAGCACGGCGACAACGCATAACTAATGGGTATGATTAATGTTTGAATGTGATACGCCCGTTCCCTCACCTCAATCCTCTCCCGCAAGCGGGAGAGGAGGCAAACGAATCGCTACGCGAGATAAAAGTTAAGGATAACAAATGAAAATATTGATTCCGGTAGATGGCTCCACCAATGCGGATCGCGCGGTGGACTATGTAATTGCTCAAGCGGCGAACCTGAAAACGGCGCCGGAAATCTGTTTGCTCAACGTGCAGTGGAAGATTGCTTCCGGCAACGTCAAGCTGTTCATCAATCAGGAAACCATCAACGATTATTACCGCGAGCAAGGTGCGGCGGCGCTGGCGCAGGCTCGCGCCAAGCTGGATGCGTCGGGGATGGCTTACACATACCACGTCAGTGTCGGCTCTCCCGCTGAAGCTGTGGTGCAATACGCACAGGAGCATCAAGTTGAACAGATCATCATGAGCGCGCATGGGCAGGCGACGTTATCGAGTCTATTGCTGGGCTCGGTTGCCGGCAAGGTTGTGCAATTGGCGCAAATACCCGTGCTCCTGATTAAGTGATTAGAGTATTACGGATATTCCAATAAATCAGATAGGTATGGTTTGGCATTGGAAAATGTTTTAGTATTGCCAATAACTTGAAGCGCATAAAAAATCTCGAATATGGCAAATGTCAAAAAAGTGATGTTCTTGAAAGCGGATTGGTTCATCGGACTACTGGTGGCGCTGGCATTTATACTTTTAGCCAATTCCGGTTTAATTCAAAGCCTGGAGTTTAAGGCTTATGACTTGGGCGTCAGAGCCTCTTCCCGGGTGCCGAGCGACAAGATTGCCGTGATCGCCATCGATGATGAAAGTATCGCTAATCTTGGCCGCTGGCCTTGGCCGCGTGAGACGCAGTCGATGTTGCTCGAGTTGTTGAATAACGGGCATCCCAAAGTTATCGGTCACACGGTTATGTTTTCCGAGCCTCAGGTCGATGCGGGTTTGGAGTACATCAATAAAATGGGCGCCATTCTAGAGGCGTCCACCTTGAAGCAAAGCAATCCTGTGGAGTGGGAACAGCTCAACACCATTATTCTGGATGCGCTTTCCCGCCTGAATAACGATAAGAAGCTCGCCGAAAGCATGGCGAAAACCAATTCGGTGTTATTGGGGATGTTGTTCAATTTTGGCGAGCCGCAGGGGAAGCCTGATAACGCTTTGCCGGAGTATGTATTTAAAAACGGCCTGATGAACGTGAAAGAGGGCGAGGCCGGGGACGCGCCGCCTTTGACGAATTCAGTGCAAATACCCATTCCAGGTTTGGGCTCTCATGCCTTGGCTATCGGCCATCTCAACGTAAAACCGGAAGTGGATGGCGGCATCCGCACCGAGCCTCTGGTGTTAAGTTATTTTGATCAGTATTACCCGTCTTTGTCGCTGATGCTGGCGGCGAAAAGCCTGAATCTTGAAACCAAGGATATTCATGTGATTTTGGGGCAGAGCGTCAAGCTTGGAAATTTGAATATCACCACCGATCAAATGTCCCGTATGCATACCTTTTACTACAGTGACCGAGATGGTAAATCCGCCTTTCAGGTGGATTCGTTTTACGATGTCCTTTCCGGCAAGATTCCCGTCGAAAAATATCGCGACAAAATCGTTTTGATCGGAGCGACTGCGGCCGGTGTCGGTACGCTGCAAGTGACGCCGATTTCTACCGGAATGTCCCCCGTATTGGCGCTGGCGCATAATGTTTCCAGCATACTCAAGCAGGATTTTTTTGTTACTCCGACATGGGCGTTTTGGGCTGAAAAAGGAGCCTTCCTTGCCATTGCCTTGTACCTTATCTTGCTGCTCCCGCGTTTGAGCGCCGGCATTGGCGCCGCAGTGACCGGCGGTTTGTTTGTGGCCTTGATAGCAAGCAGTTATGCATTGATGACTACGCAGGCAATTTGGCTGCAACTGATGTTGCCGGCAATGTTATTGCTGGTAGGGCATTTGCTGTTAACTACAAAACGCTTCCTGGTGACCGAAAAAGGCAAAATCAAATCAGATGCGGATTCCGCTGAAAGCAACCGCATGCTGGGTTTGGCTTTTCAAGGGCAAGGGCAACTGGATATGGCGTTCGACAAGTTCCGCAAAGTGCCCATCGACGATAGCTTGATGGACGTGCTGTATAACTTGGGACTGGATTTCGAGCGTAAGCGCCAGTTCAATAAAGCGGAGTCGGTGTTCAAATACATGTCCGACTATAACTCCAAATTCCGCGATCTGGAACAGCGCTTGAACCAGGCAAAAGCCATGTCGGAAACCGTGATACTCGGTGGGGCATCCGGCAAGGGCAATGCCAGCACGATGATGCTGGATAAGGCGGGTGTGTCGAAACCCATGTTAGGGCGTTATGAGATTGAAAAGGAGCTGGGCAAAGGCGCAATGGGGGTGGTCTACCTGGGCAAAGACCCGAAAATCAGCCGCGTGGTTGCCATTAAAACCATGAACTTGTCGCAAGAATTTGAAGCTGACGAACTGGAAGACGTGAAGGCGCGTTTCTTCCGCGAGGCCGAAACAGCGGGGCGATTGAACCATCCTAATATTGTCACCATGTATGATGCCGGCGAAGAACACGATCTGGCTTACATTGCGATGGAGTTTCTAAAAGGCAAAGACTTGGTGTCATACACCAAACGTGATCATTTGCTTCCCTTGCCCAAAGTGTTGAGCATCATCGCGCGGGTGGCTGACGCACTTGGGTATGCGCATTCCCTGAACGTGGTGCATCGTGACATTAAACCCGCCAATATCATGTATGACCTGGAAAGCGATACGGTCAAAGTAACGGATTTTGGTATAGCGCGTATCACGGACTCGTCAAAGACCAAAACCGGCATGGTGCTGGGTACACCTTCGTACATGTCGCCCGAGCAGCTGGCGGGCAGCAAGATTCAGGGGCAGTCGGATCTGTTTTCGCTGGGAGTGAGCTTGTACCAGATGACGTGTGGTAAGCTGCCTTTTGAGGGCGACTCGATGGCGCAACTCATGTTCCGGATTGCGAGTGAGCCCCACGCGGATATTCGCGCTGTCAACCCGGATGTGCCCCCGTGCGTAGTTGAAATCATCAACAAAGCGTTGGCGAAAAAGATGGAAGAACGGTATAAGACCGGGCAAGAAATGGCTGAAGCGATCCGCCGCTGTGCGGGAACTTTGCATTGACGATAGTTGGCAGGGGAACGAAGGTGAAAATACAAGACGCGCTTGAGATTACAAGTCTGAGCCACCCGGGAATGGTCAGGTCGCACAACGAGGATAGCGTGGCTTTCGACACCGCCTCCGGTTTGGTGGTGTTGGCGGATGGCATGGGCGGTTACAACGCCGGTGAAGTGGCCAGCGGGATTGCCGCTTCGGTAATTTCAACCGAGGTTAAATATCGCTTGCAAACCGAGAGGCCGGAAGAGAAGGATGCTTTCAGCGGTGAAGATGTCGCGGTCGTGTTGTTGCGTGACAACGTGCAAAAGGCTAATTCTTCCATTTTTCATGCCGCCGAAAGCCAGCCGCAGTACGCCGGCATGGGGACAACAATCGTAACAGCTTTGTTTTATGATGATCGCGTGGCAGTGGCGCATGTCGGCGATTCTCGCATGTATCGCTTGCGCGGCGAAACATTCGAGACCGTTACACGGGATCATTCCTTGCTGCAGGAGCAGATCGATAGCGGGATGATCACCAGAGAAGATGCGCGCACTTCAAAAAATAAAAATTTGGTGACGCGGGCCGTCGGAATAGACGCGGAAGTGGAGCCCGAGGTGCATGTTTACGACGTGGAAGTAGGGGATATTTATTTGTTATGTTCCGATGGCCTCAATGATATGGTTGCGGATGAGGAGATTGGGGCCACCTTGCAAATGTTAAAAGCCAATCTGCCACTGGCGGCAAGCGAGCTGATACAGTTGGCAAATGGCAACGGTGGACGCGATAACGTGTCGGTGATATTAGTGAAAGTGAACGGGAAATTTTCGGTGCCGCATGGATGGGTGGCGAAGTTGTTGTCTTGGTTTAAGAATTAACTACGGGGATTGAAGATTATGCCGGCTAAATTGATACTCAGCATGGATGGTGTGGTGCTGAAAGAATATGTGCTGAATAAAGAGCGCACGACAATCGGTCGCAAACCACATAACGATATTGTGATCGACAATCTTGCGGTCAGCAGTGAGCATGCCGCGATCATCACTATCCTCAATGATTCATTTCTCGAGGACTTGGATAGCACTAATGGTTTGGCGGTGAATGGAGCGGCGACCAAAAAACATTTTCTGCAAAACAGTGATGTGATTGAGATCGGGAAATATAAACTTAAATATTTGAACGATCAGCCGGCCCAGGCTACTCCGGCCGATTTTGAGAAGACTATGGTGTTGAGCCGCCCGGTCAGGACTTCTCCCGCGTCAGCCAATTCAGATGGCGCCGAGCATATGCGCACGCAAGTTCATGCTAATGCAACGTCAGCTGGCGATGTGACGGGCAAGTTTGATGCCTCAACAGCTACTGCCAAACCGGTGGTCGCACAAGCGGAAGCCGTGCAGGTGCAACCGGCCGCCGCAACTGTCCAGCCAGCGGTGGCGCAGATTCAACAGGGCGCCGTACAGATACTGAATGGACCGAACGCGGGCAGGGAGCTTGAATTGGTGAAGAGCCTGACTACGCTGGGTAAGCCCGGAGTGCAGGTTGCGGTTTTGGCGCGCCGCCCCCATGGATTTTTTATCACCCATGTGGAAGGAGCCAAATTTCCGACTGTAAACGGAGAGTCCATAGGCGAGCAACCGCAACAACTAAATGACCACGACATTATCGAACTGGCCGGAATCAAGATGGAATTTTATTTTAAAGCTTGATGGGCGCAGAGTGCGATCTCGAAACATTATCAGGTAAATAGCGGGGATTTAGTGAAAAAGCATGCAATTTTGATTGTGCTAGGACTGGTCTTCGTATTCCTGTTTGTAGGCAATGCCGCCAAACTTTATCAACTTGGTTTTATTAGTTTTTTGGAGGCCAAGCTTTACGATACCCGATTGCGCTTTACCGCGCCGAATAAGGGCGATGACCGCATCGTCATCCTGGATATCGACGAGAAAAGCCTGAAAGAAGAAGGGCGCTGGCCTTGGGGGCGCGATAGACTCGCCCTGCTAATGGATAAGTTGTTCGATAAATATGGCGTCGCGGTGGTCGGTTTCGACATTGTGTTTGCGGAAAAGGATAACAGTTCGGGTTTGTCCGTATTGCAGGAGTTGGGGCGCAACCAACTCAGGGACGTGCCCCAATACCAGTCGGCGCTTGTGCGCCTGAAGCCGCAACTGGAGTACGACAATCTATTTGCCAGCAAATTAAAACAGCGCAATGTCGTATTGGGTTATTACCTCACAGAAAACACGAAAAATACATCAGGAGCCTTGCCGGCTCCGGCATTTGTTCCGGGCACCTTTAAGGGGCGGCCTATCAGTTTTACCCACTGGGATGGTTACGGCGCCAATCTACCCGAGCTTCAAGAAAGCGTTGTCTCAGCCGGACACTTTAACCCCATCGTGGACTTTGACGGTATTGTGCGTCGTGTACCGATGATCGTCGAGTACAAGGGCGCTTATTACGAAGCGCTTTCGTTGGCGATAGTGCGGGCTGTGTTGGGCTCGCCCAAGTTATTGCCCGGGTTTGCCACGGACAGCAGTGATCAGGATTACGCCGGACTGGAGTGGCTGGAGTTGGTCATGCAGCAAGGGAGTGTGCGCATCCCGGTTGATAAAGAGGTCAGTTCTCTGATTCCCTATCTGGGGTCGAAGAAAACATTTAAATATGTTTCAGTGTCGGATGTGTTGAGAGAACGAACTCCGGTGGAAGAATTAAAAAACAAAATCATTCTGGTTGGAACATCTGCGCCGGGTTTATTGGACTTGCGTTCCACGCCCCTGGATGAAGCTTATCCGGGGGTCGAAATTCATGCCAATATGATCAGTGGCATACTCAGCCAATCGATTAAATCGAGCCCGCCTTTTGTGGTGGGGGTCGAAGTTGTATTGTTATTAATCGTCGGTGTGGCGTTAAGTTTTCTGCTGCCGCTGATCAGCCCGCTCAATGTTACATTGGTGACCGCTGCGTCGCTGCTGGCGACGGTCGTATTCAACGGGGTCATGTGGCAATACAGCAATATCGGCTTGCCCTTGGCGGGCGGGCTGATGATGATACTTTTGCTGTTTGCGCTGAACATGTCATATGGCTACTTTATTGAATCGCGCACCAAACGCCAGATTACCAACTTGTTCGGGCAATATGTCCCCAAAGAAGTTGTTAGCGAATTGAGCGAGCGTCCAGAGCAGGTTTCGATGGAGGGCGCTGCGCGTGAAATGACCATCTTGTTCTCGGATGTGCGCGGCTTTACCACGATTTCCGAAGGGTTAGACCCGAAAGAACTGTCGCTGCTGATGAATGAGTTTTTGACGCCACTCTCCAGAGTGGTCTACAAACATCGCGGCACCATCGACAAATACATGGGCGATTGCATTATGGCGTTTTGGGGCGCGCCCTTGCCCGATGAGCAGCACGCTCATCAATCCATACTGGCGGGTATGGAAATGCTGAAGACGCTGGAGGAATTGCAGCCGCATTTCAAGGAGCACGGTTGGCCGCCCATCCATATCGGTGTCGGGCTTAATACCGGCAAGGTCAGTGTGGGCAACATGGGCTCTGAAGTGCGCGTGGCGTATACCGTGATGGGCGATGCGGTGAATTTGGCTTCGCGTTTGGAGGGGATTACCAAGGAATATGGGGTGGGAATCGTGGTGGGTGAGAACACCAGGGAAGCTGCGCCTGAATTTGTCTATCGCGAACTGGATTTGGTGCGCGTAAAAGGCAAGGATAAACCTGTTGCGATCTTCGAGCCCATGGGTTTGGCGGGGCAGGTTGAAAAAGAAGTGCTGGAAGAAATGAAGCTGTTTCATCAGGTCTTGCGTGCCTATCGCAAACAAGACTGGGATCAGGCGGAGTTGCAATTGTTCAATTTGCAAAAAATGTCGCCGCAGGCGAAGTTGTATCAGGTCTATGCCGAGCGTGTAGTGTATTTTCGCAACAACCCGCCGGGCGCAGATTGGGACGGTGTGTTTGTATTTAAAACCAAATGATATGCGCTCCAATGTATTTCGGTACGCCAATTAATCAGCCTTGGGTGGTTCAACAATGAAACTGAGAGTTTTAGGCTGTAGCGGTGGGATAGGGGGCAACTTGCGCACCACCTCGATGTTGATCGACCAGGATGTGTTGATCGACGCGGGAACCGGAGTGGGTGATTTAAGTTTGGCGGAAATGGCGCTGATCGACCATGTCTTCGTTACGCACTCGCATCTCGACCATATCGCAAGTATTCCGTTAATGATCGACAGCGTAGGCTTTATGCGGGACAAGCCGTTGATTGTTCACGCAACGGAAGAAACCATAGAGATACTCAAAGCGCATGTGTTTAACTGGAAAATATGGCCGGATTTCAGTGAAATCCTGAATGCCCAGCAGCCGTGCCTGAGTTATGAAAGTATTGAATTGGGTGCAACCGTGAATTTGAACGGACGTATGATCACGCCTCTTCCGGCGAATCATGTTGTGCCGGCGGTGGGTTTCCAGCTGGATAGCGGTTCGGCCAGCCTGGTGTTCAGCGGCGACACAACCGGGTGTGATGCACTGTGGGAAGCAGTCAACCGTATAGAAAACCTGCGATATCTGCTTGTGGAAACCGCTTTCTCCAATGCGGAACTGGAACTGGCTGTGCTATCGAAACACTTCTGCCCAAGTTTGCTGGCGAAAGACATCGTCAAACTTAAACGTAATCCCCAAGTATTCATCACGCATTTGAAGCCCGGAGAGGTTGAGCTGACGATGCAGGAAATAAGCGAATGCATCAGCGGTTTTGTTCCGCTGATGCTGCAAAGCGGACAGGTGTTTGAATTTTAGTATTCGGGAGCCGCGTTTAGCTATGCAAGATATTTTGGACATCAGGGTGTTCGCTGCGCTGGAGCCCATATCTTCGTTTAGTCCGGCACGACTGCGGGAATTGCTCGAATACTGCCATCTGGAGACGATAGCGCAGGGGGAGGACCCGTTTAAGGGAAGTACCTTGGCGGGGCAATCTGTTTACCTGGTAAGGGGCGAACTGGAAGTCGTATATGCCGATGGCAATAGGGTGGTGATACGCGCAGATTCGGAGTGGGCCAGGCATCCCATCGGGAAACGCCAGCCCGATATTCAGTCAGCTTGCGCGCTGACCCCCATTCAACTGTTGCGCGTGGACGATGATTTGTTGGATCAAATGGTCACTTGGGATCAATTTGCGTACCAGGAAGATTTTACGCCGACTGCCGGAAAAGGCTCGGAGGCGGTCATAAAACGATTGCTTAACTCCGGCATGTTCAGTGCGGAGAATTTAAGCAATAGCCCGTTTGCATATTTGCCATCCGCCAACATAGGCAAATTGCTGAATCGGATTGAGGTGATTGCCGTATGGGATAAAGAGGTTATTATTCGGGAGGGCGAGGAAGGCGACTATTACTATCTGATTGAAAGCGGACGTGCGCAAGTGACCCGCTTGGTCGGCGGGGTAAATATGCTTTTGGCCGATCTAAAAGCGGGTGATGTGTTCGGTGAAGAGGCGCTGATCTCGGATTCGAAGCGTAATGCCACAGTGACGATGAAGAGTAACGGCGTGTTAATGCGGCTGAAGAAGCAGGATTTTTTAGAATTGATGCATGAGCCGCTGCTGCATAAAGTGAGCTATCAGGAAGCAAAGCGCAAGGTGGAAGACGGCGCGGTATGGCTGGATGTGAGATACCCGCCCGAGTACAGGCACGACAAATTGTTGCGTGCCATTAACGTGCCATTGAACGATATACGCAACGCGATTGGCGTGCTGAATAAAAACTCTCAATATGTGGTGTATTGCCAGAGTGGCCGACGCAGCACGGCAGCGGCTTTTATCCTGGCGCAAGCCGGCTACAAAGTTGATGTGTTAGAAAATGGATTATGGTCGCTCCCTAAATCGCAACAACAATAAATGGGGAAACGGGGGGAAGTATGAATAGTTTGGTGCAAGGCAACGTGAATGAAATGGGTGCTCAGCTTGAGTTCACCAAAAATCTGAATCAAGTCACCAACAAGATTCACGCAACCAGCAATATTGACGAGATCATGCTGGATGTCAGCAAAGACATTTGCACTTTGTTCAATGCCGATCGCCTGACCATCTATGTGGTCGGGGAAGACAAGGCCTCGCTGATTTCGAAAGTCAAAACGGGATTGAACTCCTTTAAAGACCTGAAGCTCCCGATTGCCGAACAAAGCATCGCGGGTTTTGCCGCGTACCATAAAAAATTACTCAATATCAAAGACGTGTATGACGAGCATGAACTGGTCTCGTTCAGTCCCACCTTGCGTTTTCTGCAGGATGTGGATAAACGCACGGGATACCGCACCAAGCAGATGTTGGTCGCCCCGATCACCGAGGAAGGCAGCGGCGATTTGGTCGGGGTAATGCAAGTCATCAACAATAAGTCTGGTATACCTTTTCCCGAATTGGTGGAAGACGGCGTTCGCCAGTTAACTCAAACATTGGCAGTCGCTTTGCGTCAGCGCCAGCAACAGGCTGGCGCCGTTAAAACCAAGTATGACTATCTCGTGGCGGATGCGGTCATGTCGGCGGCGGAATTCGAGCTAGCCACCCGCACGGCGCGACGCAAGGGCATAGATGTCGAGGATGTGTTGATCGACGAGTTTCAAGTAAAAACGGAGGCATTGGGTAAAGCGTTATCCAGTTTTTTTGGTGTGCCCTACGAGCCGTTTAAAACGGATCGCATCAAGCCCAGTGAGTTGCTCAGAAATTTGCGTCGGGAATATGTCGAGAGCAGCCACTGGGTGCCCATCGATGACACTCCGGATGGGCTCATCATTCTGACCACCGATCCGGAGCGTATCCAAGCTTCGCGGGTGGTCAACAATATTTTCCCCAAGTATCGCCTGATATACAAGGTTTGCCCGCAACGTGAATTCAAGGCCACGCTTAATCTGTTTTATGGCGGCGGCAGCGGGGGGGGGGACACGACCGGTAGTCTGGAAGATATGGGGACGATGGATGAGTTGCTTACTTCCCTGGGGGGGGAGGAAGAAGAGTCCAGCGTCAGTCAGGATGAAGTCAGCGCCGCAGCAGACAACGAACTGGTCAAGCTGGTGAATAAAATCATCGTTGACGCTTACAAGATGGGCGCATCGGATATTCATATCGAACCCATGCCTGGTAAAGCAAAAACCGGCATCCGTCTGCGCAAGGACGGTACTTTGCTCAACTACATCGAGGTGCCCTCAACCTATCGCAACGCCTTGGTTACGCGTTTGAAAATCATGTGCGATCTGGATATTTCGGAAAAGCGCAAACCGCAAGACGGCAAAATCAAGTTCAAAAAATACGGCCCGCTCGACATCGAACTGCGTGTGGCGACCATCCCCTCGCAGGGCGGCGTCGAAGATGTGGTGATGCGTATTCTGGCCTCCGGCGAACCGATCCCGCTGGATAACATGGGCTTCTCGGTGCGCAATCTGGAGCTGGTCAAGGCCACGGTGAGCAAGCCTTACGGTTTGTTCTTCGTGTGCGGCCCGACGGGTTCCGGCAAGACCACCACGCTGCACTCCATCCTGAAGCACATCAACACTCCGGAAACCAAGATATGGACCGCGGAAGATCCGGTCGAAATTACGCAGAAAGGCTTGCGCCAAGTGCAGGTCAATAAAAAAGCCGGACTGGATTTCGCCACGGTGATGCGCGCCTTCCTGCGTGCCGACCCCGATGTGATCATGGTGGGTGAAATGCGCGACAAGGAAACCGTGTCCACCGGTATCGAGGCATCTTTGACCGGTCACTTGGTGTTCGCCACATTGCATACCAATAGCGCGCCCGAATCCATCAGCCGTTTGCTGGATATGGGCATGGACCCGTTTAACTTTGCCGATGCGTTGCTGGGGATTTTGGCGCAGCGTTTGGCCAAGCGTCTGTGCAAAGACTGCAAGAAACCGCATATCGCGACTGCCGAGGAGATCAAAGCCCTGCTGGCTGAATACGCGGCCGAGTTGCTGACTACCGAAACATGGAAGAAGGATGCCAATGCCGCTTATAAAGCTTTGTATGCGGAGTGGGTCAAGCTGTTCGGGGATGACAAAGGGCAGATTACGCTGTATGACCATGTCGGTTGCGATAAATGTTCGGGCACGGGATATCGCGGGCGGGTCGGCCTGCATGAACTACTCATAGGTTCTGATCCGATAAAAAAAGGCATACAAGAACACGCTCGTGTTGCGGAGTTGTTCGCGATTGCGCTGGAAGAAGGGATGCGCACCTTAAAACAGGACGGCATCGAGAAAGTGCTGCTGGGGATTACCGACATACACCAAGTGCGTTCCGTTTGTATTAAATAATTTCATCGATATGGACACTTCACAAAATAAAGCGATTGCGCAGCAAGAACCAGAAAAATTTGCCAGACTGGACGGTCTGCTCGCGCGTCTGGACGAGTTAAATGAGATCGGCGCCTCGCTCTCGGTCGAAAGAAACATTGACAAGCTGCTGGAGAATATTTTGCTGGCGGCGAAAGGTATTACCAATGCGGATGCGGGAACGCTGTATCTGGTCGATGCCAATCATCAGGCGTTAACTTTCGAAATTCTTCGCAACGATTCCCTGAATATTAAAATGGGCGGCACTACCGGGGAGCGCATCCCCTTTTACCCTATTCAGCTTTATGTGCATGGCGAGCCCAATTTGGCCATGGTAGTGACTTATTCGGCGCTGCGCGGCGAGACGATCAATATCGAAGACGCCTACACCGCACAAGGGTTTGACTTTTCAGGAACCAAAAACTTTGACGCCAAAACCGGCTACCGTTCGCGTTCGTTTTTGGCGGTGCCGATGCGCAATCACGAACACGAAATTATCGGTGTTTTGCAACTCATTAACGCGCTTGATTCCGAGACCAAGGAGGTCAAGCCGTTTACCCGGAATGACCAGCGCTTGCTTGAATCGCTGGCCTCGCAGGCGGCCATCGCGCTTAGCAATCGTCGCCTGATACAGCAACTGGAAAGCCTGTTTGAATCTTTCGTTGGCCTGATCAATACCGCCATCGACGATAAATCGCCTTATACGGGGGGGCATTGCGCGCGCGTTCCCGCGCTCACGATGTTGCTGGCCGAGGCCGCGAGCCGCACGCAGCGGGGCGAGTCCTTGCAAGGTTTTTCACTGACCGAGAAAGAAAAGTACGAGCTGAAAATTGCGGCTTTGCTGCACGATTGCGGCAAGATCACCACGCCGGTGCACGTGGTCGATAAAGCGACCAAGCTGCAAACCATCTTCGACCGTATCCATTTGGTGGATACCCGTTTCGAGGTGCTTAAACGCGATGCCGAGATCGCCATGTTGCGCACCGAACTGGCTGCCGACGGCGAGCTATCTGTCATAGCCCAGGCCAGTAAGGAATATGTGGCAATTATCAAACGGTATGATTTGGACAGGGAATTTTTACACCAGTGCAATTTGGGTGCGGAGAAAATGGACGATGCCGATCTGGAGCGGGTGCTCGGTATCGCAAAATATGTATGGCGCAATGAGGAAGGTGAATTAGCCAATTTCCTGACATCGGAAGAAGTCGAAAACCTGACTATCCGGGCCGGCACGCTTACCGCGGCGGAGCGGGAGGTAATCAATCGCCACATCATTATAACGATCAAGATGCTGGAGTCGCTGCCGTGGCCGAAGCACTTGAAGAATGTGCCGGAGTTTGCTGGGGGGCACCACGAGCGTATGGATGGGAAAGGCTATCCACGCGGCTTGACGCGCGAGCAAATGTCCATACAAGCCAGAATTATGGGTATAGCTGATATTTTCGAGGCGCTGACTGCCAAAGACCGGCCCTACAAAGTAGGCAAAACGCTGACTGAATCGCTGACCATTCTGGGTAAATTCAAAGAGAATGGTCATGTGGATCCGGACTTGTTCGATATTTTTATACGCGAAAAAGTTTATCTCGCCTACGCCCACCAATTCATCGATCCGTCACAAATAGACGAGGTGGACGTGAACAAAATTCCCGGATATGTGCCGTAAGTTCGGTTGCGGCGTTCGCGGATAATTGAATCTTAAGAATTAAGCTTGGCAGACAGCTCGCGCAATTCAGCGGGGGCAAGCACCGTTTGGTAGAACGTCACCATGCGTTCAGCCTGTTTGCTGGCCGACCAGCCTAGGGCATAGTCGCGGCCTTTGGCTCCAAGTTCCAGTCTGGCGCCGGTATCTTTTAGCATTTTGACTATCTTGCCCGAAAAATCAGATACGTCTTCTTGGGCAATCCATACGCCCAGACCTTCACTCAATACATCGCGTGTTCCCAGTTCCGCAGTTGAGACTACGGGCACTCCCTGGGCCAGGGCCTCCAATAAAACCAAACCCTGAGTTTCTGTTCGGGATGAAAAGACAAATATATCCGCCGAGCGGTAACAGCTGTTCAATTCGGTATGCCGATCCAGATAGCCTATGAATTGTACATTTTCGCTGAGGCCAATCAGCTTGACTTCGGATTCCAGACTTGCCCGCGCCGGACCTTCGCCGGCAATAACGAACAGGATGTCGGGAACCTCCTTTCTAACCTGCATAAGCACCTTCAGCAAGAATCCGATATTTTTTTCGTAAGCGACCCGCCCCACGAAAAGCAATACGGGCCTTGTTTGCGAAATCGAATGGTTATTGCGGAAAGCAACGCGATCACCCTGCACAAAACTTTCCGGCTCGATACCGGTGGCAATGACTTCGGCGTGGGTTGTGACGCCATAACTTTTCAAAATACTTAGCATCGGGTGTGAAGGCACAATCATGCCGTGCAAGCTGTTCCCCTGATGGCGCGAAAAGCGTTTGGCTATCAGTTTCATCAACCTTTTGGGCACGAGTGGGACGTAGTGATACAGGTATTCCTCAAAAAAAGTGTGATAGGTCTCAACGCATGGAATATTGAGCAAGCCGGACAGTTTGGTGCCCAGGTAATGGGCCACAAACGGTGTTTGAATATGAATGATGTCGTAATTTTCGCCGCGCAACTTTTCCAGATGGCGCATGACCCAGCGGTAATTCATCAAGCGGTCTTCGGGGTCGAAGGGTAAATAGCGCGAAGGCACGCGCAAAATATCGGTTTCATCTTTACTGGAGGTCGGGTAATCCGGGGCAATTAAATGAACCGTGTGGCCGAGGGCGCGAAGTTCATGCCGGAAGGTTTCTATCGATGTGGAAACGCCGTTGATGCGCGGGAAATAGACATCGGAAATAAAAAGAATTTTCATAATCTGCAAGGGGGTCAGTTTAGTAAAACAAAAAGCCAAACGACGACGAGATTCACCAGGCTGATTAAAACCGCCGCGCTGCCTATGTCTTTGGCGCGTTTGGCCAGGTTGTGATCGTCCAGGGAAATACGGTCTACAGTCGCTTCGATTGCGGAATTGAGCAGCTCGACGATGATAAGCAAGAGGACGCAGGATATCATCATGGCTCTGCCGAGCATTTCATGTTCCAGCCAAAAAGCCAGCGGCACTAACACGATGGCGAGTATGACCTCCTGGCGAAACGCATCTTCATTGCGGTAGGCCTCTTCAATGCCAGCGCACGAATATTTGAACGCGTTTAACAGGCGCTTAAGCCCCTTTTTTCCTTTATGTGGACTTTCCATCATGGCTCACTATTATTTTGGCGGTTGTCAGATGTGATTTTGGGGGAGAGCTCCAGCACACTAATTCCATGCGGCCATCCAGATGCTCAATGATGGCGGTGCAACTGTCCACCCAGTCGCCGCAATTGATGTAGGTCAAACCATCCACTTCCTTGATCATGGGCCAATGGATATGGCCGCAAATCGCGCCATCCAAACCCAATTCACGCGCATGCCGGATGACCGAATCTTCGAAATTAAAAATGAAATTGACCGCGGTTTTCACCTTGCGTTTTGCATAACCGGCCAATGACCAATAGCCGGGGCGCTTGAGGGTGCGGCGCAACCAGGATAAATAGATATTTAACCTGACCAACAGCTCGTAAGCTTTGTCTCCCAAAATGGCGATCCATCTGTGGTGGCGCGTGACTTGATCGAACTCGTCTCCGTGCAGCAACAGGTAGCGGCGCCCATCCGCCGCGACATGAATATAATCATGTTCCACCAGCACGTTGCCGAAAGAGGAGCCCACATATTCGCGGATGGCTTCGTCGTGATTGCCGGGAATGAAAAAGACTTTCTCGCCGTGTCGTGAACGGCGCAGCATTTTTTGCACAAACGTGTTTTGTGCCGGTGACCAATGCACCCCGCCCCGGCTCATTGCCCACAAGTCAACGATATCGCCAAGCAGGAAAACGTGCTCCGAGGAATACTCCTTGAGGAACTCCAATAACAGGCTGGCTTGGCAGGCTTTGGTTCCAAGGTGTATATCGGACAAAAATATCGAGCGGACTTGTAGCATGGTAACGGTTATGGCACGGCGGCCTAGGCATAACTACAGTTGGGCGGGCGAACACTCAAAGGGATAGCCGGATGGGTGATAAAGCAGACTCGGTGTATGGATGGAAATGCAGGGGTTCTCATGCGGATAGAATGGCATGGAAATATTTCTCCTTGGTTACTGAATTGTTGTAATAATGTTAATTGGGGATGCTTGTGCGGCAGCGGCTTGCACGCTACGGCTAACGAGGGCTGCGGCTGGCTATCCGGGCAGGCCTTAACAAGGCAGAATGAACACCTTGCTAACCGAACATAAATTTACATGCTGATCAATTGTGTCGCCTATCAGAGCGGCGTCAAACTTGCCGACCTTCCCGTTGAAGAAATCAGTGATTATCTGCAACGGCCCGAGTGTTTTGTTTGGGTGGCATTGCGCGATGCCGCCGACGAAGAGCTTGAAAAAATGCAGGAAGAGTTCGGGCTGCACAACCTGGCGGTCGAGGACGCGCGCCATGGTCACCAGCGCCCAAAGATAGAGGAATATGGCGATACTTTGTTTTTGGCGATGCATCTGGTAGATGTTGTCGATGGGGGGATGGCGCTGGGTGAAGTCAATGTCTTTGTTGGGCGCAATTTCATCCTTTCCATACGCAACCGCAGCAATCAGCATTTTCTCGGGGTGCGCGAACGTTGTCAGCGCGAACCGGATTTGTTGCGGCTGGGGGCGGGTTTCGTGCTTTATGCGCTGATGGACGCCGTCGTTGATCGCTACTTTCCGGTGATTGAAGGTCTGGAATCGGAGCTTGAAACCATAGAGGAACACCTGTTCGATAAAGGCGATGCCCTCAAAAATATCGAGCAGCTATACAAATTGAAAGGCAAAGTGGTCGTGCTCAAACATGCCGTCATGCCCTTGATGGAAGCGACAGGAAAGTTACACGGCGGTCGTGTACCGCCTGTTTGCGCAGGCACCCAGGAGTATTTCCGCGATGTCTATGACCACCTTGCGCGCATTAACGCCACGATAGATGCCATACGAGACACCATTACCACCGCTATCCTGGTGTCCCAATCCACCGTTTCGATTGAACAGAACGAAGTCAATAAACGCTTGGCAGCCTGGGCCGGTATTTTTGCCGTAGCCACCGCATTTGCCGGAATCTGGGGCATGAACTTTGAGCGTATGCCGGAATTGAAATGGGAATTTGGCTATCCGCTGGCCTTGCTGCTGATTTTTTCAATATGCGGCTATCTCTACTACCGTTTTAAGCGCGCCGGATGGCTGTGATGAACTACCGGGTTTTGAGCGCTTCGGCACACTCCGCCACCAGTTTCCAGCCGCGATAGATCAAGCCGCTGTACACCTGCACCAGAGCAGCGCCCGCCTGTATTTTTTCCCGCGCGTGTTCGCCTTGCAAAATGCCGCCTACGCCGATGATGGGCAGCGCCCCGTTCAGTTCGGCTGCAAGCTGGCGGATGACGGCGGTGGACTTGTCGCGCACCGGAGCGCCGCTCAAGCCGCCGCTTTCATTGCCGTGCGGCAAATTTTCCACGCCTGCTCTTGACAGCGTGGTGTTGGTGGCGATGACACCGTCGATGCGGTGTCGGACGAGCAGCGCGGCGATCTGTTTGATTTGTTCGCTGTCGAGATCGGGGGCTATTTTTACTGCCAGCGGTATGTATTTTCCGTGTTGCTGGGTCAATTTTTCCTGTTCGGCTTTCAGTTGCGCGAGCAGTGCATCGAGTTCGTCGCCGCCCTGCAACTGGCGCAGGTTTTTGGTATTGGGCGAGGAGATGTTGATGGTGACGTAACTGGCGTGTGCATACACCTTGCGCAGGCCGATGAGGTAATCGTCCGCCGCGTTTGCCATCGGTGTGTCGGCGTTCTTGCCGATGTTGATGCCGAGGATGCCTGTGTATTGGGCGCGCTTCACGTTTTCGACCAGTGCGTCCACACCGTCGTTGTTGAAGCCCATGCGGTTGATGATGCCCTGCGCCTGAGGCAGGCGGAACAAGCGCGGTTTGGGGTTACCGGGTTGCGCGCGCGGGGTGACGGTGCCGATTTCGATGAAGCCGAAGCCGAGCGCGGCGAGTGCGGCTATATAAGCGCCGTTCTTGTCCAGGCCCGCCGCCAGTCCCACCGGGTTGGGAAAGGTGAGCCCCATCACGCTGCGCGGATCATGCTCGGGCTGCTTGATGATGAGCGGCAATGTGCCCAGACATTGCGCGGTTTTCAGCGCATCGAGCGTGACGTGGTGCGCAATCTCCGGGTCGAGCGCGAACAGCGCGGGGCGTAGCAATTGGAACATGAATTATTCTCTCTTGACGACAACAGGGATGGGGAACGGTTTTTTCTTGATTACATCGCCGCGCTTTTTGCCGCGCCAGCTTTCGGCGATGACATCGCCCAACTGCAAACTCAGCAGCCCGAATGCGCCAAGCAATAAGGTGAATAGCCAAATTGATATGGTGAGGTAAAGCGCCCCTCCGGCGAGTTTGTAGATCAGCAATGCGCCACCGCACAAGAGCATCCCGGATACGACGCCGAGCACGATGCGACTCCAGTCGCCATTTTTCAGGCCGGAGAAAACCGTGCTTTCATGCCACAATAATTGCATTGCGAGCAGCAATAACAGGGGCGACAGCCACAGCATCCAGGCGAGTTGTGCAGGCCAGACCGTGCCGCCCAGCAAGCCGATGAGGGCGGCGAGAAGAAGCAATGCGGCTACGGTTTCAGCTTGCCCGGAAGGCAAGCTCAGGCCGCGCGTCAGGCAGCCCAGTAGTCCGGGGAAACTGACCAGCCATAAGCGTGTGACCAGTATGGCGGGCAACAGCAGGGCGCCTAAAAATGCACCCGGCAATATCCCGCCGGGCCAGGCTAGCGGGCTGATCCACAATGGCGAAAAAATATTCAGATAGGCAAGCAATGCGCCCAGACCGGCGCCGGTTGCGCCCAGACTCAGTGTGTAATGCGGTTGCGTGCGCAACAGGCTGGAGCCGCTGCGGCGAAAACTGAGCGTGTCCAGCAGCCAGGTGCAAGCCAGCAGGGCAATGCCGCTGAGCAATGCGGGCAGAATGATAACGCCTTCGATGTTGCCGGTTTGCGGCCAATCCTGTTCGGATAAGAGCAAGGCCGCGGGCGGGAGCAACAGCAGGGTTGCCGCGAAAAGGGCGAGGCGGATTTTCATGACGAAGGAAGCTCTAGGGCGCGGTTTGGGGTGCCGGGAATCATCGAATGTTTTCCAAGCCGGATTCTTGCCAAGCGCCATGCCGCAATTCCTGCAAGGGATGAAAATTGGCTTTGTACGCCATCTTCTTGCTTTGTTTAATCCAGTATCCCAGATACAGATAGGGCAATTGCAGCTTGCGGCACAGTTCGATCTGCCACAACACATTGAATGTGCCGTAGCTGCTGCCGGGAATGTCCGGTTCGTAAAAAGTGTAGACGGATGAAAGCCCGTCTTTGAGGATGTCGATGACACTGACCATGCGCAGCACGCCCTGTTCGCGAAACTCCACCAGTATCGAATCGACTTGGCTTTGCAGCAGAAAGTTGCGATATTGCTCCGGGCTGTCGTCATCCATGCCGCCGTCGCGGTGGCGCGCGTTTTGGTAGCGCTGATAGAGCGAAAAATATTCCGGGCGGTCTTCGAGTGTATGCGTGCTGACATTGAGCCCGCGATGTTGCTTCCAACTGCGTCGCTGCGAACGATTGGTGTTGAAGTTTGCGACCGGGATGCGCACAGGTATGCAGGCATGGCAATTGTCGCAACGCGGGCGATAGGTGAACGTGCCGCTGCGGCGGAACCCCATATGCACCAGCTCGGAATAGAGCGGCGGATTGATGAGGAAGCCGGGAGTGGCGACCTGGGAGCGCGCTTCTTTGTCCGCCAGATAACTGCATTGATAGGGCGCGGTCAAATAGAACTGCAAGGCGGAGAGAGGAATGTCGTTGAGCAGGCTCATTTGAAAAGAGGATGAGTAAATCGCCAATGTTCGATGGGGGGGCAGTTTATCAATTCTTGCAGGCGTTGGCTAAATTCGTCGCGCGGGATCTCGCGCGCGCCGAGCGAGGCCAGATGCGGCGTGTTCATCTGGCAGTCGATCATGCCGAAATTCCACAACTCAAGTTGCCGGGCGAGGTGGGCGAGGGCGATTTTTGAGGCATCGGTGCGCCGGCTGAACATGGATTCGCCGTAAAACATTTTACCGAGCGCCATGCCGTAAAGCCCGCCAACGAGTTCGCCGTCCATCCAGGTTTCCACCGAATGCGCGTAGCCCATGCGATGCAGCTCGCAGTAGGCGGCGATCATTTCTTCCAGTATCCATGTCCCCGCTTGCCCGTTGCGCGGTGCGGCGCAGGCGCGCATCACCTGTTCGAATGCGGTGTCGGTGCGCACCTCATAGCCATGGCGGCACAAAATCTTGCGCAGAGAATGTGAAACCCTGAATTCTCCGGGGAACAGCACCATGCGCGGATTCGGGCTCCACCACAAGATGGGATCGCCCTCGTTGAACCAGGGAAAGATGCCACGGCGATAAGCATCCAGCAGTCGCACGGGCGATAAATCCCCGCCGACCGCGAGCAGTCCGTTGGGCTGGTCGAGAGCGTACTTTAGCGGCGGGAAAGGTTGTTCGCCCTGTATAAAGAAAATCGGCTTCACAAGATAATTGAGTGGCTTTGATGATAGGCAATATATTTGATTTGTGCTTATATAGCGTCCTGATGAATAGCGTCAAGATTCGGAGGGATTATGTTGGCAGCGTTGTTTGGGAAAAAATCAGATCATCCCCTAGCTGATTTAAAGTCAGCGCAGCGGGTGCTGGATGATGTGCCGAAAACTGATTCGTTGAAGGCCATGCAAGAGCTGACCGGATGGCTGGAATCCTTGCGCGATCATGCGGACAAGTTTCGTTTGGATCATCAAGTTGCAGTTCTGCGTTTGCTGGACGAGGCGGCGCAAGTCCATGTGCGCAAGTTGCAGCGCGATTATTTTGCCGTGCACACATTGGGCAAATTTCAGGAGAGCCGGACGTGGACTGTTTTGAACGAATATTTTTCGTTCAGCGAAATATTGTACGCAAGCGTGTTGGCGGGTTGCCGCAAGGGGGATCGCAACGCCTTGACCATCAAGCCGCAGTCGGCACTGTTCGCGGTGCGCGCCATCGTGGCGGCGACTAACCGGTTGAAACTTGCGGCGGTGCGTTATGCGTTAATCGACCCCGCCGTGTGGGCGCACCTCGCTGAAATATATTCCTATGCCGAAGCGCAAAACTTTCTGGATGAGCCGGTCGCTATTTATCCGGGCACGGGGATTAGTACGTCGGCAGGCAAAGAGTTTGCCGGAACGATGGTGTGGCACTCGGTGGTGAGCGGCTCTTTGCCGATTTTGAACATCTATATAGCCGAGCGCTTGATAGCCTATATCAATAAAAGTCTGACGGTAAGCAACCAAGTGATCGCGGGGAGCGAGTGGGCGATCAATCTGGAGCAGCCGACCCCGCCGATACGGATAAATGCCGAAACCACCCTCCATCCGGCCATGCGCTTTTTGGGAGTGGGCTCGGCAGAGGCGGCGCTTAACAATCTAATCAAATCCCTGGAGAAGGGGGTTCTGCCTCAGGAGCTGAATATGGGGGGGCCGTTATATGAAGCCGAATTGGTGCGCGAAGTCGCCAAGCAGTTAGTGACGCGTTTGATTTTGCCGCCCCCCACTCGCCGCAATTCACGCCGCAGTATCAAGGTGAGCCTGCATGTGGCAAAAGGGTTTTCCAAATTGATCGAGAACACCGAGGCAGGGTTAAATTTTAGCGACGATGCCAATGAAGTATGGGAAGTCGAAGATATCAGCGCGACCGGGTTTCGCTGTGTGACTGCACCCAACACCCTGAATAGCATCAAAATTGGTTTGCTGATAGGAAGCAAACCGGAAAATGTGGGGAATTGGGGAGTCGGCATTGTGCGCCGCTTGAATTGCGATGCGCAAAACAATCTTCATGTCGGGGTGGAGACATTGGCCAATCAAGTGCATGCGGTTTTGCTGGGGGCGTCAGAACATGGCGGAGCCGATGGAGATCACATCGCGTTGTACCTTAATAAGCCGAATGATAATTCCGGGGAAGCATGGCTGTTGATGAAACTGGGTGCATTTTTATCCAACCGCAGTTTCCATATGCAATTGGGGGATAAAACCTACTTGCTAATGCCGCTGGGATTGGTTGAGAGTGGTGAAGATTACGAATTGGCGCGCTACCGCAAGATGGAGCAGGATACGAGCAACGAGTAGCGTTCTCAGTCATTGCCTTGCTTCTCCGTACCTGTTTTGAGCCCGGATAATCCATTAGACCCGGAGTTTTTTGTAGGAGCGGCTTCAGCCGCGAAAGTGCTTTCGCGGCTGAAGCCGCTCCTACAATTGAATATGTCCCAATGGATTATCCGGGATAATCCGTTCGTGGTGAGTTAGGCGAACCACCAGCACCGGAAAGCGGAGCCCTGCGACAAGCTCAGGGCGAACGGAGGCTGGCAAATCTATTTGGGTTGAACGCAGTCGCGGGTGACCGTTAGCGTTTCACCGCTGCCCTCAGCCAGGCCTCAATGTCCCCCACTTCTTCCGGGCATACCGAATGCGGCATTGCGTATTCGCGCCAATCTACCCGATAGCCGTGTTGCAGCAACTTTTCCCTGGATGAGATTCCCAGCGCGAATGGCACGACAGGGTCGCTGCGACCGTGTGCCATGAATATCGGTGTTTCTTTTGCGGCCATGCCTTCTTCTTCAGGCAAGGTTGCCGCCAGCGGCAGATAAGTCGAAAGCGCCAGGATGCCACCGAGGCGATGAGTATGGCGCAAGCCGGTGTGTAAAACGATTGCCCCGCCCTGGGAAAATCCGGCCAGAAAGATATTTTCAGGCCGGATGCCGCGACCCAGTTCTTGCGCAATCAACTTTTCGATCTCCGCTTGCGATGCGCGTATCCCGGTCTCATCCTGTTCCGCATCGATATCGCTAGCCGCGATGTCATACCACGCGCGCATGATGAAGCCGCCATTCAGCGTGACCGGACGCTTGGGGGCGTGCGGGAAAATGTAGCGCACCGCTACGGGCAAATTTATTTCTTCGGCGATGGGGACGAAATCTTCACCGTCCGCACCCAAACCATGCAGCCAAATGATGCTGCACCGGGGAGTGGCGCCGGTCTCCAGGGTGATGTTCGGGAGAATTGAGGTCATTATCGATTCCTTATCGGGAGATACAGTGTTCCGGTGCAAGATTACAATTCAATCAGTAAAGTAATACTGATATTCTGCGGTTGTACGGCTACGGATCGGCTATAGCTTGGTCAAAAAAATATTGAGTCGGCAGGTAAGGGGGGTAGAGTGAAGAGAAATATAACACCAACATCGGCGGAAAAGGTCATGCGCGAAGACGATTTTATCGTGTCGATGACCGATACAACCGGGCGCATCACTTATGGAAACCGCATATTTATTGAATTTTCCGGTTATAGCGAGTCCGAATTAATCGGCACCCAGCACAACATTATTCGCCATCCCGATATGCCGCGCGCGGTATTCAAGCTGCTGTGGGACAAAATCACCAACCGCGAAGAATGTTTCGCCTATGTGAAAAATATGGCGAAAGACGGCAGTTTTTACTGGGTGTTTACCAATGTGACGCCGATGTTCGATCCTGCGGGCAACATTGTTGGATATTTTTCGGTGCGGCGCAAACCCAAACTAAGCGGGGTTAAAACAGCCAGCGAGGTTTATCGCATCATGCTGGAAGCGGAGAAAAAAGCCGGGCCGGCGAATGCAATCGCAGCGTCCACCAAAATTTTGGTCGATATTTTGAACGAAAAGGGGCTCAGTTATGATGAACTCGTCCTTGCAATATAAATTTTCCGCGCTGTTGTGGTCGTTCTCCTTCGGCATACTCGTCATCATATTGACGAGTTTCGTCCTGCACGGCGTGGATATATACATGCTGGGTTTTCTGTTTGTCTCGGTCGGGGTTTCCGCTTACGGGCAATGGCTGACGCGGCGCTGGTTGGCGCCGGTAGCAAAATTAAAGACCGTTATCGACGAAGTGGCGCAAGGGAAATTCAATAATCGCGTGGTGGGTATTTCAGAGCATCATGATGAAATCAGCCTGTTGTGCTGGAGCGTGAACGACATGCTGGATCAACTCGGCGCATTTTTTCGCGAGCAGGAAACCAGTTTTCGCTGCAATCTCGCGGGGAATTTCGACCGCCTGGCGATGGGGACCGGAATGCACGGCGGATTCAGGAAGGGCATGGAAAACCAGAACATACTCCTTGCCGGCATGTCCGAGCAAAAAATAGGAGCGATGCGCACCAGAATGATGTCGCGAGTCCACACCTTGAACACCGATAACCTGTTGCAGAATTTGTCTTCCAGCCAGCAGGATATGTCGGCCATTACCGACAATATGCGGCGGCTAGCCGAGTTGGCGAGCCAAACACGTGAAGATGCCGACGAAAGCCGCAGTTCGGTCAAGGAGGTTGTTCAACGACTATCCGGCATCGTTGAGCGCGTGAACCGCGCCAATGAAGCGATCACCGAATTGAATGCACGCAGCGCCGAGATTACCAAAGCGGTAGGCTTGATTAACTCGATTGCCGACCAGACCAATTTGCTCGCGTTGAACGCGGCGATTGAAGCTGCCCGAGCGGGCGAGGCGGGACGCGGGTTTGCGGTGGTGGCTGACGAAGTGCGCAAGCTGGCCGAGAACACCAAGAATGCCTCCGAGTCGATCGGGAAAATCATGCTCATGTTGCGGGATGACGCTTCCAAAATGCAGCGGGATTCCGGCGAAATGCATGAAATTGCCAACTCTTCGCAAGCCGTTATCAGCCGCCTGGAGCACAAATTTTCGCAATTCAACGAATCCGCAGTGACGACTCTGATCGGCGCACGTTATGCCCAAGACCTCAGTTTCGCCTCACTGGTCAAGCTGGATCACGTCATATACAAACAGCGCGCCTACGTGCTCATCAGCGACTCCGGCAATGCGGAATTCAGAACCGCAGTGGAAGTGGATCACAACAACTGCCGCTTGGGTAAATGGTATGCAGCGGAGGGGAAAGAAGTGTTCGGCGAGACGCCCTCGTTCCGCAAATTGCTGGAGCCGCATACCAAGGTGCATAACTGCGTCCATGACATGGTGGCCTTGGTGAAGCAGCCATGGGAGAAAAATGATGCGCTACAGGACAAGATTATCGCCGCGATGGAATGCGCCGAAGAAGCCAGCATGGGAGTGATGCGCAACATCGATCAGGTGGTGGTGGAAAAACACCCCGAAGTGACCAAGCTTGCTTAACGGGCGCTGGGCTCAGTCGCGGGAATGATGTCGCGCAGCACCTGGAAAATCTTGCACTATTGCAACGCTGTTCACTTTAGAAAAATTCCCTTTCGCCCTGAGCAGGAATGAATATCTGCAACTACTGCATTTCGGGAATAATCTCGCGCAACACTTGGAATATCTCGCGATAAGCTTTGGGGGGCTTTTGCAGTTCTTTTTCCTTGAGCGCATTGCGGATGAGGCCGCGCAGGTGTTGGGCATCGGCTTGCGGGTGGGCTGCCAGCAATTCGGTGAGCGCATCCGGTTCTTCCAGCAGGCGATCACGCCAGCGTTCCACTTGATGCAGCCAGGCAACGTGCTGGCGTGAAGTGCCGTTCCAAATTTCCAGCTTGGCGATAATGGGGGCGGGCTCCACGTCGCGCATCAGTCTGCCGATGTATTGCATCTGACGGTTGATCGCGCCGAATTTAGTCATGCGCTTTACCTCATGAATGGCGTCGCGCAAGTTTTCCGGGATGTCCAGTTCGGACAGTTGGTCTTTGCCCAAGGCGACCAATTGCTCGCCGAGATTCTGCAACTCGTGCATTTGTTTTTTGATCTTGGTTTTGCTGGGAGGCAACTCGGGCAGGTCTTCGTCGTGATGTTGCTTGTGCATGGCGGGTCGGAAAAGATAACAGATGTTGATATGATAGCGCCTTCCTGAAAACCGTAAGCCAAAAAATTCCATATATGACTGCCATTGCATCCCCCGCGTCACGTTTTTCCCATACTCCGGCCGCATTGCGTGAAATCGCCCAAGACCTGCTTCAATATGCCCGCAAGCAGGGCGCAACGGCGGCCTCCGCCGAAGTGTCGGACGGTTTCGGTCAAGGCGTCACCGTGCGCCAAGGTGAAGTCGAGACTATCGAATACAACCGCGACAAAGGTTTGAGCGTGTCGGTTTACATCGGTCAGCAACGCGGCAATGCCAGCACCTCGGATTTTTCGCCGCGGGCCGTGCGCGACACGGTGGATGCCGCGTTGAACATCGCGCGCTTTACCGCCAGCGACGATTGCGCCGGATTGCCCGAGGCTGAAATGCTGGCGACGGAGTTCCCCGATTTAGACCTGTATCACCCGTGGTTGCTGGGGGTGGACGATGCGATTGAGCTGGCGCGCGATTGTGAACGCGCCGCGTTTGCCGCGGACAAACGCATCAATAATTCCGAAGGTGCGACGGTCAATGTGCATGAGGCGCAGTTCGTGTACGCCAACAGTTTGGGCTTTGTCGGCGGTTTTCCCACCTCGCGCCACAGCGTGAGTTGCGCGGTGATCGCGGGCAAGGACGATGCGATGCAGCGCGATTATTGGTACAGCGTGGCGCGCCATGCCGCCGAAATTTTGCGGGTGGAGGAAATCGGGCGTATCGCCGCCGAGCGCACAATACGCCGTTTGGACGGGCGCAGTTTGGCAACGACGCAGTGCCCGGTGTTGTTCGAGTCAGCGGTGGCCGCCAGTTTGATCGGCCATTTTGTGGGGGCGGTAAGCGGCGGCAGCCTGTATCGCAAATCTTCCTTTCTGCTCGATCATCTGGGCAAGCAAGTATTTTCGCCCAACATCCGCATCGACGATGTGCCGGATATTCCCAGAGGGCTGGCGAGCAGTGCGTTTGACGATGAAGGCGTCAAGGCGCAGCGCCGCACCATCGTCGATGCGGGCGTGCTGAACGGATATTTTCTCGGCAGCTATTCCGCGCGCAAGCTGGGCATGAAAACGACCGGCAATGCGGGCGGCAACCACAATCTTATCGTGCAAGCCGGTGAATTGGATTTCGACGGACTGTTGAAAAAAATGCAGCGCGGCCTGTTGGTGACCGAATTGCTGGGGCACGGAGTGAATCCGGTGACGGGCGATTACTCGCGCGGTGCGGCGGGTTTCTGGGTCGAGCGCGGCGAGATTCAATATCCGGTGGAAGAAATCACCATCGCCGGGAATCTCAAAGAAATGTACAAAGGCATCGTCGCGGTGGGGAATGACGTGCTGGTGCATGGCTCGCGCCAGTGCGGTTCGATATTGCTTGAGCGCATGTCGGTTGCCGGGCGATAAAAATTTTTGCTTGGCCTCGGTTCAGTTTTGTAATGAGCTCACCACCGGGTTTTATCGGCATCTCCAGGCTAAAGGGTGTCTCTAATAATTCATATTTCGTCATTCCGGCGCCTGGCACTGCTTCTTATACTAACTGGACACCGGCCTTGCCGGTGCGACGAATTTTTAGAGATGCCCTGAATTGAGCACAGTGTTAAAAATTCCTCCCGCCGTGCAAAGCAAGCTCACCAAACTCGGCATCCATACGCCGTTCGATCTGGTGTTGCACTTGCCGCTGCGCTATGAGGACGAGACGCAGATCACGCGCGTGGACGATCTCGTGCCGGGCGAGACGGCGCAGGTGGAGGGCGAGATCATCCACAGCGAGGTGGCGTATCGCCCGCGCCGCAGTTTGATTTGCCAGTTGCAGGACGACAGCGGCATTCTGTTTTTGCGCTTCCTGAATTTTTATCCCAGCCAGCAAAAACAGCTCGCCATCGGCAAAACCATCCGCGCCTTGGGCGAAGCGCGCGAGGGCTATTTCGGCATGGAGATGGTGCACCCCAAGTGCCACGCGGGCGGCGAGAACAAAGCGCTCAAGCAGGCGCTCACGCCCGTGTATCCCACCACCGCAGGACTGCCGCAGATCACCTTGCGCAAGCACATCCTCGTCGCGCTCAACACCGTGGAGTTGCCGGACACGCTGCCCGCCGAGCTGCTGAAAAAATTGCGCCTGCCCGCTTTCGATGCCAGCGTGCAATTGCTGCATAACCCGCCGCCGCAGATCGACGAGGAGGCGCTGCTGGAACGCGCGCACCCGGCATGGCGGCGCATCAAGTTCGACGAGTTGCTGGCGCAGCAACTTTCCATGCGCGTGCATTACCGCAAACGCCGCGACCGCATCGCGCCGCAGCTAGTCGCGCGCGACACCCACACCCCCGCTTTGCTTAAGGCTCTGCCGTTCGCACTCACGCGCGCGCAACAAAAAGTGCTAGAGGAAATTCGTCACGACCTGGCACAGACGCACCCAATGCAGCGCTTGCTGCAAGGCGATGTCGGCAGCGGCAAAACCATCGTCGCCGCGCTGGCCGCTTTGCAGGCCATCGAGAATGGTTATCAAGTCGCCTTCATGGCACCCACCGAGATTCTGGCCGAGCAGCATTATTTGAAACTGCGCGACTGGCTGGAGCCGCTGGGCATCACTCCGGTGTGGCTCTCCGGTAGTTTGAAGAAAAAAGAAAAAACGGCTGCAATCGAACGCATCGCCACGGGCGAAACGCAAATCGCCGTCGGCACGCACGCGCTGTTCCAAGCCTCGGTCGAATTCAACAAACTCGGTTTGGTGATTGTCGATGAGCAGCATAAGTTCGGCGTGCAGCAGCGCTTGGCGTTGCGCAATAAAGGCAAAA
>CAZXDK010000001.1:69563-188128 GCA_964639585.1 uncultured Gallionellaceae bacterium | reverse complement strand
ACATCGTGGACATGGCGATCATGGAAGGCGCGATCCGCGAAGATTTGGAACTGCGCGCACCGCGCGTGATGGCCATCATCAACCCGCTCAAAGTGACCATCACCAACGCCGACGGCGCGCAAACACGCGAGGCGGATTTTCATCCGAACATGCCGGAGCTGGGCAAGCGCGTCGTGCCGTTCAGCAGCTCGCTGCTCATCGAAGCCGACGACTTCGCCGAAGTGCCGCCTGCGGGCTGGAAACGTCTCACGCTCGGCGGCGAAATCCGTCTGCGCCACAGCTACGTGATGCGCTGCGACGAAGTGGTGAAGGATGCGGCGGGCAACGTCATCGAACTCAAGTGCAGCATCGACCACAACACCTTGGGCAAAAATCCCGAAGGCCGCAAAGTCAAAGGCGTGATCCACTTCCTGTCGAGTGTACACGCGCTGCCCGCCGAGATTCGCGTGTACGACCGCCTGTTCATCGTGCCGGAACCAGACGCTGATCGCGAAGTGGATTTCTGCACCCACCTGAATCCGACCTCGCTCACCGTGGTGCAAGGCTGGGTCGAAGCCTGCGTGCAAGATGCCGCGCCGGAAACGCGCTACCAGTTCGAGCGCCTGGGCTACTTCGTAACCGACCGCCGCGACCATCAGCCGGGTAAAAAGCCGGTGTTCAACCGCACGGTGACGCTGAAGGATTCTTGGGCGAAGGAGCAAGGCTAAGCTAGGCCGTAGTCAAATATGGCTGAGACATTGAGGGCAAGAAGGAAAACAGGTCATGCTTAATACCGATCATCTTAAACGCTGCATTGATACGCTCGAATCCTCGCTCACGCTTTATCGTCAGGCCGATCCCGGCAGTACGAATCAGGAAGTATTTCGCAATGCCATCGTAAAAGGCTACGAACTCACGCAGGAGACTGCCTTCAAGCTTATCAAGCGCGCCCTCAAGGATTTCGGCCATGGTGGCAAAAAACTTGATGCTACGCCCGTGAAAGAGCTGCTGCGCCTTTCGGCTACCCACGGCCTGATGAGTGTAGAAGAGGTCGAGCGCTGGTTCGCTTACCGGGACAATCGCAATGACACCGCGCACGACTACGGCGAAGGTTTTGCCATGGAAACGCTGGCTTTGTTGCCCGGCTTTATCGCCGATGCCAAAACGCTGGAAGCCATTTTGCGCGCCCGCTTCGGCGGCGAGGAGCCGTCTGCGTGAACAACGCACCGTCGCTCGATCTGCCGCAAAAATACCTGCAACAAGTGCAAGCGTTGTTGCGCGAACATGTGCCGGATGTGGAAGTGTGGGCTTATGGCAGTCGAGTTACCGGCGGTAGCCATGCGGCCAGCGATCTCGATGTCGTACTGCGCAATCCCGCCGACTTGGGGGCGGAAAATCGTCGTGTGGCAGAACTCAAGGAAGCCTTGATCGAAAGCAATTTGCCCATTCGCGTGGACGTGATGGATTGGGCTCGTATTCCCGAAAGTTTTCATCGCGAAATCGAACGCGCACATATCATCCTGCAAGCAGGAAAAGTCTCGAAGAGTAATTAAAAAACCATGCTGAAAATCTACAACACCCTCGCCCGCGACAAGCAGGATTTCAAACCCATCGCAGCCAACAAAGTCCGCATGTATGTGTGCGGCATGACGGTGTACGACTATTGCCACCTCGGCCATGCGCGCGTGATGGTGGTGTTCGACATGGTGCAGCGCTGGTTGAAGGCTTCCGGTTACGAAGTCACCTACGTGCGCAACATCACCGACATCGACGACAAGATCATCAAGCGCGCGGCGGAAAATAAAGAATCTATCCATGCGCTGACGCAGCGCTTCATAGCCGCAATGCACGAGGATGCCGATGCGCTGGGCGTGCAGCGCCCCGACCACGAGCCGCGCGCCACGCAGTATGTGCCGCAGATGCTGGAGATGATCGCGCAACTGGAGCAAAACGGCTTGGCCTATCAGGCGGCGGACGGCGATGTGAATTACGCGGTGCGCAAGTTCGACGGTTACGGCAAATTGTCCGGCAAATCGCTGGAAGATTTGCGCGCGGGCGAGCGCGTGAATGTGACCGAGAGCAAAAACGATCCGCTCGATTTTGTGTTGTGGAAACACGCCAAAGACGACGAAGCGGACGAGGTGAAGTGGGATTCCAAGTGGGGCAAAGGTCGTCCCGGCTGGCACATCGAATGCTCCGCGATGGGTTCGGAATTGCTGGGCAATCACTTCGATATTCACGGCGGCGGCGCGGACTTGCAGTTCCCCCACCACGAAAACGAAATCGCGCAGAGCGAAGGCGCGCAGATGTGTGATGGTGGAAGTCGGGGCCAGTACGTGAACTACTGGATGCACAACGGTTTCGTGCGCGTCGATAACGAAAAGATGTCCAAGAGTCTGGGCAATTTTTTCACGATTCGTGAAGTTCTCAAGAAATACGACGCCGAAGTGGTGCGCTTTTTCATTCTGCGCGCGCATTACCGCAGCCCGCTGAATTATTCGGATGCGCATCTGGATGATGCGAAGGGGGCGCTGACTAGGCTGTATACAGCGCTCAAGGGTGTTCCCTCACCCCTAGCCCCTCTCCCGGTGGGAGAGGGGAATCAGCTTCCCTCTCCCACCGGGAGAGGGAATGAGGGCGCAGTTGACTGGAGCACTCCCCATGCGGCCCGCTTCAAAGCCGCCATGGATGACGATCTCAACACCCCGGAGGCCGTCGCCGTGCTGTTCGACCTCGCCAACGAAGTGAACCGCAATCAATTAGCCGAAACTGCCACGCAACTCAAGGCCTTGGCTGGTGTTCTCGGCCTGCTGCAACGCGATCCGCAAGAATTTCTGCAAGGTGGTGCGAGCGCGGGCAGTCTGGACGATGCTGCGATCAGTGCGCAAATCGAGGCGCGCAGCGCTGCCAAGAAAACTAAAAACTTTGCCGAGGCTGACCGCATTCGCAAAGAATTGCTGGAAGCCGGTATCGTGCTGGAAGATACCGCGCAGGGGACGACTTGGCGCAGAGCCTAAGGTAATTTGCCTACCGCGACCATACGGTTGACCAGGATGTTGGTGGATAGCCAGACCACGAAATCGTCAAAGGTTGTGGTGGGGCTGGTCTTGCTGACGAAGGTGGCGTCACCATCCGTGTTTTCCTGTTGGTCGTTATCCTGGCAATAGGCGGCGGAAGGGATTTCATCAACTCTGGCTCCTGTAGGCTGGTATGCGCCACATGCCATGGCGCCGTGAGAGATCACAATAACCGGGATATTGGTGGCGACATTGTTGCCGCCAGCGCTGTCTTTTATGGTCATATCCCCGGGTGATGCCAACTGGAATGAGGCGGCAGTTCCCGGCGCCACGCCGCTGGCAAACAGTGGCGTGACACGGTAGGTGAGACGGTTGCCCCAGGCATCGGTTTCGTTGACTCCCAGGGTTGCCCAAGGCAGCACGGCAATGTCGCCCGCACCCGTGGCGCAAAGGGCCGCGCTGGCGGGGATCAACTCGACACCCGCATTGTTGGCGGCGCCGGGGGTGGTCGGGATAGTTCCACAGGCAGGCGCGGGCAGCCTGCCGTTGGACATGGCAAAACCTATCAGGGAATCGCGCACTTCATCGAGCAATTTGCGCGTTTCTATCCGGCGCTGTTGTTCGATCTGGCTGGAAATTGCCGGGAGCAGCCCGGCCAGGAGCAGGCTTACAATGGACAGGACTATCGCCATTTCCAGTAAAGAGAAGCCGCGGTTTTTCCTGAGGGGCAGATTGCTCATGGCGCGATGGAGATTGCTTTGTCGTTAAAATTATTGGCCAGTGTTTTGTTTGCGTAGACGCCTAAAGCGGGAGTTGCATTATTTCCTTCGAGATAATCCGACAGTAAATTTGATGGATGTGTCTGGTTTGCCAATGCGTCACCGGTCGCAACGACTACGGCGCTCGCTGTATTGCCGTCCAGCGAGATACAGACAGGCGAGCAGCTATGGTTGCCGCCCGGGGTGTATCCGGGGGAAACTGCGTAATACATGACTTGTTGCCAGTTGTTGGAGCTGAGCCACGCGGGCAGGGGGTAGTTTGGAATTCCGCCCGTGGAAAAAGATATACGGTTGGGAAAGTTGCTGCTGGATTTGACGATTCCGGTAAACGTGATGGTCGCGCTGCCATTTGCGTTGTTGAGGATGCCGGCAATGCTCGTGTTGTTCAACATGTCGCTGGCCGGATAATAGTTGCCAGTTAAACTTGACCTGGCGCAAACTTCTTGCACGCAACTGGTGCTGATAACTGATCCTGCGCCTGGATCATACAGCCGCCAAAAGCCTTTTCCGATATTGGAGATCGTGCCCGTGATGGTAACGGTGGCGCCCGCCGTCAGGCCGCTAAAGGAGCAACGCACGTTGTTGCAATTGGTCGAACAGATGTTGGTGCCTGAACGCAATGAGCAAACGGCGGAAGGTGTGGGACTGCTGACACTGGTCCAATACGGTGTGCTTGCTGTGCCGCCAATTTGCTTTGCCAACGGAAGCAATCCGTAGACCGTTCCATTTGTGCCATTGTAATTATCGGCTTCCGAGGGATCGGCAAACGGCGCAGCAAACGGGAACGCACTCCATGTATCGTAATAGGTGCTGAAAAATCCTGAATCCTTGAATTGCTTTAATACAATTTTTTCGACAGCGGGCATGATGTCATCACGGGTGATCCATTGGACTTGGTCGTTGTAGGTGTAGGCGCCATTGGGATAGTCGTTCTGGCTTAGTATTTGGAAACTGGCAGGGGCGGTCAACACGCTTTCCAGAAAATGCGAGTAACTATTGAAATTGGCCGTGATCCGATTCTGCTCAGGCAGCGCTTGGCCGGGAGCGAATATGATGGCGAGCAGGCCAGCGCTGGTCACATTGCCGCTGAGGCTGAGGGTTCCATTCGTCTCGCTGTTCAAGGCGGCAGATGCTCCGGCGTGATAGGGGTCGGCAACCGCATACCAGAGCGGTTCACCCGCGGCGTCGCGTAAATCGGGTAATTTAAGCGTTTTCCATGGCAAGCGCCCCAGATTTCCACCGGAGCAATTGTTGCCGGAAAGCGTGTCGGCCACGCCCGCATTCACCGACCCGGCAGCGTGGGTGTCGGGACAGGGAAGTTGGCCGGGACGATTGCTCTGGGTCAAGGCATAACCAATCAGCGCCGCTTTTGCCAGCATCAGCGCATCAGACGTTTCCGTGGCTTTCTTGTACTTTAATGAATTTCCAACTTTACCCAAAGAGCCCACTAAAAACGTCGCCGCCCCCAATACCATGATGACCAGCATGATCATCAAGGTCGCGCCGCGCTGAAAATGGGAAGGGGGGGGATTGCGCTGCCGGCTCATGGTTAATTGTCATCCCCGGATGCGGCGGGTGTGCTATTTTTTGCGGGTGTCGGATTTTCTATTCGCACCCGTTGTCCGACTTTTACTTCTAGCGGTTTGTTTTTACCCGGTATGTGGATCGGCGCTTTGTTCGGGTCGCCACCCCCTGCAATTTTATGCGCCTTGCCATTGATCCAGACAATGCGGCTGCCGTCGCCGCGTTGGATGATGCCGTTTATGGTGATGACGGATTGATTGCCGCTTTCATTTCCTTTATCTGCGGCGAGTTGAGTCTGGAGTTCTAATTGGGATTGACGTTGATCCAATTGCCGACGTTCAGCCGGGGTGAAAAACAGGCGGCCAAGCTCATCGCCTTGCGCGGGCTGCGCCGCACTGAGCAGGGCAAGCAGAACTGCCAAGACGGTCATGGGGCATTCCTGTTTTTCATTGTAATCCAACCACCGGTGCATTCCGCTTTGAGGCGGGGGGCTAGATAAGGAGTAGAGCCTGTTTCATCCGTGTCGCCGTTACGCCTTATCGTGCAATGGTTGAGAATAAACCAGCTTTTCATGTCTGTGCGCAACGCTGCAAGCAGGTTTATCAGTTGCCCTTCGTGCAGCAGGTCCACTTGCAAATTGAGCCCGCTTAAATTGAGTTCAAAGTTACCCATCTCCAATGCCGGGTTGGGGGTATAGGGTTGCTGAGGCGTGATGGTGTACCTGAAGTCTATGGCATGGTGTTGCTGGCGCAGATTCTCCAATCCTTCCATCCAGTCCAGGCGATGTTCGCCGCCTACGGTTTTATTTTTTTCCAGATCGGCATATTCCATGGCGTAAGTGGACATGTTTTCCAGATCGCTTTCTGCGGCGTCGAGTTTTTTGCGCGCCTCGGCGACCTGTTTTTGTGCTGTCCGACGTTCCTTGAGTGAGTGTCCAACGTATTGGGCGCTCAGCCAGACGGCGCCAGCTCCCATAATCAGGGTGGACATAAAGGCGAGCAAGCTCCATTTTATGTGCGCCAAATCGGACGGGTGGAAGCTCATTCTTTGTTTCTCCAAATGAGTTTCAGAGTGAATTGCGCCGATTTCCCCGGATTTGCCTGCAGGTCTCCGCTAATGCTGCCCTTGGGGCTGATGTCCAGCGGCAAGACAGGCGAGCTGACTGTATAGCCGCGCTGGGTGAGCGCCTGTTGAAAGTTTTCCAGATAAGCGAGGGCGCCGCGAAAGTCTGTGCCGAAATTGAGTAGCTCACCGTCAAAGGTGATGACCTGTGCCGGGTAGATGGAAGGGGGGGCGTCCGCCGAACTTGCCCCCCAGGAGATTGCATTGCTGCGGATGCGGAGAAATTTTTCGAGCACGGCGGTCAGCCCGGATAATATTTCTTCAGGCGCCGGGGAATATTTGCTTAATTTGCGCTTGATGGTGACCGCCGTTTTCATATCGGCGGCGGGAATTGTAGTGACCGGAAATTGGCGTTGAATAGCTCCTGCTTGATCTGTCAATTTGGCGGACTGGGAAAGGAGCGATCTGGTTTCCGAGACGTGCCCGCGCCCTTGCCAGAGAGAGATGCCGCTCCACAGCGCACTGCTCAGGGCAAAAACAAGCGTGAGCCCATATAGTATCCAGCGTAATTGCCACAGCAGATAATAATGGGTGTGGGTCGCGTTGGCGTAATGGTTGGTCGGCGGTTGGGTGACCAGCAGATGCAGGAATAGCGGGGTGGCGTCCGAGTCCCGATAGTTTGTTTTGGCTTTGAAGTTGTTGCCCAGAGTTTGAATATCCGCAAAGGTAAAGCGCACTTCGTCCGTGCTTTGCAAGCTCGATTCCAATTCAAGCCTGTCCGCGATGTGACAAATGATATATACGTCCAGTACTTCACCGGGGGGGGGCAGACTCAGGCTTTTTAAATATTGCTGTGTGCGCGGAGTCTCTGTTTTAACCGATTCGGTGTATGAGCTATCGTCGTTGATGTGAGTCAAACGGGAAAAACGAAGACGCTTTTTGTTGAAGTAAGTTTCCCGCAAACCGGCGTGCTTTTCCCAGGACAGCAAAAGGACATGGTCGGATTCGATGCCTTTAAGTAAAGGCGTACTGATGTTGGGCAGGGAGTAGATCCCGATGATAGGGATGCCGTTGTGCAGAAGTATGTCCAGCCAAGGGGAAATGCGCTGCGGGTTAGTCAATGCTGAGAACAGAATTTCGTCGTCGCGTCGCCCTTCAGTTTGACGGTGCTGCACTTGGGCTTGGCGGAATAAGGTATTGTGATAAAACTGCTCGAACTTGCGTTTAATCAGTTCTTGCCGATTTTTTCCGATTAAATGCGGGACGATCTCGTGGCGGAAATCTTCTTCTATGACATCGGTTAACAAGTAAGTCGGCTCACGATGTTGTTGCAGGTAGCCGGAAAATTGTTCGCGTCCGTTGGCGTCGTTGCCAAAATATTGCGCCTCGGACAAGCTTCCCCTATTCCAGGAGCAGGCATGGAAGTGGTCGGCGCTGATAAAGAGAAGGTTTTGGCGCAGCAGGTTCATGGTCGATTCACATTTTTACTTTGCTGATGAGGTCGTAAATCGGCGACAGCACCGACAGCATGACCCATCCCAAAAGTGTGCCGAGAATGAGGGTCATAGCTGGCTCGATCAAGACTTGCACCCGTTTGATCGAATCTTTCACGTCACGGTCATAAAAATAGCTGACGTTAAGCAGGGCCAAATCGAGTTGTCCGGTCGCTTCGCCCACTTTGAGCATACGCACTACCAGTGGCGGGAAGATGCCTGTTTTTTCGAAACTCTGGGTAAGGTTTTTGCCGGACTCGATTTCATGCATGACGTCTTGCAGGCTTTGGGCTATGACCAGATTGTTGGCCAGATCGCGCGAATTGGCGATGCAGTCCAGAATGGAAATGCCGGAGCTATACATCATGGCAAAGGTGTTGGCAAAACGCGCCAGAATAATCTTGCGCATAACCGGGCCTATCGGCCAGACCGTGATCTTGAGATTGTCCACGTGATATTGCAGGTCAGGGTTGAATTTGAGGGCGATTTTATACAGGCCGAATATCACGAACGGGGCGGCCAGGATGACATACCAATAATTGACAAAAATATCGGAAGTCGCAATGAGCAGGCGAGTTTGGAACGGAATTTCCTGCCCCATGCCTTTAATGAAAGCGACCAGTTGCGGCACAAGATAAATCATCATGAAAAAGGTGCTGACCACGACTACTATGCCGACAAAAGCGGGGAGCATCAGCATACTTTTGGTTTGCGATGCCATTTCATCCTGCCATTTTAAGGATTCTGTCAAATGCCTGAAAATATCCGGCAACTTTCCGCTGTCTTCACCGGCGCAAGTCAGGTTGACCGTGATTTTGTCAAACGCATTGGGGTGTTGCGCCATGGCTTGCGAAAGCTTTTTGCCGCTATGGATTGATTCCACAAGATTGGCGATGATCTCGCGAAAAGTCGGTTCTTCCATGCTGTCACGCAAGTCCGCGAGACATTCGAGCAGGGGGACGCCAGCGCGCGTCAGCTGGTCCAGGTTGAAAAAAAAGGTGATAAGGTCGATGCGTTTGACGCGGGTGCTGCCAAAAGATGAGGTGTTGTTTTCTTCTTTGGCATTGATCAAGTCGAGTCCGGAGCGCTTCAGGCGTAATTCCAGATCGATCAGGTTGGCTGCGTCCTGTATGCCTTTGGCCGTTCTACCTAGTGCGTCTACTGCCTTGTAAGAGAACATGGCCACGTCGTTTTCCCCTTACAGGCGATCGGTCAGGTCAACCACGCGAGCGACTTCGGCGATGGAGGTTTGTCCCTGGATTATGCGGCGTATGCCGTCTTGCGCCAAGGGACGGAAGCCTTTTCCTATTGCGGCATGCTTCAGGTCGCGCATGCTGGCGCGGCGTGAAACAAGATCATCCATGTCGCTATCCATTTTAAGTATTTCCATAATTGCGCGGCGACCTTTGTAGCCCTGATGGTTGCATAAATCACAGCCGGCGGCACGATATATCATGTTTTCATCGTCATGGCGCAGGTTGAGCAACTTGCGTTCGGTATTGTCCGGACGATAACTGTATTTGCAGTGCGGGCACAGCACACGAATCAACCGTTGCGCAATGATGCCGATGATATTGCCCGCCATCAGGTCGGGCCGGATGCCGATGTCGAGCAAACGCGGAATTGCGCCGATGGCGGAGTTGGTATGCAGCGTGGAGTACACCTGGTGGCCGGTCATGGCGGCGCGGAATGCCATCTCGGCGGTGGGGTGGTCGCGGATTTCGCCGACCAGAATGATGTCCGGGTCTTGCCGCATCATGGAGCGGATGCCGCTGGCAAAGTCCAGCTTGGCGGCTTCGTTCACCGAGCTTTGGCGGATCAGCGGGATGGGATATTCGACCGGATCTTCCAACGTCATGATGTTGACCGATTCGGTGTTGATGTGGCTGAGCACGGAATACAGCGTGGTGGTTTTTCCGCTGCCGGTGGGGCCGGTCACGAGTACGATACCCTCGGGTTTGGCGATAATGGTTCTGAGCGTGTTGAGGGCGATGTCGTCGAGTCCGATCTGGTCGATGGGGACGATGCCCCTTTGCCGGTCCAAGATGCGCAAGACGAGGTTTTCGCCGTAAGTCGTGGGGTGCGATGCCACGCGAAAATCTATCGGACGACCGGATAAACGAAGCGAGATGCGCCCATCCTGCGGTGCGCGCGTTTCCGCGATGTTCATGCCGCTCATCACCTTTATGCGCACCACCATTGCCGGCCAGAAGCTCTTGTGCAGGCTGCGCACCTGACGCAATACCCCGTCCACCCGATACCGAATACGCAGGAAGCTGCTTTCCGGTTCGAAGTGGATGTCCGACGCACTTAGCTGCACCGCCTCGGTGAGCAGCGCGTCTATCAGGCGCACCACGGGCTGGCTGAATTCATTCACTCCCTGCTGGAGGTTCTGGTAATCCATTTCACCCGGCTCGATTTCATGCAGAATTCCGTCGATGGAAAGCTCGAAGCCGTAATACTGGTCTATGGCGCGCAGAATGTCGGATTCGCTGGCAAGTTGGGTTGTCAGCCGGTACTCGTCGCGCAACAGTGCGCGCACCTGATCGAGCGCGATGATGTTGTCCGGATCCGCTATGGCCAGCGTTAAATCTTTCTTGAAGTGATCGACGGAAAGGGGCAGAAGTTGATAGCGCCGGGCAACGTCTTTGGGGATGAGGGCGATAGCGGCGGGGTCGATGATGACGGTGGCAAGATCGACGCCTTCCTGCCCCAGATTTTCCGACAAAACATCACGGATGGTCGCTTCGGAAAGGAAGCCCAAATGCACCAGCAGCCTACCCAGCGGTTGTGGTGATTTGCTTTGTTCCTGAGTTGCGATACGCAACTGGTCTTCGCTGATCACACCTTTGGCAATGAGCAACTGTCCGATAGGCTGCTGGGATTGTTGGGAGGCCATTTTGCTACCCTATTTCAGTTCGCATTGGCATATTGTGACATCCCCGCGCAGGGTTTTGTTGTACTTATTATGCAAACGCATCCGGGCTACGAGTCTTGTGCGATGTCCAGCGCATATTCTGAATATGCGCAATTGATTTTTATTGCCTGGTCGATACGAAGGGATTGGCCAACGAAATATTTTTTCGGCAGTGTCTCAAGCTGTTTTCGGATGCCTGGCTTGCCTCTTGCATCGAGACAGGCAGTTCTGCCGCGTATTCAGGCGGCTGGACAGGCTCAAGCGCCGGGCATCTTTCGGCAAATTCACTGCGGGCTTTTTTGATTGCCTCATCCAGCTGCAGAAGAGGTGTTGTCTGTGCTTGAGCAGAGGATGTCGCGGGATGGGGGAGATGCGTTTTTATAAGCTGGCGTGCGGATGTAGGTTGCGGAATAGGGCTGGCCGCTGCATGGGGCTGAATGTCGGATTGCGGCTCCGAATCGACAGTCAGTCCAGCCAGCTCCCATGCAACCAGAATTGCAAGCAATGCAATTGCGGCAAGCCACAATGCCGTCGGCCTGTCCGGCCAACGGCGCGTGATACTCATTTGCACGCCGCCTGGGCAGTCCAAGTGGCTGCCAAGCCCAAGTCTACCAATCCGGTCGATTTGCTCAGGTAATAAAGATGATTGTCTGTTGATGACACTCCGGCATAGGAGTCCGTTGCCGGGTAATAGCGGTAGAAATACGGGCTGGCCGTCTGAGATGTCTGGCGACTGGGCGAAATATAGGCCGGATATTTGTTTTCCAGCCAATTGAAGAGGCAATCGTTAACGGACTGCGTCGCTGTTGCTGAGGTTGCCGCCGGGGTGATCGCTGATATTGCGGCAGATTGTGCCGAGCAATTTCCAGCCGCATCACAAGCCGAAACCGCAAAGCTGTAGCTGGTAGACGCGCTCAGGCCATTAATATTGGGGCTGGTTCCGGCGCTGGAGCCGATCAGGTTGCCGTTAATGTAGACCTTATAGGCAGTCACCCCGATATTGTCGGTTGCGGCAGCCCAGGATAGCTTAACCTGTGTCGAGCTGGCGGGTGTTGCAGTCAATCCGGTCGGAACGGATGGGGGGGTGGCGTCAGATAGGGCTACGGCAATATACGATGCCATATCGTCAAGTTGCGCCGTGGAAAACGTATTGGCGAGAGCGCCCATGCCGCCCCTGTTGTTGGCGATAGCCCAAGTGATGCGGGAGGCATTATTGGCGGCAGATCGCACGATGTTGTTGGATGACGGATAAGCGTGGCAGCTCGCGCAGTTGTTCAGATAGGTATTCTTGCCGGCCACGGGGTCTCCCGCCCATACATTTTGTGAGCTGACAGAAAGTCCGAGCAAGATCGAGAGCAGGGGGAGTTGCCTGCCAGTAAAGCTGGGAACAATTCGGTTGTATTGCTGTTTTGAAATCAAGATTAACTCCTTCGTGCTGGTAACTGGAAAATGTTTTGGGGAACGCCGCCGTCGTAGATATGGGTGGTTCTTCGGTAATTCAATAGAAGTTGCCATCATAGCCATGAACGAAGTAGGTGTTTTCTCAAGCAGGGTTCGACTCAATCCGCTTGGAAAGGTTCATAGAGTATGAGTATTTATGGGGCGCAATGTTAATGCCTGAGCTGCTGTTGGCGGTGTAAGTCGAGGCCGTCACAGCATGGCAACGTACTCGCTGGTATTGCGGGTTCAATTTGCGGTCAGTTCTTTCAGGCGGCGTTCGACTTGGGCGTGGTTGAATCCAGCGTTGCCCGGACGGTCAAATTGCAGCGCCTGTTGGTAGTATTGTGCAGCGGTTTTGTGTAGTCCCAGATGGTCGAGGCTGACTGCCACGTTAAAAGCAAACAGGGCGTTTGTCGGTTCCAGCGAGAGTGCGTTCGCGTAGGCTTGTTTCGCATCCGACCAACGTGACTGTTCGACATACTGATTGCCCAGTGCAAAATGCAGCGCGCTGGAGTCCGGTTGCTGGGCGATCAGTTGCTTAAGGCGCACTTCTTTGCCGGCGGGGTCGCCATTGCCAAAATAAGAAAGTCCGGCTTGGGCGACAGGGTCGCGCGGGTCGAGCGCCAGCACCTGCCGATAATAATGTATAGCGCTGCTATCCTGCCCTTGTTGCAGGGCAATAGCGGCAAGTCCCAGCAAAGCATCCCGGTTCCTGTGGTCTTGGGCTAGCACGGCGCGGTAGCGTTGCCAAGCGTTGGCGTAATCGCCACTTTGGTAGGCCAGATAAGCATCAGCCAGCAGCGCGTCGATCAGGTTGGGCTCTTCCGTGCGCTGAATGTCCAAAGCTTTTGCAGGCGTTTCCGCTGTTGAATGGCTGGCGCGAGGCCGGGGCGAGTGAGCCGCAGTTCGCGGGGGATGGGGATTTTGTTGGCGGGGTGATACCACGATTTGTTTTTCGGTTGTCGCAACCGGTGGCGTCGAGACGGGAATGGGGCTCGCCGCAGCGATTATCGGAGCGGGGGAGGCCGCTGCGACAGGCTGAGGTTTGGCGGCGGATGCCGCAGCGGGCAAGGAGGGTGGGGAATAGAAAAAGCGCTGGTTGGGCGGGGTGATTTCAATATAGATGTAAGCACTCCATCCCAAAGCGAATAATCCTCCGGCGATGAGCGCAATGTGGACTATTCCCAGGCGCGGGAATTTTCTGCCGGGCAAAGTTCTTTTTGCGGCAAACAAATTTTCTCCGCTCGTGCGCGATGCGTCGGTTTTGCTTGCGTCTTGCGCTTGAATTGTCCGGGCTTGTGCTTCAGCCGCTCGGGAATCCTGCTCCCCGGATTTTTTTAGTGCGTCGAGTAACAGGCTCATGGCCGGGTTTTACCCTGAGGTGCGCCGTTGACGGGATAGGCGTTGAAAAATTCGGTATTCGGCAAGCTGTCGCGAAATTGACTGTAATCCGCGTCCACACTGGCTTCCTTGATGACGACCGGGCGCAGGAAAATCACCAACTCCGATTTCACGCTTTTATCGTTGCGATATTTGAATAGATTTCCAACATACGGGATACGCCCCAATAACGGCACTTCATCGGTTTGTTTGTTGATTTCATCCTGCATCAATCCCCCCATTACGGCGATCTGGTTGTTCTCAATCTTCAGTATGGATTCCATTTCGCGCGTTTGCGTCTGCGGTATCTGGCTGACCACTCCCGCTTTGGCCAAGTCGGGGTTGGGATCATTGACATATCCGAACAAGCGGGTGATGGACGGACGCATATTCAGCAGCACACTGTCGTTTTCGTTGATTTGCGGCGTCACACTCATGGTAAACCCCACGGGAACGCTGTTCGAGCTTGTGCTGTAAGTGGTGACTGCCGGAGCGCCGCCGGTGGATGAAACGGTCGTTGCCTGAATGGTGAAATACACGTAGTTATCGACTACGCGCAACATCGCGGTCTGGTTGTTCATCACGCTCAGTTTGGGGCTGGATAGCACTTTTACTTTCCCGAACGACTCCATCATCTGCACGGAGGCGGCAAGCGTGCCCAGCGTCGAAGTGGCGTCTTTATAGGCCAGCGTGAAGATGCTGCCGGTATTGGAGGCATTCAAAGTCCCCGCGCCTACCTGGTTGACTTGGACTTTGGAGCCCAGACTGGACCACTGGATGCCTTGCTGGTATTGCTCGCTCAAACGCACTTCCACGATGGTGGCCTCAATCAACACCTGACGCCGTGAGTTGATCATGATCTGGGTGACCAGCTCCTGTACTTTCTCGTGTTGTTTTGACGTGGCGCGCACCGTGATGATGCCGCTTTCCGGATTGGAAATGACGGATGCCGCTTCGCGGAACGTGTTGCGCCGCGTGACAGTGCTGCCTTCGCCTTCTATCGTTGCGGCGTTCGGGCTATTTTCGATGCCCCCTTTGACCAGTACTTGTTTTTTGCTGTTGGCAGCGGGTTGCACACCGGTGCCGGTGGTGCTGGTGTTGGAACTTTGCTGCACGAAAGTTTCACTGGAACCTTCGGGCAATATCTTGTCGGTTTCGCGCAAGATGTCTTTAATGTTCGATTCCAATCTTTCCCAGAAGTGGTTCCTCGAAGTATTGGTGATCGACAATCTGGAATTATTGCCGGCTATGCCTGCGCTACCTACAGTACCGCTGCCGACTTGCGTGGCGTTGGAAATGCCGCCATCGGAGTCGCGCGCCATGTTGACGTAATCGATCTTGTAGGTTTTCAGGTAAGGCGAATCCGGCATGATGATCAGGTTGCCGTTGTCCAATTCGTAGCGCATATCGACTTGCCTGGAAATGCGATGGAGAATTTGCGGCAAGGTTTGGTTGATGGCGTTTATCGTGACATTACCCTGTACGCCGGGAGCGATGTCGAGGTTGATTTTCGCATCGCGCGCTAAAACAAACAGTATTTCCTGGGCGGGTACGTTGCTTACAACTACGCTATACGTCTCCACTTTGGCGCCGGGCTTGGGGGGCGGAAGCGGGATGGCGCGCTTGTTCACCCGGGGAATTTCGTCGCTATCGTGTGCAGGTGCGGCGTCTTTATCCTGAATATGTTTGTTCGAGAGCTGTAACGATTGAGTGGCAATGGGCCTGGTTCCGCCGCAAGCGGAAAAAAGCACTAAACTTGAACACAGAGCGACATGGTGTAACTTCAATTCCCACCCCCTTTATTCTTCGGTGCAACGTAACACCTTTTGTCCGCTTCGGCAACCAGCCATTGGGCTCGGATGTTCGCGTTTTCAAACAGTTAGTCGGTGGTGTTTGCCTATGGCTTAAGTGCGTAATTGCGATCCAACTCGTACAGCGCGGGGGAGAAAGCATCCTTGTAGCGCTGGGGCAAATTCTTTATCCCGGCGTGAGCCTCCTCGCTACCGGCGTATGCGCCATACAGTACGCGGTAATTTTCTTTGCCGTTGATTTTGATCGGTATCACATATATCTCGGACAACTTCCCCAGTTTTTTGGCTCGGATCAGGAAGCGCTCCAGCTTTTCCGTGCGGGCATCTTCGGTGTGGAACAATTGAATACTGACGCTGCCTTTGCCGGTTTGAGCGAGCATGGCTAGTGTGGCGGCCTTGCGCTGATCAAGCAAGGCGCCGCTTGAGGGTGCGGACACGACCGGACTTGGCGCTGCTGCGGCTTGGGCGGGTGCGGGCCCTGGGTTGACGGCATCGCTTGCAATGGGCGCGTTAGCCGGAGTGCTATGGGGCGCATGGGAGGGGATGTCGCTATGTCCGAGCAGCATCGAAACGGTGCTGCCGAGCGCAACGGCAATCAGCAATACACTGCCGACAAGAATGGCCGGGTTGCGCTTGAGCCAATAATTATGGGTGGGTGAAAGCTCGCTGTCGCGTATCGCCGCTTGTACGTGTTTGGCCTCGATCAGGTGGGTGTTTTCGACGAAGGCGGCGAGCAAGGATTTGTCGGCCAGAATATTGACGCGACGCATCAGGCCGGTGGAGGCTTTGCCGATCAGTTTGACTGCGGCTGGAGAAAAAATATCGGGGCCATGGTAGCCCGCGGCGCGCATGCGGAACATCAAATAGGATGCAATGACCCCCTTGGACAAGGGCTGCATATTGAAGCTGTGCAGGATGCGGTCTTTGAGTTGGCGCATATTGCTTTGCTCCAGCTTTTCGTCCAGTTCCGGCTGGCCGAACAGGACGATCTGAATCAACTTATGTTTGCCGACTTGCAGGTTGTACAACAGGCGCAATTCTTCCAGCGTATCCAGCGGCATGGCATGCGCTTCATCCACCAATACCACACAGCGCGTGCCCCGATTGGAAAGTTCGAGCAAACAGTTTTGCAGATTTTGCAGCAATACGCTTACCCGCTGGCCTTCCAGATTCAGCCCCAAACCGTCGGCAATGGCGTACAGCAATTCATCGCGTGACAGACTGGGGTTGGCCAGATAGATGGCCCTGATGTTATTGGGCAAACGGTCCAGCAACATGCGGCATAACATGGTCTTGCCGCTGCCGACTTCGCCGCTGATTTTGATGATGCCTTCGCTATCGGAAATGGCATAGAGGAGCGCGTCCAGTATTTCGCCGCGGTTGGCGCCGGAAAAGAAAAATTCGGTGACCGGGGTGATTTTGAAAGGCGGCTCGGTCAGGCCAAAATGTTCGAGATACATGCAAGCTCCCTTTAGCTTCGGCGTTGCGCTTTATATTTTTGCAGCGCTTCCATGCGGCTGTATAAGGTGGTGCGGGCGATGCCGAGCAGCTTGGCGGCATCGCTGATGTTGCCGTGTGCCATATTCATGGCGACATCGATATGGCGGCCAGTATAGTCCATCAAATGCTCGTCCAGATTAAAAGTCCCCTGCTGCATGGCATACTGGTTGTCGGCCAGTTGTTCGTTTTCCCCGGCGTTTATTGGCCCGTGCGCCAAATCCAATTCGTCTTTTAGCTGTGCGGCGTTGACTATTTGTCCGGCGTATTTTGTGGACAGCCGAATGACAATGTTGCGCAGTTCTCTGATATTGCCGGGGAAGGCGTAGCTTTCCCAGATTTTTTCGGATGCGTCATCCAGCCGGAAAGCCGATTTCTGCGCTTGCGCGGCATAGTAGATGCGGAAGTGTTCGAGCAGCAGAAATTTGTCGTCACTCAATATTCGCAGCGGGGGAACCTGGATAGTGAATATGCTTAGCCGATGATACAGGTCGATGCGGAAAGTGCCATTCTTCACGCAGGATTTTAAATCGCGGTTGGTTGCGGCGATGATGCGGGCGTGACTTTTGCGGGAGGATGTTTCTCCAACGCGCTGATACTCGCCGTTCTCCAAAACACGCAGCAATTTGGCCTGAAGCTCCAGAGGGAGTTCCCCGATCTCATCCAGAAACAGCGTCCCGTTATCTGCGTCTTCAAAAAATCCGGTTTGGATAGAGGTAGCACCGGTGAAGGCGCCCTTGACGTGCCCGAAAAACGCCGATTCAAGCAGGTTGGGTGAGATGGCGGCGCAGTTGCAAACGAGGTAATGCGCCGAACTTTTGGGGCTCAGTTGCCGCAAGGTGGCGGCAACCAATTCTTTACCGCTGCCCGATTCGCCTTCGATGAGGACGGGAAACGGGGTGGCGGCAAAAAGTTCGATTTGTTGGCGCATCGCCATCATGGGCGGGCTTACGCCGATCAAACAGGGTAAAGCGCTATCCGGCTGGTCACCGCAAGGTTGCCGGTTCATCTGAATAAGCAAGGCGTTATGCAGTTGCACCTTGATCGCATCCGGCGAGCAAGGCTTGGCTATGAACTCAATCGCGCCCAGGGCGCGCGCATGTTTGGCGTTGGCTTGATCGTCCTGGCCGGACAAGGCGATAACTTTCACGAGCGGAGAATGCGCAAGCAGCTCGGCAATGAGTTTGAAGCCTTCTTGCGGGCGGTGCGGAGTGGGCGGCAAACCCAAATCCACGAGCGCCAACTGCGGCGGGGTGGCCATGTCGCGCAGCAGGCGGATGGCTTGACTGCGATCTTCCGCAAGCTGGATGTCGAATTCGTCATCCAGCGCCATACGCAAGGCGTCGCGGATGAGCGGATCGTCATCCACGATAAGCAGCGAGGGGAGTGGGATGTGGCTATTCAATGCGCTTTGTGGCAATAGGGTTTTTATGGCGCGCAGAATAGCCCGCAATTGCTCTTTTCTCAAGCAGCTTAATGATTTTCAAGGAATCGTCGCCCGTGTTGTGGATAGGTATGGCGTAGTTTAGAATGCGCGCTCTCAAAACGCGCTAGAAGGCTCACTTGTGTCCTCGCAACCGCTGGTAGAAATCCGCGACGTCAATTTTACTTATGATCGCCGTCCCGTGCTGAAAGGGATCAACATGACTTTCCACAAGGGCAAGGTCATAGCCGTCATGGGCGGAAGCGGATGCGGCAAGACGACGCTGTTCCGCTTGATCGGGGGCGCGCTGAAACCGACCAGGGGCGAAATCAAATTCGACGGGCAAGTTATCCACGATCTGGATCAGGAAGGTCTTTACGCCATGCGCCGCAAAATGGGTGTGCTGTTCCAGTTCGGCGCCTTGTTCACCGATATGTCGGTGTTTGACAATGTGGCGTTTCAAATGCGCGAGCATACCGATTTGCCGGAAGAGATGATCCATGATCTGGTGATGATGAAGTTGCACGCTGTCGGGCTGCGCGGCACGCATGCCCTGATGCCGGCGGAGCTTTCCGGCGGCATGGCGCGCCGCGTGGCATTGGCGCGCACGGTGGCGCTGGATCCGAGGCTGATTTTGTACGACGAGCCGTTCGCCGGACTCGACCCGATTTCGCTTACGGTGGTCGGCAATTCCATTCGTCGTTTGAACAATGCGCTGGGCGCGACCTCGGTGGTGGTGACGCACGATGTGCAGGAGTCGTTAAAAATTGTGGACTATATTTATTTCATTGCCGACGGCGTGATCGTCGCTGAGGGAACGCCGGACGAAATCAGAGCCTCGGATGCGCCTTTCGTGCACCAGTTTGTGCACGGCGAGATGGACGGGCCGGTGCCGTTCCACTATCCGAGCGGAAGCTATCAACTGGATCTGGGAGTGGGCGCCTGATGTCTCTGGCAAAAACATTCACGCTGGTCGGGCGCCGCACCATCGAAATGGTCTGGCGCATAGGCTATTCCACCCGCTTCTTTGCCATGATATTGCTGAACTCGGCAGTCAGTTTCCGGCGCTTTCATTTGATCGTAAGGGAATTGTTCTTCACCGGCGTGATGTCGCTCATTATCATTCTGGTGGCGGGGCTGTTTGTGGGCGTCGTGCTCGGCCTGCAAGGTTACGAAACGCTGAAAAGTTATGGCTCGGAATCGGCCCTGGGGACACTGGTCGCACTCAGTCTGGTGCGAGAACTGGGGCCGGTGCTGGCGGCGCTGCTGTTTGCCAGCCGCGCGGGCTCGGCGATGACCGCCGAGATCGGTTTGATGAAGGCGACCGAGCAGTTGGCCGCGATGGAAATGATGGCGGTGAATCCTATTGCTCGGGTGGTGGCGCCGCGCTTCTGGGCCGGGGTTATCTCCATGCCCCTGCTTGCCGCGATGTTCTCGGCGATGGGCGTGTTCGGCGGCTATCTGGTGGGCGTGGTATTCATCGGCGTGGACGAGGGCTCGTTCTGGGCGCAGATGCAGGAGGCGGTCGATTTCCGGCACGACATACTGAACGGCGTATTGAAAAGTTTTGTGTTCGGCGTGGCGGTGACGGTGATTGCCCTGTTCGAGGGTTACGATGCGCCGCCCACGGCGGAAGGGGTTTCCGGCGCGACCACGCGCACCGTGGTGGAATCATCGGTAGCCATTTTGTTGCTGGATGTGCTTTTGACGGCTGTGATGTTTAGGGGAGTTTGATATGGAACGAACTACGTTGGACTTGTGGGTGGGGACATTTGTTGTGGGCGGCATGGTTGCGTTGGCGATATTGGCGTTCAAGGTGGGGAACCTGAGTTCCTACAATATGTCGGAGACCTACCATTTGAAGGCCAACTTCACCAATATAGGCGGACTTAAACCTACGGCATCCATAAGAAGCGCGGGAGTGCTGGTCGGGCGCGTCAAGGCGATCAAGCTGGATACCGAGCGCTATGAAGCCGAGGTGACCATGGATATCGACAAGCGCTATACCTTTCCCAAGGACACGCTGGTGAGCGTGTTGACGTCAGGTTTGTTGGGCGAACAATATCTGGGTTTAAAGCCGGGCGCGGATGAAGAGATGTTGAAAAATGATGACCTGATCAAACAGTCGCGTTCAGCCATCGTGCTGGAAGATTTGGTCGGTCAAGTGATAGCCGGAAAAGCTGAAAAAGCCAAATAATCATGATAAAGGTGCATATGAAACGAATGATGACGTTGCTGGTGGGAGTGTCGTTGCTGGGATTTTCGCTGTTCGCCCGTGCGGAAGCGGTTTCGCCGGATGTGCTGGTGAAAAATACGGTGCAAGAGGTATTGACGGCGTTAAAGCAGGAGAAGGACAAAAAGAAGATTCTGGCTTTGGTGGACGAGAAAGTGCTGCCCTTGTTCGACTTTACTTTGCTGACCAAGCGTGCGGTAGGTCCCGCATGGAAGACGGCAAGCGCCGAACAGAAAAAAGCGCTGGTGGAAGAGTTCCGTAATTTGCTGGTGCGCGTATTCATCACCAAAGCGTTTACCGACAGCGGCAACCGTAACGTGAAGTTCGAGCCTAGCGGGTATAAAGAGGGGGACGATCAGGTGACGGTAAAAACGCTGATCGTGACGCCGGGGGAATCTCCCGTGGCGGTGGATTACGATTTGAAGAAAACATCCGCGGGCTGGAAAGTGGTCGATTTTTCGATAGCGGGGCCGCGGTTGGCGCTGGATATATACAACAACCAGTTTCACGATCCTTTGCAGCAAACCGGTATAGACGGACTGATCAAGTTTTTGGTGGAAAAAAACCGTGCTGCCGATACTGGCGCTGGCGCCCCGGCTGTGCATAAGGCTGAAGTAAAATGAATGGAGCGCAAGACAATGTAGTGCGCCTGGCCGGACGCTTGACTTTGGAGACCGTTACCGGCTTGTTTGCTCAGGGGGCGCCGCTGCAAAACGGGGTGACGGATATGGCGGTGGATTTTACCCAAGTGGAAGCCGTCGATTCTTCTGCCGTGAGTTTGATGCTGGTCTGGTTGCGCGGCGCGCAAAAAAATAAAGTGAATCTCTCGTTCGTCAATGTCCCGGATAATTTGCTTAGTTTGGCTGGTTTGTATGGCGTGACCGAGACCTTGTCGTTGCGGACACTGCCGCATTCGGGGGTAAATACATGAGCGTCACTCCCGAAAGTATCCGGCAAAACATCGAGCAAGGCATGCCCTGCATTCACGTGACGGTGAGCGGGGACGGTCGGCATTTCGAAGCGCTCGTGGTGAGCGACGAATTTTCCGGCAAGAGTCGCATCCAGCGCCATCAGCGCGTTTATCAGGCTTTGGGCGACAGAATGCGCGATGAAATACATGCTCTGTCGATGAAAACATTGACCCCGCAAGAATGGGAAGTTAAGTAGCGCGGGCACGATTCCATGCCCACCTGAGTTCTGCCCATTTTCAATTATTTAAGCCCCTCAAAATTTTATGCAAAAACTAGCAATTCAAGGCGGCAATCGCCTGTACGGAGACGTGCGTATCTCCGGCGCAAAAAATGCGGCGCTGCCCATCATGTGCGCCGGGCTGCTCACCGCCGACAGCTTGCAACTGACCAACCTGCCCGACCTGCATGATGTCGTGACCATGCGCAAGTTGCTGCAACAGACCGGTTTGGCGGCGGAAACCGCACCGGGAGAAATCCTGTTCAAGGGCGACAAGGTCGATAAATGGGAAGCGCCTTATGACATGGTGAAGACCATGCGTGCAGCCATTCTCGTATTGGGGCCATTGCTGGCGCGCTTCGGCGAAGCCCTGGTTTCTTTGCCCGGCGGCTGTGCCATCGGCTCGCGCCCCGTCGATCTGCACATCAAAGGCTTGCAGGCGATGGGCGCGGAGATCAGCATCGAGCACGGCTACATCCATGCCAAGGCCAAGCGGCTCCAGGGTGCGCGGATATTCTTCGATATCGTCAGCGTGACCGGCACCGAGAATCTGATGATGGCTGCGGCATTGGCCGATGGCGTTACGACGCTGGAGAACGCCGCGCGCGAACCGGAAGTGGTGGATTTGGCTAACTGTCTGCGCGCGATGGGCGCGCGGATTTCCGGTGATGGCAGCGACACCATCACGGTCACCGGCGTCGAAAAACTGCACGGCGCCACGCACCGCATCATGCCGGATCGCATCGAGAGCGGAACTTTTCTGGTGGCCGCCGCCGCCACGCGCGGCAGCATCACCCTGCACGAAACGCGCCCCGATATTCTGGACACCGTGCTGGAAAAACTCACTGAAGCCGGTGCGAAAATCAAAGTGGCGGGCGACACCATACATCTGGAAATGAACGGCCGCCCGAAGTCGGTGAACGTGCGCACTGCGCCGCATCCCGCCTTTCCCACCGACATGCAGGCGCAATTTATGGCGCTCAATTGCATCGCGCAGGGCAGCGCGATGGTGGTGGAAACCATCTTTGAGAATCGCTTCATGCACGTGCAGGAACTGCGTCGCCTCGGCGCGCAAATCGACGTGGAAGGCAACACCGCCGTGGTGCGCGGCGTGGATCATCTGGAAGGCGCTGACGTCATGGCGACCGATTTGCGCGCCTCTGCCAGCCTGGTCATCGCCGGCTTGGTGGCGCAGGGCGAAACGGTGATTGATCGCATCTACCATCTGGATCGCGGCTACGAACATCTGGAAAGCAAACTGTCGCAACTCGGCGCGAGTATTCGCCGCTTGAAATAAATATACCGACTGCGGAGTCGTGCCGCCCCGCCACATCAGGCAACCGGGTAAAGCTGAGAATTTTCAGCACGCCATGAATGCAGACGCACAGGCCGCTGATTAGAAGGTGGCGGAAAAGCGGAGGGTGTCAAATGCAAGGCCTGCCCCTCATGGCCTCCCTTGGGCGCATACTTCAAATAATTTGCCAGGGTTTTGTGCGCTAAAGCCGAATAGGCAATAAGTTGATATTCATTATGACTAACGTTGAGTCACAGCAAGAAGCTGCCTCATTGTCCCTTGAGCAGGCTCTCCAGCAGGCTATCGCCCACCATCAGGCGGGGCAACTGCAAGAGGCCGAGCATCTGTATCGTTGCATTCTGCAAGTCCACCCTGCTCATCCAGAAGCGAACCATAATCTGGGCGTTCTGGCGGTGCAGGTCAAACAATCCGTAGCGGCATTACCATATTTCAAGGTTGCATTGGAGGCCAATCCGAATCAAGGTCAATACTGGTTGAGCTACATCGATGCCCTGATACAGGCAAACGAAACTGTTATCGCCCGGAAGGTGCTGGAGCAGGGGATGCAGAGAGGGTTGCAGGGCGAGGCGGTAGAAGTACTGGCAGATAGGCTGAATAAATCTTCAAAGGCCAAACTCCCTCTCGACGAAATGAATGAGATGATCGCGCTGTTTAATAAGGGGCGCTATGCGGAAACACGAACTCTCGCTGAGTCGATAACAGCGAGATATCCGCAGCAGGGTATCGGCTGGAAGGTGCTGGGCGCGGTGTTCAAGCAGATGGGGCAAAAAGAGGCAGCGCTGAAAGCATCACAGAAAGCTGCGGAACTGATGCCGGATGACGCCAATGCGTATAGCAACCTGGGCGCAGTTTTGCAGGACTGCGGACGACCCGAGGAGGCGGTAACATGCTGCCGCCGGGCGCTTGAGATTAACCCTGATTATTTCGAGGCGCACTACAATCTTGGCAATGCCATGCAAAATATCGGAAGGATCGACGAGGCTGTAGCTTGTTATCGTCGGGCGATAGAGATCAAGCCGGATTACACCGAGGCGCACTACAATCTCGGCAACGTTATGCGGGATAGAGGACAACTTGACGAAGCGGTGGCTTGCTTTCACCGAGTGCTGGAAACCAAACCTGATTTTTCTGAAGTGTATTGCCAGCTAGGCGGAATATTTCAGAATCAGGGTAAGTTGAGCGAGGCTTTGAGTTGCTATCAACAACTGGCAGGACTTGATCCGGAAAATGGCGTGGCACGGCATCAAATTGCCGCACTGAAGGGAAATAATGTAGAACGGGCAAATGATCAATATGTGGGAAGATTATTCGACGGTTACGCGAGTAAATTTGATGGTCATTTACTCGAAGTGCTTAAATATGAAACCCCGGAAAAATTGCTAACGCTAGTCAAGCAACGAGCAATGCCGCCAATTGAAAAATGGAATGTGCTGGATCTGGGATGTGGGACCGGGTTGGTGGGGGCGGCAATTGCGCCATTTGCGCGATGGTTGGTTGGGGTCGATCTTTCTGCCAAGATGTTGGAAAAAGCCCGTGCGCGTAATGTGTACCAGCGGCTGGAACATTCGGACTTGTTAACGATGATGCGGGGCGAGAAGGTGTCATGCTACGACGTAATTATAGCTGCCGACGTGTTTGTATATATAGGCAAGCTTGACGAAACTATGAGTGAAATTAAGAGGCTGCTTTGTCCTGGTGGTATTGTTGCCTTCTCTGTTGAGACCATGAAGGACATGGTTGCAAATCAAGAGGCTCCACAAGAATACAAGCTGGAAAGCACGGGGCGCTATAGCCATGCCAGTAGTTATATAAACAAGCTCGCTGCCCATGGTTTTTTACCCGTTGAAATGGTTGAAACGAATCTGCGCATGGAACAAGGCAAGCCGGTTAACGGACACCTGATACTGTGGAAAAATGGGGCGTCCAAATAACTTGCGTTGATGAAAGATAAATGTTCATGAAACGGTTGTCCCTGAATAATAGGGGGCGCCCGTTAGCCCGATAGCTTTTGTCATTAGTTCTTACGTCCAGCTTGCCCCGAACTTGGCCATTGCTTTGATGGCATCACGCAGGCGGTATCCCATGGAAGTCAGTTCATATTCGGTAGTGAGGGGAACAGTCGGATAGACCGTGTTGCTCCTTTCTGCCCGGGCTGAATGTGCATCGCCTCACGCAACTCCTTGGGCAACGTGATCTTGTCATCGCTGGTGACAGTGTCGGCGCCCATTTATTCAATCCTTGACCGATGGTGTGGATGCAATTTACACCGGAGCCGAGGGGAGGGTAACACGGTCTATCCCTGATCGTTATAGTGCCTACAGAAACACCGCAGGCGAGACGTTAAAGCGCGCTGCCAATGCCTTCACTTGGCGCGTATTGAGTTTGCGCTTGCTGTTCAGGATGGCGGAAACGACGCTTTGCCCGCCCAGCTCTTCGGCGAGATCGGTTTGCTTGAGCTGGTGCTCTTCCATCAGGAAGGCGAGCACTTCGGCTGGTGCTGCTTCCGGCAGCGCTTGCTGCTTTGCTTCGTATGCCTCGATCTCTTTGGTTACGAGATCAAGCAGCGGCATCAGGCGGTGCGATTCGTTGGCACCGATGCGCTCCAGCAACTCGTCCATGACTTTCACGCGGCGTTTGTAATCCCGCTCGCCGGAGATCGCCCCGAGCGGCACGAGCCTGTTCAGCTCCTGCCAAGCAGTTTGCACCGATGCGAGATCGAGATGGCGTTCAGCGACTAGGCTCATTTTCGTTTACTCCTCTGACGGTTCCACTGAATGATTATTTTTCGTGGCGAGCGTGTGGTATTTGTTTTCCAGTCGGTCGAAGACTTCAGTAGCCGAGAGATATTGCCCGCTGGCGATTCCTTCTTCGATAGCGGACTTCAACTGAGCCGAGGGGCGGGCGACAGAGGCTGCCGTTCAGTCAAGTCTCAATAACTTTTGGGTGAGCAGCGTTTTCATATCTTTTCTGGTGTCCGCAACGATGTGGATATAGATGGTTTCCTGTCTCACCTCATAGATTACCCGATTCATCCCGGAGATGATCTGCCGGTATTGGGTGATGTTCAGCCGCTCCAGTTCTTTTGGAATAGAGCCGGTAAAGGGGAAGGTCTTCAGGTTGCGAATGGAGTTTTTTAGCTCACTGTACGTGTCTTGCCAAGCGGCAAGGGAAAAGTTTTTGACGATGTAGCTTCTGAGATTTTTCAAGTCCTTCTCGGCAGAAGTAAGAAAGACAATCTTGAAACTCATTGCTGAGCAATCTTATCCAGTTCGGCAAACACCTCTTCCGCATCGCGGAATTTTCCCTGTTCGATTTCTTTGTTGCCGAGGGCGAGCATTCTCAGTAGTGCGACGGTTTGTTCCTGTTCTTCGTAGCTTTTAATATCCATGACGACCAGCTTGGCTTCGCCGTCCTGCGTAATCAGCAGCGGCTCGCGGCTTTCGGAGATGTCCCCGATGATTTCGGCAGCATGATCTCTGAGATAGCTGAGGGGTTTGATCTGTGTGGAGAATTTCATGGGTACTCCCGGTTGCTGTTCTGAAATGATGTGGTTAATCCTATGCTTAATCTGGGCTGTAGTCCAATTTTCTCCGCGCCGCCAAGGGGGGGGACAGTGGAAAACGGTGTCCCCAATTATTTACTTATGCAAAACAGGGCGAGGGAGAGAAACAGGTTTTTCATGTGAGCCTCCGTTAGGTTGAGTGGGGCAGGCGGCAATGATAGAACGAACGCAAACGTTTAGCTTGCGACAATCCGGTAATGCGGCGAACTGCTGCGGCAGCGCTGCCAGGAAACATCATGCTGATTGCGCAGCTTAATGTCGTAAGAGCGAGCCCCGGATAAGCGCGCTGCCGTCGCACCTCCGCAACTACATAATGACTTTAGGCTGGCGTTATACTACGCCCACCTATGGTGTAGCGGAGGTTCTATGTCCAGCAGTTATCTCATCAATTTGCACGAAGCGATCTACTCGCTATCCGATGCACTCGACTTGGTCGGTGTGACCCATATCCATCACGGCAAGCGCGTCGCCTACATGGCGGCGGAATGCGGCAAACATCTCGGCTGGAAAAAATCGCAACTCGACGACCTGTTCCAGGCAGCGATCCTGCATGACAGCGGGGTTTCCAAGACCGCAGTGCATGCCAAGCTGGCCCAACTGCAATGGGAAGAGGAGAGTGAGCATTGCCGCCTCGGAGCGGCCTTGATGCAGTCAACGCCCGTGCTGCAGCACTTTGCACCTATCGTGCAGCACCATCACACCCATTGGCAGGCGCTCAAGACGCTCGACCTGCCGCTCGAAGTAAAGCTCAACGCCAACTGCATCTACATGGCAGACCGCGCCGACATCCTCACCCTCAAGTATCTCGTCGACGAGACCGACATCCTGCTGGGAAAAGAAGCAATCCGCGCGACCATCGCCGAAAAACGCGATGACTGGTTCTGCCCCGAACTGGTCGATGCCTTCATGGAAGTCTCGTACTCCGAGGCCTTCTGGTTCTCGCTGGAGATGAACAACATCAACGGCTATGTATCGACATGGCTGGGCGAAACGCGGCAGCAAAACATGAGCTTCGCCGAACTGCGCAGCCTGATCCGCGTGTTCTCGCGCATCGTCGATGCCAAGAGTACCTTTACCTGCGAACACTCCGATGGTGTGGCAAATCTGGCGCGCCATCTGGGCGAAATGTTCGGCCTGCCGGAAAAGAACTGCGAGATGCTCGAACTGGCCGGGCTGCTGCACGACATCGGCAAACTGCGCATCCCCGACGAACTGCTGGAAAAGCCAAACCGGCTCACCGACGCGGAAAGCATCATCATGCGCCGCCACAGCTTCGACACTTACAACATCCTCAAGAACATCACCGGGCTGGAACAGGTTGCCCTGTGGGCGGCGCAACATCACGAACGCGTGGATGGCAGCGGTTATCCCTATCACCTCGACAAAGGCACACTGTCATTGGAGGCGCGCATCATCGAAGTCGCCGACGTGTTTCAGGCACTGGCCCAGCGCCGCCCGTATCGCGAACCGCTTTCTCCCGCGCAGATCATCGCCATCCTCAAAGAACAGGTCGCCAGCGGCCAATTGGATTCCGAAGTGGTCGGCAAAGTCGAAGCGAAACTGCAAGAGTGCTGGGAAGTTGCGACCCGCACAGAAATCGGCGCAGACGCATAGCCAATCCAACATCAGTAGTTTGGTATCTGAATCAACTCCCGCTCACACGAAACCACCCCGCGATACTGCGGCGCGTGGCGTGCGACAGCAGCACCTCATGCGGAAAAGACTCGCTCAAAAAAATAATCATCGTGCCGAAGGTCGGGTTCACCGTCACGATGACACTCTCACCTGTCGCCTCGAACACCACCAACTCCCCGCCGTCGCACGCATGCCAATCCTCATTCAGATAAAGCACCGTGGTCAGGATGCGGTTCTTCTTGCCTTGCAGCACATCGGAATGTTTCGCATAGCCATCGCCCTCGCCATAGATCGCGTAGTGGCACTCGTAATCGAACAAGCCCAGAAACAGCGACTCATTCAGCCCCAAGCGCAACTCCTCCATGCAAGCCAGATAAGCCTGATCGGTAGTGTTGCCTGCATCCAGCCAATCGATCACATCGCCGCGTAGCGCACCGATCTGCTGCTTCGCCGCACCTCTGCCCACCTGCGCGGCATGAAAGCGCGAGGAGTCATCATCGTGGCAACGCGTGAAAAGTTTTGCTAATAGATCATCGACCAGCGGCTTAGCCAGAACGATGTAGCCGGAGTCCTCAAGCTGTTTGGAAATCTTTGCGATGTCCATGTACCGGAGTCTAGCAGCTATGGCGGGAATGGCAGGTGTTGATTGCGGCGAGTCTGACCTCAAGCAACCGTCACGATATCGGCATAGCTGGAGTGACTGCTTTTCGTTTTCGTTCATGCTAGGCTCAGGCTTCGATATCCACCGAGATGAACGATGGCACTTGTACGAACCAGCCTCACCCACCCGCTCCAGATCGCCGAAGTCCGTGCGAGTTCCGCACATGGACGCATCGGCATCACCTTCTGTCCGGGCAAGCATGACCATTTTGCGCACACCGGCGCGTGGGAGCGCGATCTCGGCATCGACTTGGACATGATCGCGGCGTGGGGGGCGAAATTGGTGTTGACACTGGTGGAGCCCGCAGAGCTCATCGCCTTGAAAGTGCCGCAGCTAGGGCATGAGATACACAGTCGCGGCATCCAGTGGTGCCACCTGCCCATTGCCGATTTCTCCGTCCCGACCAAAAAGTTTGAAGAAGAATGGTTGACGCAAGGCCGAGCGATACGCGAGATGCTGCGCAACGGCGAGGATGTGCTCGTGCACTGCAAGGGCGGACTGGGGCGGGCAGGGATGATGGCGGCAAGGCTGCTCGTGGAGTTGGGCATGGAGCCGGGTGTGGCGATCCATGCCGTGCGTCACGTGCGCAAGGGCGCCATCGAAACGTCCGCACAACTCGCCCTCGTGCGCCGCACCGTGCCCATGCCCTGAACTTCCTAAGCATGCGAACACCATCTATCAACACCACCTCCATGCAGCGGGTCGGCGGGCAGCTGGGCAGCAATCCCGCCGGTATCTTTCAGGACGACACAGGGCGGCGCTACTACGTGAAGACGCTGGAATCCGTTGCCCATGCACGCAACGAGATGATCGCAGCCAAACTCTACCAATTGGCAGGCGCGCCGACCTTGAACTATTTGCCCACACAAGCCCCAGACCAGATCGCGACCGAGTGGGTGGTGCTGGACAAAAAATGTGTCGCGCATCTCAGCGCAAGCGAACGCAAACAGGCGCAACAATGGTTGGGGGTGCATGCCTGGACAGTTAACTGGGATGCTGCCGGTTTCGATGGCGACAATCAGGGCGTCGTCAACGGTCAGGTGCTCACGCTAGACGTGGGCGGGGCATTGGCCTTCCGCGCGCATGGCGATCCCAAAGGCAAAGCCTTTGGCACCCGTGTGGACGAACTCGACCTGCTGCGCAGCGAAGAGGCCAATCCTCAAGCGGCCAGACTATTCGCCGACATGGCGCGCGACGAGATTAACCAAGCCATCATGCAAGTGGTGCAAATCTCCGACGAGCAAATACGCAAAGTCATCCTCGATAATGGCGGTAGTCACGCGCTGGCAGAGAAGATGATTGCGCGCAAGGCGGATATGACGGAGAGGTTGATGGGAGAGTGAGCAATCCGTGTACGGCCGCAAACAAACCGGGCATCTTCAGGATGCCCAGTTTGTTCCAGAATTAATTGCGAAGCTGACCCTGACGTTTCGCCAGCGTTTTTGAGCTTCGGTTTTGATGGATTCCCAATTAATGGAGTCATTAGGGCTTGCATCATCTTCGGCGAGGCGGCGATCCAGTTCGATTCTTACCGAGAGAGCCACTCCTTCATTAGCACTCGGATTCGTAATGCCCGAGGAGTCTGGTTGCCTGATGTTGTTTACCCCTACCATCGATCGGCCTTATTTCTGAAAATACTTCACCAGAGGAAGCTCGGCAAAATGTGCATCGCTGGTAACCAAGGTGGCATGGTGTTGGCGCGCCGTGGCGTAGATGATGGCATCTGCTGTCGCGAGCTTGAATTCTTTGGCGATGTCCGCAGCGAGTAAGGCGATAGAGGTATCGAGCGGCACGACAATCGCAGTTTTGGTGGCGGCAATGGCAGAGAATGCGGTCTGTTGGTCAAGCTCGCGGCACAGCCACTTGTAGAGCTCATGCTGTACCAGCGTTGGGACGATCAGCGTATCCGGCGCATTCAGGTAGCGCGCGTAATTCTTTGACAACGGCGTGTACGACATCCATTCGATTTAGCCGCAGGTATCCACCAGATACATCAGGCTATATCCTTGCGGTCACGATATTTTTCGGGATTCGCCCCGGCAGCAATACCGCGCAAATCCTTGATAGAGGTCTTGGGAGTGAGTTGAATGATCGAACCCATCGGGATGAATTCATACTGCTGTCCCGGCTCGATGTGCAGGGCTTCGCGCACCTCTTTGGGGATGGAGATTTGGAATTTGCTGGAAACGGTGGCAGTAGTCATTCTGGCGAATCCTTGAACGATGGCGGTGGGGAAAATTACACCGAGGTCGCGTAGAGGGCAACATAAAGAAACTGTGGTACGTCCCCGATTGTTGCGCATTAGCTCGGTCTTAGCTGTGCTTATCGTTATTTTTCTGAATCGAATAAATTAATTTGTGACTCAGCAAGCTTTTTGGCGTGTCGATATTTTTTACCCTGTGGGGTTTCTTGTGGTGTGTTGCCGTCAATCTTATCTAGGACTGTCGTTACTGAGTAACCAGTAATTTTTATCGCACCAATCTCATCTAACTCCCGATGAGTAACAAGCACGCAAACTATCTGGCTGCCGTGTTGAAATGGAATATTTTCAATTAGCACGGAATCTCTGAAATGTGAGTCCTGCATTTCAAAGCTGATGGGAGCTTCGTTGTAGACTCCTTTCCACTTGTAACGCCCTTCCTTAAGTACGGGGGAAATAATTTCAATTACTGCACAATCATCTTCCTCTGATCTCAATTTGTTGGTGCTTAAAACATATTTACTAAAATCAGATCGGGGTATGACACTTTCATTTGAAACAGGCTGCCAATCTTTGTCTAAAACATTAAAGCCAATTTTTTCAATTCTGTGATATTCGCCAAGGAATGAGAAGAAATTGGATTTTCGCTTGATAATTTTTAAATTGGTGCCGATGGATGTGGCTACTTGATTAAGGCTTACGCTAGTTTGTTGGCCAGCTTCAATTTCCTGTTTCAATTTTCTTATGTTTAATTTCTTTTCCTCAATGCTTAGGCGTTTCTCTTCCACTTCAAGCTCTTTATTTTCGGAGTCTAAAAGTGGTATTGCTGAGACAATAAGTTGAGCAATTAGTAAAAGAAGTGTGATTTCGGTTGAGTGCTTTCCAATAGCCTTCCAGAAATCTCGGAATCCGCCTTCTTTGTAAGCATCTTTAAGTAGTTGCGCATCAATCTCTAATAGGGTTGCAGCTTCAAGGATTATGCCAAGAAGTTCTGCCTCACACTTATTTCGAAGGAGTGCGTCAATTTCATGGCTGGTATCTCCGAAATAGTAGTGAAGCTCAAGCATATTGGCATTCTTCATCCATACTCCTTTCTAGAGATACAAAACTAGAGATTGATTGGTGTTTTTTTGTCGATACTACACCAGCTTTTTCAGCTGATACATCCTCTCCAGCGCTTCCTTCGGACTCATCTCATCCGGCTGCAAATCGCGTAATGCTGACACTAGCGGATGTTCTTCCGGCTCCGGCGCTTCGGGTACGGCAGCGAAGAGGTCGCCCTGCGGGTTTTGCGCGGCGCTGTTCTGTTCCAATTTCACTAGCTGTTTCTTCGCGCTGCGGATGACGCTGTTCGGCACGCCTGCGAGGGCGGCGACTTGCAGGCCGTAGCTTTGGCTGGCCGCACCTTCGTTCACTGAGTGCAGGAAGACGATGCTGTGCTGGTGCTCGATGGCGGTGAGGTGGACGTTGGCGAGTTGTTTGAATTCTTCGGCCAAGCGTGTGAGTTCGAAATAGTGCGTGGCAAATAATGTGTAGCTGCGGTTGATCTCCAGCAGGTGGCGCGCGATGGCGTAGGCGAGGGCGAGGCCGTCGAAGGTGCTGGTGCCACGCCCGATTTCGTCCACCAGCACCAGGCTCTTGTCGGTGGCGTTGTGCAGGATGTTGGCGGCTTCGGTCATCTCGACCATGAAGGTGGAGCGTCCTGAGGCTAAGTCGTCTGATGCGCCGATGCGCGTGAAGATCTGGTCGATCTCGCCCAGCACCGCTTGCTGTGCAGGCACGAAGCAGCCGACATGCGCGAGCAGCGCGATGATGGCGGTCTGGCGCATGTAGGTCGATTTACCGCCCATGTTGGGGCCGGTGATGAGCAGCGTGCGGCGCGTGTCGTTGAGCGTGCAGTCGTTCGGCGTGAACTGATCGACCTGTGCTTGCACCACCGGATGGCGACCTTGCTTGATGTCGATGCGCGCGTCGGTGCTGAATTGCGGTGCGCAGAAATTCAGCGTGGCGGCACGTTCGGCGAAGGTGGCGAGCACGTCCAACTCGGCGATAGCGGCGGCGATGCTTTGCAGTTGCGGGATGCTGGGTGCGAGCTGATCCAGCAATTGTTCGTAGAGGAACTTCTCTCGGGCTAATGCGCGGTCGTTGGCGGAGAGTGCTTTGTCCTCGAAGGCTTTGAGTTCCGGCGTGATGTAGCGCTCGGCGTTCTTCAGCGTCTGGCGGCGGCGGTAGTCATCCGGCACGTTCACCGATTGCGCGATGCTCACCTCGATGTAGAAACCGTGCACGCGGTTGTATTCCACCTTGAGCGTGTTGATGCCGGTGCGCGCGCGTTCGCGTTTTTCCAACTCCAGCAGGAAGTCGCCGCAGTTGGTCTGGATGCCGCGCAGTTCGTCCAGCTCGGCATCGTAGCCGTCGGCGATCACGCCGCCTTCGCGCAGTACGGAGGAGGGTTCGGCTTTCAACATCTTCTGCAACAACTCGACCAACTCTATTCCCGTTCGTGCTGAGCCTGTCGAAGCATGAAGGGGCGCATCAGTCTGCACGTCGCTGCGCGCCGATCCTTCGACAAGCTCAGGACGAACGGTAGCTAGGGACTCAGGATGAACGGTCTGGTGGGGGGCTGAGAGGTTGAGTTCTGCGGTGAGTTGTTGGATGCGCGGTGCGCTCACCTCGGCCAGCAGCGTATGCAGGGCGGGCAGTTGCTTGAGTGTGTCGCGCAGGCCGGAAAGGTCGCGTGGTCGAGCACTGCGCAAGGCGATGCGCGCGGTGATGCGCTCCACGTCCACGCTGGGTTTGAGCAGGTCGTGTGCGGCTTTGCAGCGTTCGTCCAGTTCGTCCACCGCATCCAGCCTTGCGCGCAGCACTTGTTTGTTGCGCAGCGGGTGGTGCAGCCAATGCGCGAGCAGACGGCTGCCCATGTTGGTGGCGCAGGTGTCGAGCAGCGAGAGCAGGGTAGGGGCGGGTTCGCCGCGCAGGGTCTGGGTGATCTCCAGATTGCGCCGGGTGGCGGCGTCCATGCGCACGAATTCGTCGGCGTGGTACACCTGCGCACTGCGGATGTGGGCGATGCTTTGGCCTTGGGTGAGTTTGGCGTAGCCGAGCAATGCGCCCGCGGCTTCGAGGCCGACAGTGAATTCTTCGCAGCCGAAACCGGCGAGGTCGCGCGTGCCGAACTGCTGGCACAGCGCGCGGCGCGCGGTGTCGAGCTCGAAGTGCCAGTCGGGTAAAGTCTTGAAAGCCGCATGAATACTGGTCTTTACGGCGGCGTTTTCGGCGTGGAGAATTTCCGAGGGTTGCAGGCGTTCGAGTTCGGCGGGCAGGTTGTCGGTGGCGGTTTCGCACACGAAGAATTGGCCCGAGGCTAGATTCAACCAAGCCAAACCAACTTCAACCCCTAACCCCTCCCGGCCTCCCCTTGTCAGGGGAGGTGACGAAATTGCCAGCAGCAGGTTGTCGCGCTTCTCTTCCAATAGAGCCGAGTCGGTGACGGTGCCGGGCGTGACGATGCGCACGACTTTGCGCTCGACCGGGCCTTTGCTGGTGGCGGGGTCGCCTATCTGTTCGCAGATCGCGACCGACTCGCCCATCTTCACCAGCCGCGCCAGATATTGTTCCGCCGCGTGATACGGCACGCCCGCCATTTTGATCGGGTTGCCGTTGGAAGCGCCGCGTTGCGTGAGCGTGATGTCGAGCAGCTTGGCGACGCGCACGGCATCGTCATGGAACAACTCGTAGAAATCGCCCATGCGGTAGAACAGCAGCTTGTCGGCATGTTCGGCTTTGATGCGCAGGTACTGCTGCATCATTGGTGTGTGGCTTAACTCTTTGTTTTCTTTGGTCACGTTGTCTAATTGTCTAACGGTTGTCTAATATTTTTGCCAATTTCGGACCTTCCACCTGTGGAATTTCACGCAGTCGGATGTAGCGGTCGGTCATGGCCTTGCTGGTATGTCCTGCCAAAGTTTGCGGGTTAAATCCTTGCTGTTTCGCGTCTGTTAGAGCTTTGGCGCGCAGATCGTGAATGTGGGCATCTGCTACTCCAGCTTTTTCGCAAGCACGGCTCCACTGTATTTTTGTGGTCGAATAATCCGGCGCTTTCCCTCTGCGGTTATGCAGCAGTGTAAGGGCGCGCAGATTACCATGAAGGGTGCGCGCCCGCTCTACCGTTGCCCGTAGATCAGGCGACCAGCCCACCACCAAGCGCGCATTTGTTTTTTGTTGGGTGAATGCTATGCCATCCGGCGTGAGGTCGGTGTAGCGAATGCTCAGCACGTCACCAATACGCTGGCCGGTGAGATAGAGCAAATCCATGATGATCTGCAATCTTGGCGGGGCGGCGGCATAGATGGCGGCGTACTCTGTATCATTGATGTACCGGGTGCGCTTGGCTTCGTCGTGGCGCTTGATGCCGACGCAGGGATTGGACTCGCACAGCTGCCATTCGACGGCGTATTGGAACACGATGCGCAACACGGACAGCACTCTGTTTGCCATGTTGGGAGTGTCCGCTAGATGCAGCTTGATAGCGGCTACGTGCTTTGATTTCACTTGCTCCGGGCTGAATTCGGCCATGAACTTCTTGAGCTTTTCGCCAGCGATGCGGTATTGCGATTGTGTGTTGGGTGCGAGCTTTTTTGCGTGATGTGCCAGTACGCGCTCGATCAGTTCCGGCATCGATCCGCTGCTTTGTGTTTGCGTGCGTCTGGCATATTCCGCCAATGCTTCGGGAAGGGAGGCCGCGAGTTTTTCCCACTTGTTGTTTTTTACGAGCCAGAAAGCGCCGTGTTTCTGATAGACACAGGGCGGCAAGTGTTTGTCTATAGTACGGCGGCGGCTCATATCAGATGCAGGCTTGGTTCGTTCGGTGCAATTCTAGCACCTGAGACACCAAGCGCTGTTTCGACACACACACGCATTACTACCAGCGACTTGTCACGACGGCGTCTGAACGGAATGCCGATAGCATCCAGTTCTCGCGCTTGCGCATCGCTTTGGATGCGCCGCGTCAGTTCGACAAGTTCGGCTGGCGTAAGAAACATCTCTGCTCTACCTCACCATTCCGGGTTTCGTTCTTCGAGCTGCACGCTTGTGTTTAAGTCGTGCCTGATAGCGACTTCCCTGTTTGTAATTAGGGTTTATCATGCGGATGCGCTTGCGAATTTTGGCGAGCGTGAGAGAGATATTCACGGTCATGTCCGCAAGGTGCATATGGGGCACGATGTCACGTCTCTGCTTCATGCGAGTGTTCCATCAATGATTTTTTCTCTGCGCTGCGAAGGAATTTCTTGCGAAGGCGTCACGCTTTCAACCAGTGCATTCAACCGGTTTTTCATTGCAACCAATTCTTCAACAACACCCTGAGATAAGAACATCTGGCGCAACTGGTTGTTAGCTTCAATGGCCGCATTCAATTCACTCTTCAAGCGGGCTATTTCACCGCGCATCCAAGACAGGTCATTCCGTTGGAACGACATCACATTCAATTCGCCGGGTGAGAACGAGCAGCCGACATCCGGCGAAACAAGATTCCCATTGTTACTGATGAACCAACCATCCCATTCTGGATGTGACATTTTGAATGCCACGCTTTCCTGTATCACGCGCAGCAATTCAAAACAGGCGAATGGTACCGGCCTGCTGCCTCGTTCCCATGCGGCAACGGTCGAGTGTGCGACACGCAAAAAAGCCGCACATTGTTCCTGCGACATGTGCAGGTTTTCGCGAAAGATGGCGAATAGCTTGGGGCTGATTTTCCGCATCTGAGACATCTGCACCCATTGCGGGTGATAGCCGGGGAATGCTTCGTTGAGTGCCTTCGATGTCGGCTCAATAGCTTGCATCCAGTACGCCCAGCGGGTTTTATCGCTGGGGTAATGCTGCAAATTGTTCTTGCGCATATTTTTTCGGGTGTTAATCTTCATGCAGCTCTCCTATCTGGAGCTAGTCGGGTGCCGGTTCTTGGCGGTTCACGGTGCCCGACGATTCCCCGCGTAGTTGCCATCATTTCCATTTCTTGTAGCCGTGCTATTGACCATCCATCTTTTGCCCGATTGGCTATCCATCTTTCCAGTTCTGCACCGTTGAGCCATTCATCATTCTGCGAAGAAATTATTTTTTCTCCGTTGCCGTTACTTTCATTTGAATAAGTTAGCGCATCCTCACGCAAAATCCCTTTATTGGTCTTGTGCGTAGAGTTATTTACACAAGTCCAAGGGGGGCAAAGCCGGGCTTGCCGTGCGCTTTCTTTTTCACGAATTTCCCTCTCACCCTCGCGTGTGGTTAGCCGCATTTCACCGTTTTCACCGTTGACAATGATTCCGCGCACGCGCTTGTTAATTTCATCCTGATAGGTGGAACTTGTCCGCTCTTCCCAAAGCGGCTTGATGCGTAAACCGTCTCGGTACAACTTCATGTAAGTGCGCCAGTCGCCCTCGTCGGCTGCTCTGTGTGCCTCGCCCAGCACGTCTTGCATTGATTCGGGCAGCGCTTCAACACGGCGCAATTCGCGGTATGGCGTAACGCTGGGAGTGCCAAAAAATTGAAACTGGCGAATGCGCCAAAGGCTTGCCCATGCCTCGACGCGCACGGATGTTTCGCTGGCATCCGTGATTGTGTCTGCCTCGTAGTCATCGCCCACAGCGAATCCGTCAATGTTTTTGGCAATGTATTTGACAACGTATCCGGCTGCGCTTCCTTTGCTTGGATTGATCGGTGTAACCGTGAAGCGGTGCTTCTGCGCGCCGGGTTCGTCCGGGCTGTCGCGCAAGGCATATTCGCGCATGATTTCAGTGAAAGTCGCTTGATGTTCCGGCTTCACAAACACAAGCATGTGCCAGTGCGGTGTTCCATCGTGGTGGGGCTCGACAATGCGCACCCCGAAATAGTCCACGCCATCGCGCTTCAGCTTTGCCATGATGGGCGCCCAAACCTTGTCCAACAAATAACGCTGCGCTGTGTCTGGGCGAATGTTGTTATAGCTTGGATTTACCGCGCCATCATTTGACAGACGTGCGTGCATTCTGCTCGGCGTGGTGAGTGTTAGGAACAGTCCTGAGTAGCCAATCAGGTTTGCGAATTCTTCTATGCCGCGAATGCGCGTCATCAGTTCTTTACGCCGGATGGACGGGTTGCTAACGTTGGTTGCAGCCAGTTCGGCGAGTGTGCAAATCTCTCCGGTTTGATCGTGGACGGCTTCCAAGCTTTCCAGCAGTTTGGCATTTCTGCGCTTCTGTTGTAGCCGACGATTTACCGTCTCATCAGAGGCATAGAGACCTGCCTTTTTATGGACAAATCCGGTGCGGATGGCTGCGCTTTCGATCTTCTGAAAACGCTTGCGTAACTGTTTTCGCCACCATCTCTCAGCACTCATGCGTTGCATTGTTTCGCTGATTTTTTTTCGTTGTGGCATTTCAATGCTATATTTTTCGGCGGCTTTGGCAAGCATTTCCAGCTTGGATTCTTCGCTAGTGCAGTGAGGTAATTTGCTGCGCACATAGTGTGCCGCCTGTCCTGCCGTCTCTACGATTTCGTCATCGTCAGCGGCATAGTTCAGGCCGCGATTGCTGAACAGATCACGCAAACCTAAAGCCCACTGGTTTGCATCTGTGCGCCCCTTGGTTTTCTTGATGTGCGAATATTGTTTCAACAGTTTTGGTTTAAAGCTGGAAGGAACGGGCGCGAACTGTCCTTCAAGAAAGCGGACATCATCGCGCTCTGCAATGCTGCCCAAAATCGAGCGCAGGCGCACAGTGTTGGTTTGTGGTGTGGCGGCTCCGTGCATGACTCCCCCTTACTGAAAGTTGTAGTAAGGACGGACAGCGGCGCTTAACCCTGTTGCTCTCTTGAAGTTCAAAGCCGTTGCACTGGCTCTGTCCTCTTCGAAGTGTTGGGCAGAATATGCGTCTTCGACCACTGATATGCTGTCCGGCGTGAAATTGTCTAGATAGCCGCGCATTGCTGCAATCCAGATCACGCTAATTTGCGGTGTAAGTTTGTGTGTGCGCTTTGTGGCGCGGTTTTGTTGGCGGTTCATGTTATCTCCTGCTTTCAAAGTGATTTATTTCGGTTAAGTTGGCGTTTTTGATACGCGGTGAATTGAGGCCAATAAGGCGGAATATTTTTGTTTTGCGATGCACTCGGCATGCTCGTAATCCAGCCCGTGCATGACCGCGTATTCGGCGATATTGGCCTGCACCTCGTCGCCAACATCGGGGCAGCGTTGGCGGCGATGCCGGTATGGGTTTGCATTGGTTGTGCAGGTCATTTGGCGGTGTCCTATCTGCATGGCGGTTAACTCACTAATACAACGTCAAAGACATTGCCCGTTTGGTCAGAAAGCTTCTGCGACCGCCGCAGTGCGTCTTTGAAGCGTGTATAGCGGCGCGCAAAGCACGGGAGGATGCAGGTGTTATCCCATGGCCTCCCCGTGCTTTTCGCTTCCTTCTTGAGGATGGGCGACTCTGAGTAGAGGTCTCCGGTATTGATGTTGAGAATGGCGAACATGGCGATCCTCACTTTGCTTGTGCCGGTGTTGCTGGTTTGTTCACCAGCATTGCCACGGCCAATACGCCCAAAACAACGAGGATTACCACCGGCGCTTTGCCGCCTGCTGGTAGTACAGACACGGGCATCATTTTTCACCCCCTTCGGTTTCATCCCTGGGCAGATCGGGCTGTTCGTATGCGCTTAATCCGGCCACGGCATCGCGGTAGGCGTCGAATAACAAATCCCCCAGCGTCTTTGGCTTTGTCTGCGTGGTGTCGGCGATTAGACGATCTTGGTTGATGAGGATGCGGCCTTGCAGGTGCAGGCTTACGAGGCCGATTCGGGCTAGATGCCCCCACAGTTCGCGCAGCTTCGCATCCGTGTTTTCGTCGTAACCGCCAGATGACCAATTGCTCACCAGTTCAATACCAAGCAATTCTTTGGCTTGGTGGAAGCTGTCTTCGATTCGTTCGCCAGCTTCCTTGAGCTGGTCGCCGGTGATGCGTTCGTCTATGAAGAAATGGCGGCAAACCAAAGCGGTGCGTTGGGTGAGGCCATCGTCGGACATGGTGAAAGGCAGTTTGAATGCCTGCTGGCCGGGTGGTTGTTGGATGGATTCGTGGTTTTCTTCTTCGTCGGTGAATTCGACACCCAAGGACTCGAAGTAGTCACGCAGCTTGGCGAGTTGCTCCGGTTTCATGCCGTCGCCGTAGTTGCGAAAGTGGCTGACGATGTGCCGGGGAATGCCGGTTTCGCGCGATACTTCGGACACGCTCAAGCGGTGTGTGATGATTGCTTGTTCAAAATCCCCTTTGTTTAGGGGGCGATTCTGTTTGATTGCCATGACAGCTCCTTTTCTATAACGAGAAATTTGTGCGGCAAGTTTACATTCATATTTTGCAATCTGTCAAACAGATTCGAGAAATTTGTATGCGTGTCGATATTTTTGGGCGAAAAAAAGCCGCAACCTTGGTTGCGGCTTTGATAATTACTGCTTGTTTACTTGGCTAGTTTCTTGGCTGCTTCAATTAGATTCTGATAATTTTGAGAGTCGGTGCTAGTTTTTTTTGGAATAAGCCCTCTTCTTTCGAGAACATCATCCATGATTTCACAGACTATATCCTCCAAGAGCAAATCAAGTGGCTGTCTTTGCCCCCCTCCCATTGGATCTTCAGGGTCTCCATATACAAGATACGCCAAGGGCTTTCTAAACGCCCAAGACAAAATTTTTAGTTCTCGCAATCCCGGCTCTGAGCCAGTCTCGTATCTTGATAAAGAAACTCGCGATATACCCGCGCCATCTGGATCAACACCTTTGGTGACTAAGCTTAATGCCTCCAGTGTAAGCCCAGCACGTTGCCGCAGATTTTTTATGTTGTCGTGAATGCTTTGAGAGTACAGATTTCCAATCACTGCCTTGGGCAGCTTTTGAGGTTCTGAACCCTTGCTTGCCTTTTCTGGTTGCTGATTGATTTTTTTGGAAGTCATAATATATTTCACTGTCTTGCTAGGGTGTATATCACGCTTGTTTCAGGTCGTCTAAACCTTGTCGTTATGCGCATTTCACCTGATTTACGGTGACGCATTATTGCAGGGTTGCAATCAGTACGCCAGCGGAAGGCTCCCTAATGGTTAACCGTCTGGTAAGCTGAAAACTTGTAAACCAAGCAGAGACCGCCATGCAAACCACTCCACTACAACTGCCCGAAGTTGGCAAAATCTATATTTCTAAAATTCTCCCCGATGTACAAGTGAGGGTAACTGACGTTGTTGCTTATGTGCATTTGACAGAGACCGACAACGAACAATCGCTGATTGTCACGTGCAGCAACATGAGCGACCTAAGCGGAACTACTGAATTTGAGTTTGTTGGGGAGGAATGGGACGAACACGAATTTATGATCGCGCCAGAGGCGGCGGCGTAAAGCCAATGCAAAAGCAGTCTTCAGGAAGAGGGCGGCAGTGTGCTGACGGCCAGCGCGTGGTGGCATGAATCGCTCGCCACCCTATGCGTCCCGCACAGGGAACCCCTCGCGACGCGGCACCGCGTGCCACCATGAACGGGCAGCGGTTTCCACCGGCTTGCTGGTCTACAGGAGATGTGCAACTAAATTTAGTTGCGACACCCTGGGCAATTGGATAGGATTCACGCATGGGAAAACATGAAAAGCTGCTGGCAAGGCTCAAGAGCCGTGCGAAGGATTTCACCTTTCAGGAGGTTACCACGCTATTGGCCGGGTTCGGTTACACGCTTAACCAAAGCGGCAGCGGTTCGCGCGTCAAGTTCGAGCACGGGCAATATGCGTCGATCTACATGCACAAACCGCACCCGTCACCGGTGCTTAAGCCGTACCAGATTGACGTTGTGATTGATACTTTGAGGCAGGAGGATTTGCTATGAAAAACACGATGGAGCACAAGGGATACACCGGATCGGTCGAGTACAGCGACGAAGATGGAATTTTCTTCGGCAGAGTGCAATTCATTCGCACCTCGATCAGCTACGAAGGCAGCAATGCCGAAGAGTTGCGCAAGGACTTCCACGATGGAGTGGATGATTACTTGGCGACGTGCAAGGAGAAAAATATTACGCCGGAGCAGCCATTCAAGGGGTCATTCAATGTGCGTGTTGGTCGTGATCTACACCGGCAGATTGCACTCGAAGCCGCGCGGCGCGGCGTGAGCTTGAATAGCCTGATCGTTGAAGCCTTGGAAAAAGAAACACACCATGCGACTTAGGGATGTTCTTCTCAGGTTGATTCAGTGTCTAATATCCCAGCGTTGCCCCAGCATTGACGCGGGTTACAAGGGCGCACCATTACCCTACGAATTTTAGACAGGCACTCGGAAACTCAATTTCAAATCATCACATTACTGCCATTTGTTTCGGCTAATGCTGCATCATCGGGGTGTGCTTGGAGGTGTCGATGGTAGAGCCGTTCACTGTTGTCCTGTGCTGCGTAGTCGCCAGTTGATCAGGGCAATGGCGATGGTGATATGGATGGTCATGATGAGTACGCCGCTCCACGGGTCATGTCCGGCCTCGAATGGCATGAGGAAATAACGCGCTGTTTGCAGGCCGGCGATGCTGGCCAGCAAGGGCAGCAATACGTTGAGCACGAACAGGTACAGCATGGCTGTGCCGACGGCGCGTTTGCTGTTGTTGGAGAACGAAAAAAACAATAGCACGCAGGCGTCGCGCAGCGTCATGGTGGCGATGACAAGCGCATATTGCGGCGGCATGAGGCTGGGATGCATGGTATGGCCGGAGTGTTCGGTCTGCGGGATGAGTTGCATCAGCAAGGCGAATAAGAGTGCGAGTGCCAGCGATGCGGGCCATAGCGGAAGATGCTCCAGCCAGCCGCGCCAATTGCCCTCCGTCTGAAGCAGGCGCAGCTTGCGCCAGCGCAGCAGCGTGTTGGGCTCGGTGAGCAGGCCGACATAGGTCATGGCCGAGGAAACGAGCACGCCGCTGATGCACAGCAGTCCGGCCCCATGCGCTCCCCGCGCGAAACCGCCCAGATAAACGGCGAGGATGCAGGCGAATGCGGGCCATGCCCAAGGCAGTGTGCGCACCTGCAAGGCGTTGTTGACCACGCGCCAGGCGGCGAAGACGGCGCAGGCGGCAAACAGTAGCGAGCTGCCTAGCCAGAACATGCTCTTGCCGATCTCGTTGCTCCACCAGATGACAAAGCTGGATTGGTCGACCGAGTAGAGCGGGATCAGCATGAAAATGGCGATGATGACCAGCCAGCCCAGTCCGCCGCGCATGATGATGCTCGACTCGAATTGCACGATGTGCAGGTTCAGTGCGATCAGCGCGGCGTGGATCGTGATGCCGACCGCGCACAGCGTGAGGATCATGGCTGCCACATTCGGCTGGTCCGCAATGATGCCGGAAATAGCCGCGACCGCCAGGCACATTGCGCCGCCATACCAGTTGTATGCGGTCGAGCCGAACAGTTTGCCCCAGGTCATCGTCCACGGCTTCAGCGCGCTCATGCGTTGCTGATCCCAGGTTTTATCGCGGAACTCGTCGATGATGGCGGAGTTGGTGTTGCGCGCTCCCCACATCCAGACGATGAAGATGAATGCAGCGACCGCCGGGTAATACAATTTCTGGGCGGTCTCGCTGTTGGAATCGGAAAGTGAGACCGCGAGGAAGATCAGCCCCAGCAGCGCGGGCATGGCGATCAGCCGGTGTGTGGAGAAGGACAGCCAGAGATTGCGCTTGAATTCCGGGTTGCTCATTGTTGACCCTCCAGATGGGCGGCGACCGAGCGCAGGTAGGACTGCTGCAGGTTCTCCTTGTGTTCGGCGAGGCTGCTCACGGCGAATCCCTCGTGTACCAGCGCCTTGAGCAAGGCGGCCTGCGCGTGCAAGTCGCCGTGGAAATCGAATTCGGCGCGATCATCGCCAGCCTGTTTCAGCGCGAGCTGCGCATAGCCTTGCAGCCATTGCGGCAGGCGCGCATCCGGCTGCGCCAAACCGAGATGCAACTGCCGATGCGCATCAGCCCAATGCGCCGGTTTCAGTTCGCGGTTTTCGAGGATGCGGCCTTCGCGCAATGCCAGCATGTGCGTGGAGTATTCATCCAGTTCGGCCAGGATATGCGAGGACACCAGCAGCGTCATGCCGTCTGCTTGCAGTTGGCGGAACAGCGCGGCGAGGCTGGCGCGCGCTTCGGGATCGAGGCCGGATGCGGGTTCATCGAGCAACAGCACTTGCGGCTGGTGGATGATGGCTTGGCCGATGGCGACGCGCTGGCGCTGTCCGCGCGACAGGCTGGCGCTGGCTTGGTGCAGGCAGGCGTTCAGGTCGAGCCGTTGCGCGGTGCGCGCGATGGCGGCGGGGATGTCGCTCTCCGGCAGCCCTTGCGAGGCGGCGGCATATTCCAGGCAGCGCGCTACGCTCAGGTCTTGATACAGGCCGAAGAAATCGGACAGATAGCCCATGACGCGATGCGCTTCACGCGGTTGCTCAATGACATCCATGCCTGCCACGGTGATGCTTCCGGTGAGCGGGGTTTCCAACCCGGCGATGCAGCGCATCAGCGTGGTTTTGCCCGCGCCGTTGGGGCCTACCAGTGCGGTGACGCTGCCGCCGGCAACGGCGAGCGTCACATCGTTGAGCGCGCGATGGCCGGGGTAATCAAAGGTCAGGTTGTGAATCTCGATCATGGCGGAGTATTGCGGTTAACTCGATTAGCTGATCTTGACCACGATGTCGTGCAATGTGTTGGCGCACTGTGCCATGTGCTGGGCGGCGTTGGTCAGGTGGCGGTATATCTCGCGGCGCTTGAACATGCTGATGTAATCGCTGCCCTCGAACAGGGTGGACAAAGCGACGCGGTATTTTTTCTCGGCATGGCGTTCGGCCTTGCGCGCGGCATCGGCATCCTGCGCGGCGGTGGCCGGGGCGTTGCCCAGTTTGGCGAAGCCGCTGGCGAGTGCATCGACGCCTTCTTTGATGTTGTGCGAGATCTCGAGCATGAAACTGTCCGGCGTCACATCGAGCACGTCCATCTCGTGCACCGTGGTCTTGCAATACATCACGATGTCATCGAGCGCCATGATGGCGCGGTAGATGTCTTCGCGGTCTATCGGGGTGGAGAATGCATCGTTGAGTTCGTGCAGATTGTGCATCTTGATGAGGTCGGCCGCATGTACGTCTTCCTTCAGCGCGGCGGCAACTTCGGGGCCGCCGTTCTCCATGTATTCGACCAGCAGATCGACAGTCTGCGCGACCTTGATGGTCTGCTCGCTGAGCATGTGATAGAAATCGGGCACTTTGGGGAAGACCCGGTCGAGGAGCATGGTGAGCATATTTTTGGAGGTTTGATTCATGGGATATTCCTCAGATGAATGCACGAACGACGAGATAGCAGCTGATCGACATCAGGGCTGCGCCGGGTATGGTGATGACCCAAGTGGTGACGATCTCGCGCGCCTTGCTCCAGCGCACGGCTTTGGGGCGTTCCGATGCGCCTATGCCCATGATGGACGAGGCGACGACGTGGGTGGTGGAAACGGGAGCGCCGATCAGCGATGAGGTGAAGATCACGCTGGCGGAAGTCAACTGCGAATCCAGCGCGTGCAGCGGGCGTATCTTGTAAATCGAGAAGCCCAGCGTGCGCACGATCTGCCAGCCGCCGGAAAGGATGCCCAGCGTGATGGTGGTGGAACAGGCCAGCATCACCCAGAACGGCACCTCGAAGGTGGGGATGAAGCCGCCCAGTAGCAGCACCAGTGTGAGCATGCCCATGCTCTTTTGCGCGTCGTTGGCGCCGTGCGAAAAGGCCAATCCGGCGGAGGTGAGGAATTGCAGATGACGCAGGTCGCGGTTGACGGAGGGATGTGCTCCGCGCAGCAGGATCATCATTGTCCTGTGCAGCGCGAAGCCGATCCAGAATCCGATGAGCGGCGACAGGATCAAGGCCGCGATCACTTTGGCCACACCGGTCAGATGGCCGTGCATCAGTTCGGTGTAACCCCATGCGACATGGTTGGCTCCGGCAGAGACGACCACTACACCGGCGAGTCCGCCGACCAAGGCATGCGAGGAAGATGAGGGGATGCCGCGCCACCAGGTGAGCAGGTTCCACGCAATCGCGCCGACGAGTCCGCATAACACGATGGTCAGTGACATGACGCGATCGAGATCGTCCAGCGTGACGAATTTGCCTATGGTGTTGGCGACCGCCGTGCCGCCCAGCAGCGGCCCCAGAAACTCAAAGAAGGCGACCATCAGCACGGCCTGCACCGGCGTCATCGCGCGCGAGGCGATGACCGTGGCGATGATGTTTGCCGCGTCGTGAAAACCGTTGGTGTACTCGAAGATGAGTACGATGACGATGGTCGCGATCGCGAGGATGAGCAGGGTGTTCATGCTAGCTGCGGTCTGCTGTTTGACCTTTTAACTCGGGCGTCAGATGCGGTGCGATCACTTGCAACAGTTGCGCGAATATTTTGGGGCTGCCCGCGCAGACATGTCCGCTCTTGAGAAAGCCTTCATTGCCTTGCAAGTCGCTGACCATACCGCCCGCTTCGGTGATGAGCAGGCATCCGGCGGCGATGTCCCAGGGCTTGAGTCCGGTCTCGAAAAAAGCGTCGTAACGCCCCGCTGCGGTGTAGGCCAGGTCGAGTGCGGCGGAGCCGGGGCGGCGCAAGCCCGCTGTTTTTTGGATCACGTCGCGCAGGATGTTCATATAGGCGTCGAGGTGATCCATTTTGGAATAGGGAAATCCGGTGCCGATCAGGCTGTCGGCGAGCAGGTCGCGCTTGCTCACACGGATACGTTTGTCGTTGAGGAAGGCGCCGCGTCCGCGCGTGGCGGTGAACAGGTCGTTCTTGATCGGATCGTAGATGACGCCCTGGGTCAACACGCCGTTGTGTTGCAGGGCGATGGAGACGGAGTATTGCGGGAAGCCGTGCAAAAAATTGGTCGTGCCATCCAGCGGGTCGATGATCCAGAGGTATTCCGACTCGCCTTGGGTTCCGCTTTCTTCTGCTAAAATCGCGTGGTCGGGGTAGACATCGAGGATGGTCGAGATGATGGTGTTCTCGGCGGCGCGATCCACTTCGCTGACGTAATCGGCGTTGGATTTTTTGGTGATGGTGAGGTGGTCGATGTTGTCGGCGGCGCGATGGATGAGATTTCCGGCGCGACGTGCGGCCTTCACCGCGATATTGAGCATGGGATGCATGAGAGCGAAACCTTTATAATGAACGAAGAAACGGCGCTATTTTAACACTTAACAAGGCAGTCGCTAGTCGTTAGGCGTTAGTTAACACCTTAAAACCAAAACCCGCCCTTCGATAAACTCAGGACAGGCTCCGCGAACAACACCAACTAACGACTAACGTCTACCGACTAATAACTAAATGCTAAACAACGTCAGGGTCATCCTTAGCCATACCAGCCATCCCGGCAATATCGGCGCGGCAGCTCGCGCCATGAAGACGATGGGGCTGTCGCGGCTGTATCTGATCAACCCGCGTTTTTTCCCGGATGCGCAAGCCACGGCGATGGCGGCGGGGGCGGATGATGTGCTGAACACCGCGGTGGTGTGTTCTTCGCTGGATGAAGCCTTGCAGGGCGTGGTGTTCGTGGCGGGCATGTCGGCGCGGGTGCGCGACATTTCACAGGAAGTGCTGGCGCCGCGCGAGGCGATGCCGCTGGTGATACGACAGGCGCGGCAGCCGGTGGCTTTGTTGTTCGGCACGGAAATGTCCGGTTTGACCAATGAGGAATTGGCGCGTTGCCAGTTGATGGTGCGCATTCCGGTGAATCCGGATTTCTCCTCGCTCAATCTGGCCGCCGCCGTGCAATTGCTCGGCTACGAATTGCGGCTGGCGGCAGGGCAGGGGGATTGCGGCGCGCCGGAAGTAAGCCCGGCTTCGGCGGAGCATGTGGAGGGCTTTTTCCGGCAACTGGAGCAAACGCTGGTCGAGATCGAATTCCTCAACGGCAATCATCCCACCAAGCTGATGCACAAATTGCGGCGCCTGTATGCGCGGGCGCGGCTGGAGCCGGAAGAGGTCAATATCCTGCGTGGTATTCTTACCTTGACGACGCAGTACCACGGTCAATTGAAACGAGACATTAAAGCAAATGTTCAAAGCGATTAAAGAAGATATAAAAAGCGTATTCGCCCGCGATCCCGCCGCGCGCAGCACGATCGAGGTGCTGACCTGCTACCCCGGCGTGCATGCGCGCATTTTGCACCGTATCTCGCATCGCTTGTGGATGTGGGACATGAAGTGGTTGGCGCGCTTTCTGTCGCACCTCGCGCGCTTTTTTACGGGTATAGAGATCCATCCCGGTGCGACCATAGGGCGGCGCTTCTTCATCGACCACGGCATGGGGGTGGTGATCGGCGAGACGGCTGAAATTGGCGACGATGTGACGCTGTATCACGGCGTGACGCTGGGCGGCACTTCGTGGAAGGAGGGCAAGCGCCATCCCACCTTGGGCAACGGCGTGGTGGTCGGCGCAGGCGCGAAGATACTCGGTCCGATCTACATCGGCGACGGGGCGAAGATAGGTTCCAATGCGGTGGTGGTGAAAGAAGTTCCGGCGGGGGCGACGGCGGCGGGCATTCCGGCGCGTGTTCTGGATGAGGTTAAAAAATCCGGGGGGTTCAATGCATACGGTTTGGGCAACGATCAGAATGATCCCGTTTCCAAAGCGTTGCACGGATTGATCGGGCATAGCGTTACCGTTGACCAGCGCATCGAACTCATTTTGCAACAGCTGGAGAAAATGGGCGTGCGCGTCGAAGAGGAGCGCGCGACAGCCGACAAATTCGATCCCAATTATCTGAATAAGATTGTTGACTAAAAAATTTGGGTATTCTATGATTCTTCACAGATGTGAGGGGACGTGTCGGCGTCCTGTTATTGGAAAACCACCTGCGAGGAATTTATGCGTTTAACCACTAAAGGACGATTTGCCGTGACGGCAATGGTTGATTTGGCAGTACGGGGCGGGCGCGGCCCGGTCACTTTGGCCGGTATCAGCGAGCGGCAGAAAATTTCCCTGTCTTATCTTGAGCAACTGTTCGGCAAGTTGCGCAAGAACAATGTGGTGGCCAGCGTGCGCGGTCCGGGGGGCGGATACTGTCTGGCGCGTCCGGCGAACAAAATATCCATCGTGGAGATTATTTTGGCGGTGGATGAGCCTTTGGATGCCACCAATTGCGGCACGCTCGGCAATTGCCAGGACGGTCAACCGTGTCTGACGCACGACTTGTGGTTTGGTTTGAATGAAAAAATTCATGAATACCTTGCCAGTGTAAATTTGCAGCAATTGGTGGATGGTCAGGCAAAATCTCATCCTGAGGTATCGCCAATTACGCTGCGCAAAAGTGCCAATTCTGCACAGGCGGCAATTTAGTTAGAGGTCATTATGTCGTTGCATTTGCCCATATATCTGGATTATTCCGCGACCACGCCAGTTGATCCGCGCGTGGCCGCAACGATGATTCCCTATTTGACCGAGAAATTCGGCAACCCGGCTTCGCGTTCGCATGCCTTCGGCTGGGCGGCGGACGAGGCGGTGGAACATGCGCGCGAGCAGGTTGCGGCGCTGGTGAATGCCGACCCGAAAGAGATCGTATGGACATCCGGCGCGACCGAATCCAACAATCTGGCCTTGAAGGGCGCGGCGCATTTTTATGCGGACAAGGGCAAGCATCTCATTACGATGCAGACCGAGCATAAAGCCATACTCGACACCGTGCGCGAACTGGAGCGGCAGGGTTTTTCGGCGACTTATCTTGAGCCGGAATCTTCCGGCTTGCTGGATCTGGAAAAACTTAAAGCCGCTTTGCGTCCCGATACCATCATCGTCTCGGTGATGTATGTGAACAACGAAATCGGCGTGATACAGGACATCGCGGCGATAGGCGAAATCTGCCGCGAGCGCGGCATCCTGTTCCATGTGGACGCCGCGCAGGCGTCCGGCAAGGTGGCGATTGATTTGCAAAAACTCAAAGTCGATCTGATGTCGTTCTCCGCGCACAAGACTTACGGCCCCAAGGGGATCGGCGCACTGTATGTGCGACGCAAACCGCGTGTGCGGCTGGAGGCGCAGATGCACGGCGGCGGGCACGAGCGCGGTTTCCGTTCGGGCACACTGGCGACGCACCAGATTGTCGGCATGGGCGAAGCGTTCCGCATTGCCAAAGAAGAAATGGCCGCTGAGAACGAACGCATCCGCATGCTGCGCGACCGCCTGTGGGCGGGGCTGTCGGATATGGAAGAGGTGTATTTGAACGGCGATATGGAACAGCGCGTACCGCACAATTTGAATGTGAGTTTCAACTTCGTCGAAGGCGAATCGCTCATCATGGCGGTGAAAGACATCGCGGTATCCAGCGGCTCTGCGTGTACTTCGGCGAGTTTGGAACCCTCTTACGTGTTGCGCGCGCTGGGGCGCAACGACGAACTGGCGCATAGCTCGATCCGCTTCACCATCGGGCGTTTTACCACGCTTGAAGAGGTGGACTACACCGTGAAGTTGTTGCATGACAAGATAGGCAAATTGCGCGAACTTTCTCCACTGTGGGAAATGTTCAAAGACGGCGTGGATTTGAACACCGTGCAGTGGGCGGCACATTAATAGCAGGATTGAGGACTGAGGAATTAGGAATGAGTCAATCGGCTCTCCTAGCTCCTCAATCCTAGATCCTCAATCCCGGAGGTTATATGGCATACAGCGAAAAAGTTTTGGATCACTACGAACATCCGCGCAACGTTGGCTCGATGGATAAGAGCGATGAGTTTGTCGGCACCGGCATGGTCGGCGCGCCCGCCTGCGGCGATGTGATGAAATTGCAGATCAAAGTCGGCAAGGACGGCGTCATCGAAGACGCCAAGTTCAAAACCTACGGTTGCGGTTCGGCGATTGCCTCCAGTTCGCTGGTCACGGAATGGGTCAAAGGCAAGACGGTGGACGAGGCGTTGACGATCAAGAATACGCAAATCGCCGAAGAATTGGCGTTGCCCCCCGTGAAAATTCACTGTTCTATTTTGGCCGAGGACGCCATTAAAGCGGCAGTGGCAGACTACAAGGCCAAGCACGGAGCGACGCTGGAAGCCGCAGCGTGCAAGGGTGCGATTGAATAATACAGATTTGTTTGGGGAGTTGAATTTATGTCTGTCACCTTGACTGAAAACGCGGCAAAGCATGTGCGGAATTTTTTGAGCAAGCGCGGCAAAGGCGTTGGCTTGCGGGTTGGTGTGCGCACCAGCGGCTGCTCCGGCATGGCGTACAAGTTGGAATTCGCCGACGACTTGGAGGGCGATGATCTGCAATTTGTCAGCAACGGTGTCACCGTGCTGGTCGATCCGCAGAGCATGCCGTATATCGACGGCATGGAGTTGGACTACGCCCGCGAAGGGCTCAACGAAGGATTCAAGTTCAATAATCCGAACGTGAAAGACTCCTGCGGTTGCGGCGAAAGTTTCAAGGTTTGAAAAAATCATTAGCCACGGATGAACACGGATGCACACTGATAAAACATCTGTGTAAATCCGTGTTCATCCGCACCCGCAAGGAGTAGGCCGTGGTTGTACGGGGCTAAAGCCCCAACAACACACGCTCTGGCTAAATCGTTCCAGTTTTTGAAAAGAGCAGATTGATGCTACCCATCGGCAGTGACTTCCAGCAGGATTATTTTTCCCTTTTCAATCTTCCCACCCGCTTTCAAATTGACTCCGCGCTGCTGGAGCAAGGTTACCGCTCGCTGCAAGCGCAAGTTCACCCGGATAAATTTGCGCACTTGTCGGAATCAGAACGCCGCGTTTCCATGCAATGGTCAACGCGGGTGAACGAGGCGTACCAGACTTTGCGCAAGCCGCTGGATCGCGCCCGCTACCTGTTGGCGCTGAATGGAGTGGATACGCAGGAAGAGAGCAACACTGCCATGCCCGCGGATTTCCTGATGCAGCAAATGGAATGGCGCGAGGCGCTGGCAGAGTCTAAGCAAGCAAAAAATGGCGTAGCCCTGAATGACCTTGAGCATCACATGCTGCAAGCGAAGCGCAATCTGGAGCTTGAGTTGGGGCATAGTCTTGACGATACCCGCGATTTCACTGCTGCTTCCGGCATGGTGCGCAAACTCAAATTTCTCGAAAAATTGGCGGAAGAAATTGATTCCGCATTCGATGAAATGGATGCCTGACGGGCATGGCAAGTGTGCCGTCCCCGATAATGAAACCTGCCATGCCCGTTTTGGGGATAAATATTTTTCATAAAAATGCAATGCCGACTCCTTAGAATGCCTCTTATGTGTAGATGTCGAGTGCCTGATGGGGGGCTGTCATAGTTAATCTGTCGGAGAGGTCGCATAATGAATATTTTATTTTCCATGTTAGCGGTGCTGGCCATTGGAACCGTCATTTTAATGGTGGGGATTTTCATCAACAAAGCGCCGGAACAGAGTTTTTCCAGCGCGCTGCACGATAGTCTGATTTGGGGAGCGGGATTTTTTGTCGCTTTCGGGGCTAAATTCATGCTGCTGACGAGCGCTTATAATTAACGGGAGCTTTGATGCCGCAACTTATAGAGCTACCCCGGCTTGCTTAAATGGAAGATAACCTCAATAAATTTACAGAGTCGCTTGCCGACGTAAATTCAACGGTTGAGTTGTTAAATAGATACGTTCCTGCTGTGAATGAATCGACATCTTGCATTAAAGTCCTGGAGTTGTTTCATAAGGATAAAAAGCTTTATGCCTTGCCCATTGTGAACGATAAAGACAGGCCGGTCGGTATCGTCGTGCGTCAGGATCTGACCGAGTTTTTCAGCAAGCAATTTATCAAAGAGTTGAGCGGCAAAAAGCCGATTTCAACCCTCATGGATAAAGCTCCTATTATCATAGACCGGGCTACCAGCATTGAGGATGTGGCGCGCATCGTTCTGGACGCGGGTATGGAACACATGGTGAGCGGTTTTATCATCACCAGAGATAAACGTTATTTCGGCATGGCCAACGGCTATGATTTGCTCAACGAGATGACGCGCCGCAAACAAAAATATCTCTTTGGTCTGGCGCACTTTGACCAATTGACCGGGCTGCCCAATCGAACGCTGCTCATGGATCGTTTGAATCAGGCGCTATCCTTGTCTAACCGCTCATCCCGTGCGGTTTCGCTACTCTTTATCGATCTGGATGGATTCAAGCCGGTCAATGATACTTATGGGCATGCGATCGGTGATCGTTTGTTAAAGGAGGTTGCTGAGCGCCTGGAGTCCTGCCTGCGGGAAGGTGATACCGCAGCCCGTTTGGGCGGGGACGAATTTGTGGTGGTGTTGATTGAATCCGATCTGGAAAGGGCGGAAGCGGTGGCCAACCGGATACTTGGAACGCTGCGGGTGCCCTATGAATTTGGCAAGAAAACTGTTTCCAGCATCTCCGCCAGCATAGGCATCGCAGAATATCCTGCCCATGCGGAAGAAATCGAGGCGCTGTTAACGGCGGCCGACAATGCGATGTACGAGGCGAAAAAAGGCGGCAAAGACGGTTACGTGGTATTTCGGGCAAAACAATAAGCCGTCTGTTTCACTCAGCGGGATTGCCCCGCCCTTCCATCATGTACACCACATGCCCCGAAATATTTTTGGCATGATCGCCAATCCGTTCAATGGCTTTGGCAATAAAAATCGGCTGTAGCGCCAGAGCCAGTTCGCTGGTGTCTTCCATCATGTAAGCCACGATATGACGCAGGATAGAATGGAATTCTTCATCGATCAGCGAGTCTTTGTGCCCCACTTTTCTGGCGGCATTGATATTCATGGCATCAAAAGCGGACAAAGCGCCGTGCAGCATTCCGCTGGCGACTTCTGCGATATATTTAATCTGATAGTAGCGTGGGAATTGCTCGATTTTCTTTTCGGCAAGCAGCTTTGAAATACGCGCGATACTTTCCGCCTCGGCACCGATACGTTCCAGGTCGTTGATGGTTCTGATGATAGTCTTCACCAAGCGCAAATCGTTTGCGGTGGGTTGGCGGCGAACCAGAATATTGGTGCAGGTTTCGTCGATATCAATTTCCATTTGATTGATGGAATCGCCCATTTTGATGATTTGATCTATCGCGGCCAAATCCCCTGTTGTAAGGGTTTCCATGGCAAGGCCAAATTGATCTTCAACCGCTGCGCCCATTTTCAGCACGCTTTCAATGACCGCCTTTAATTCGGCATCAAATTGTGTGGAAGTATGCTCTGGATATTTCATTGGATTGGTCGATATGAGCCTGATTGAAATTGGGCGGCATCATATCATCACAGCAAATAAAAATGTTACGGGCACATGAATCATGCGACGAGGGATCTGTCCGACACCACGAACAGTCCGACTGATCTGTTCTTCAATAGCTTCGAGCATTCTTCCGCGGGCAACGCCTTGCTGAAAAAATACCCCTGCGCAAACTCGCAGCGAGAGTCGCGCAGAAAGTCGAGTTGCTGCTGGTTTTCCACGCCTTCCGCTATCACCTTCAGGTTAAGCGCGTGCGCCATCGCGATGATCGCCTGGGGAATCTCGCCACGGTCTGTGGCAGAGCCTAAATCGGTAACGAATGAGCGGTCAATTTTGAGAATGTCGAGAGGAAAACGCTTCAAATAACTGAGGGATGAATAGCCCGTGCCGAAATCATCTATGGATAAACGCACACCCATCTGTTTCAAGGCGTGCAGGGTGTCTATCGTGTTTTCCGCGTCAGCCATCAACATGCTTTCGGTGAGTTCCAGTTCCAGATATTCCGGTGCAATGCCGCTTGCGTTGATGGCATTGGCAACCTTATTGACCAAGTCACCGTTCATGAATTGCCGTGCGGATAAATTGACCGCAATACGCATGGGGTCGAGTCCGGCCTCCAGCCACGCTTTATGTTGCTGGCAAGCGGTGTGCAGCACCCATTCCCCGATTGCCACTATCAAGTGGCTGCTTTCCGCCACCGGAATGAATTCCTCCGGCGAGATGTTGCCTTTGTCGGGATGTTGCCAGCGTATCAAGGCTTCTACCGCGATAATGCGCTTGTCTTTGATGTCCACCTGCGGTTGATAGTGCAAATGGAATTCGCCATTTTCCATAGCGCGGTGCAAATCGTTTTCCATATTAAAGCGCTGCATGGCATGAGAATTCATGCTTTCGCAGAAGAATTGATAATTGCCGCGTCCCAGATCTTCTTTGGCGCGGTGCATGGCGATATTCGAGTTTTTGAGCAGGTCGTCCGTTGCGGCGCCATCCTCGGGATAAACGGCGATGCCGATGCTGACGGACAGATAAATCTCCTGCTCGTTCAGCATAAAGGGTTGCTGCATTGCGGCAATAATTTTCCGCACGATGCAAGTTGCATCCTGAGTGTTGTGTATGTCGTATACCAGAATCAGGAACTCGTCGCCGCCTATACGCGATACGGTGTCGATTTCATACAACGCTTGTGCGAGGCGCACGCCCACATCCTGCAAAAGTTGGTCGCCCAGCATGTGTCCGAAGCATTGGTTGACCATTTTGAACTGGTCGATGCCGCAATGCATTACCGCAAAACTGTGGGTATTGTCGCGCTGCGCGAGAACCAATACCTGCTGGAGGCGGTCGCGGAACACGGCACGGTTGGGCAGTCCGGTCAGGGCGTCGTGGCGCAGCGCAAATGTGGCCAGCGATTCGGTATGCCGCAATATGGAAATATCTGTTGCTGTACAGGCGACGCCGCTGATGTGACCCAGGTTGTCCATCAACGGTTCAGCCGATACATCGTAAAAATATAACTGCCCATCGCGCTGAACTTTGATTTCACCGCGATTCTCGTAGCCAGATTTCAACACGCTGATTTTTAATTTGGTCAATTGTTCGGCATTTTCCGGCGCGAACAATTCGGCATCCGTCTTGCCTATCATCTGGGATTCTTGCAGTCCGGCCAGCGGATTGTAGGCCCAGGTATAGCGCAAATCGGCATCCTGGCTGGAGACCGATATGGGCGAATTGCGCAGCACCATGCGGAAACGCTCTTCGCTTTGCTGCAAAGCCTGTGCGGCCTTTTTCTGGTTCAATTTGAATTCCGTGTTGTCGGCAATCATCAGCATCACGCCGCTTAACATTCCCGTGGCATCCTTCAGCGGAGTTGCCCAAACATTGAGTATCTTGAAAAAACCATACAGCCCGAACTGGCCGCTAATTTCCAATTTGCTTAAACGTTCCCCGGCAAAGGCGCGCTCGAACACCTCTTCCAGCGGGGTGTTTTCAAACGGAAAGTGTTGTCCGCGCATTTGCTGCTCATTCCATCCGAATATGTCGGAGGCGGCTTTGCTCCATAAACTCACTGTCCAGCCGATATCGACCAGAATGATTGCCAGCGGCGAGGCTGAAATCATGGTTTTCAAACTGGCGCTGGTTTTTTGCAACGACGATTTAAGCTTGCTCTGATCCGCAAAAGGGCGCAAAACAACCAGCATGCCCCAGCGGTTCTCCCACGCTATTTTGCGGGCGCGCATTTCCACATTGCGAACTTTGTTGCCGGAGGCTATCTTGATTTCCGTGGCTTCGTTTTCGATCGGCGTGAAACCGAACTCTTCGCCTTCCAGTTTTTCATTCTTTTTGAAATTAAGCATCTTGGCGGCCATTTTATTGCCAAAACGGATGATGCCGTCGTTGTCTACAACCAGCAGGCCGTCGGCGCTGTTGTCCACCATCTCGTTGTACAGCAGTTGGTTGACCAATAACTCATTGGTTTGGTTTTTCAGCGCTTCCAGCAGCGCCAGGATTTGGTGGCTTTTCTTGCTCATGATTACTCCTGCTCGAGTTGGAGGACGGCAAGTGAAATGTCATCCAGCGGCTCCAAACCTTCGAGGAAAGACAGCACGCCGGTCTTGATTTCGTTGAAGGAGCAGCATTGCTTGCCTTTTTTGCCCAGTTCCTTGATCAACCTTTTTTCACCATAACATTCGCCGTTTGAGTTTCGCGCTTCGATCAAACCATCGCTGTAAAGCAGGACGGATTTGTAATCAAGCAGCTCTATCGTTTTGGTTTGCGAATTGAATTTTGTCGGCTCGCTAATGCCGAGAGGCAAATGGAACGATTCCAGCTTTTTTCCGATTTTGCATTTGTTGTTGACGAGCAACACGGAAGGCAAGCCGCCATTCCATATCTCCAGCTTGGAGTTATCGGCCTCCAGGCGCAGAAAAACAGCCGAGCAGAATTTTCCCGTCGGCAAAATCTCATACAGTTTGCGGTTCATTTCCTCGGCAATATCACTGATGCCGCATCCCTTGCGCGTCATAGCAAAGAAGATGGCTGAAGAGGGCAGGGCGCCCATAGCCGCAGCAAGACCGTGGCCGGTGAAATCCCCCAAAAACAGATGCAAATGATTTTCCGGTGTGCGCTCCATGATGAATAGGTCGCCGCAGAAATGCCCGGTGGACAGCCCCCAGAAATGCACAAAATCAAATTCCTGCTTTTCCCGTTTAGTGATGGAATCGAACATATGCTTGGCCAGCCGTATTTCCTGTTCCGTATTGTGGTGGGTAGTGTCCAAGCGCTGATACAGCTCTTTGATATGCAAGAGCAGCTTTATTTTGGCTTTGATGGCGTGCGGATGAGTGGGGTGCTCAACAAAATCATCCGCGCCGCACAGAGTGAAGCGCGCCCATGCAGTGGAATCTTCAGCGGGCATTACCAGAACGACAGGTTTATAGCGATTTTTTTCGTCCTGCTTGATGAGCATGCAGCATTCGTAGCCGCTTTTTCCGGGCAGTTCCGCATCCATGACTATCAGGTCCGGGTTTTCCTGCAAAGCTTCCAATGCGGCGTTGCCGTCGCTCACCAAGATAACTTCATGCCCTTCGGCATGCAGCAATTCCTCCATTATTTCCAAATCGGCAGCGGTTTTCAGGGCGATCAGTATTTTCATGGGTTACCTTCGTGAGCTTGAGAGATAAGCGATGGTTTATTGAATGGAGAATATCTGTCGGAAGTTGGCGATGTCGAATGTTTTGGACACAAGTGAACTGGGATTGGATAAAACCAGATTTTTATTCGACGCTTGAGTGTGGTCGCGCAGCACCAGCAACATCCCCAAGGCGGAGCTGTCCACATAGTGCACCCCGGAGAGATCCACTACGATGTCGCGAATCTGCGGGTTGTCCAATTTTTGCGCGTACGCTTTTTTGAACTCGCGGTGTGCTCCAAAGGTAAAGCGCCCGCGCAAGTGCAGCGTGGCGGTAGCGTTTGTTTTTGAGACGTCAATCATCAATTCGTTGTCAGTAATATTGTTCATACTCATCTCCCCGGGAAATATCGAAGCGCCAATTTTGGCCCATGATTATTCATTTGCAATATGCCATTCGGTCTATGCAGTTTTTAAGTTGTCTATACACATATCTATATATTAGCTAGATAGGGCCATATGGTTGTTAATTTAATATTAAAACGACATGCTGCGGCGGCAGGGATGGCCTTACATGCTTGTCAGGGCTGGTGATTGTGCAGGGTAATTATTACTGCGGTATGAATTTATATTCCGCAGTGAAATGACGCGACGCGAGCCGGGAATTTCATTAACCGGGCGCTCGCGCGCAGGCGGGAATTCCGCGAACAGACACAGCCCGCGAAACGGGCCGAATCTGCATTGGGTTGCGGAGATTTTTCATTCAACCGGGGCCCCGCCTGAGCGGGAATGGTGCGGTTTTACCGGGCGGGTTGTTGGGGGTGAATCGGCTGCAGGGCGGACAGAAATTGCTCGCTTGCCCGTGTCCAACTGAAAGTGGCTGCGTGATCCAGCACTCCCGCGCGCGGCACATCCAACGCCGCCATGCAGGCGCGGCGTAAATCGGTGTCCAGAATGCCGGACTGGGGCGCTTTGACAACATCGATAGGCCCGGTTACGGGGAATGCGGCCACAGGTGTGCCGCAGGCCATGGCTTCCAGCATCACCAGCCCGAACGTGTCGGTGACGCTGGTGAACACAAACACATCGGCGCTGCGGTACAGGCTGGCCAGGCTGGTGCCGTCCAATACGCCGAACCACTTGACGCCGGGAAACTGTTTTTGCAGGCGCTCCCGCTCGGGGCCATCGCCTGCCACCCATTTTTCACCAGGCAGATCGAGCTTGAGAAAGGCGTCGACATGTTTTTCCACAGCCAAGCGCCCCACATGCAAAAAGACGGGCGCCGCGCCGCGCGGCATTTTGGGGCCGTCGGGGTGAAATATGCTGAAGTCAACCCCGCGCGTCCACAGCCTGGGATTGGCAAAGCCGCGTCGGCGCAAGTCTTCCACGATGGACGGTGTGGGCGTGAGATTGTAGCGTGCCGCGTTGTGGAATTTCCTCAGCAGCGCATAGCCCCAGTCGGTCGGGATGCGCAAGCGGGCGTGGACATATTCGGGGAAACGGCTATGGTAAGCCGTGGTGAAAGCCCAGCCGCGTTTAATGGCGACAGCGCGCGCCATCCACCCCAACGGACCTTCGGTGGCGATATGCAGGCAATCAGGGCCAAAGGCGTCAATCTGCCGCGCAATATTGCGCTGACTGGACAGCGCGAGCGATATTTCCGGGTAGGTCGGGCAGGGGATGGAGCGGAACGCCAACGGCGATAAAAACTCGACTTGATGTCCCATATTTTCCAGTTCGCGGCGCGTCATTTTGAGGGTGCGCACCACCCCATTCACTTGGGGTTCCCAAGCATCGGTAACGATTAAAATTTTCAAAGTAGATGTTCCTGCTTGGTGACAAGTTTTACGAAATCTTGTGTATTTTGAAGAGCGCTGTTGCGGATTGGGGGGGAGCAGAAAAACAATTTACTGCGGGCAATAATGTCCATGTATATTCCATCAACGCTGACTTTGGGGGTTCATCACAGCGAAACAACCGACTTTTAATCAAGCCAGAGAAAACTATAGAGGAGATGTTTCGCGATGTGAGATAGTGGCGGAAAACTGTTACAGCGATATGAATTCACCTCCGAATTTGCCCGCTCCCCGATCAAGCTTCGACGGGCGCACCGCGCCAGTGAGGGTGCCGCAGTGTTCCAGTTTACTCGGCGATGGTGAGATTGCGCCCCGCTGCTTTCGCCGCGTAGAGGTGCTCGTCGGCCCGATGCAGCATGGCTTCCGCATTCGTCAGATGGGTGTTGGTGGACAAGCCTATGCTGACGGTAAGGTTCAAGGTTTTGTTACGGATGGTGAGTTTTTGTGCGGAAACATGTTGCCGCAAACGCTCGGCATATTGAAAACCGGCTTTTTCATCGGTATCCGGGCTGATGACCAAAAACTCTTCTCCCCCCAGGCGGCACACTACATCTTGCTTGCGTGCGGCTAGACGCAAACTTGTCGCAACGGTTTTAAGCGCTTCGTCGCCAGCCTGGTGGCCGTAGTTGTCGTTGATCGATTTGAAATAGTCTATGTCTACCATCATGCAACAAACGGGGCGTCCGCCGCGCGTTGCCACCGCCCACTCTTGCTCCAGGCGTTCCAGGCCGTAGCGACGATTGGGCAAGCCGGTCAATGAGTCGGTGAGCGCCAATTCTTGCAAGCGCTTATTGGATAAAGCCAACTCGTCTGCGAATTGGCGCAGATGCAAGCGATCCTGTTCCTGCGCTTCCTGCATTTGAATGATGTGTTGTGCGGCGCGTAATCTTGCTGCCAGCACTTTGGGATTGATCGGCTTGGTTAAATAGTCGTTTACCCCGGCTTCGAAAGCCTCGATCAGCTTCTCGGTGCTTTCTTGCGCAGTGACGATAAATACGTAGATTTTGTTCCATTCGGCGTTTTTGCGCAGCGCCTTGCAGAACTCGATGCCATCCATCTCGGGCATCACCCAATCGCTAATAATGAGTTGGGGCGGATTGCTTTGGACAATTTGCAATGCTTCCTGCCCATTGTTGGCGACCGTCACTGTATGTCCGGCTTTTTCCAGCAGGGTTTTATACAGCAACTGGATGGAGCGGTCATCCTCCACCAACAGGATGCGTAATTTATACAGGGCAGGTTGTTCGCTGGGGAGGGCCTCGACATCCATCAACTCCGGTGTGATGGACGCGGAGTTAAGCATTTCCTCAAAGGGGGGGAGTTCGGGGGCGGTGATTTTGAGCAAATTGCTCCATTCGCGCAGACCTTTGATGACACTATCGCCGATTTCGATAAGCGCGCTGGTTTCGATGCCTACGCGAGTGGCAAGCAGCATCAGCCGGGGGATTTGCGGGTAACGATCCGCCGGGGACGACGAGCATACAGCGGCAAAGTGATCGGCAAAATGGAACATATGCAGCAAGCGCCAGTTGCGATCCCCTTCGGAAAATTCGCTTAACTCGGGTTGCTCCAGATGCGACACAATTTTTTGAAAAAGCTCGGGCATTCTCCAATCCGCTAACATCATTGCACTGATCTGGTTGTGATCGAGTCCAAATGCGCTACGCTCCAGTTCGTTCTGATTGCCGCTGGTTGCGGCCTGCTTCAGTATCTCCGAATACTCCTGGGCAAACGCGGTCGCGAGAGTCAGGCGGCCAATTTGCGCCAGCAGTCCGAGTAAAAACGCTTCATCCCTGACTCCGATATTCAACCGGGTTACCAGCTCTTGCGCTGCAATGCCGCAGCAAATCGAATGCGTCCAGAATTTTTGAAAATCGAACCCGGGGCAATTGCCGGAGCGAAAATCAGTCAGCAAAGATAAGCCTAACACCAACTGACGCACTGACTTGATCCCCAACACTGTCACCGCCTCGCCTATGGATGCAATCGGCCGACTCTCGCGATGGATGAGCAGGTTGGCCGACTTGATGATGAGTCCAGCCATCACGGGATCGTTGTTGATCAGGCGGGCGACTTGTTGCGTGGTCGTGTCCTCTTTCGAGGCAATCTGGATAAGTTGTAATGCGATACCTCGCGGCGAGGGCAGCTTGCCGTGCGCCTTGAAGTCTTCAAATTTTTTATTCACTGCTAGATCCATGATGCCACCGCAAAGTGAACTTGGAGCAACCCCCGCTGCTGCGGAGGGATTGTTTCATATTCATACAGCGCTGAAAAGGATTAAAACCACAGATGGCATAAACCGTTTTGATTTATTGTTTTGGATTGAACCGCAGTTGTTTTCCCATGCGAGGGCAAGGGCTGCTCGATCCAGGTAGTCTGCGTAGCGGTTCTCTTCCGATGGCGTCAGATCAGGAGACAACCCTGACCTGGATCTCTCCCTGTTCCATTTGCCCTATCGCGCAGGCTGCCGTAAAGCCCTCTGCATGGAAGGTGGATAGCACAATATCGACCGCTGCTGGCGCGCAAGCCACGAGCAATCCGCCGCTGGTTTGCGGGTCGCACAGCAACTTCCTTTGCCATTGTGGAAAGTCGTTTGCTAAACTGACTTCCGCGCCGTAACTCGCCCAGTTGCGCTCTGCTGCACCTGTTGCATAGCCTTGTTGCGCCAAGAGCAAAGCGGTCGGTAGTACGGGCAAGTCGGCGTAGCGGACGGCTGCTCCCAATTTCGAGCCGCGGCACATCTCCAGCAGATGACCGAGCAGTGCAAAACCGGTGACATCCGTCATGGCATGGACATCAGGCATTTCGCCGAATTTCGCGCCGACACGGTTGAGTTGCGTGGTGGTGGTGACCATTTCTTGATAGCCTGCCGCGCTGAGTTCGCCTTTCTTCATCGCGGCGCTGAGGATGCCCACGCCCAGCGGCTTGCCCAGTATCAGCACATCGCCCGCTTGCGCGCGATCATTGCGTTTGATGTGTTCGGGGTGGCCGATACCCACGGCAACCAGGCCGTAAATCGGCTCCGGTGCGTCGATGGAATGTCCGCCCGCGAGGGGGATGCCTGCCGCTTCGCACACGTCTGCGCCGCCCGCGAGGATGTCGCGGATTGTTTCCAGCGGCAGTTTGTCGATGGGCATGCCCACGATGGCCAGCGCCAATATCGGTGTGGCGCCCATCGCGTATACATCGGAAAGCGCATTGGTGGCGGCGATGCGGCCAAAGTCGCGCGCATCATCGACGATAGGCATGAAGAAATCGGTAGTAACCACCACGGCCTGGTTATCGTTCAAGCGATACACCGCAGCATCGTCGCTGCTTTCGGTGCCCACCATGAGGTTCGGGTAAGATGGCGGGCGCGGCATGGCGGCCAGCATTTGCGCGAGCACAGCGGGCGCGATTTTGCAGCCGCAGCCGCCGCCATGGGAATATTGAGTAAGTTTGATCGGCGATGCCATTTTTAGAAAAACCCTATGCGTAAAATCCAGATAGCGAACGTATCACAACTCTCCGATTACGACGACATCATCGACGTGCGCTCGCCTGCCGAGTTTGAAGAGGACCATATTCCGGGAGCGCTCAGCGCGCCGGTGCTGAACAACGCGGAGCGTGCTCGTATCGGCACGATATACAAACAAGTGTCGCCGTTCGAGGCGCAAAGACTAGGTGCGGCATTCATCGCGCGCAACATCGCTGCACATCTGGAAAAGCTGTTTCAAGATCGTCCGCGCGAATGGAAACCGCTCATCTATTGCTGGCGCGGCGGCCAGCGTAGCGGCGCGATGGCGCATATCTTCGCGCAAGTCGGCTGGCGCGTAGGGCAGCTGCAAGGCGGTTATAAAACCTATCGCCGCCATGTCATCAGCGAATTGGAAACGCTGCCTACCTGCCTCCAGTTTCGTGTCGTGTGCGGCGCAACCGGTTCCGGCAAAAGCCGCTTGCTGCATGCCTTGCAGGCACAAGGCGCCCAGGTGCTTGATCTGGAACATCTGGCGCAACATCGCGGCTCTTTGCTCGGCAACCTGCCCGGACAGACTCAACCGGCACAGAAAATGTTCGAAAGCCGGTTATGGGATGCGCTACGCAGCCTTGATGCACAACGCCCCGTGTTTGTAGAAGCGGAGAGCCGCAAAATCGGCGTCTTGTCCATCCCCACAACCCTGCTCGTAGCCATCCGCAAAGCCGAGTGCATCGCCATCGAAGCCCCCAAGTCGGCGCGCGTGAAGTTGCTCATGGAAGACTACGCGCACTTTCTGCACGATACCGCATTGCTCAAACGCGCATTGGCGCCATTGCTGGAATTGCACGGACACAAGGTGATTGAGCAATGGCATGAGATGGCGCGAGACGGTGCATGGGAAAACTTGATCGCAGATTTGCTGGCGCGCCATTACGATCCCGCGTATCAACGTTCAACTGCGCATAATTTTCCGAATTTGCTTAACGCGCGGCAATTGCAATTGGTGATGCTGGATGAAGCCGAGTTGCTGCAGGAGGCTCGCAGGCTCATTTCATAAATGCCTGTATCACGGCAGGTGCCGAGACTATTCTTTCCATGCCCGGTCGAGTATAGCCTGCGCTTTATTGTATTTGGCGTTGGCTTCCCGCAGGCGCTTGTTCGATAACTCGGCATTTTTTTTGTCGTCTGCAAGGCGTTTGGTTTGTTGCTCAAACGCTTTTTTGCGTTGTTCTAATAGTTTTTCTGATTCGGCAACAACTTGCAGATCGGCTTTGTGTTGCGTGTCGGCTTTGTCGACCTCTTGCCGCGCATATTCCACTCCGGCCTGTTGCGCTGACACATCTTTTGCTTGGGCGCAAGAGCTAAGGGCGAGCAAAAAAACGACAACTGCGGCTTGAATTTTTAGCATAAATTGCCTCCCATAAAACGTATTTAATGATTACGGTTGGCAATCATTAAAATGAAACTTTCACCCCTGCGTTCCAGCCGCTGTCGAGCATAGCGCCGCCGCCCGCTTTGATGCCGAAATTAATTTCCCGATAGCCAATATATGCCTTGGTTTGCGGAATAACTTCATATTCCAAACGCAGGCTGAATTGGTTAAAGCGTTCAGCATCCCCGAATGTGGTGATTTTGGGGCCGGCGAAATACTCGCCGAGGATTGCAATTTGTTTGGCGGTTGGAATCGTGTATCCGACTTCGCCACCAATCGCGATAGCGGACATACTGTTGGTAAACGGCCCATAGTGTATCGAGCCGGTTAAAGCTTTAATTCCAACACCTATGCTCATTCCCGGCACGCTATTATTTTCACCTTTCACCATAACGCCAATATCGGCGCAAGTGTTTTTAGAGTCGTTGTAGAGCGCGCCAACATGAAATTCGGAGTTGCTTTTATTTAAGCTCCTGATCGAAGCGCTATATTTGAACTGAACCGCAGTGTTATTCAAGTTCACATCCAGGGCATCAGCAAACACCGACTGACTTAGGGTAAACAAATAAACAGTAAAAACCCGAAACAACATAACCACTCCTTGATAACCGGCTACCCACAAAAACAAAGCCCCATGGCTATTTGGCCAGGGGCTTCAGATAGCGTACATCTAAACGCCTAAACGCCAAATTTATTTCTTTGTGCCATTCACAGCGGCCTTCAAACTTGCGCCTGCTTTAAATGCAGGAACCTTGGAAGCTTTGATTTTCAATTCTGCGCCAGTCTTGGGGTTGCGGCCAGTGCGTGCGGCGCGCTTGCGCACTTCAAAAGAACCGAAGCCAACCAGGGAGATGGAATCGCCCTTCTTCAGAGTATTGGTGATAATTTCGATCAACGCCGCGATATTGCGCTCAGCATCAGCCTTGGTAGAGTCGGTTTTGGCGGACAGTGCGTCTACAAGTTCTTTTCTGTTCATGAGGTAAAGTACTCCGTGTGTTAAGGGTTAATAAAGCGGGACTGCATTGTCATAGAAAATTTACCTGCTGGCAATACGAAAAAACATCTATATCTTCAATAATCACGGCCTCCCGTAGTTGGAATCCTAAGGAAGCAATCAAATTTTAGCAAGCATTCTCCAGCGTTTCTTTGCTGCGCCCCCTTGAAACCCGGGACGTCACCCCCATTTAGCCTCCGTCTTAATTCAGAGAACACGGAGAAAACATGAGCGATACTGCCACCAATAACCGCGAAACCATGGGCTTTCAGGCCGAAGTAAAGCAACTGCTGCAGCTGATGATTCACTCGCTGTACTCGAATCGCGAGATTTTTTTGCGCGAATTGATCTCGAACGCGGCCGATGCCAGCGACAAGCTGCGCTTCGAGGCGTTGCATAACGCCAGCCTGTTTGAAAACGATTCCGAGTTGCGGATACGCATCAACTACGACAAATCGGCGCGGACGCTGACCATCAGCGACAACGGCATCGGCATGAGCCGCGACGAGGTCATCAACAATCTCGGCACCATCGCCAAGTCGGGCACGCGCGAGTTCTTCTCGCGCCTGTCCGGCGACCAGCAAAAGGATGCGAACCTGATCGGCCAATTCGGCGTGGGCTTTTATTCGGCCTTTATCGTCGCCGAGAAGGTTGCCGTAACCACGCGCCGCGCCGGGGAGAAATCCGATCAGGGGGTGCGCTGGGAGTCTGACGGCAGCGGCGAATTCACCATCGAGATGGTGGACAAGGCCGCACGCGGCACCGAAATCGTGCTGCACCTGCGCCAGGATCAGGACGATCTGCTCAACGGGGCGAAGATACGTTCCATTATCCGCAAGTATTCCGATCACATCGTGCAGCCTATCGTGATGAAGAAGGAAGAATGGAAAGACGGCGCGCAACAGGTGTTGGATGAGGACGAGACCGTCAATCAGGCGGTTGCGTTGTGGGCGCGCAGCAAAAACGAGATTACCGATGATGAGTACAAGGGGTTCTACAAGCACGTAGGCCACGACTTTGAAGACCCTTTGGCATGGATTCATACGCGTGTCGAGGGGCGTCAGGAATATACGCAGTTGCTTTACATTCCTTCTCGTGCACCGTTCGACATGTGGGAGCGCGATGCGATCCACGGTGTGAAGCTGTATGTGCGCCGCGTGTTCATCATGGACGACGCCGAGCAGTTAATGCCGCGCTATATGCGTTTTGTGCGCGGCGTGGTGGACTCCAGCGACTTGCCGCTGAACGTGTCGCGCGAAATTTTGCAGGAGTCGAAGGACATCGAGGCGATGCGTTCCGGCTGCACCAAGAAAGTGCTCGGCCTGCTGGAAGATTTGGCCAAAAATGATGCCGAGAAGTACAAAAAATTCTGGGGCGAATTTGGCCGCGTACTCAAAGAAGGCATAGGCGAAGACCATGCCAACAAGGACAAGATCGCCGGACTGCTGCGTCTGGCTTCGACCCATGCCGACACGACGGAAGAGAATGTTTCCCTCGCCGACTATGTGGGGCGCATGAAGGAAGGGCAGGACAAGATTTACTACATCACCGCCGACAGTTTCAATGCCGCAAAGAACAGCCCGCATCTGGAAGTGTTCCGCAAGAAAGGTATTGAAGTGTTGCTGCTGTCCGACCGCGTGGACGAGTGGGTGGTGAGCAACCTGTTCGAATTCGACGGCAAGCAACTGGTGTCGGTTGCCAAGGGCGGCCTCGATCTGGGCAAACTGGAAGATGAAGCAGAGAAGAAAGAACAGGCAGACGTCGCCAACGAACTCAAGGAGCTGACCGACAAGATCACCTTCAGCCTCGGCGAGCGCGTCAAGGAAGTGCGCGTGACTCATCGCCTGACCGATTCGCCCGCCTGCCTGGTGGCCGACGAGCACGACATGAGCGCGAACTTGGCTCGTCTGCTGAAATCTGCGGGACAGAAAGCGCCGACTTCAAAGCCCATCTTGGAGATCAACCCCAAGCATCCGGTGGTGTTGCGGCTGAAGACCGAAGAGAAGAAATTTGACGATTGGGTTGCCGTATTGTTCGATCAGGCTCTGCTGGCCGAGGGGGGGCAACTGGACGACCCTGCCAGCTTCGTTAAGCGCGTCAATCAACTGATGCTGGAAATGAGCGGAAACTAAGAGGTGTGAGCAAATAGCAAACGGCGGAGGAGACTTCGCCGTTTGTGTCTTATTTAACCTGGTTTGCCAAGAGCAAGCTTGCTGCGTGCAGCGATTTCTTTACACAAGCGTACAGATTTTCTAGTGCAGCTTGTTTGTGCGCTAGACAGCACTTTGCGCAGATACTCCTCCCCCGCGCTTATGCCGATATGCCGCAAGACGAATTGCCCGAATACTTCGTCGCGCTGCATTAAGTCATCAAGCATATCAAGCTCTTGCCAGCGTGCAGCTAATACCCCGACTACCAGATTGGTGTAACCGTCGGCATAAAGCCCCTCATCCTGGCAGGCTGGGAGATTGTGTTTGAACACGGCATATACATCCGCCCAATCTTGGGATGTGGTGATCTGATGCAAAAATTCTTTATCGCTAACAGGACATACTGCTGCCGCATTCGCGCTTGGCACCGCAAGCAACAGCCCCCCCAAAAAAAAGAAAGCTGCCAATGTCCTTGCGGGATGCATGTTCAGTCAGCAGAAGGTAAGTCAGCGTGACTTGGCCATTGCAAAGAGTTTTTCTTCAAGCGCGTCGAGTTCAGCATTTTGTGCGTTTTGTTTTTGATCCGGAAGACTGGCGACATGCTGTAATGCCGAGCCCTCATGATTCGTTTCGTGGTGCAAGCCATGGCGATCTATTTGCGACTTATCCATAACACCTCTCCTAAAAGATGGAAATTTTTGAATTTGCCCAACCCAATCGCATTACTGTAGTGGTGGTTATAAGTAATACGATATTGAATTATGGCATGGAAAAAATGAAATAATCAACCTGCGAGGCGCGTTAAACCGAGCTGGAAAAATGGTTAATTAATCGCTTGATTCCGAAATGGAAATGTGTTTATGTTACGCTGGTCACCGTTCGCATTATGCGGAATGTTCGGGAAAGGGGAGCTTTGAATTCTGGGGCAGCTATGAAATACCTTCCATATGTCAGTTTGGCTTTTATCCTTATTTTTTCAGGGTGCAGTTCCTTGAGTGTCAAAGAACTCAAAAAGCGTTTTACCGACGAAAATCAGGTTTTTGTTGGTAAAACATACGACGATCTAATCAGGGGCAAGGGTGTTCCGACAGGGAGCGCCACTCTGTCGGATGGAAGTAAAGTGGTGGAATACTACAATGCCCAAATAGAAATTTCCGGCGGTGGTTCTTACCCGTATCCGACTACAAGCTATGTACCCCATCCGAATGGCGGCGGAACCTGGATATACGTGGATCATATGCGATCACTGCCTGTGCGTTCCTGGAATAAAATCTGCAAGATAGATTTTGTTGTCTCCCCCAAAAACACAGTTGAAAGCTGGAAATACGAGGGCAAAGGCTGTTACTCCGTTGCGTATCCCTGACTCAAGCTTTAATTCTTAAAATTAAGAAATGTATTTTTTGAAGACCAGCCGCCGCTTCTGGAATTTCATGGCAATTTGTCAGGGGGATAGGTAGGTCGGATAATTTGGCACTATCCCCGCTAGCACGTCACGAGAGTTATTTGAGTATTTCGCCCTGGGCCAACAATGGCGCCCTTAACAGTTCAAAATCCTTGAGGGCGACATATTGCAACAACGGTTTTTCGCTTCCGCCCAGCGTGATGTCGAGCCCGTGTTGCGGATATAACCAATGCACCGCGCCGCTTTTCTTTTCACGCACTCGTTCAGCCGGAACACCGAAGCGTTTAGTGAAAATGGCATCTTCCAGTTTGGACGAGGGTAAATAAGTTATGCTGGAAACGGGCAGTTGCCGCACCCGCTGCAGATCATCCGCCGTCAATGTAATGCGCTTGCCGCTCGGCGTGCTGTTCATGCGCAAACCGCGGTTAAACATGCCGGTCATTTCTTCCGGGGAAACAGCGACAGTAAATACGAATTTTGCTTTCAAGCCGTTGAGGTTGAGTTCGTCAAAAAATGCTTCGACCAGCATCTTGCCTTCGCTCGTTTTGAATAAGCTGACTTCTGTTTTTTCCTTGAAGATTTGTTCGGCCTGATCGAGCGAGCTTTTTCCTAAAGTGATGCCAAACGCGCGCGTAGTGTCCGGCGTCGGATGGGAGATTTTCCAGGGCAGGGTGTCGGGTGTGTCTACCGGATTGCTGGGGATAAGCAAAAGTGCGGCGATGGCCACCGCAACCAGAGCCATGACACCCAATATGATGTTTTTATCCATGAAGGTTTATTGTTCCTTTATTTCGGCATTTTTCGAGGATGCTGGATCGAGAGCCAATGCGGCAGGCGGTATTTTTCCCGATTTGCATTGATGCGAGGCGTCGTATTCCATGACGACCAGCGCCAGCAGGGCGACCATGAAAGGCAGTTGGCCTATACCGAAAGCCAGTGAGTAACTGGTGATTTTACTCAAGCCAAAATGAGCGCCGCCGAAGAACATGATGGCGGTGAACGAGCCGGTTATGATAAACAACAGCATAAACAGCCGGGCGCGTTTTGCAGCCAGCAGCATATGGCAGCGCACGAATGCTGAGGGCTCTTGAGTCAGCGAGCGACGCGCTTTGAATAAAATAAAACTCAGCAGCGAAATTGAGATGACGGGCATCAGCATGAGGGGAATGTAGCTGCTTTTTATCATGCCGAGAGCGAGGACAAACATAAAAACGTGTATCACGATAAGGTCGAACAGTAAAATGCTATGCAACATTTCCGCGCGTTTGACTTCCACCTTGTCTGCTTGATTTTCCATCGGTGTCCCCCTGAGTTTATTTTTTATATTAAGGCTGCTTCGCAACGCCGGTTTTGAGGCAAATAACAACTGCGTTGAAGTAAAAAATGATATGAATTTTTAACCTGTAGCAAACGCAATGAGCGGCACTGCTGGTATAGTGTAACAAATTAATCATACAAGAAGAGTCATGAGTAAAAATACAGACTATGCGGCAGCGAATCTGGAAGTCGATCTGGAATTGATACAGCGCTTGGACAAGAACGGGCCGCGCTATACCTCATATCCCACGGCGGATCGTTTTACCGAAACGTTTAACGCGGAGACCTATGCCGCCTGGCTGGATAGGCGCAAGGCGGATGCGGTTAACCGTCCTTTGTCCCTGTATGTGCACATCCCGTTTTGCAACACGCTATGTTTCTATTGTGCTTGCAACAAGGTTATTACCAAGGACTTCAGCAAGGCCGGTGAGTACGTGCGCTATGTCATCAAGGAGCTGGAGATGCAGGCCGCCTTGCTGGGTGACGAGCGTCGCGTAGAGCAATTGCATTTCGGCGGCGGCACGCCGACTTTTTTGAGCAATGACGAGATACGCGAACTGATGGGGGCGATACGCAAGAACTTTAATCTGATTGAAAACGGTGAATATTCCATCGAGATTGATCCGCGCAAAGTGAGCGATGAAACCGTGGCCCTGCTGGGAGAGATGGGTTTCAACCGCATCAGTATCGGTGTGCAGGATTTTGATCCTGCCGTGCAGCAGGCGGTGAACCGCATACAGAGCGAAGAAGAAACCTTGCAGGTCATCCGTGCAGCGCGCGCCAATGGCTTCGGCTCGGTGAGTATTGATTTGATCTACGGCCTGCCCAAGCAAAACCTGACCGGTTTTAAGGCGACTCTGGATAAGGTGATCGCGGCGGGCGTGGATCGTTTGTCAATTTACAACTACGCGCACATGCCGACCCTCTTCATGCCGCAGCGCCGCATCCATGAAGAAGACTTGCCTGCGCCGCAAACCAAGCTGGACATACTCAAACTGGCGGTGAACACGCTGACCGATGCGGGCTACGTGTATATCGGCATGGATCACTTTGCCAAACCGGATGACGAACTCGCCGTGGCGCAAAGACTGGGCCGTTTACACCGCAATTTCCAGGGGTATTCCACGCATTCGGATTGTGATCTGGTGGCGGTCGGGCTCAGCTCCATAGGCAAAGTCGGTCCAACTTATAGCCAGAATTTCCGCGAGTTGGCTGACTATTATGCCGCGCTGGACCGCAACACGCTCCCCATCATGCGCGGCATGGAGCTGAATGAGGACGACTTGCTGCGGCGCGCGATTATTCAAGCGCTAATGTGTCATTTCGAACTTTCGAAAGATTTTTTCAACACAACTTACGGCATCGATTTCGCGCAGTATTTTGCCGTCGAATTGACAGAGCTTGAGGAATACGAAAAAGAAGGTTTGCTCAAGATTTCACCGCAAACCATCAAGGTGACGCCGAAGGGACGCATGTTAATCCGCAATATTTGTATGGTTTTTGATAAATATCTGCGCACCAAACAGGAACATGCGCGTTATTCCAAGGTAATATAGCGTCCTTACGACATGGGGGGTACATGTCTTGACAACGATGCACTTGCTACGTCCGCTCTCTCTCCTCAATCCTTGCTCTCAAACGGGGGCGGAGGCAAACGAATCGCTATGCGAGCATCAGCTTAATCGAAACAAAGGAATGGTATGAAACGCGTGGATGATTTCCGCTTGTGCTTCGGCAAGCACGAGTTGGTTCCCATTATGATAGGCGGGATGGGCGTAGATATTTCCACGGCGGAACTGGCTTTGGTCGCCGCGCGCCTGGGAGGCGTGGGGCACATCTCCGATGCCATGTTACCCACGGTAACGGATCGCCGTTATGACACGGATTTCGTCAAGGTGAAGTTGACGCAATACAAATACAACCTCGAAAACTCGGATAAATCCGCCGTCAAGTTCGATCTCGCGCAAGTTGCCGAGGCGACAAGGATGCACGTCAGCAAAACCATGGAAGCCAAACGCGGCTCCGGTATGGTATTCATCAACGTCATGGAAAAACTCACCATGAATGCGTCGAAGGAAACGCTACGCATACGTTTGCATGAGGCGATGAACGCGGGCATCGACGGCATTACTCTGGCCGCAGGGTTGCATCTGGGCTCATTTGCGCTGATGGAAGACCATGCGCGGTTTCGCGATGTGAAGCTGGGCATCATCGTTTCTTCGTTGCGCGCGTTACAGTTATTTTTGCGCAAAAATCTGCGCACTAATCGCCTGCCCGATTATGTGGTGGTGGAAGGGCCTTTGGCCGGAGGGCATTTGGGCTTCGGACTGGATTGGGCAAAATACGATCTGCGCACGATCACCCAAGAGGTTATAGATTATTTGCAAGCCGAAAAGCTGGCTATTCCGGTGATCCCCGCCGGGGGTGTTTTTACCGGCAGTGACGCAACCGGCTTTCTTGAGATGGGCGCTGCGGCAGTGCAGGTGGCGACGCGTTTTACGGTGACGACAGAATGCGGTCTGCCGCGCGATGTGCAGCAGGAATACTTCAAAGCCAGCGAAGCGGATGTCGAGGTCAACACCACTTCGCCCACCGGCTACCCGATGCGCATGTTGAAACACAGCCCGTCGATCGGCTCGGGCATCCGTCCCGGCTGCGAATCATACGGTTATTTGCTGGATAACAACGGCAATTGTTCTTACATCGATGCCTACAATCGGGAAGTGGCCTTGCATCCCGAGGAGAAAAAAATTCAGGTGTTCGACAAGACCTGTTTGTGCACCCATATGCGCAACTTCAAATGCTGGACCTGCGGGCACTACACCTACCGTTTGAAAGACACCACGCGCAAGCTTGCGGACGGCAGCTACCAGGTTTTGTCTGCGGAACATGTGTTCAAAGACTACCAGTTCAGCAGCGGCGACAAAATTGCCCTGCCCGAATAAGGTGGCGGCGGCTTCCATAAAACACGAGGCCGTTGTGGCCTCGTTTTATTTTGCGCGATGACAGATTTTGCCGCCCGATTGATAGCATGGCAAGGCACGCACGGTCGTCACGATTTGCCCTGGCAAGGCGCGGACGCCTACCGCGTGTGGCTGTCCGAGATCATGCTGCAACAGACACAGGTTGTCACCGTCATCCCGTATTTCGAGCGCTTCGTCGCCTCGTTTCCCGACATCGCCGCGCTCGCGGTGGCGACCGAGGAGCAAGTCCTCGCGCATTGGAGCGGTCTCGGCTACTACGCGCGCGGACGCAACCTGCATAAAACCGCGCGGATTATCGCCGCAAAGCACCGCGGCGAATTTCCGCGCGAGTTCGCGCAGATACTCGACTTGCCCGGCATCGGACGCTCCACTGCCGCCGCTATTTGCGCATTGGCCTACCATGAGCGCCGCGCCATTCTGGATGGCAATGTCAGGCGCGTGTTGGCGCGTCACTGCGGTATCGAAGGCTGGGCGGGCGAAAAGAGGGTAGAGGAACAATTGTGGCAGCGGGCTGAAGCGCTGTTGCCGCAGCGCGATGTCGCCGTCTATACCCAGGCGCTTATGGACATGGGCGCAACGGTTTGCACCCGCAGCAAGCCCCAATGTGCGGCCTGTCCGGTGCGGGCAGACTGCATTGCTTTACACACCCACCGCCTTGCCGTATTGCCCACGCCGCGTCCGCGCAAAGCCGTGCCGGAAAAATACAGCACGTTCTTATTGCTCATGCACGGCAACGATATTCTGCTGGAAAAACGCCCCGCTAGCGGCATCTGGGGGGGATTGTGGTGCCCCCCCCAGTTCGATGATGAGCAAGCAGCGATGGCGGCGGTTCAAAGCGACGGGTATCACTGCGCCCGTCCCGATCCCAGTGGCCGCCTCATCCCGCGCGACATATCGCCTTTTACCCATACTTTCACACATTTCAAATTGCATATCACGCCATTGTTAATACGCGTGGCGGGCAAGCCGCAACGGGCGCAACAAGCGGGTGGCATGTGGCTGAGTGTAGAAGATGCGTTGCAGGCGGCAATTCCCGCGCCAGTGCGCAGGCTGCTCCGGAAACTTGAGTTCGATAGCGGATATTGAGTTAGAAATGCCGCTGGGGTCGGCAGCGCCCTTGGGGGATGAAATGAAACTTGGGGGTGGGGCGGTCAATTGGAGAATTGGCTGCTAAATCCAGCCCTATTCGCCGCAGATACAATTTCTTTGATCTGTTACTCTATCCCGTATCAGAACCTACCCATTGGGAGAAGCACTTTGAAGCGAATAATCTTGTTCGCCTGCGCGGCAGCGATAGTCATCTCAACAAAGGGATATGCACTGGATAACAACGGGCATACCGTCAAGGATTTCAGCAGCGTCATCAGCTTGGTCAATCAGCTAAAGTCGGAAAACCTGCGCTACTATAAAAGCCATAAGGCCGATTTTTTTGATAATTTATCAAAAGGCCAACACCCGCTGGCGACAGTCGTCACCTGCTCCGATTCGCGTGTGCATACACACATGTTCAACGCTAATCCGGAAGGAAAGTTGTTCATGGTGCGCAATATCGGCAACCAATTCGTCACCGCTCAGGGAACAATCGAATACGGCGTTCAGCATCTGCACACCCCATTTTTGTTGTTCATCGGACATTCGCGTTGCGGTGCTATTGATGCGGTTTCCGGTGACTACTCCAAAGAGTCACCGGCCATCAAGCGCGAATTGGACACCATCGCTATCGGCAAAAATTTAAGCAATGCGGACGGAGTTGTCGCCAATGTGCATAATCAAGTGACCGCCGCCATGCTCAAGTTCGATGCGGAAATTAAAAGCAAGAAGCTGGCAGTGGTCGGTGCGGTGCTTGATTTTGCCGATGATATGCATTTCGGTGCGGGCCATTTGAACATTATCAATGTCAATGGTGAAAAATTCTTATCCACGCCGGGAAGCGCGGAAAATTTATACGCCCAAGCTGACGGTGCAAGAGTTAAGCGCCAAAAGAACGATGCGTCAACGTCGCAACGGGGTACTTCGGCCAAGCCGGGAAGCGCGGATGATATGCAAAATATATCCGGGCGCGATGAGCTGTATTTGTTCGTGGACAGGGGAGTGTTGAGTTCAGGTGATTTATGCGATATCGGCGGTGCTGCCCTGACCATATCCTCTTGCTCGGCCAGCGCCACAATGTTCCGTTTGGGGGCCGGGTACTCGCCAGCGGAAGGAGGGCTGGGGGTAGAGTTTTCTTTCGCGAATTTAGGCGAATTTGCCATTGAGGGCAACAGCATGTCGGTTAATTCCGGTCCCGGTAGTTTGACCTCAAAATTTTCCGCAAAGTCATTTATGGTTCCGTTGACATACTCAGTCAAACTGAGCGATGCAAATTCGGTTTCATTGCGGCTGGGCGGCGCTTACACCCTGGGGCAATCGAATTCCATAGCGGTAGATTCCAACGGGGTGGTTGTACCGGTTGATACCAGGGCCAATGGCATGACTGCCATTTATGGCTTTGGCCTTAGCTCGCATATATTCAGCAGTGTATTTTTACGCGTGCAGTATGAACGTATCCAGCACCTCAATATCGACTCCAACTCGGGCATAAATAACCTGTCGCTGCTCTCGTTGGGGGTTGGTGCAGACTTCTAAGGGCAAACGGCAAAGTGCGCCGCAACAATCTGTTTGGACTGCCTTTAAAGTGCATAACTCCATGATGCGTAGTGTAATATCTCTGGGTGTGCTTTCAGCTTAAATAAAAACGGGTGCGCGCAATGTTTGCCGCGTCGCGCATTCGGCACTAGCAAGAGGTGGACGACATGAGCATCCCTGACTGGCCGGTAGGCGAACGTCCGCGCGAGAAATTATTGCAGCGCGGCGCGGCGGCGCTTTCCGATGCGGAATTGCTGGCGATTTTTTTGCGCACGGGCGTGGTCGGAAAAAGCGCGGTGGATCTGGCGCGCGAGTTGCTCACGCGTTTCGGCAATTTGACACAGTTGTTCGCCGCAAGCGAAGACTCATTTTGTGAAACGCACGGCATGGGGCAGGCGAAATATGTGCAGTTGCAGGCCGTGCTGGAAATGTCGCGGCGGGCGCTGCAAGAGGAGATGCGCAGCGGCGATGCTCTAAACTCACCGACGGCGGTGCGCAACTATTTGCAACTGCTGTTGCGCGGACGCGGGCAGGAGGTGTTTATGGGTATCTTCCTTGATGCGCAGCATCGTGTTCTGGCCGCCGAGGAAATGTTCCACGGCACGCTCACCCAGACCAGCGTGTATCCGCGCGAAGTGGTGAAGCGCGCATTGGCGCTCAATTGCGCCGCAGTGATATTCGCCCACAATCACCCGTCGGGTGTGACCGAACCGAGCCAGTCGGATCAGTTATTGACCGATGCCTTAAAGCAGGCTTTGCAATTGGTGGATGTGCGCGTACTCGACCACTTTATTGTGGCGGGAACGGGATGTCTGTCGTTTGCCGAGAAGGGGATGCTGTAGAGCTGAAAGGGCGAAAAGTTAGCCACGGATGAACACGGATTGTCTCTGATAAATCTGCCGTTGCATCCGTGTTGATCTGTGTTCATCCGTGGCTAAATGAATCTAGCGGTGCAGAATGACTTCCAGAACGAATTTGCTGCCCAGATACGCGAGGATCAAAAAACCGAAGCCGCTTAATGTCCAGCGCACCGCAGTGCGTCCGCGCCAGCCTTGAAAGAGGTGGCCGAGCAGCAGGATGCCGAACACGCCCCAGGAAATAAATCCGAATAAAACTTTGTGGTTGAACTGCCACGGTCTGCCGAAAATTTGCTCGGAAAACAGAATGCCCGAAGCTAGCGTCAGGGTCAGCAATACCATTCCGGCGCCGACAATGCGGAACAATAAAGTTTCCATGGTCAACAACGGCGGCAGATTTTTGAAAACGGCTGGCAAGGTGGCATGGTGCAAGCGTTTTTCCACCAGCGACATCAATCCCGCGTGCAGAGCCGCGATGGTGAACAGGCTATAGGCCAGCATGGCGACGAGCACGTGCGCATTGAACATCCACGATGTAGGCTCGGACAGTTTGTGCACTTGTGGAAACAAGGCCGGCAAGGCTACGCCGACGGCTGCCAGCGGCAAAACCAGGGTCAGCAAACTGGCCAGCGGATAGAAAAAGCGCGCCAGCCAGTACACCAGCATGGTGAGCCACAAAATTAGCGATACCGTGTAGACCAGACCCAGATTGAGGCTGCTGCCGACCAGCAGGTTTTCGTATAACAGCCAGGCATGGAGCGCCAGGGGGATGCCGACGGCGTGCCCCATGCCGCCACGGTTCAATGCTTCCGCATTACCTGCGACTTGTGCGCGCCAAAAGAAAAATGCCAGCGTGCCGTAAGCAAGAAAAGCAATGAAAGTTGGAACGAAGTTCGACATGATGCGGGCAGATGTTTTAGACTAGTCGAATTCTACACTAACTATATTCAGTGCTATAAACCATGTTAGACAACCTTACCCAGCGCCTTTCCGGCATTATCAAGAATCTGCGCGGTCAGGCGCGCCTCACCGAAGACAATATTCAGGATGCCTTGCGCGAAGTGCGTCTTGCACTGCTTGAGGCGGATGTGGCTTTGCCCGTGGTCAAGGAATTCACCACCCAGGTTAAACAAGCCGCGCTCGGGCATGAGGTCATCGGCAGTCTGAGTCCCGGACAAGCCCTGATCGGTGTGGTGAGCCGCGAGCTGACCAAGTTGATGGGCGAGCACAACGATGCGCTCAACCTCGCGGTCGTTCCGCCTGCCGTGATTCTGATGGCAGGTTTGCAAGGCGCGGGCAAAACCACCACCAGCGGCAAGCTCGCCAAGTTGCTGCGCGAGCAGAACAAGAAGAAGGTGTTGCTGGTGAGCTGCGACGTCTATCGTCCCGCCGCGATCGAACAATTGCGCACGCTGGCACAGCAACTCGAAGTCGATTTTTTTCCTTCCGATATTACGCAAAAGCCACAGGACATCGCGCTTGCCGCGCTCGATTTTGCGCGCAAGCATCACCATGAAGTGCTGATCGTAGACACCGCCGGACGTCTGGCGGTGGATGCGGCGATGATGGAAGAAATCAAACAGTTGCATGCCGCGCTGAAACCGGTCGAGACGCTGTTCGTGGTCGATGCGATGACCGGACAGGATGCGGTGAACACCGCCAAGGCTTTCGGCGATGCGTTGCCGCTGACCGGGGTGATACTCACCAAGCTGGACGGCGATGCGCGCGGCGGTGCGGCGCTGTCGGTGCGCCATGTCACCGGCAAGCCGATCAAGTTCGTCGGCGTGAGCGAAAAGATGAACGGCCTCGAAGCCTTCCATCCCGACCGTATGGCGCAGCGCGTGTTGGGCATGGGCGACGTGCTGTCGCTGATCGAAGAAGCGCAGCGCGGCGTCGATCACGCCGAAGCCGAAAAGCTGGCGAAGAAGATGCAAAGCGGCAAGGGCTTCGATCTGAACGATTTCAAAATGCAAATCGTGCAGATGAAAAAGATGGGGGGGCTTTCCTCCATGATGGATAAACTGCCCGCGCAATTTTCGCAAGCCGCCGCGGGCGCGGTTGACGAGCGCCAGATCAATCGCACTGAAGGCATCATCAATTCGATGACACCGTTCGAACGCACCCATCCCGAACTCATCAAGGCCTCGCGCAAACGACGTATCGCAGCCGGTGCGGGCGTGCAGGTGATGCACGTGAATCAACTGCTTAATCAGTTCGAGCAGGCGCAAAAGATGATGAAGATGTTCAGCAGCAAAGGCGGCATGGCAAAGTTGATGCGTGGTATGGCGGGCAAGTTTCCCGGCCTTAAATAAAAAGGTATCCCAGTGACAATCAAGGCAATCATATTCGATGTGGACGGTACGCTGGCCGATACCGAAGACGGGCACCGCCAGTCGTTCAATAAGGCCTTTGCCGAAAACGGTCTGGACTGGAACTGGGATGTCGCGCTGTACGACAAGCTGCTCAAGGTGACCGGGGGCAAGGAGCGTATCAAGTATTACGTTGCGGATTTTCTTTCGGGCTACACCAAGCCGGACAATTTTGACGATTTCGTCAAACATCTGCATATGGTGAAGACCGGCTATTACACCGCCATGCTGCGCGACGGGCATATCCCGCTGCGCCCCGGCATCAGGCAATTCATCAGCGAAGCGCATGAGGCGGGTATCACGCTCGCTATTGCCACCACCACCACGCCGGAGAATGTCTCGGCTCTGCTGGAAGTCGGGTTGGGAAAAAACTGGGCGGATTATTTTTCCGCCAACGGCTGCGGCGACATCGTGCCGCACAAAAAACCCGCGCCGGATATTTACGATTGGGTGTTGCGCGAATTGCAGCTGAGCGCCGCCGACTGTATCGCGCTGGAGGATTCCAACAACGGCTTGCGTTCCGCGCTGGCCGCGGGCATCAAAACTTACATCACCCTCAACCCGTATACCTGCAAGCAGGATTTTGCCGGTGCGGCTGCGGTGTTCGACGACTTGAGCGATCTGCCGCGTTTTTACCAGACTGCAAATTTACCGCTTCCCAAATAAATGGATTGCCATTAGGATTTCGCCGGGCGGGGGTGTAGCTCAGTTGGGAGAGCGTCTGGTTCGCAATCAGAAGGTCGTCAGTTCGATCCTGATCACCTCCACCAATACTAGCAAGGCTAGCGGCTATTCGTTAGGCTGTTACATCGTCGTTCATTGTTTTTTCAAATTCAATCCGTCTATGTTTCTTTTTTTCCTCGGTCATAGTGGATTCTGGTTTCCAGGCATGCGGCGGTGATACTCTAAGCCGTCAGTCGATCCAGCGGTTTGATCTTCGGGCTCGGCTCTTGTTCTGCTTGCCACAAATCAAACTGGGTTTGCATCCCTAGCCATACATCCGGGGAAGTGCCCAACCATGCGGAAAGGCGCAATGCCATCCCTGCCGTAATGCCGGACTTGCCGTTAAGAACCTTGGACAACGTAACTCTCGACACTTGCAAAGCCTGCGCTGCCGTTGCAACCGTCATGCCTTCAGGTATCCATTCCCGCAATACTTCGCCTGGGTGTGGCGGGTTGTGCATTCTGCTCATGTTCATTTTCTCCTAGTGGTAATCCTGATAATCGACAATCTCGGCATCTTCAGCATCAAAGGTGAATGTCATACGCCAGTTTCCATTCACTGTTACCGAGTAATGACCGGCCAAGTCGCCAGTGAGTTGGTGAAACCTCCAGCCCGGTGCATTCATATCATCGGGGCGCTTGGCGCTATCAAGCATAAACAACATCAGTTTCAACCTTGCGGCATGTTTAGGCTGTATTCCAGCTTTGCTGCCTGTCTCGAAAAAGGCTTTGAGCCCTTTATGCTTGAATGTCTTAATCATGGGATGGACTGTAAATAGGTAATTAACACTTGTCAATGTGTTCTATGCGACCAACTGCAATGGATTGCTTTTGACCTTGGCTTGGAATATGTAGGATTTGGAACCGGTAGCGGTTGCACGAACCGCCAACCCCGGCGGGTCATCGCACCAGAGAAAAGCTTGCGCTTTATCCTTCGGGCACTGGAAGTCATCAATGCGCCGGGCCGTTAGTCTCACCTTTATCTCTCGCCCGTTCGTCCTGAGTGCTGCGCATCGCGCGGCGTATCGAAGGATGGGCGAAGCCCGCTGGTTTGTTGATTTTGCGTCTCCCAAGATTGCCACCTTCCCTCGATACGGCTTCGCCTACTCGGGACGAACGGGACGGTGGTTCGGCTCCGACTTGTCCGGCTTAAGATTCGCTGGAATATCGCCCAATAAAAAACCGCCGAGCCAACAAGCTACGCGCTATCTGATTGAGCTGAAATTGAGAAAGGCGTCATTTTGGCAACAGTGATACACTGCCTGCTCATTTGAATGGAGTGAAATATGACTACTGCCATCGCCAAGCAAGACCGCATTGGAGCGCGCGTTCCCCATGAGGTCTATGAAACTTTGTGCCGCGCAGCCGAGCTTTCCGGCGCGACGGTGAATCAGTTTTTAGTGCAGTCGGCACTCAAAGAAGCGCAAGCGGTGATCGAGCGCGAAGAGGTGATACGTCTCACACCCCGCGACTGGAATTGCTTGCTCGATCTGGTCGATCAACCGCCCAAGCCCAACGCCAAATTGAAAGCCGCTCTGAAACGCTACCAAAAAGCCAAACAAGACGATGCGACTGCTTCCTTTAACTGGAAACCATGATCGTCAGGGCTTCGATTGTGGCCGCCAAGAACTGAACGATTGGCTGCAAAAAACAGCCCGCCAGCATCAGGAAAAAGGGCTGTCCAAAATCTTCGTCGCCATCCTCGATGAAGCGCCCGATTGCATCTGCGCTTACTACGCACTCACTCTAGTCGAACTCGAAAGCCGCCACCTACCCGAAGCGTGGCGCAAGAAAATGCCGCGCCGGATTCTCGGTGTAAAGCTGGGGCGGCTGGCGGTGGATAAACGGTTTCAGAGCAAGGGGCTCGGCGAGCTGTTGCTGATAGACGCGCTCACCAGAGCGCAGCGCATCTATCGGGAAGCGGGCGGCATCGGCTTGTTCGTGGATGCCATTGATGAGCAGGCGGCGGGCTACTACAAACGGTTCGGCTTCGAGGCCATGCCGGATAATTCGCTGTTAATGTTTTTGCCTGCCGCAGCAATTGGTTTGTGAGGGAGATACCACGTTGAGCATGAATGAAGCGGAAACCCGCTACCACTTGATAGATCCGCAGCTTCGCGCCAAAGGCTATGTCAGCCGCGACCAGATCACACTGGAAACCATACTCACCCCCGCACCCGTTGAACCCACCGGAGCCAAAGGCCGCCGCCGCAAAGGCGCGGGGCGCACCGATTACCTGCTGTGCGTGCAAGTGGGCGACATGCCCAAGCTGCTACCTGTCGCCGTGCTTGAAGCTAAAAAAGAAAGCGCAGACCCGCTCAAGGGCATGCAGCAAGCCAAGAGTTATGCCGACTGCGAACGCTTCGATGTGAAATATGTATTCGCCACCAACGGCCATCTCTACGGCGAATTTGACCTGACCACCATGCTGCAAGCGGGAACCTTTCTGTTTGCCGATTTTCCGCCCCACCCGGACTTGAGCGCGCGCTACGCCAAAGACATCGGCATCGACATCGCCCAGCCCGGAGCGGCCATGCTGTTTCAAGCCGACAGCCCCGCTTGGGCTCAGTCGCGCTATTACCAGGATGCCGCCATTCGCGCCGCCTTTGAAAAAATCATCCGCTGCCAACAGAACAACGAACCCGCCCGCGTCCTGCTCACGCTGGCCACGGGCGCGGGCAAAACCATCATCGCCACCAACCTGCTGTGGCGGCTGAGCAAGGCGGGGCAGTTGCCCAAACCCGCGCTATTCCTGTGCGACCGCGACGAGCTGCGCACTCAGGCCTATAACAAACTTAAGGCCGCCTTTGGCGATAGCGCGCGGGTTGTCGAAACCAAACAGGGCGGCAACGCCGCGCGCCGCGCACAGGCACGCGCCGAGATGCAACCGCTGCTGGACGAAGCCGCGCAGATTAAGGCTGCGGTGATTGACCTTAAAGAGCAGCTCAAGCGTTTGAAAAAGGACAAAGCCAGCGATGCAGAGTTGGGCGAGTTGGAAGCGCAAATCCGGGAGAAAGACAAAGCCGCGCATGAGCTGGAAACCAAGGCCAACACGATTGATGCCGCGGTGTTCGACTTGAAAGCGGTCAACCCCACCGCCGTTGCCAATACGGATGCGCGCACGCCGCAGCAAATTATCGACAACATCGAAGCGCAGGGGCGCATCGTGTCGGGGGCGTTGGCCAAGCTTGCGGCATTGATGGCGGCTGCGGGTTGAAGGGTTGAGGTGATGCCATGACAGATATTGAGCGCAGGCAAGTTGCGGTGGTGTAAAGGAGGCTCTATGACCGATCAACCCGTTTCCCTCACGTCCGCCCCAGCCGGTTATCACGACTGGCTGCTCGATCTGAAATTCCGCATCCACACGGCGCAGCAGCGCGCCACGCTGGCGGTCAACCAGCGAGCTGGTGTTGCTCTACTGGCAGATCGGGCGCGACATTCTGGCGCGGCAGGCTGAGCAAGGCTGGGGGGCGAAGGTGATCGAGCGGCTGGCGCATGATTTGCGCACCGCCTTTCCTGAGATGAAGGGATTTTCGCCGCGCAACCTCAAGTACATGCGTGCTTTTGCCGAGGCGTGGCCGGAGGCGGAATTTGTGCAAGCGGTGCTTGCACAATTGCCTTGGTATCACCAGTTGGCGCTGCTGGATAAATTGGATAGTCCCGAAAGCCGTCGCTGGTATGCGGCCAAAGCCATCGAGCACAACTGGTCGCGCAATATTCTGGTGATGCAGATCGAAACTCGCTTGCTGGAGCGCAGCGGCACGGCGGTCACCAACTTTGAGGCCAGTTTGCCCAAACCGCAGTCAGACCTTGCGCGCGAGTCGGTGAAAGACCCGTATCGCTTCGACTTTCTGGGGCTTACCGATGAGGCGCAGGAGCGCGAGATCGAACACGCCTTAGTGAAGCACGTCACCGAATTCCTGCTGGAGTTGGGCGCTGGCTTTGCATTCGTCGGGCGGCAGGTGCTGCTGGACGTGGGCGGCGACGAGTTTTTCATCGACCTGCTGTTCTACCACCTCAAGCTGCGCTGCTATGTGGTGATCGAACTCAAGGGCGGCAAGTTCAAGCCCGAGCATCTGGGGCAGCTTGGGTTTTATCTGACGGCGGTGGATCGCCAAGTGAAAAGCGAGCACGACAACCCGACCATTGGCCTGTTGTTGTGCAAGAGCAAAAACAAGATCGTGGCTGAATATGCCTTGGGCGATAAGACCCAGCCCATGGGCATTGCCGAATACAAATTGCTTGAATCCCTGCCTGCCGAGTTGCAATCCAGCCTGCCCAGCATTGAGCAGATTGAAAATGAATTAAAGGGTTTTCAGGCATGAGCAAGAATAAACAAGTGCAGGGTAGTGGGCTGGAAGAATATGCAGTTATCGGAAACTTTCGGATAACTGCCGCAGGCGGCAAAAGATATGACTCCAAGCCGGTCGGCAAGGGGGAGTGAGATATGGCGACCAAGAAAAACTCGGCATCATGGAGCGATGTCAAAACTAAGCTGGCCGATTTCGATCGGGCTGGATTGCTGGCGTTGCTGCAAGACTTGTATTCAGCTAACAAGGACAACCAGAACTTTCTGCACGCTCGTCTCAATCTGGGCGGCGACGTGCTCAAGCCATACAAGGTCATCATAGACCGCTGGCTGTGGCCCGATATGTTCAAGAATCAAGACACGTCGGTGTCCAAAGCCAAGAAAGCCATCTCGGATTACAAAAAGGCTATTGGCCTGTCTGAAGGCGTGGCGGAGCTGATGGTTTTTTACTGCGAGCGCGCCTCCGGGTTTAGCGATGATGTTGGCTTGCAGGATGAGGGCTACTTCGATGCATTGGTACGGATGTTTGAGCAGGCATTGAAAACGATCAGCACTCTGCCTGAGAGCCGCCGACCGGAGCTGTTCGCCCGGCTGGATGCGGTGCGTCGTATCAGCCACAACTTCGGCTATGGCGTGGGCGGCGACATGGACGATTTGCTTGCCGAGTATGGAATCACTCGATCATAAAGGGCTGGAGGCGCTGCGTGCTGAAAACGCCCGCCTGATCGCGCTACTGGAAGCACATGACATTGAATGGCGCTTGCCGCCTGAGCCCGCTCCGGTCGCCGCGATAGAGGCCGAGCCATCCAATTTCAGCTCCCAAGAAAAAGTGGCGCTTTTCGTCGCTTGTTTCGTGGTCGCACCGATGTCTATCCGGTTCGCTGGGAAAGTAAAACTACTGGCAAAACTGGCTACGCGCCTGCTTGCGCGAATGAATGGCGACAAGGCGTATGCAATAAGCCACGCATCAAGTGTGCCGATTGCAGTCACCGCGTGTTGAGCCAGCTTACCGATTTTGTCATCTACGAGCATCTCGCGGGCAAACACACCGTTGGTGTTTATCCGCTGCTGATAGACGACACCTGCCATTTTCTGGCTGCTGATTTCGATGAAGCAGAATGGAAAGAAGATGCGCTGGCATTTGTTCGGTCATGTCACGAATTGGGTGTGCCGGTTGCCCTTGAAATTTCCCGTTCAGGTAATGGTGGACACGCTTGGGTTTTCTTCACCGGCAGTGTATCCGCCCGCGATGCGCGGCGACTTGGCACTGCCATTATTAGCCACACTTGCACCCGCACCCGTCAGCTCAAGCTCGAGTCTTACGACCGGCTTTTCCCCAACCAGGACACGATGCCCAAGGGTGGTTTCGGCAATTTGATTGCGCTACCTTTGCAGAAAAAGCCAAGGGAGCGTGGGTTCAGTATGTTCGTGGACATGGCCTTATGTCCCTATCCAGACCAGTGGGGATTTTTGGCTTCTATCCAGCCGATGCCTGCACACGACATTGAGCCGACTATTCTTCGCGCTACCGGTGGTGTGCATCCGTTGGATGTGACTTTCATTGACGAGGAAGACCTTAAGGAGCCGTGGAAACGATCTACACCGGTCTCCAAAAAACTGGCGGGTGTTATGCCAACATCGCTCACGGTAACGCTGGGCAATCTCATCTACTTTGAGAAAGAGTTGCTGCCGCAAGCACTGGCGAATCGCTTGATTCGCCTTGCTGCCTTTCAGAATCCAGAATTCTATAAAGCACAGGCAATGCGCATGTCGGTATGGGATACACCACGAGTAATTGGTTGTGCAGAAAACTATCCGCTTCACATCGCACTACCTCGCGGCTGTTTGGAGGCCGCGCAAGAATTACTGCGGGACAACGGCATCCTCTGCGATCTGCATGACGAAAGATATGAGGGCGAATCTATCAACGTCGCTTTCGCTGGAACATTGCGCATTGATCAAGAAGCGGCTGTCGCCGCAATGTTGTATCACGACACCGGCGTTCTATGTGCACCCACTTGCTTTCGGAAAAACGGTGACCGCTGCCGCAATGATCGCCGAGCGCGGCGTGAACACGCTTGTGCTGGTTCATCGCACAGAGTTACTCAAGCAATGGCAAGAACGGTTGCAATCGTTTCTCGGCGTAGGCAAAGGTGTGGTGGGAACCATCGGCGGCGGCAAGATAAAAGCAACAGGAAAGATCGACATTGCGGTGATGCAATCTGTGTCGCGTCAGGGAGAGATCAATCCACTGGTCGAGAATTATGGTCACGTCATTATTGATGAATGCCACCACATCGGGGCGGTGTCGTTCGATGCGATCTTGAAGCGGGTCAAAGCGAAATATGTACTCGGACTGACCGCCACTCCAATCCGGCGCGATGGTCAGCAACCGATCATTTTCATGCAGTGCGGGCCGATTCGCCATAAGGCGGCCAAACCGGCAAGTGCGCCGCACGATTTGGAAGTCATTCCGCAGATATTGCACAAACGCATTGATCTGCCGCAGGAAACCGGAATTCAGGATGTATTCCGTCAGCTGGCTATTGATGAAGCCCGCACAGCGGCGATTGCGGCTCAAATTGAAAAATCGTTTAACCAAGGCCGTAAGGTTCTCGTACTCACCGAGCGCACTGAACATCTGGATGCTATTCAAGCCGCATTAACCGGAAAGGTGCTGTCGCTTTTCATACTGCATGGGCGAATGACCAAAAAGCTGCGCACCACATTGATCGCGGAACTTAACGCACTGCCACCTGATGAACCCCGTGTCTTGCTCGCCACCGGAAAATTGGTGGGCGAAGGATTTGACCATCCGCCGCTTGATACATTGGTGCTGGCAATGCCGATTTCATGGGCAGGAACGTTGCAGCAATATGCGGGTCGATTGCATCGCGAGCACGCGACTAAAACCGATGTGAGAGTGATTGATTTTGTGGATATGGGGCATCCCTCGCTGCTGCGAATGTGGGAAAAACGTCAGCGGGGGTATCGGGCGATGGGATACAAGATCAAAGAATAATCGTATTGCCAAGTTGATAGTTACAGCGACGATTATTTTTGGGCTAAATAAAAAGCGGTCACATCACAGTCAATGCAATCATATTCGTTGTGGGCGGCACACTGGTCGATACTGAAGACGATCATCGTCATCGAGCTGGAGGATTCCAACAACGACTTGCGTTCCGCGCTGGCCGCGGGCATCAAAACTTACATCACCCTCAACCCGTATACCTGCAAGCAGGATTTTGCCGGTGCGGCTGCGGTGTTCGACGACTTGAGCGATCTGCCGCGTTTTTACCAGACTGCAAATTTACCGCTTCCCAAATAAATGGATTGCCATTAGGATTTCGCCGGGCGGGGGTGTAGCTCAGTTGGGAGAGCGTCTGGTTCGCAATCAGAAGGTCGTCAGTTCGATCCTGATCACCTCCACCATTAAGACTATGTATTGGATGTTTGCCATCGGGAGCGGTTGGATGCGTTACTCCTCTGTGCGAACTTCAGCTTGAACCCGTCACCCCAGGTAGGCAGCCAGCACGCGCTGGTTTTTTGCCAATTCTTCAGGGGTGCCTTCCACCACGATGCGGCCATGCTCCAGCACATAGGCGTAGTCGGCCACTTCCAGCGCGCTCTTGGCGAACTGTTCGACCAGCAGCATCGTGATGCCCGCTTCTTTGAGTTTGTTGATGATGACGAAAACCTCTTGCACGATGACCGGAGCCAAGCCCATCGAGGGTTCGTCGAGCAGGATGATTTTTGGGTTTGCCATCAGTGCGCGACCGATGGCCAGCATCTGCTGTTCGCCGCCGGAGAGCGTGCCTGCGGCTTGCTTCCTGCGTTCTTGCAAGCGCGGGAACAGGGCGTAGACTTTTTCCAGATCGACATTCGCTTTGCTGGTGAAGCCGAAAATTTTAGGCAGGCGCGTATAAGCACCGAGTAACAAGTTATCTTCCACCGATAGCGGGGCAAATATTTTTCTTCCTTCCGGCGAGTGTGCCAGGCCGAGGCGCGCGATTTGCGAGGCTTGCAGTTGCTGCACTTCTTTGCCTTCCAGCAGCACTTTGCCTTGACTGGGTTTCAGCATGCCGGAGAGCACGCGCATGGCGGTGGTTTTGCCCGCGCCGTTCGCGCCGATGAGTGCGACCACGGAGCCCGCGCGCACTTCAAAACTCGCGCCGGTCAGCACTTCGCTGGCGCCGTAGCCCGCATGCAGATTTTCCACGCGCAGCAGGGCGGTGTCGCTCAGCGGTCGCGCCGAGGTGCTCGCTTCTTTGCTGTCGCCGAGATAAGCCTCGATCACGCGCGGGTTGCGTTTAACATCGTCGGGCGAACCTTCCGCGATGATCTTGCCTTCGTCGAGCACGGTGACGAAATCGCACACTTCGTTGACCACGCTCATGTGGTGTTCGATCAGAATGGTGGTGATGCCGCGCTCGTTGATCTTGTTCACGATGCCGATCAGGTTCAGCACATCGGGATGCGCCAAGCCCGCAGCGGGCTCGTCGAGGATCAGCAGCTTGGGCTTGCGCGCCAAGGCGCGCGCGATTTCCAGAAAGCGTTGCGCCCCGTAGGGCAAGTCAGTGGCCTTGGTGCGCGCATCGCCCGCCAGTCCGACCAGTTCCAGCAAGGCCAGCGCATCGGCCTGCGCTTTTTTCTCCTCGCCGTAGGCCAGCCCCAGCAGCACCAGCGGCAACGATTTTTTGTATGCGCCCGCACAGGCCACCATCACGTTTTCCAGCGCGCTCAGTTCGGAAAACAGTTGCAGGTTCTGGAAAGTGCGCGCCACCCCGGCTTGTGACACTTGATACAAACTGCCCTTGGGCAACTCTACGCCTTGCAAACGCAACTGCCCGGCGCTGGGCGCATACAGGCCGGAGATTACGTTCACCAGCGTGCTTTTGCCCGAGCCATTGGGGCCTATCAGCCCGTGCACATGCCCCGCAGTCACCCGCATAGTCACACCATCCACCGCTTTAATGCCGCCGAAGTGGCGCTTGACCTCGTCAAGTTCCAGCAGCATTCCGCTGTCCGTGTTTTTGGGCAGCACTACTTCAAGTGCGCTGGCTTGAGGCAATGGTCGCGCCGGAACGCGGAACAAGCGGGTCAGTTGTTTTTCGGCATAGCCCATCAAACCTTCGGGCAAACCCACCACCACCGAGAACAGCATCAACGCGAAAATTGCCTTGCGCCAGTCTTCGGTATTCTCGACCAGCAAACTGCCCGCCAGCAGCAAGGCCATGCTGACGATGGGCGCGGCCACTTGAAATGAAATGCGGCGTGCCTTGATAAAACTCAGCGCGCCCGCAATCAATGCGACGGCCAGCCCGATGCCGGAGAGCACTTCAAACAGCGTGCGGTTGGACAGCAGGTTGGGCAGCAGCACGATCAAGCACGCGCCGACGAACGCGCCCCACAAACTCTTGCGTCCGCCCAGCACCACACCCAGCAGCAGGATCACCATCAGCTCGTAGACGAAGCTGTTGGGTTGCAGGTATTGGAAGTTGAAGGCATAGAGGCCGCCCGCCAAACCGCCCAGCGCGGAGCCCAGCGCGAACGCGGCGACCTTGTGGTGGAACACGCCCACGCCCATCGCATCGGTGGCGATAGGGCTGTCGCGCAAGGCCTCGAACGCTCTGCCCCAATGCGAGGACAGCAAGTTTTTCATCGCAACCCAAGTCAACGCCAGCAGTGCCAGACATAACCAGAAGAAACCCTCGGGGCCGAGATGCAGGCCGAATAGCGTCGGCCTATCCACCACCAGCCCTTGCGCGCCCTGGGTGATGCTTTCCAGTTCGTTCAGCGTGGTCACGGTCAGCGCCGAAAAGCTGAGTGTCGCCAACGCGAACTGCGGCCCGGCAAGACGTAGCGCCGGAAAGGCCAGCAAGCCGCCGAACACGAAGCCCACCAGCAAACTCGCCAGCAAGGCGGGCAACATGCCGAAGCCGAAGTGCATCACGCACAGGCCGCCGGCATAAGCGCCCAAGCCGAGGAAGGCCGCATGCGCGAGATTCGTCTGCCCCAGATACCCCACGCTGACATCCAGCCCGATGAGCAAGATGCCGTAAATCGCCAGCAGCGTGAGCAGACCCAGCGCGTAGGAATTGTTGACGGCGAGAGGGATACAGGCGAGCAGAACAAAAGCGACGAGTTCGGCACCGTTAACGAGCAGGATTCTTTTCAACATAGATTAACCATTAGTCAGATTTAACCCGAATCTTCTATTAGACCCTAACCCCTCCCAGCCTCCCCTTGTCAGGGGAGGAGCAGGTGTCAGAGGAAGAGCGGGCTTTGCTCTCCCCCTGACAAGGGGGAGTTGGAGGGGGTTTGAGCTCAACCTAAACTTTCCGTATCGCAGCCTTGCCGAATACTCCGTTGGGTTTCATGGCCAATGCCAAAATGAGCAGGATCAAACCGGGGGCTTCGCGCCAGCCGCTGCCGATGTAGAAGCTCGCCAGACTTTCCAGCGCCCCCAGAAACAGTCCCACCAGCACAACGCCGAAACCGGAGTCGAGTCCCGCCACCACGGCGACCGCGAACGCTTTCAGGATGAGCGCCGATGCCATCGTCGGGCCGACGGTGGTGATCGGCGAAACCAGAATGCCGGCCATTGCCGCCGCCAAACCGGACAGTCCATACGACAGCATGATGGTTCTCTGCGCCGAGATACCCATCAGCTCCGCCGCATCCCGATCGGCCGAGACGGCCTCGAACGCCTTGCCCCATAAGGTCTTGCGCTTGAATAGCTCGATCAGTCCCATCACCGACAGTACGCCTATAGCCACCGACAATTCGACCGGCGTGACATTGATCCCGAACAAGTGTAACGGCTCGGATGAAATGGGGGTGGGGAAGGGGTGATCGTCTCTGCCCCAGATGTTTTCCGCCGCTGAATAAGCAAACAGGCCGACGATGATGGTCATCAATATCCAGCCTTCGCTTTTCTGCTCCAGCGCCAGACGCACCGCGACACGCTCCACCATCAGGCCGAGCAACACGCCGCACAACAAGCCCGCCGGCGCCATCAGCCAGTACGGCAAGCCGAGGTTAGTCAGGGTGAGGCTGATGAAGGCGGAGAGCATGACCAGCTCGCCCTGTCCGAAATTGATGCTCTTGCTGGTGGCGAAGGTGAGTTGAAAACCGTAAGCGATCAGGGCGTAAACGAGGCCCATCAGAGCCCCGCTTACCCCCATCTGGAGGACTACATCCATGAATTATTTCTCTTGCTTGATCAGGCGCTGTTTGTCCGCTTCGTTGCCGAAAACCACGCGGCCATCCTTGACCATACCCATCACGGCATTGTCGCGACGGAACGCCTCGTGCGACTGTTCATCGGCGGGATTCCATTTCGAGAACGGATGCTTCCAGGTGGCGATCACGCCCTTGACCGGCGCCTTCAGGTCTTCCAGCGCTTCCTTGATTTTTTTGGTGTCGGTGCTTTGCGCTTGCGTTACCGCTGCCGCGAACAGATACACCGCGTCATAGCCTTGGGCGGCGGATACCGGAGAAGGAATCCGGTCTACTTTATAGGCCCTGTGGTAAGCCTCGATGAAGCTCTTGGCTTTGGGGGTGATCGCTTCTTCGATGAAGGTCTGCGGCATCAATGTGCCGTTGCCGTTTTTGCCCGCGTTGTCGATATAGTTCGACATCGACAGCGTCCAGCCGCCGATCAGCGGAATATTCAGCCCGTTCTTGGCCATGCCGTTGGCGACAGCGGCCAGTTCCGGTCCGATACCCCAGATCAGAATCGCCTGTGCGCCGCCGGTCTTGGCTTTCAATAGCTGGGCGGTCATGTCCTTGTCGCCGATATTGAATTTTTCAGTGGCGACCACTTCCAGTTTATTGCCCTGCGCCTTGATTTGCGCCAGCAGATCGTCGCGACCGGAAACGCCGTAGTTGGTGGCGTCGTGCAACAGGGCGACCTTGGTGAGTTTGCGGTTGATGGCTTCCTCGACCACCATTGCCGACTGGATGCCGTCGTGCGCGGCGAAACGGAAGATAGACAGATCCGCCACCCCTGCTTTGCTCCACTGTGTCATGGAAGCGGAGCCCGCGGCGGGCGTAATGATTTTGGTGATGCCTTTTTCCTGCAAATGTTTGTCGCCCGCGATGACCACGCCGGTGTTGACCGAGCCGATCACCCCGGAGAGGCCTTCCATCGAAGCGAGTTCCTGGGCGATCAGTGCGCCACGGTCATTCTTCGCTTCATCATCGCGCTCGATGATTTCAATCTTCAGTTTTTTGCCGGCGACGGTAATCCCGCCCGCGGCATTGATTTCACCGATAGCCAGTTTGGCGCCATCGCGCATCGAAGCCCCCATCGGCGCGGAGCCTCCCGTGAACGGGCCGGTAATCGCCACTTTAATAGAGTCGGCGGCAAATAGCGGGGTGGAAAGTCCAAGCAGCAGCGTAGCAAGTAAAGTCTTCTTCATTTTTTAACCCTTCTTTATAGTGGAAACGATGTTTGACCGACGACTTTAATTCTAGCTTGAATCACAAACTTGTCGAACTCAAAAAGCGCCAGTCGGGTTAATCCCAATTGACGGCGATTTTGCACTGCAAAATAAAAAACTCCAACCTTGCGGGCTGGAGTTTCCATTTTGAATACTTGCTTGTGTTGCTTGAATTAGTGTTGCTTGAACAATTCTTTGACCATGAACAGCGAGAAGCCAACTGCCATCAGAAAAGTGGTTACTGCGCAGAATGTTGCGATAATGCTCATTATTATTCCCCCTCAGAAATTGAAAACGACCCCCAAACTTCGGACGCAATCCTAGCATAAAATTTTGCCGGTGCAAGGCTTTTTCTATAGAATTGACCACAGTTGTGCGGTTGCCAATGCCGGAACCGCATTCTCTTGCCTTTACACAGGCGCTCCCGCAGGTAGACGATTTAAGCCGATTTATCGGTCATTGCCAGAGATACGCGTGACAAAAAAACTATTTATTAAAACGTTCGGTTGTCAGATGAACGAATACGACTCCGACAAGATCGCTGATGTGCTGCGCGCCAGCGAAGGAATAGAGCTGACCGACAAGCCCGAAGAAGCCGACATCATATTGTTCAACACCTGCTCGATACGCGAAAAAGCCGAGGAGAAAGTGTTCTCCGATTTGGGGCGCGTGCGTCCGTTGAAGTTGGCCAAGCCGGATTTGATTATCGGCGTGGGGGGGTGTGTGGCGAGCCAGGAAGGCGTCACCATCTTCCGCCGCGCGCCCTATGTGGATGTCATCTTCGGCCCGCAAACCCTGCACCGCCTTCCGGAGTTGATCGCCGCGCGCCGCGCCAGCGGGCGTATGCAGATGGACATCAGTTTTCCCGAGATTGAAAAATTCGACAGTCTGCCGACACCTCAGGTGACGACGGGTTCGGCCTTTGTCTCCATCATGGAAGGGTGCAGCAAATTCTGCACGTTCTGCGTGGTGCCCTATACTCGTGGCGAAGAGATTTCGCGCCCGCTGGACGATGTGCTGCGCGACATCCGCGGCCTGGTGGCACAGGGCGTGGGCGAAATCACCCTGCTGGGGCAAAACGTGAATGCCTATGCGGGCGAGCACGACGACGGCGAGACCGTGGACTTGGCCTATCTGATCCGCACGATTGCGGCGCTGGACGGCGTGCAGCGCGTGCGTTACATGACATCCCATCCCCGGGAGATGACGCCGCGCCTGATCGAGTTGTATGCGGATACGCCGAAACTGGCGAACCATTTGCATCTGCCCGTGCAGTGCGGCTCGGATCGAGTGCTGGCGGCCATGCAGCGCGGCTATACGGCGCTCGAATACAAATCCATCGTGCGCAAGATACGCGCTTTGCGTCCCGACATTTCCATCACCTCCGACTTCATCGTGGGCTTCCCCGGCGAGACGGAAAGCGATTTCGAAGCAACTATGAAGTTGATCGAGGACGTGCAGTTCGATATGAGCTTCAGCTTTCTGTACAGCCCCAGACCCGGCACCCCGGCGGCGGAAATGCTGGACGAGGTGTCATACGAAACCAAGATGGAACGTTTGCAGCGTTTGAAAACCCGGATCGACGAGCTGGAAAATGCTTACAGCGAAAAAATGGTGGGTACGGTGCAGCGCGTGGTGGTCGAAGGCATCTCGAAAAAAGACGGACGCGAACTGGCTGGGCGCACCGACAACAATCGCGTGGTGAATTTCATCGCTCCGGCTGATCTGGTAGGGCGTTTCGTCGAGGTGACTATCACTTCCGTCTCGATGCACACCTTGCGCGGCGAATTGGTGGGCTGAGTTTAATGCCCCAGCAGTTGAACGCCTCTCTCAAGGTGCGGCATTCGATGCGGAATGCATGCCCTGTGGTTTCGATGGTGGCAAGGTAGGGCATGCTCTCGCCGCCGAGCACATGCGTCATGCTGAACATGCCCTCGTTAACCCAGCATCGATATCTCTGCGGATTCGCCGTTATTCATACGGTAGTAGATGCAGATGGCGCTATCTATGGGGAAGTAGACATGGCTACAGCGCTTTCCAGGTTCGGTCAGATTGTCTCCGGCGTGAAGCAGTATCTGTTCGAGATGAGGCTTTAGATTTTTCAGCTCACTGGGCGGTAATGCCGCCAATAAGTGATTTTGTTTTAATTGATGTTCGTGGGGTATACGCTACTTCTTCAATGAAGGAATCTTGGATCGCTTACGGTAAGGCGAATCCAATAGGCCGCATCTTACACAAAATACCCGCAATTATTTGTGCGCTGATGCATACAGGGATGCGCCTATTAGCCATCGGACGGGAGCGCGGATGAGGTTCTGTGCGAATACCCATGCTGTAATTGTTACAATGAGCGCACTGGGTGGAATGTCTTCATTTGGAGTTCTGCCGACCAACAAATATTTGACTATGAGCCATCGCGCAACTTCACACAGCAACATCGAGCCCACCGCTCCGTTAAGCGATATCGCCACGCGGAATGTTGTTCAACTCGCGCCCGGCGATAGCGTCGGTGATGCCGCGCGCGTCATGGCGGAAAAGCGCATCTCATCCATTGTCGTCACTGATGAGACCGGACACCCTACGGGAATCATCACCGAACGCAACATCCTTGAGGCGGTGCGTGCAGGCGCACCTTTGGACACCCCGCTACGCCACGCCGTGACCACGCCGGTCATCGTGATTTCCGGTACTGCCGACTGCATGGAAGCCTACCGGACGTGTTTGCGCGAAGGCATACGTCACCTCGTGCTAACGAATGACGACGGCGTACTGTCTGGGGTGGTCAGCGAAACCGATTTCCGTTTGCATCTCAATCTGACAGCATTGGCCGGTCGCCGCAAGGTGACTGCCGTCGCCAAGCGCTCCGCTATTGCGTTGCCTCCGGGAAACAATCTGATGCAGGCGCTCGACTTGATGCAGTCGCAGCAAAAGAGCTGCGTGGTGGTGATCGAACAAGGGCGTCCTGTCGGTATCGTCACCGAGCGTGATGTGGTGCGCCTCTACTCTAAGGGAGTCGAGTGCGACCATGTCGTATTGTCCGATGTGATGGTTTTCCCTGTTTTGACCGTATCCGACAATGCCTCGACCAATGAAGCCGCCGAACAGATGCTGGCTCACAAAGTGCGCCATCTGGTAGTGGTCGATGATCTTGGGAATATGGTCGGACTGGTGAGTGAACACGATCTCACGCAGTCGATGGTCTTCAGCTTGGCGGAAGAGAGGGCCGGTATCGAAGAGACCTTTCTGCATACGCTGATCGACACGATCCCCGACCTGATCTGGCTGAAAGACGTAGATGGGATATATCTCGCATGTAACCACCGTTTCGAGCAATTCTTCGGTGCTGCGGAAAAAGACATCGTCGGAAAGGGCGACTACGACTTCATGCCCAAAGAGCAGGCCGAGTTCTTCCGTGGCTATGACCGTAAGGCCATGGAAAAGAACGCGCCCAGCGTCAATGAGGAGTGGGTCACCTATGCCAGTGATGGGCATCGCGAATTACTGGAGACCATCAAGACCCCGATGCGGGACAGCAGGGGGCGCTTGATCGGCGTGCTGGGAGTCGCACGCGACATCACCGAGCGCAAACGCGTGGAAAACGCCTTGTATTTTGTGGCTCAGCGCGGATGGAAAGATCGTGCCGAGAATTTTTTCGATGCGCTTGTCCAATACCTCGGCGAGTCGCTAGGTGTGGATTACGTCATTATCGACAGATTGGATTCGACGCCGGGCATCGCGGAAACAATCGCGTTATATGCCAAAGGCGGAATAGCCCCGAACATGCGCTATGACTTGAAGGGGACGCCGTGCGAGAACGTCATCGGCAAGGATTTTTGCTGTTATCCGAGCGATGCACAAAAGCTGTTTCCCTCCGATGCCTTGCTGGCGGAGATGGGAATTGAAAGCTATGCGGGCATTCCATTGTGGGACTCTACCGGACAAGCGCTTGGACTGATCGCCGTGATGCACAGCCAGCCGTTGCAAGACGAAGCAATGCTTACCCAAGTGTTGAGTATCGTGGCGACGCGTGCGGCGGCAGAGTTGGAACGCAAGCTGAGTGAGGGCCGCTTGCGCGAGAGCGAGACCAAATACCGGCAACTGTTTGAGACCGCAGGCGACGGCATCTTTATTCAGAATGCGAGCGGCTTTATCGATTGCAATGAAAAGGGAGCCGCGATGTACGGCCTTGCAAGAGAGCAAATCATCGGTCGATCTCCCTCCGCTCTGGCTCCCGATAGACAGCCTGGTGGACGATTGTCTGCCGACTTCGCGGGCGAAATGGTCGCGGCTACGATGGGCGGTGTGCCGCAAACGTTCGAATGGCAGGCATTGCGCGCAGACGGCACACTTCTGGATGTAGAGGTCGCGCTTAGCCGGAGCGAGATCAAGGGCGAGGATTGCCTGCAAGCGGTGGTGCGGGACATCTCGGTGCGCAAACGCGCCGAGATCGCGTTGCGGGAAAGTGAAGAGAAGCTGCGTAATCTGTATGAGCTGTCGCCCTTGGGTATCGCACTGACGGACATGAGCGGTCGTTACGTGGAATTCAACGGGGCTTTTCAGCGCATCTGCGGCTACAGCCGGGACGAGTTGAATGCACTCGACTATTGGGCGCTGACGCCGAAGAAATATTCTGCCGATGAGGCAGCGCAACTCGAGTCTTTGGCGCGGACAGGCCGTTACGGTCCCTATGAAAAAGAATACATCCAGAAAAGCGGCGCTCTCATTCCGCTACGTCTCAATGGCGTATTGGTAACGGGCAGGGACGGGCAGCGATACATCTGGTCGATAGTCGAAGACATCACGGTTTCAAAAATGGTTGAGGCCAATCTGCGCATTACCGCCAGCGTGTTCGACAACACACAAGAGGCCATCATCATCACCGATGCGGACAATGCCATCATCGATGTCAATCCGGCGTTCACAGCCATCACCGGCTACAGTCGCGACGACGTGCTGGGGCGCAATCCCAAGATACTGAGCTCGGGGCGTCAGGACAAGGATTTCTATGCGGGTTTGTGGGCGGCGCTGAAGAAGGACAAGGTCTGGCGCGGCGAGATGTGGAACCGCCGCAAGAGCGGCGAGGTTTATGCGGAGATGCTGTCGATCTCGGCGATCTGCGACGAGGCTGGCAATGTGCAGCGCCATGTCGGGGTCTTCTCCGACATCACCTATTTCAAGAACCACGAAGCCGAGCTCAGCCGCATCGCCAATTACGATGCACTCACCGGCGTGCCGAACCGCAGATTGCTGGCGGATCGTTTGCGTCAGGCCATCGCGCACGCGCAACGCAACCGCAAGATGCTGGCGATCTGCTATCTCGATCTGGACGGCTTCAAAGACGTTAACGACCAGTACGGGCATGAGGCGGGGGACATCTTGCTGGTGGATGTCTCGCGCCGCTTGCAGGAGATGCTGCGTGCGGGCGACACCTTGGCGCGACTGGGCGGCGACGAGTTCGTCGTACTGTTCAACGATCTGTCGCGCGAACAGGAATGTTATCCGGTGCTTGATCGCATACTGAGCGTCGTCGCCATGCCCGTCAATATAGGGGGCGCGCAGGCGACGGTATCCGCGAGTATCGGCGTGTCTTTCTATCCGGCGGAGAATGTGGACGGGGACACATTGCTGCGTCATGCCGACCAAGCCATGTACGTTGCCAAGCAGCACGGCAAGAATCGTTACCATCTCTATGATTCGGAGCACGACCAGCGCGTACGCTCCTTGCACGAATCCAGACGCCGTATCTTGCAAGGCATAGAGAACAAAGAGTTCGAACTGTTCTACCAGCCCAAGATCGAGCTGACCTCCGGTGAAGTCATCGGTGTGGAGGCGCTGATCCGCTGGCATCATCCCGAACAGGGATTGCTACTACCCGCCGAATTCCTGCCGTTCATCGAAGATTCCGATCTCGAGATCAAGCTGGGATGCTGGGTGATGGATACGGCGTTGGCGCAGATCGATGCGTGGAGTAAACAGGGATTCGTTACAGAGGTCAGCATCAACATCTCCGCGCGGCACTTGCAGTCGCCCAGCTTCGTATCCGAACTGGCGCGTCGTCTGGAGCGCTATCCCGGCATGCCGCGCAACAAACTGCAGATCGAAGTGCTGGAGACGGCCGCGCTGGAAGACATCGTGCAGTCCAGCGAAACCATCGAGGCTTGCCACAAGCTGGGCGTGAGCTTCGCACTGGACGATTTCGGCACGGGTTACTCTTCGCTCTCATACCTGCGCAAGCTGTCCGCCGAAACACTCAAGATCGACCAGTCGTTCGTGCAGGGCATGTTGACCAACGAGGGCGATCGCGCCATCGTGCAAGGTATCATCGCACTGGCCAAGAGCTTCGGACGCAAGACCATCGCCGAAGGCATGGAAGCCAAAGAACTGACGCAACTGCTGATCGATGTGGGGTGTATGTATGGTCAGGGATACGGCATCGCGCGTCCCATGGCTGCCGATGATTTGTTGAAATGGAAAAATGAAAGACAGTAAGCTGCCGCCCACTATGTGCAAGATATCTCTTTCCGTTCAGTACGCCAGCAACGCAAAAAATCTCCCGACGCGCTCTCAGTTCCGCCGTTGGGTGACGGTCGCATTGGAGCAGGATGTGCAGATCGCCCTGCGCATCGTCGACGAGATCGAGGGGCGCGCGCTCAATTTGAGTTACCGCAACAAGGATTACGCCACCAACGTGCTGACCTTCGTTTATGACGACACCGCACCGCTCTATGGCGATGTGGTGATCTGCGCGCCGGTGGTGGCGCGCGAGGCCAAAGAGCAGGGCAAGGACTTGCTCGCGCACTATGCGCATCTCACCATCCATGCGGCGTTGCACCTGCAAGGTTACGACCACGAGCGCAAACGCGATGCGGAGAAGATGGAGGCGCGCGAGACTGCGTTGCTGCTCAAATTAAGGTATCCTGCGCCCTATCTCATTCGCTGATGTTTTTGTATGGACGGTTCAGAAAGTAGCAGTCATAAGCCCACCCTGTTGGAACGGCTCTCCACGATGTTGTTGCGCGAGCCGGAAGATCGCGAGCAGTTAATCACCCTGTTGCACAGCGCCTACGAGCACAACCTGCTGGATGCCGACGCCCTTTCCATGATGGAAGGTGTCATTCAGGTCTCCGAGCAGCAAGTGCGCGAAATAATGATCCCGCGCGCGCAAATGGATGTGATCGACATCAGCCAGCCGCCGGAACAATTCATTCCCTACGTTATCGAAACCGCGCACTCGCGCTTTCCCGTCACCGACGGCGACAAAGACAACATCATCGGTATTTTGCTCGCGAAAGATTTGCTGCGCTATTACGCGGGCGAGGAATTCGACGTGCGCGACATGCTGCGCCCCGCCGTGTTCGTGCCCGAATCGAAACGCCTCAACGTGCTGCTGCGCGACTTCCGCAGCAACCGCAACCACATCGCGCTGGTGGTGGACGAGTACGGCGGCGTGTGCGGCATGGTCACCATCGAGGACGTGCTGGAGCAGATCGTAGGCGACATCTCTGACGAATACGATTTCGACGAGGATGAAGATAACATCATCCGTCAGGACGATGCCCATTGGCGCGTCAAAGCCGATACCGAGATTGACGATTTTAACGAGGCACTGGGTACGCAATTCAGCGATGAGAATTGCGATACGGTAGGCGGGCTGATTCTTAAAGCGGCGGGACAACTTCCCAAACGCGGGGAGATAGTCTGGCTGGGTGAATGGCAATTTACCGTGCTGCGCGCGGATAGCCGCAGACTGCATTCGCTGCTGGCGGAACGGAACCTGACCCCGTCAGAGGATAAGCTGGCTGGGAAATAACAGCTGTTGCGTATTGTTTTCCGAATGCTTAATGCGGCGCATTTAATAACTGGGCGCCGGTGTGACGAAGTGGGAACGTTTCGAGATGCCCGGCCTTGTTCCCGCGCCGCGCTTAATTGACGAAAGAGACGGCGTGGAATTTTTCCTGAAGAAATTTTCCGTTGACCACCAGAGCATCCGCATCATCTTTGTAAACATTTTCCGCAATTTTTGACAGCTGGCCGACCAGCAGATCAAGTTGCTCCAGCAAAAGTTGTTTGCAGGTTTTCCCGTTTTCCACCACATGCAAAGTGGCAAAAGCCGTGGGTAGGTGCAGGTAATTTTTCACGGTTTCGGGCAGATCGCGCGTGACCGCATGGATCAGTGAAATGGAAGAATCCATCGCCATACCGCCCGCAAACAGTTTGGGCGCCATTTCCAGCACCAGCTCGCGGATACGCTCCAGCCGAGTTACCGCATCCGGCGGCAGCTTGGCATGGGAGGCGCGTATCAGCTCTTCCAGACCTTCGACCAGATTGGACTGGGTGTCTTCGTTGCGCACACGCAATTCCAGTTCTTTGTCGCCGGGCACGGCAAACCAGCCGATGGCATATAGCCCCATCACGATGGGGAACCACCAGTCGGAAATCCAGCCGAGAAAAAACAGCGCCAAGCCGATAAATGCCAGCAAGCATCCGACCAGGTTTTGCGTGCTATACAAAAATAGCAGCACGCGCATTTGGGGGGAGATGGGTTGCATGTTATTGGTAGCCCCGGATTTCTTTGAAGATAGCCTGCAAGCTGCTCTTGCGGCTGTCGAATGTGCGCCCGCCGGTCAGGTCGGCCAGGCGTTTCAACTCCTCCGGGCTGGCCTCGCCGAACAGCACCGGAAATATCTTGATGCCTTGGTCGGCGGGCGGCAGCTGGTTGAACCAGTTGGAAAATTCATTGAGGCTGATTCCGCCGTTGTTCTCGCCGTCCGTCATCACCACTATGGAATAAAACCGTGCGGGATCGCTGCGGCGGCGTTGCACGGCTTCGGAATACGCCTGCTGCGTCGCGGAAAAAATAGCCGTGCCGCCTTTTGCGGCCAAGCCGCTGACCCGCTCGGAAAGGCGGGTCAGCGTGGTTTGGTTGGACTGCGCATCGTCGCCCATATCGAAACGCTCGGTGGTTCCGAAGGTGTTGCTGAACGGCAGCAGGAAGATTCTTTCGCGGTTGCGGAAACGGGCAAAACGACCGCTAATGCTGGTGTCGGCGCCCGATAGCCCGAGCATGGCGGTGCGCAAACTCGCGATCCGTTTACCTTCCATCGAGCCGCTTTCATCCAGCACAAAAGTGCTGTCCGTGGGCAGGCGCAGTTGGTTGTCGAATGCGGAGAGGATGGCATCAACCACCGCCAGCTTGGCCGGAAAGGGCAGCTCGACCAGCGTGCCGGGCGACGAGTCCGCCACTTTTGCATCGGGATTGATCGGCCGGCGCAGTGTCGTCGCGGCCATTTCCTGCTGGAACTCGATGCCGCGGAGGTAGGACAGCACTTTGTTGTAGGCGTCGCGTTTGGCCGGATTAATCAGCATGATCGGATAATCGGCGGTGACGATGCCGTCCTGCGGATAAATCAATACCAGCTTTTCTTTTAATTCGCCCTGGCGATTTAATGACATCAGCGTGGAGGCGTAGTTGATGATGCCGTCCACCTTGTCCTGCTCTTTCATGTAGGCATCGGCAAGCCAGCCGGAGCTGCCGGAGGTGAGCCGCTGCGCCTTGAAAAAGGACGCCAGGCGTTTGGCGTCGATATCTTTTTCTTCCAGCGCGTCGCCTTTGCCGGATAGCGCCGCAGCCAAGCCGAGCAAGCCGGAAAAGCCGGTATTGGAAGACGCGGGATTGGTCATGCCGAAGGTGAATTTTCCCCGGTTCGCCGCATCGGCAATGTCCTTCCAGGTGATTTGCGGATTGTCCACCCAGTGCAATTCCCTGGCTTTGCTTTCCTTGATGCCCAGCACCACGGGGGTCAGCATGGTGCGCTCGGATGCCGCGATGCGCGATTTGACGGCGGGCATCAGCATCGCATAGCGGTTGCTTGCCAGCCATGCCACATCCACGGCTTCACCGGATTGCAGTTGCTCAACCGCCTCCAGCGTGCCGCTGTAGCGCATTTGCAAATGGATGCCCGTGGCTTGGGTGATTTTCGGCAGCAGCGGTTCGATGTCTTTCAACTCCGAACCGGCGCGCACCGTCAGCACGTTTGCCGCATCGGCGGGCAGGGCAGCCGACTCATCTTTGTCCTGACATCCGGTTAACACGAGCCCGAGGGAAACAAGCAACAATGTGGCGATTTTTTTCATGGGAACCTCCAGAGAGATTAAAGCTTGACCGGACCTTCCAGTCCTGCCGTCGGTTGCATCACCGCCTTTGCTTCGGCGGAACGCACGCGGTCCATATATTGTTCGGAGCGCGCAATCTGTTCTTTCAGCATCTGATTGTTTTTGCCCATCGTGTCGATGGCTTTGGAGCGGAAATTGTCCATGGCATCCATCGCTTTGAAAGTGTTGTCGAACATCTCCTGTATCTTCTGCACGCCGATCAGCGGATTGGTGGCGAAGTCGCCGGTTTTTTCGACGTGGCTGCCCAGTTGCTTTGAGGTTTCAACAACCAAATCGCCGATGGTATTGCTTACGCCGGTGAGCATTTCCATCACCTGAATCTGGTTGCCGGTGGCGCGCGCGACGGTCTGCGCGGTGGCCAATGCAGACATGCCGGTGGTGGCGACGCGGTTGCAACCGTTGATCATTTCGCGCGCGGTTTTTTTCAGCACATCGAGCGACAGATAGCCGTTCACGTTGACCGCCATCTGCGTCTGCATGTCTTGCAGATTCTGGCGCGCGTAGAACAGCACGTCCTGCTCCAGCGCCTTGGCGCGGAAAGGATCGCTGGCTTTCAACGACTCAACTTTGGCCGCGATTTTCTGATCCAGTTGTTCGGCAAAGTAAATTGCGTTTTTCAGTTTTTGCATCGCCTCCCACAACTTGGCCTTGACCTGCTCGATATCGGCCGCGTCGCGCTGCATATCGTCGCGGGCGGCATAGATTCCGGTCATGACGCTCTGCATTTGGTTGCCCGCCGACTGGAATTTGCGGAAGTAGGCTTGCAGCTTGTTGCCGAACGGGATAATGCCGAGAATCTTGTTTTCGGCAAGCAAGTCGCCCTGCTTGCCGGGGTTGAGTTCGTCCAGCATCCCGCGCATCGCCTGTATCGACTTGAACGAGGCGGAATCCTCGATGCCGACGAAATTGCGTTCCATGAAACGCCCGGTCATCAAGGATGAGGCATTGGAAATCTCTTCCTTGCCGAGGCGGAATGCGGAATCCAGTTTGGCCTTGAAGCTATCGCTCTGAATATCCTCCGCCAACAGGTTTTCGACATAAGCGGCCACCTGCGCGTCGATTTTTTCCATCACTTCGGGTTTGAGCGGCACCATGTCGGGCGCTTTGGACTCAACCACGGGAGTCAATACTTCGGGCGGCGTCAATACCATTTCATCTTGAGTCTTGGTGGTCGTTTCGTTCATGGCGCGTTACCTTTCAAAAGTGAATTTATTGGAATTTCGTTTCGATGGAACGGATCATGCGATCCAGTACTTCATAACTCGGCGGATCGATCACATCCACCAGCGTGGTAGGGGCTTGCAGTTTTTTGGCGCTGAGGAATGCGGAAAAATGCTCCGGTGTAGATGTGCGATAGCCGTATTGCGTCGCCAGCTTTTGCATCTCCGGGTCGGTCGCCAGCAGTTCGCCCAGCTTGCGGCCGTTCTCCGTAAAGGGAACCAGTATGTGTTTGGTGTAAATGGTGGGTTGCGGATAAAGCAGCACCATGTCCGGGTTGGGCTGCGCGCGCTTTGACTGGTACTCCAGAAACTGGCTTTCGTATATCATCACCAGCGGCGCCTTGCCCACGCCCATGGTGGTGTAATCTTCAAACGGCCCGGCAGAGCTGGATTCCTGCAAGCCCTGACGCAGGAATAACGAGGTCAGAAAGGGCATGAGCGTGTTGACCTGCTCGGCGCTGTCCACCACATTGTTATCGTTCATCACATAACTGGCCAGCGACAGGTACATCGCCGCAGAATTCGATTTGCGCACATCGGTGGAACTGATCAGAATGCTCTTGCCGGTCGGATAAACCGCATTGTTTTTCAGGTCGCGCCAGCGCACGCCTTTCTCGCTTTTTTCCAGCAGTTGCTTCATGTCCACCACGTAATACGTGCCGTCTATTTGTTTGACGATTTTCTCCGCTTCCAGCAAGGGGATAAGCAGCTTCCACGAAGCGATCGCCATCGGCGTAAAGAAAGTCGGATAGATCTGTTTGGCTTTCACCTTGTTTTGCAGCGCGATAGCCGCCGGCGCACCGGCAGGGAAACCGAAGTCGTAGCCTTTCAAATCGCGCGAGGCAATTTCGCGCGAGCCTACTTTTTCGACCTTGACCCGCAAGCCCTTGGCGGCCAGCAACTCAATGACTTTGGCGTCGGCGAAGAACGATTCTTTTTCCGAGCCTATCATTCCCTTGATTTCAACCACGGCAGCGGCGGCGGCTTTAACCGCCTCCTCATCCGCTTTGCGGCTATGGGAAACGAAAGTCGCCGTGCCTATGCCAAGGGCGAGAATGACGGCGAATGCCGGACCTGCAATGCGTTTGATTTCCATCCGCGAACTCCTGATCAATATTTAAGTTGCCGCAACTGTGCGGCACAGCTTGCCACACCCCTGTTGCATTCCGATTAACCAACCTTTCAGGCGAGGCGCATCATACAACCAAATTTGTGCCGGGTTATTACCATGCAAATGGCTCGTTCTTCCGCTTCTATTCCATTGCGGCAATCATCACGCAGGGTGCATTCCATGCACCTGTAGTGGTCAAGTGATTTCGGACACCCCGCTACTGCGTAGCGACCCTGCCGCTGTCAGGGGGAGAGCCGAGCCTGCTCCTCCCCTGATAAGGGGAGGCTGGGAGGGGTTTCGGTGTGTGAGTTTCCGAGTTAAAACTTCACTTGGCCGGATCAATAGATAGGCAGTTGAAGGAGGCGCACATGGGGGACATGAAAAATGGTCAGATGCTGATATGCCCGTTATTCTTGAACAAAGTAGTCCCCGTGTTAACGGGGCGAAACGTTCCCTACCATGAAACCGCGAAAGAGTAAATATGCCGTTCGGTCTATGCCGTTCGGTCTATTGTTTTTAGTTCATTGCAAGAGTATGGTCTGCCGCCCTCATGGCGTTCGGTTAATGGTTTACACCGCCATGGGGCGGGCGGGTCGCCTTCGTAATCGAAATCGTAGGATTAGCGAGTGAGTCGAAAGTTAACGGCAATTATTCAGTGGAGGAAAGAAGTGATGATTAGTAAATATGTGTTATCGATCATGGTGTCATTCATGTTTTTGGCTAGCGGTTCAGCGCTTGCCGATCTTACCTACATTGAAGGTTCCTACATCGTGGCCTTCAAAGATGGCGCGAACGTGGTGCTGCCGGCGACTGCGGCAAACCGGATAAAGGGGCCCATCCCTTTTGGGCAGCACAGCACGGGCCAGAGCAAACGTGAGGTAGCGGCCATGTTGGGCACCACGGGTGAAGTGGTCGGGATCCTGGATACCGTCAACGCTGTGAATATAAAAAATGGATGCGAAAGAAGCGGAAAGGTTGAGGCAGGATAAACGGGTGTTGAGCGTTACTCAAAGCGTTATGCCGGTGCCATATGCGGTTCAGGATGCCACATCCAATTGGGGCTTGGACAGGCTGGATTCTGTAACCCCTGACCGGAATAACGCTTACAGCTATACCAAGACGGGCGCGGGTCGGACGATCTGGATACTGGATTCCGGCCTGGCTTTGTCCAATGCGAATGTGGCCGCAGAATTCGGTGGCCGCGCATCGATATTTTATGATTGGTACAACAGTGTTCCGTATGGCGATGATTGCTATGGCCATGGCACCGAGGTGGCCAGTGTTGCGGGCGGCAATACTTTGGGTGCTGCAAAAGGCGTTACACTAAAAATTGTGAAAATTACTAATTGGAACATTCCTAACGGAGGGGCATGCGGCACCCCTCCCAGCGGCGTAGATACCATTTGGCAGTCACTCAACTGGTTGGCTACTCCGGGCAATGCTAGCAGGGGGTCAATCGTAAATCTGAGCTTTGGACATTCAAACTCCTTTACCTGTGCCTCTTATATCGATCCCAATTATGACAATGTTGTTAAACAAATGGTCAACGGTGCGGGTCTTATCGTGGTTGAGTCGGCCGGAAATTTTGGCTGCAATGTTGCAAATTTTTCGATGACTCACCTGCCGGAAGTATTTGTTGTCGGCGGCACCAGTGGCAACGCTTTATCTTTGCTGGGTGGTCACTATGATGCGCTATATTCCAAGGGCGGTTACAGCACCAACACTGGGGTCAATGTATCCGCTTTTGCCCCGGCACAAGATGTCAGTGTGATGACTAAAGATGGGCTTACGGTGACCAACAGCGGGACATCTCTTGCCGCCCCTTACATCGCGGGGATGTTCGCGGTTGGGTGTGAAGCATACGGGACATATTGCGATATAACCCCAGTAGCGGCTATATACACTGAAATGAGAAACAAGGGTGTATTTGACACAGTCAGAAACGCGGATGGCACCACCCCGCTACCCAATGGCTCCACTTCCCGGTTTATATGGCAACAATGGTAATGCTGTAGCGCCCTATCGCAAAACCCTCATCGGGGATTTGTCGATGGGGCGCCCTTCCCGGCTCACAATCGATCAAATTATAGGAGGCTCATGATGCGCTTTATGAATATCCTGTCCCTGGCACTAACCATTGCTTTATTGCCCGTCAACGCCGCCTTGGGGGCGGACGCCCCGGTTTACAAGGACGGGGTGCTCACGATTCCCACCGTCAATACGGCTGAACAAGTCGGTCAATATCAGGATGTCACCTTCAAGCTCACCGAACAAGGCAACTGGCAGCTATTAAGCTATAAATCCATTGGAACGACCGTTGGGAATTTTGTGCTTTGGTTGCCGCCGATAGAAAAAATTGACGTGATCAAGACCGAAATTTTTCCTGTGCAAGTATTCTTGCGTGTAAGCGGTAGTTTTGGTAGTGGCTGTCGCCACTTGGACCCGGGACAAAACATTGGACAAATCAACCAGCGGCTGCAAAACAACCGGTTTGATATTACGATCGCTGGCCAATCTGACGTCTCAAAGGTCTGTCCGGCTATACAGACCCCCTTTGTACAGACTATCCCCTTGGCGGTTTATGGTTTGAGCGCCGGTGTTTACACATACAACGTTAACGGCACGACAGGAACGTTTGAATTAACGGCGTCCAACAAATACCCGGGGGATTTCATTCGGTGACAATTTGTCCCCGACTCACGGCCTTCCTTGTCCTAAGAAATCAATGGGGTCGCCCTATGCTCTGCCCACACCGATCAAATCATAGGAGGCTCATGATGCGCTTTATGAATATCCTGTCCTTGGCATTAACCATCGCTTTATTGCCCGTCAACGTCGCACTGGGGGCGGACGCCCCGGTTTATAAGGACGGACTGCTCACGATACCCAGCGTCAACACGGTCGAACAAGTCGGCCATTTCCAGGATGTCACCTTCAAACTCACCGAACAAGGCCTATGGCAGCTATTAAGCTATAAAGTCATTGGTTCTACCATTGGGAATTTTTTGCTTTGGTTGCCGGATATATTAAAGGTTGACGTGGTCAAGACCGATATTTTTCCTGTGCAAGTATTCTTGCGTGTAAGCGGCAGTTTCGGCGATGGCTGTAGCCATCTTGGGCCAAACATGGGACAAATCAATCAGCGCCTACAAAATAATCGGTTTGATATTACGATCGCTGGTCAATATGACGCTTCAAAGGCCTGCCCGGCGATAGTGACACCCTTTGTACAGACTATTCCCTTGGCTGTTTATGGTTTGAGCGCAGGTATTTATTCATACAATGTTAACGGCACGACAGGAACGTTTGAATTAACGGCGGCCAACAAATATCCGGGGGACTATAAATATCCAGGGGATCCGCAATAATCAAAATCAAAGGGGTCGCCCTACGCTCTGTTCGCACCGATTAAATCCTTAGGAGTCTCATGATGCGCTTTATGAATATCCTGTCCCTGGCATTAACCATCGCCTTATTGCCCATCAACGTAGCCTTGGGAGCGGACGCCCCGGTTTACAAGGACGGACTGCTCACGATACCCAGCGTCAACACGGCTGAACAAGTCGGCCATTTCCAGGATGTCACCTTCAAACTCACCGAACAAGGCCTATGGCAGCTATCAAGCTATAAAACCATTGGCGCTGCCAATGTTGGGAGTTCAAATCTTTATCTTGGGTTGCCGCCGATATTAAAAGTTGACGTGGTCAAGACCGATATTTTTCCTGCGCAAGTATTCCTGCGCGTATTTGGTCGATTGGGTGGATGTTATTCCAACACCTTGGGGCAAATCAATCAGCGGCTGGAAAATAATGTATTCAATGTTACGATTTCTGCCCCGTATTATGTTTATCCCGCCTCTCCAAACATTTGCCCAATGATAGGCGGTTCCTTTGTAACGACTATCCCCTTGGCGGTTTATGGTTTGAGCGCCGGTGTTTACACATACAACGTTAACGGCACGACAGGAACGTTTGAATTAACGGCGGACAACAAATATCCGGGGGACTATTCGGGGAATCCGTAGGCTAATCAATGAAGTCGCCCATTGATACGATCCAATCTTTGGAGCCAGCGTAGCCCGGATGAAATCCGGGAATCGTTAAGACACACATAACTTCCCGGATTTCGCTACGTTGCATTCGGGCTACCCTTGCTGATTACGCGAGCTACGCATCTGATTCATCAACCCGGTCAAAAATGAGGGTGGCGCATTCGGCGCATACCGCCGCGACCGTTTGCCAACTATGCCAGCGCGGGGCAAGATTTTTGTATTCTGATAAGTCGACATCGTCGAGATCATATGGCAGCGGATTCGCCAGTTGAATCTGAAGTTGCTGGAGCGCAGACGCATTGTTTGGCTGGGGATAGAGTCGGTCAAAATCTTGCAGGGCTGCTGCCACCTGTTCAATGCCCAAGTGGTCGACCAGCGCAACAAAATCAAGGTAATCCCGGGTTGCATTGCGCTTGAGTATGAGCACCCCTTTGATGCGCAGAATCTCTTCCAGCGTTGGCACCGTAATCGTTGCGCCCAAATATTCGATTTGAGTTGTTTGCAGCGGCTCATCCCGGATTAACTGGCGTATTCCGGTTTCAATGCCGTCAAGGCTGCCGAGAATTTGCACGGGACGCTGAACACGTGCAGTTACCCAGCCTGCCACAGATTCCAGTTCGGCAAGCACGGCATCGAAGCTTTGCCGCAAATCGGTTAGCACATGGTCTGCATCAGCAGACAACCGATGTTCCGCATACAAGGCAGAAGCTGTACCGCCCACTAAAACCGCTTCCGGCAAAATACGTTGCAGGCGTGCGGCGGCGGACAAAACCTTTTCCCAATTAGGCAAGGTGTCGTTCGGCATATTTTTTCCAGAAGTGATAACGCTGTGCGTAGGGGTCGCCGACATGCGCCTGACATACGCGCAACACCTTTTTTGCCAGCAAGGGCGCATCACGCAACACCGCATGGCGCAGCTCAGACCAATCCTGCCGTGTCCCGCGACCGATCACATCATCAATTGCGGCAAGGGTAAATTCCTGATGATTAAGGTGACGATGCAACATGGTTTTATCTAATGACGTCAATGAGAGAAACGCATATTAGCATCCGAAATTCGATTGCGGACGGGGAGTGAATATTACACGGTGATAAATCGTTACGTTGTAAGGTTGGTGCGCCCCATTTCCGCAGCTAACATCAGCAAAGGAATCGCTTCAATATCGGCAGCAATCCGGTAACGTTCGGTTCCCGGATAAACCACAAATTTCTTTACCGGATCAAGGTCAGCGCAGGCCGAGTGGAAAACGCGTTTTACCTTGGGCGTGAGGCTGCGCTTGATTTCAATCGCCCATAGACTTCCATCTGGCCAAGACAGCAGCAGATCAATTTCCGCGCAGCCACTGGTGAGGTAGTAAAAACCCTGCAATTGCTCGGGTGCACAGCTTAAGAGCGCCTCTAATAATTCAGATTTCGTCATTGATGTAACAACTAGACTATCCAGCCAGCCATCAAGCTGGCAAGTGGCTGCTTATCCGGCGTAGGCCGGAATCCAGTGTTTTCAATCAACTGGGCGCGTCCATTGGGGTGAGGTGTTACTCGCCGTCAAGCCGCGGTTAATCCGCGTGCGGAATAGTTGCTCGGGTTAATTTTTTCCAGCCTCATCATTCGCCCCAAGAGCGCACCGCATATTCACTTGCAGCAGCTTATTCAACATCTCTTGGATGTGCTGATGCTGCTTTTCGTCCGGCACAGTTTGGGAACTGACGAATTCGTTGAGGTATTCCTCCAGATTGCGTGCCATTTCGCTCAGCAAAGGGAAGCCGAATGTTTTTCCCGAACCGGTCAGGTTGTGTATCATCCGGTGCAAGGATTGAAAGCATTCCTCATTCCACTCGCCATGCGGCAGCTGCTTCCATGCCTGTTCGACTTGTTGAAGTTTTTCCGGCAATTGCGCGGCGTAAGCATCGCTCAGGATTTTTAGCCGGTCTTGCAGTTCGGCAAAGTCAGCCATGACTACGCTCCCATATCGCCTGCACCTGGCTTGATAGCGCCATCGGATCGAAGGGCTTGGGAATGACACCGACCGCGCCGATGGCCAGATATTGCGCGATCTCGGCGGGCTGTACTTTGGCCGTCATGAAAATGACCGGGGTGCCGGCAAACTGCGGCAACTCGCGCAATTGCCTGAGCGTGGCCGATCCATCCATTACCGGCATCATCACATCCAGCAATATGAGTTGCGGCATAAACTCCGGCGCCTGACTGAGCGCATCCTTGCCGGAGTTGCATATTTTCACGGTAAACCCGCCCACCGCTTCCAGCGCGATGCGCGCCACCGTTTGAATATCCGGCTCATCCTCGACATACATAATGCGTGTCAGCTTGTCAGCCATGGTTTTCTCCTTTCAATCCCGTGCGGCGCACCCGCTATATTTTCCGCTGCCGCCCACTCCGGCAATTCCACGTAGAACACGGTCAACACACCGGGCTGTGATTCGAACCGGATGTTGCCGTCCATACGCTCAACGAGTGCCTTGGCAATCGAAAGTCCCAAGCCCGTTCCGCCTTTTTCGCGGGTGGCGGATGAATCGGCCTGGGCGAATTTCTGAAAGATACGATCCTTGAATTCACCGGGAATGCCGGGGCCGTTGTCTTTCACTGCCACGCGGATGCGCCCGACCACACGCTCAACTGCAATCAACACTTTGCCGCCTGTCGGTGAATATTTGACGGCATTGGAAAGCAGGTTGGCGAACACCTGCAGCATGCGGTTGCCATCCACGTTGACCATCGCATCGGGCAGCTCACTTTCCAGCTCAATACCAACCTTATACTGTCCGGCATACGCGCGATTTCCGTCCAGCGCCTGTTGCAACAAGGGCATGAGTTTGAGCGGGCTGACGCTGAATTCCATCTTGCCCGCTGCGATCTTTTCCATATCTAGAATGTCGTTGACCAGCAATATCAAACGTTCGCTGTTTCTATGCGCGATTTCGATCAGCGGTCTGGCGGCTTGCGGCAATTCGCCCACCGCGCCGCCCGCGATCAACGCCAGCGCGCCGCGTATCGAAGTCAGCGGGGTGCGCAGCTCATGGCTCACTGTGGAAAGAAAGTCCGACTTGGCCAAATTGGCTTTTTCTGCCGCAGCGCTAACGCGTTCCAGTTCGATATTTTTTTCCTGCAACAACTGATCCTGAAGCTTGCTGTCCCGATACAACAGCCGCACTTCAAGCATGTTGTGTATGCGCGTTTTAACTTCGAGCAGATCGAACGGTTTGCTCACAAAATCCCTCGCGCCGGATTCCAGCGCACGCAGTTTATGTGCCGGTTGGGCGGTGATCACAATCACCGGAAGGTAGTCGTCCGGCTCAATTTCCTTAAGCCCCTCCATCACCTGAAACCCGTCCATGCCGGGCATCTGAAGATCGAGCAGAATCAAATCGTAGTGATGATCTGAGTGAAGTCCGCACACCTCGTCCGGGTTCATGGTGGAAGAAACTGAAACGTAGCCTGCACCGCGCAGCAACTTTTCCAGCAGTTGCACATTGGCTGGCCGGTCGTCAACGATCAGTATTTTTGCATTGAGTATGTCGGCGGCCTTTATCATGGACTTGCCCCGCTTAGTCGTCTTCCAGCGAGCTGGTGGCGCGTATCACTTCTTCCAGTGAAGTCAATCCGCGCAGTGCTTTTTTAAATCCGTCGTAGCGCAGATTGCGGAATCCCTGTTGCCCGGCGACGGCCGAAATTTCATCGTAACTGCGGTCGCGCAAAATTGCATCGCGTATTTGCGGGGTGATTTTGAGGAATTCATGAATGCCGATACGGCCGCTGTAACCTGTGCCGAGGCAGTGTTTGCAGCCTTTGCCCTTGAAAAATACCGGCGCTTCCGCTCTTTCGCGCCACACGAAATACTGGCGCAACTCCTCGGGTTCGGGGTGATATTCGCTCTTGCAGTATTCGCACAATCGTTTCACCAGACGCTGTCCCAGCACGCCGATGATGGAGGGCGCGACGATGAATCGCTCCACGCCCATTTCCAGCAGGCGCGTGGTGGCCTGAATCGCATCGTTGGTGTGCAGCGTGGTCAACACCAGATGGCCGGTCAAGGCGGCCTGCGCGGCGATGCGCGCGGTTTCGGTGTCGCGGATTTCGCCCACCAGAATGGCATCGGGATCCTGGCGCAGCACGGAGCGCAACACTTCTTTGAAGCCGCGTCCAACCTTGTCGTTCACCATCACCTGATTCAAATCCATCACTTCATATTCAATCGGGTCTTCGATGGTGATGATATTGATGGCGCGCGAGCTGATGAAGTTCAGCGCCGCATACAAGGTGGTGCTTTTTCCCGATCCGGTCGGCCCGGTCACAAACAGAATTCCCTGCGTGCGTTTCAGCGTTGACTTGAACGGACGCAATACTTCCGGCGAAAAATCCAGCTTGTCCAGATTCAGCGTATCGCTGGAATAGATCGAGCCCAGAATGCGTAACACCATTTTTTCGCCGTGCATCACCGGCAGACAGGAAACGCGCAAATCCAGTTTCTTCATGGGCAATGCAAAGCTCAGGCGGCCATCCTGCGGCTTGCGCCGCTCGGTGATGTCCATGCCCGAGGAAACTTTGTAACGCGAGGTCAGCGGCAGCGACATGCCAACGGGCAGCAGCAGCCTGTCCACCAAGTCGCCGTCAATGCGAAAGCGCACCACTACCTCGTTGCGCTTGGGTTCGATATGAATATCCGAAGCGCGTTCTTTCAGCGCCAGCAGGATGATGGAATTGCCCAGTTCGATGAGCGGCTTTGAGTCGAGCAGCTTTTCCAGCGCCGCATCGCTCAGCTCGGCGGTCTGAAATACCGACAAGTCAAAACTCATCACCAGATCATCCACATGTTGTGCCGTCTGGTAATTGACCTGGATCGCCGAATTGATCTCGTCCTTGAAGCAGAACACCGGGCTGATAGACTTCATCAGAAGATTTCCCAATTCCTTGACGATCTTTTCATCATTGGGGGTGACCATGCCCATGGTCACCACTTTGCCCAACTGGTAGATCGGGATAGCCTGATAGTGTTGCGCAATATCGCCGGTCAGCATGGATACCACTTCATCCTGAAACAGGGTTTTGCTCAGATTGACGTAAGTGCGATTCAGCTGGCTGGCCAGCAGATTTCCCGCCGTGTCACGATCAAGATACCCGTCCTGAACAACGAATTGCGCGAAGTCGATGGCATCATTGTTTGCCGCAAAAATCATGTTGGCCAGCGGCACGGCAGGGACATGCGCCTTTTTTTGAAAATTTGCGATTAGTGCTTGCGTCAGCCCTATCATCAAAATCTTTTTCTGCGTGTCGTTAACAATTTGCGAATATCGTCCTGCGTGACACGCGCTTTATCGGAGGACTCCAGAAATTGTTTTTCCTGTGCGGCTTGTTGCGCCAATTGATCGAGGTCGAAGCGTTGATCCACATAAACCGCGCCTCTATCTGCCGCTGTCGCCAGCTCAAGCAAATTCGTTCCGCATTGGCCGCAAAACAACTCGCCCAGCCCGGCTACAAAGCCGCAACGGCAGCGCACATGCTCCAATGCCCCGCCGCATGTGGCGCAGAAAACATAACCAGGCGGGTTGGCGTGATCGCAGTTCATGATTAACCGCTAGCCCCGGCGGATTTGATCGCCGCCATATATTCGCCCCAGGTGCCGCTGATTTCCTTATGCAGTTCCTCGGCAGTTGTATCTTTCAGTATGTAATTCCATGCGCCGTTATGGATACATTCCTTGACCACTTCCAGCGTATTCAAGGAGCTCAACATCACCACCAGCGTTCGCTCGTTGAGCGCCATGATTTGTTTCAACACCACAATCCCGTCCAGCTTGGGCATGTTGATGTCCAGCAACACCATATCCGGCGATACTTGTTTATATAAACTTAATGCCTGCTCGCCGTCTTCTGCCTCGGCCACGACCTCGGCTCCCAGTGAAGAGACTATCAAACTGATCAAATTGCGAATATGCGGCTCGTCATCGGCGATCAATACGCGAGCCTTGCGCTTTTCCATGCATCTCTCCAGATTTATGCGATGCCCGGACTTCGCCGCGCATTGAATTGGCAATATTGCGCCAAAATTTTCCACTACTAACGCGATTGTCCATTCCCCGATAACATCACACTGTGCTGTAGCGCACATATCCCCGCGCTACGAAGCTGCTATTGACGTCCGGTCACGGAAATCTAAAATCCACATAGGTTTCGTTCTCTGGTGGTGCAGTCCAACAAGGTTTATTTGCCGCCAATACGGGATGCGGGTTATACGGGTTTGGGTGGGGCGGCAGATAAGCGCTATTTTTTAGGCTGTGCGACAAGGTTTTCTTTGTCGCATAGAAGAAAGGGATTGCATGTATTAAGGCATCTCTAAAATTCGTCGCACCGGCGCAGGCCGGTGTCCAGTTGATTGAATGCACTGGATTCCGGCCTGCGCCGGAATGACAAATCTGAATTATCAGAGGCCCCCTTAAGTCACCCGCAATGCAATTTCCAATGGGGACTGCATGAGTGTTTTTTTGCTACGCTTTCTTCGGCGCTCTCACTTTGGCTAACACAAACGCATCTCCTTGCTGTCCCCACTGCGCTTCCAGCATGCGGTCGCGGCGGTTTTCTGAAAGCCGCTGCATGGTGGGCGGGGGCACCTCACCTGATAAGGGGAGGCTGGGAGGGGTTTTGCATACTTGGTATGCGTCATCAATTTAAATGTTCAACTCGGCGCGGATGGCTTGCCCTTTGTTGGTGAGGCGAATTTTGTCGGCCTCGGTCAGTTTTGCTCTGTCCTTATCCAAGTCGATAATGGTTTTGTAGCTAGTGAATAAGTCTGCTTTGAAATCTCTGTCCCATTGCTGTCGCTCATCTTCGGCTAGTGACCGCCAATGCGCGGCTGCGGCATCTGCAATCTGTTCATATATCCCCGGTTCTGCAATGAGGTTGGATAAGCCTTCGCATCTATTAAAAACCGTTTCTGAAATTTCGGCGTTATCAAAACAAGCTACGGATAGATTGCACTGAACAAACTTTGCGCCGGATAGTTTGGTATGGGAAAAGTTCGCGGCCTCGAAGTCGCAATTTTCAAAAGTGGCGTTCTGGAAATGTCCGCCGCTGAGGTCGGCATTCCTGAAATCACGATCCTTGAAAATTGACTGCGCCCCGCCGTCGAAACATCCTTCTTCAATCAGCCTGCGCGCATAACTATTTTTTTCATCGCAGGCATGCGCATAAAACGAAAGCACATTTGGATGCCCGAAACGTTCGCCATCCAAATCGTTCCACAAGTACACCGCCAATCTGCGCTGCTCATCCGAGCGCCATTCGTTTTTGTCGTTCTTAAAGCCGAGCGCCTTGATAAATTCATCGCGCGATGCGCGTTGTTTACCCGCTTTCTCAAATTCCAAATAGCGGTAAGGGTTTGCTTTTAACTCGCCGCAGTTTTTTAGCAGAAACCACTTGAGCATCAAACCGGGTTCGGGCTCTTCGCCACCTCTGCGCAACATTCTTTCCTCATTCAGCACCGCCATCGCCAACGCCGCCTCATTCCATACCTGTTTCAGCTTGCGCGGGTTGTTGCCCAGCACCTCGCACAGCGAGCGGTAAGTCTTCTTCTCTTTGTCTTCAATGCCCAGCACATCGACCAGATGCTGGCTTTGAATCGGCGGTAGATTGAAAGATACCTGCACAAATTTTTCCAGATACTCCTCGCCCGCATTCGGGAACTCGTGATTGATTGCATCGACGATATGTTTGCGGTCGGCGGCGATGAAAAACAGGCAGCGGGGCAGATGCAGAAACAGTTTGATCTGCTCCAGCAAATTAACAATCTGCTTTGAGTCGTGACAGCGATCCAAGTCATCAATTAAAAATACCAAGCGCTTGTCATCACCCGTTACAGTGCGCACTGCTTCCGCGATTTTTTCCTGCAAGTCTTTGGCGTTTTCTTTATCTTTTTGCACGCTGTCCAGAAACGTCAGCAAGGGTAAGCCGGTGGCGGAGGCATCAATCAATGTGCCGGTCAGCTTCTTGACTAGGCCGGGGCCGCTTTTGACGATTGTCTGGATAAGCTGCTCAAAAACGGGGCGGTTTTTGGCTAGCGTTGCCAGCAGCGGCAACAGTAAAGATTTTTCGTTGCGATACATCCACGGCGAGAACTTCACTACCACCCAGGGCCACCGCTGCTCGCCTACGGTATTTTCCAATACGCCCACTTTGGCATCCGGTTTGTATTGCAGCTCCTCTTCCAGCATTGTTAGCAAAGTTGATTTGCCGCTGCCCCACGGGCTGAATATTCCCACCACCAGCGGATCAATACTCTGCTCGTCCCGCTCCAGCACAGTGCGTTTCAATGCGTTGATGTAACGCTCGAAATTCAGCTTGTCCGAAGCCGCATTGGCCGGTTGATCGTCCAGTAACTTTAGTCTGGACATAGCGCCGCCCCTAGCTCAATTTGTTCGATGGAATTGGCAGCGGCTCTGCGGACATCGCTGTCCTCATCCTTGATTGCGCCTAGCAACGCCTGCAAAGCCGCCGGGTCTTTGTGCTGAGCCAATGCCGTCGCTGCGGACCTGCGGACACCGCTGTCCACCTCATTGATTGCGCCCAGCACCGCCTGCAAGGCCGTCGCATCTTTGAATTGTCCCAATGCCTCGACTGCGACCGCGCGGACATCGCGTTCCTCATCCTTGATTGCGCCTAGCAACCCCTGCAAAGCATCCGGGCTGTTGAACTGAGCCAATGCCTCGGCTGCGGCCCAGCGGACACTGCGGTCCTCATCCTTGATTGCGCCCAGCACAGCCTGCAAGGCCGCCGCGTCTTTGAACTGCCTCAATGCCGCGATTGCGCTCCAGCGGACAAAGCGGTCCTCATCCTTGATTGCGCCCAGCAACGCCTGAAAGGCTGCCGCATCTTTGAAGTGTCCCAGTGCCTCGACTGCGGCCCAGCGGACAAAGCTATCCTCATCCTTGATTGCGCCCAGCAACGCTTGCAGGGCCGCCGGGTCTTTGTGCTGAGCCAATGCCGTCGCTGCGGACCTGCGGACACCGCTGTCCACCTCATTGATTGCGCCCAGCACCGCCTGCAAGGCCGTCGCATCTTTGAATTGTCCCAATGCCTCGACTGC
>CAZXDK010000001.1:0-69463 GCA_964639585.1 uncultured Gallionellaceae bacterium | reverse complement strand
CCAGCACCGCCTGCAAGGCCGTCGCATCTTTGAATTGTCCCAATGCCTCGACTGCGACCACGCGGACATCGCGTTCCTCATCCTTGATTGCGCCTAGCAACGCCTGCAAAGCATCCGGGCTGTTGAACTGAGCCAGTGCCTCGACTGCGGCCCAGCGGACAAAGTTATCCTCATCCTTGATTGCGCCCAGCAACGCTTGCAGGGCCGCCGGGTCTTTGTGCTGAGCCAATGCCGTCGCTGCGGACCTGCGGACACCGCTGTCCACCTCATTGATTGCGCCCAGCACCGCCTGCAAGGCCGTCGCATCTTTGAATTGTCCCAATGCCTCGACTGCACTGCTGCGGACATCCCTGTCCTCATCCTTGATTGCGCCCAATAACACCTGCAAGGCAGCCGTCTCTTTATCTTTGAACTGTTGCAATGCCTCGGCTGCGATCCTGCGGACATTGCTGTCCTTATCCTTGAGTGCGCCTAGCAACGCTTGCAAGGCTGCCGCATCTGTGAACTGTTCCAGTGCCTCGACTGCGGCTCTGCGGACAAAGTGGCTTTCATCTTTAATTGCGCCCAGTAACGGCTGCAAAGCATCGTCTCGATGGCGGATTTCCGCGCCCGGTTGTGCCATCAGTCGCAACAGCAACTCTTGCATTTCTGTCTGATTCAGATAGATTTGTATCCATTCCCGCAGCATGCTGTCCGACGTTTCCAGCAGCACGCGCGCCTCCTTCAAACACAAAAAGGCGATGCGGAAAGCGTAGTGCATTTGCGCTTCGCGCGGATGTTTGCAACGCAAGATGGTTTCGATGAATTCGCTGCCGGTTTCCTCGTCTTTCATGCCCTGATGGGCGGCGGCGAGGCGGATGACTTCGCGCCAGCGCGGCTCGAACAGGTGTAGGCGCAGATAACGCTCAATGTCGCGTTTGCGCCGGGTGATGGCGCGGGCGGCGAGGTATTCCTGAAAAGTTAAATGGAAGAAACCAAACTCGTTGTTGCCCCGGTCTATCAGCAGGCCGGAGACATCGCGGATCAGGCTGAGCAGTTGCCCAGCTTTGCTTGCGGCCGCTTCGACTTGCATGCCTTGCTGTGTAACCAAAAAGTTTTTGATGATTTCGCTGATGGCTTGTTGCGGCTCGCGGTTTTCCGGGCAGTTTTCGTGGAAGTGCAGCGCGAGCTCTTCCAGCACGGCTTGGGTTTGGTCTTTGTCCAGACTGTTGTCCTGATCCGGGCGGCGGCGTTTTTGTAGTTCCCAGTTGAAGATGAAGGTGTCTATGCACAGCTTGTATAGTTCGGCGCGCAGTTGCGGCAGGGTTGCGCCTTGGCGACGGATCAGGCCAATGATGGTGCAGAGCAAAGGGTTGGTGGTGAGTGCGCGGATGCCCGCGTTGTTTTTGATCTGCTCGATAAGCTCATCGGCCTTCTCTTGCGCACGTTTAATGGTGAGTTCATCCACGGTGATGTCTTCCTGTTTTTCTACCGCCAGAATCCATTGGCGGAAAAACGCTTCCATTTGTTCGTCGCTGAACGCTTCCAGCGTGGCGGTGCTGAATGCTGCGCCCAGTGGCGCTGCGTCGTAGCCGATGATGCGCGAGCTGACCAGAATGCGGTTGTAAGAATAGTGCGATGAAAGCGATTCAATTGCTGCCACGCTTTTTTGCTGCGAGGCGACATCGCGCTGTTCGTCCAATCCATCGAACAGCAACAGTGCAAGGCCTGCATTCAGTGCTTGTTCAATATGGTTCAGCAGTGCTTTGCGTTCATGTTCCTGCTCGAAGCCCATCTCGCTCAAGCCCTTGTCGGCAAGATAATTCAGCACGGCATTTTGCACAGTCCACTTTGGTTGCTGCGCCCACTCGGCGGCGAACAAACGCAGGGGCAGCAGGAGGGGAAGGTAGCCTGTACCTTGTTGGCAATCGCGCGCGCTTTGCAGTGCAAAATGTTTGAGCAACGTGGTTTTGCCCGCGCCGGGATCGCCAAGTAGTACCCATCGGTTGCTGCGCGACCAGAGGTCTTCGGTGGAAATGCCTGTTTCAACGGTTGGAGAAATTCGTTCCGGCATGAAATTAGACATGCCGGGATGCTTTTCCATTTCTTTTTCTACTAACTTGCGAAGGTGGTCGCCAGCTTCTGGTGATACGTATCGAATCATTTTTTCGCGTGCGACACGTTCAAAATCTGATTGAGCCTTATTTCCCATGCGCACCGTGAGATTGATAAAAACCTCATCCATGCTCAACTCGATCATGCGGTTGACTTGCATCACGCCGCGCGAATCAATAGTTCGGTTGTCCTTGATGACTTTTTCCAGATAACGGTTCAATACAGACGACATGGCGACTCCGGTGAATTATTGGTGAGGATGTTACTCAAATATTCTGAGGTCGTGGCGGTGATAGGCGCATCAAAAGTGCGCGGGGGACGCTCGTGTAATCAAGCAAGTGCTCTCCAAATTCATCGCGACTCACTTTTTAAATATCAAATCTCTCGACTCGCAGTGTTGCGATAGCCGCAAAATGTTTAACATTGCCGGTGAGTAAGGGAAGTTGATGTTCCAGAGCCGTTGCAGCGATCAGGGCATCAGCCATTTGCAATCCATCCGATAACACCATGCCTTCCATCAAGGATGTTGCTCTTTCGGTAATCGCTGGGGTAAGTGGTAAGCGTTGTGTGTGACGCATCGCCAAGCTTTGCTGCAATGCTTTCATTTCTGTTTTGCTGCGCAATCCCTGTAACAATTCCATGTAGGTGACGGCTGAAATTATCAAGGTAGGAAAACTGTCTAATTTTTGCGTGGCTTGCTGGTAGCCGCGTAGATGCCAAATTAGTACGTCGGTATCAACCAGCATTGCGTGCCCTAATCCTGGCGTGTGCCATCAGGCGCGTAGCGTGGAGCGCGCAGTTGCCGCACGAAAGCGGATACATCTGCCATCTCTTCACGATCGCGCCACATGCCAAAAGCGGGATCATTAGTTACAAACGTTTCTGGCGTGGGCGTGGGTTGAGTGGCCTCTGTTTCAATGCGCACCGTTACGGTTTGTTCAGGCCGCATCTGTAAGCGTTGAGCCCATTGTTGGGGTAGATCACTGACTTTGAAATGTTCGATCACCAAGGTGGACATAACCATGCTCCTTTAACGCCTGCATTACTCATATTTGACGAGGGCAGTTTAATACACTTCTAAATATTATCTGCAAACATTTTACCGGGATCATTTGGGGAATTTATATGTGGCTGCCCTACGTTTTCTTCGCGGCGCGCACTTTGGCCAATACAAATGCATCGCCCTGTTGTCCCCACTGCGCTTCCAGCATGCGGTCGCGGCGGTGTTCCGGCAGGCGCAGCATGGCCGGGCAGTCCTTGCGGTGCAGGGTGATGCCGCGGTCGCGCGTGACGTAGCCAACGATGGTGTCGGGAGGTGCGGGGTGGCAGCACTGGGCGGTTTTGGTGAGCAGGTTGCCGACGCCTTGCACCAGAACGCCCGAGCTTGTTTTTTGTGCCGCAGAGCTGCGTTGTATGACGGGCTTGGCTTCCTCAACTTTGCCTGGCGTCTCTTCCTGAACAGCCACGCTGATCTGGTGTGGCGTGACTTCATTGCGCCCGATGGCGGCGAGCAAATCTTCCAGCTTGTTGAAGTGCAAACGCTGCGCAACCTTCTCCTGATTGACGGAGCCGATGCCGAGGCGATGCAGCTCTTTGTCCAGTTGCGCGCGGCCCTGCGCGACGTGCTCGTCGAAGTTCTGCATTTTGAACCATTGCCGCACTTTGGCGCGCGCGCGGTTGCTTTGCAGATAGCCGAGGTTGGGGCTGAGCCAGTCGCGGCTGGGTGCGCCTATCTTGGCGGTGAGGATTTCCACGCGCTGTCCGTTTTGCAATTTGTAATTCAGCGGCACGATGTTGCCGTTGACTTTCGCGCCGCGCGTGCGATGCCCAAGGTCGGTGTGCAGCGTGTAGGAGAAATCCACCGGCGTCGCGCCTTTGGGCAAGTCGATCACTTTGCCCTGCGGGGTGAGCACGTAGACGTGATCCTGGAATAGCTCGCTCTTGAACTGCTCCAGCATGTCGCCACTGTCCGCGACGTCTTCTTTCCACTCCAGTATCTGGCGTAGCCAGGCGATTTTCTCGTCGAACTTGGCATCGGACTTGCCGCCTTCCTTGTAGCGCCAGTGCGCGGCCACGCCGAGCTCGGAATGCTGGTGCATTTCGGTGGTGCGTATCTGCACCTCGATGGCCAAGTCGCGCGGGCCGATCACGGCGGTGTGCAGCGAGCGGTAGCCGTTGCTCTTGGGGTGGGCGATGTAGTCGTCGAATTCGCCGGGGATGGGTTGCCACAGGTTGTGGATCAGGCCCAGTGCGGTATAGCAGTCGCGCAGGCTCTCTTTGCTTGCCCCGCCAATTAGAATTCTCACCGCGCGCACATCGTACAGTTCGCTGAACTCCAGATGTTTGCGCTTCATTTTATTGATGATGCTGTAGATGTGCTTGGGGCGTCCCGTCACATCGGCGCTGATGCCCGCCTGCGCCAATTCATGCCGCAACAATTTCAGCACGTCGGCGATGTATTGCTCGCGGTCAACGCGGCGCTCGTCCAGCAGCTTGGCGACTTGCTTGTAGAGCTGCGGCTCGAGGAAACGCAGCGACAAGTCTTCCAGTTCCCATTTGATTTGCCACACGCCCAGGCGGTTGGCCAGCGGCGCAAAGATGCCCTGTGTCTCGCGCGCGATGATTTTTTGCTGCTCCGGATCGGCGTAAGCCAAGCGGCGCATGGTCTGCGTGCGTTCGGCGAGTTTGATGATCACCACGCGGATGTCCTGCACCATGGCGAGCAGCATCTTGCGCAGCGCTTCGATCTGCTGCGCCTGGTCGCTTTTCTTGCCTTCCAATGTGTGCAAGCTGCCCATCTCGCTGAACTGGCGTATCTGCTCCATACGCGAGATGCCTTCGACCAATGCGCTTACATCGCTGCCGAAATCCGCTTTGATTTTCTCCGCCCAGTCAGGTAAATATTCAGGCAAGGCATGCAGGATGACGGCGCAGATCGAGGCGCTATCCATATTCATTTTGGCGAGTATGCTGGCCGCGCCGAGCGCGTGCTGCAACAGCGGGGTGTTGGTCAGCTCGGTTTTGTCGGCGTAGAACGGTTCGGCCATTTCACCGGCGCGCTTAACCGATGCTATTTCATCCGCCGAGAAATTTTTCGGCAAGACATCGAGCAGAAGCTGAAAGCCTGGAGCGGTTCGCTGCATGGAAATTAGGCGGCGAGAGATGTCTGCACGCTGTTGCGCGCGCTGATGCGCGCAAACCATGCGGCGAGATTGGGGTGCGCCGTGCGCCAATCTCGCTCGGCCTGGCGCAGGTCGAGATAGAGCAGCGCGCTCACCAGCGCCAAGTCCGCCAGCGTGATGCTGTCGCCCTCGCACCACTCGCGTTGTCCGAGTTGCCCGGCGATATAGGCAAGCGCGCGCGTGATGGCGTCGTTGTGCAGCTTCAGCACATCGGCGCTTTGTTTATCGGCGGGACGGATCACTTCGGTGCGCACCACCACGGCGGAATCCATGATGCCGTCGGCCAGCGCCTCCCAGCGTTTGACGCGCATGCGCGCGCCGGCATCGCCGCGCGGGATCAGGATGGGCGTGTCGTTCAGGGTGTCGGCGTATTCCGCGATCACGGCTGAATCGAACACGCAGGTATCGTCGTCGAGGATCAGCGCGGGGATGCGCCCCAGCGGATTGACGCGCGCCACCTGGCTGCCCGGATCATTGGGCGGGTCGATAAGATAGGCGTGCGGAATATTCTTTTCCAGCAACACGAGGCGCGCTTTGCGGGTGTACGGGCTGGTTTGGGTGCCTAGCAGTTTCATGTGTATCTCCGGGAGTTAAGAGGGCGTCCTATGAAGTATGTCCGCACAGCCGCTTTTCCGCTGCCGCCAGCGATAAGGGTTCTCCGAACAGCATCAATACATCCCCGGCGCGCAACACCATGTCGCCAGTGGGATGGCTGCCTTCGACATTATGGCGGCGCACTGACGTCACCTCAACTTCGAGTTCGGCGAGGTTGATTTCGTCCAGGGTCTTGCCGACAGCAATGTCTCCCTTGTTGAGCATCAGGCTGTTGAAACGCGGTTGCAGACTGTCCGTGCTTTCGCCCACGGTTTCCGAAGTGGAACGGAAGTAGCCGCTGAACACGCTGTAACGGCGCGCGCGGTTTTCCTGAATGCGGCGTATGACACGGTTAAGCGGCACACCTGAAAGCAACAGTGCCTGCGAGGCGAGCATCACACTGCCTTCCAGCACTTCGGCGACCACTTCGGCGGCGCCCGCGCGCTTGAGCGCCTCGACGTGGGAGTCATCGGCGGTGCGCACCACCACGGGTAAACCGGGGCGCGCGTGTTTGATGTGATGCAATATTTTTAATGCCGACGGGGTGTCGTCATAGGTGACGACAAGTGCTTTGGCGCGCATCAAGCCTGCCGCCTGCAGTACTTCGCGCTTGGTGGCATCGCCGTAAACAACCCTCTCTCCGGCAGACACGGCATCACGGACGTAGCGCGGGTCGAGTTCAAGCGCCACGAATTTGATGCCTTCCTGCGTCAGAAAAGCCCCCAGCGCTTTGCCGCTGCGGCCATAACCGCACACGATGATGTGGGCGTCGGAAGCCATACTTTGCACCGCAATGTGGTGTATTTGCATGGCCTGGTTCATCCATTCTGCGGGCGATAAACGGCGCACTATGGTTTCGGCATGCTGAATCAGGAAGGGCGCGATGAGCATGGAGATGAGCATCGCGGCAAGCACGTTTTGCATGATGTCGGGGGGGAGGAGATGCACTTCTCCCGCCAGCGTCAAGATCACGAAACCGAACTCGCCCGCTTGCGCCAGTCCCAGACCGGTGCGGATGCCGACCCCCCAATCCTTGGCGAACCAGCGCACCAGCAAGGCGACCACGGCGGCTTTGAACGGCAGCAAAATGAGCAATACCAGCAACACCCAGCCGAATCCGGCGATGACCGCGCCCAAATCCAGCATCATGCCGATGGTGACGAAGAACAAGCCCAGCAGCACATCGCGGAAAGGTTTGATGTCTTCTTCCACCTGATAGCGGTATTCCGTTTCAGAGATGAGCATGCCCGCCACGAACGCGCCCAGCGCCATCGACAGACCGCTCAATTCGGTGAGGTAAGCCAGGCCCAAAGTGAACAGCAACAGATTCAGCATGAACAGTTCGGACGATTTTTGCTGCGCGACCAGGTCGAACCACGGGCGCAGCAGGCGTTGCCCGAATATCAGCAGGACGGATAACAGCAAACCGGCCTTGAGCAAGGCGTAGGCGATGGTCGCCGTGAGGTCGCTGCTGCCGCTGCCCAGGGCGGGAATGATGATGATGAGCGGCACGACCGCCAAATCCTGAAACAGCAGCACGCCCATGATTTTGTGGCCGTGCGAGGAACTCAGTTCGGCGCGTTCGACCAGCATCTTGCTCACGATGGCGGTGGACGACATTGCCAGCACTCCGCCCAAAGCGAGGCCTTCGCGCCAATCCAGGTCGAAGAAAAACGACGAGAGCATCACCAGCAGCATGGTGAGCACGACTTGCGCCGTACCCAGCCCGAAGACGATACGCTGCATGGCGCGCAGCCGCGCAAGGCTGAATTCCAGACCAATGCTGAACATCAAAAACACCACCCCGAACTCGGCAAGATGGCGGGTTTCCGGTGTGTCCGGTATCCAAGCAAGCGCGTGCGGCCCGATCAAAATGCCGACGATGAGGTAGCCCAGCATGGCGGGCAGGCGCAAAATACGGCACAGCACCACTACGCCAACAGCGACGGCAAGCAGGATCAAAACAAGTTGCAGCGAGTTGTTCATTTGATTCGATACGGAGAAGTATTAAATGTGACGCCTCGTTTTATGGGGCGTGTCACCGGTATGGCCTGATAATGCCTGAAGTTCGGCTTGTTTTCAAAAAAGACCGGCGAATTCGGGCGGTGAAATTTTTGCTTGATAAATGGTTGTACGGGGAAATGGTTTCGAGTACAATCGCGCCTCTTTGAAAAACTGGTTGGAGTAATGTCATGGCACGAGTATGTCAAGTAACGGGAAAGCGCCCTATGGTGGGTAACAATGTTTCCCACGCGAACAACAAAACAAAGCGTCGTTTTCTGCCGAATTTGCAGCGCCGTCGCCTGTGGGTTGAATCTGAAAATCGTTGGGTGTCTTTGCGCCTGACCAATGCCGCGTTGCGCACTATCGACAAGAATGGCATCGATGCCGTGTTGTCGGAAATGCGCGCCAATGGCGAAAACATCTAAGGGGTAACAAGTCATGCGTGAAAAAATCAAACTGGAATCCAGCGCCGGCACCGGCCATTTCTATACCGCCGACAAAAACAAGCGCACTACGCCGGAAAAGATCGAGATCAAGAAGTTCGATCCTGTCGCGCGCAAGCACGTGATCTACAAGGAAACCAAGCTGAAGTAATTCGGCGGAGTTTGTTTGTGCAAATAAAAACCCGCGCAAGCGGGTTTTTTGTTTTTAATGCATGCGGGTTTGTTGGGTTGACCCCGAACCTCGAACCTGTCGGGCAAATTGCTGATGACCAGCAAAACCGCCGGATTCATTGTCCCTTTGCCATCGTGGTAAACATCAGCTTCGCCACCGCCCGATATTCTTGCTCCTCTTTTTTGCGGATGATGGCGCGGGTTTTGGTGATGCCTTCCTGGGCGCTGGCGGCGATGATGTACAGACCGGTCTTGCTGTCCAGATTGTATGAAGGCAGATCGTTGGCTTTTTTGAGCGGATCATTCTGGCTTGCAATAAGCTGCAAGCTGTCTACCCCGAACGGGGCGGCGGCCTCGAACTTGCCTATGCTCAACCATTTGTTCGCATCATCCGCCCCCACATAACGCACAAAACGGCGGTTGCTGTCAGCTTCTTCCAGTTCCAGCAAATACGAATGATTTTCGCCGGTCTTGAGCACATGCCCCACCACATAAAAATAGCCGGGACGATTCAGCTTGACCAGCAACTCAACCTCTTCGTGTTCGTTGAACAACAACGCCTCGCTACCCCGCTTGGTGCTGAGCTGTGCGCGGAAATCCCCATTCTCGGCCAGACCCGCACCCAGCAATTTTTCCAAGGCAAGCGTGGCCGGTTTAACTTGCAACCCCCGGTAAGCCTCCGGCGCAAGTTTGACCACACGCGTCGCCAAGGTGTTGCCCGCCATATCCAGCAAGCGGTAGCTCAGGTGGATGCCGTCGTCGAGGATTTCGTATTCGCCTTTGAAGAAAGTTTTGGCGAGTTCGGCGCTTGCCACCGGGGACAACTTTGCCGCCAGATGGTCGCGCACCACGCTGGCAAACGGGGTGATTTCGCTCGAACTATTCGGCAGCGCAGGATAGATATACACCGCTTCGGCTTTTAAGCCTTTGGTCAGCGCTTGTGCCGCAATGTCGATGGAACTGGTCGCTTTTTCCAGTTCGCGCAGTTGTGCCTCGGTGTCGCCGCGACTGCGCGGCGGGGGGGCAAATTGTGTTGCCCCCAATTGTTGCGCAACGGTGCGGTATTTCTCGTATTGCTCGATCAGGGTGAGTGCTTGAGTTAACAGCGCGTAGCGTTCACTCCCCATGGCCTTGGCGATGCGCGGTTCCAACGCACCGATTTCGGCTAACAATTCATGCAATTTTTTGCCGTAGAGCGCCAGACTTTTGCTGCTTTCCAAACTGACTTTGCACACCACCTCGCGCCCCAGCGAATCGCAATTAATTTCCGCCCCGATCAGCGGAATATCGCTGCTGGATTTAACGTGCATCTCATCCTTGCGCCTCACACTGCCATTCACACCGCCCGAAGACTCAGACTGCACATCGCTGGACGATTCGGACTGCACCTGCACAAAAATGGAATTGGCCAAATCGGATAGCGCCTGACGCTGCGCTTGCTCTTTGCTCGCGGCGCGCGCCTCGGCTTGAAGAACGGCGGCATGGGAGGTGAGGGGCAAGCAGAATAAACTGATAAACAAGAAACGAATGTACATAAAAACACCTCTTTCAAAATTAAACATCGGGCTCCACCTCCCTGCATGAGTTTACGTATCATCCGTCGCATCAATACTCCGCAGAGAACTTGCCATGAATGCTACCGAACATCAAATGCTAGCGCAGATTCTTGGGTAACCCGTAGCGTGGGTACGCCTCTGTGCCCGCGCTGTGTATTCCTATGCGGCAACCGCGTGGGCACGAACAACGTGCCCACCTTACAAAACTATTGATCCGGCACCTATAAAGTATGAAGCCGTTCGTGTTGAGCTTGTCGAAACATGAACGACTTCGAGCCTTCGACAAGCTCAGGCCGAACGGTGTTGCTACTCTATTCGTGCCGGATCAATAAGCCCGCAAGCGGGCAAGTCGCTGGTTATCCCGGAAGGAGAGGGACTTTACTCCCTTCTCCCCTCGGGAGAAGGGCTGGGGATGAGGGTTTGCGAACTATTGCCGCCCGTTCAACTGCGGTTTCCAGGATCAATTCAGCTTCCCATCCGAACCAGTTCAAAGCGTCGCTGAAAACGCTCTTTCAATTTCCCTCACTTCACCCTGAACAACGCGTTATCTTTCCCGAAATTAATAATCGTGGGCGACTGCGGGAAGCCGAGTTGTTTTGAAATACTCATCGTCTCCTGCTTCGCACTCTCGCCCAACTCTGCCACGCTCACCTCTTTGTCGTGATTGCTATCGGTGCTGTTGGCCTGCATGCTATCCAGCAGCGCATGAGTAAACAAGCCATTGCCTTGATAGCCATCCAATGCCGATTGCGTACTGCCTGCCGACGCATAAATATGCAACCCCATCTTCTTCGCCATCACCGACATGCGCGCGTCGTACAAGCCGCCGATGATGTTGTCTACCCCGCCCGCATGGCAGGTGTCGAAGATCAGCAGTTGTGAAAGCGATTTGATGTTCTTGGACATGCCCACAATCTCGTTGGAACTGATCATCTTGCCGGTATCCACCTCGCCATTAAAATCTGCGGTGACGATGTAGTACTGATTGTCTTGCAGATAGCCGTGCGAGGCCACGAACAGAATAAAACTATCCCACGGTTTCACCTTGGCGGAGATTGCGGCAATGGCTTGCTGGATGCCCGCCTTGGTGGCTTGAGCATCGTTCAAGCCTTCGATGTGAATGTTCCCCGCATCGAACAAGCCCTGGGCTTTGTCCTGAATCATGCTCCTAAAATCCGTTGCATCCTTCACCGCATAAGCCAGATTATTTTCCGATGCCGTGTATTTGTTGATGCCGATGCCCAGCACATATAAATGCGGCGCTTCCGCTTTGCGCTCTGCCGTGAAGTGCGCGGTTTCCAAACTGCTTTGGATGGTGTTGTTGGCATTGAACGCCGCCACGCTGATTTCGTTATCGCCGGGGATGGTTTCAATGTCTTGGCATTCCGAGTATTCATTGCCTTTGTTATTGGACACCATCGGCGGTTCAGACTTCTGTGCGGTCTTGGTCAGCTTCAGCGCACGGGACACGGCGGCGCTATCCATCGCTGCCAGCTTGATGTTGGCATCACCGCGATCTTTTGCCACCGTCTCGCGGTAGAAACCATCCGACTTGATGAGCTTGCCGTTTTGGAACAGACGCACCTCGCCGATGCCGCCGCCCGTGGCCACGGCTTTGTAGCAAACCTTTTCGGTATTCAACTTCGTGGTGGATGGCACGCGAGTAAAGCTCAACATCGGTGGCGGATACTTCAATGCTTGCGCCGCCGTGATAGTAATCAGGCTGGAAATGTCATCACCACGGAACTTGGCTTGCACGATGTCTGGACGGAAGAAGACGTCGTAGAGTTGTCCGCTGGGAATGAATCGGGCCTCTTTGTCTTTGCCTTGGTTCAAGTGCCAACCGATTAAATCTTCCGCACCGGGCGAGGCATCGTAGTAGCCTTCGGGTGTCCACATGATCCAGCGCTTCTTGTCTGGATGGGGAAAAAGAGCAACCAACTCCCGACCATCCTCCGCCCTATACCATCTCAGTGTCCCATCGCTTAGTGCCGCGACAACAATATGGTCATCCCCAGACGATGCAAGGTCTAACACGTTAGCTTCAGTCGTGGTATGCCACTCGAACTGCCCGCTGGAACGATATTTTTGAAGTCCTTTTTGGCTACCCACATAGACAGCATCCCGTTTCGGTGCCAAAACAAATGAAGTTGATATTTCTCCCGAAGGTAGGTTTATATCCTGCCCCCCAATTTCTAGCCCTTGCTTGCCGTCTGATGAGACCCAACTGGCATCGAACGGGTTAATGCGGGTTAATTCTGTATTAGCCTCAATATATGCTTGCTGTAGAACATTGAAGTAGAGCCTTGGTGAAGGATCAGCCTCTACTGCAAAAGAAACAGTTTTTCCATCATCTGATAGCTGAATGCTCCGACCAAGATTTGAGTTGCGATTCAAAAGTGAGCCTTTCCGGGTATTACCGTCTTCACTCACCACCTCGGTATCATAGTCATACATAAAGGACTGCTGCCCATTAGAAATTGATCCGTAAACTCTAACCACCTTAAAGTTGACATTTTTTCGCTCTTGTCGGATGACCATCGTATCGTCATGAAGTGAGCCCCAATCCCCATGGCTGGATGTCCACACTGCCCCATAGCCGGGAACTGACAAAAGTTCAGTTATAGTATTTTTCGACATGGTTAGAATCTTTTGCTGACCCTGCCCCTCTTGATCCCATGTATCCACCTCATAGTATTTACCTTGTCGAATACCGCCCCCTCGATAAAGAAAGCGCCCATCAGAGCTCCATGCAAGCCTGTCACATCTGTAACCACCATTTATCATGCCTCCAACTGGCCCAGTATTGACGGCATAAATACGCTTAAGCGTTTGGGCGTCGATTACGGTAATTTTGTTAGTGCTACAGAAATTCACTGCAATCTTGTTTCCATTCGGATGAACACGAGCAAGACCAAGTTCAGAGCCTCCAGGCACCTTAGTCTCCAATATATGTTGCAAAGCCGTGGGTGAAACCTGATAAAGCCGAAGCAATCCGTCAGTTGATGCTGTCAACAAACGATCACCACTTAGAAACTCAACCGACCCGACAGTGCCTTCGTAGTCAGTATCAGTGCCAACAACTGCCCAGTTATCTGACCTATACAAGATCACGCTCGAAGAAGGTGCCTTCAAGGCTACTGCCATTAGTTTTCCATCTGCCGACCAGTGCATATCTGAGACCATGGCAGTCAGCCCAGTAATTCTGTTTACCAAATGTCCCGATGTCCGTTCGAATATGTAAATAACGTATCCAAAAGACCATGTAGACCCAGTATTGCCAGAAACGGCAATGAACGAACCATCTGGTGACATGGCAACAGTCTCAAGCGCACCCTCACCTCCTGGCTCGATAGGAACTCGAATCACCGACTCACGTTGTGCGGAAGGCATGCGCCATACCATTATAGTTTTGTCAGTTGATACCGTTACAAGCCATCGACCTTTGGCGTCAGTAGCACTTCGGGTAATATTGTTGGTATGGCTTTCTGTTGTGATTCTGAAAATGGGGTCATTTATGGCCGCTTCAGAAGTCGACGATACTCCAGTAATACCCAGGAAAAATACACACACACGAAGAGCAAAACGGGCGTGACTAAGAGAAAGATTTAGCATAACAATTAACCCAAGTAATTTAGGTGAAAAGTATGCGATGACGAACGAAGTGGCATCATTATTTCGAAACGCTAGAGCTAAATAAAGACGGGTGTTTAAGCTTCCAATCCTTGACTAATTGCTGTGCAGATGCCAGCTTCTTGGGGGTTAAATACGTGGCTTCCTTATCTACTTGCTGATGATTACGTTCAGCATAAAGGTAGTTCCACATGTAAACCATTTCATAGTCTTGATCGACCATCACACCATCACGGTATACGAGACCCAATTCACCCATAGCTTGAGAACTCCCTTGCTCAGCGGCATGCAACAACCATAAAACAAAGTCGTTGTCGCTCATCAATGCTACTCCAACACCTTGTTTTCTATAGAAGATAAATGTATTTATGCAACTCAAAATACCAAGGTCGGCTCCTTTGATAAGAATATCCATACCTTCTTTGTTCTGGACACTTCCCCCTCCATTAGCCCCCTGAAAATCTTCATGAAGGAAGAGGAGTTCCCCCAACTTACATCGTGCTGCACTTATTCCTTTGTCTGATAACACGCGAAGCTTACCTATTAGCTCATTTTCCAAAGCAGTATATTTATCCTTTTTTTGTGGATCATTATTCCAATCTGGAGTGTTACTTATGTTGTTGAAGACCGATTCAAGTTTGTGAATCGCAGCCCACTCTTTGGGAAGTTTGCATGCGCCTTCGTTGATTTCATCCAGTCTGTTACCGAGATTAGAGGCGTCTAATTCATGCACTTTCTTGTACCAGTTAGTAGCAGCTTCGCAGTTAATTGGAATACCCTCGTCCTCCAAATACATATCAGCAGCATCTACCATTGATGGCACATTTCCAGATTCTGCGGCCCTCAGATGCCAACGCAGGGCTTCAGTAGGGTCTTTTTGCAAGCCTTCTCCATTTCGATACATAATGCCAAGCAACCTCTGCGCATCAGCAACCCCTTGATCAGCAGCTTTTTGTGCCCATCGAGCAGCTTGAATTTGATCCTTCTTATATTTATCTCCGATGTATAGGAGGCTAGCAAGAACCGTTTGCGCTTGATCATTTCCAGCTGTGGCAGCACGGTTCAACCAATCACCCGCTTTCGCCAAGTCGACTGTCGTCCCCATTCCATTAAGGTACATCAACCCAAGATTGCATTGAGCTTCGGAGTTTCCTTGATTTGCTGACTTTTGAAGCCACATCATTGCCTCAGCAAAATCCTGTTTAACACCAAGCCCCTTTACGTACAAAACCCCGAGTCTTCCCTGAGCTTCCGCCTGAAATTTTGCCGCCTCCTGTTTGGCTACCATTTGGTACCATTTCATCGCCTCGGCATAATCCTGCTTCACACCGTCCCCACTTTCGTACATCACCCCAATATTGATTTGCGCAGCTGCATCCCCCTGCTTCGCAGCCTTACGCCACCATTTAGCTGCTTCGGAAAAATCCTTTTTTACACCATTACCACTTGCGAACATTGACCCGAGTTTGCTCTGTGCAACAGCGTTTCCTTTCTCCGCCAGTGGTTTCAACTCCTTGAATGCAGTTGCGTAGTCATCCTTATCATAAGCTGCCAGCCCTTCCTCGACGCCAGCCATGGCGGCAGTAGACAAAGCTGCCGCGAACAATAAAACTGCGGTTTTCTTTAACACGTGTTTCATTTTGTTAACTCCCTTGATTGGAAAAGTAATATTACGCATACGATTTCATCAGAAAAATTTATAGCCAATGGCAATCGAAACCCACGGTTTACCTTCATAGGCATAAGGCGCCGCCGTATTCGTTCCCAGATTATCTTGTCCGACTAACACGCCGATTTGCATTCCCGTTCCTTTGTCGATTGAGAAAATCATGCCGGTCGCAAGGGTGAAGCCGCTACGATTCTCCGTCCCGGAGCTATTCGCTAAAGCGACGGGAATATTGTTTACAAATCCCGCCGAAAGGACATAAGTAATAGAACCCGCCTGATCCGCTAGGCGAAAGCCGAAATAGGGGCCCACGCTTAAAGCGCTACCAAATGATTTATCCGAAAGCTGATATTTGTACGGGATCGTCAACATGCCAAATGCCCAGCCATGGCGATAATGATTCATTTTTTCGACAGCAGCCTTGTCCAGAAAATACAGGTCATGCGAATTAACCGGCACCTGCCCACCACCTACTTGACGCTGTATTTCTGATGCGCTGTAGTGGAACCAGCCCACATGGCTATCAAGGACAATTCGATCATTTTGATATGGGAACGCAATATTGCGGAATTTAACGGTGAGTTCTTTCTTTTCCGTATCGTCTTTGACCACAGTAAAAATAGCGCCGTCCGGTGCGAAAAAATTCACTTTTCGTGCTTTATCGTCCGCAACGGCGGGGCCTTTAATTTGGCTGACATCGTTAGCCAGTAACACAACATCACCTTTCCAGTCGCCTTTGTCGTCTGGTGATTGCTGTGCTGCTTGCGCTGAAGCCACCGTTGCGGCTGACGAGGCAGACGCAGCCGCGGAGGCAGCGCTCAAGGTCGCCACTGCGTTAATTGCCGATGTGGCGGCAGCTGTGGCTGAGACCGTTGCAGCGGTTGCCGAAGCAATGGCTTTAAGCGCCGCATTGGTCGTCTCCGTTGCCGATGCGGCAGCTATCGTTGCCAAAGTGGACGCTGCCTTTGCGGATGCCGTTGCTGAAATTGCAGCCTCTATCGCCTTTGAGTTGTTGGTTGCGGCGAGTGTATTGCTTTGCCAACCCAAAAAACAGAGCGCAACACTCAAAAAATACTGACGGTTAAACGCAGTGCATTGGTCGCCCATTTGCTGAAATTGAATGGTTTTAATTTTACATTTTTCATCGTTGCAGTCCCCTTAATGTTAAGTGTGAGTCATCATTGTTTCAGCCTGCCAGCCTTCAAGAAAATCGGGTTGAAGATTTTCAGGTAAAGAAACACCACTACGCTTGCGAATACCGCCAATACCGTCACCGGAATACCTGCGATTCTTAAACCAAAATCGGTCAGCGAGTTTTGTTTGAATCTGCGCAACCAAGGCATGGCCTTGAAAAATTTGCGCACGCTGGGCGACAGGGGCAAGAGCGGAAACAGTGCTGTTACTGCATAGACAATAAACTCACCCCAAGTGAGATTGGGCAGTGTCACGGTGGGCGCGCTGACGCAAAGGAATTTGATGCTGCAAGCGGATGGTGGAATGAGCGCAGGGGGTAATGGCTGCGGTACGGTCATCGTAAAAGTAGTGTTGCCACAACAGAAATTTTTCTCAATAAGCTGTGGCGGCGTCCGCACGATGGAAACATTCCAATTAGCGCAAAGCAAGCTGGCAGCGACCAGGATAAATGGCGTGAGTATCAGCAACAGCCATGTGTACGACTGCGCCGGGGCAAGACGGAAACTTTTGAAAAACATTTCTTTACTCACACGCAAATGCTGTGTAAGACGAGGAAGGTCATGCTTAATGACATCCCGAATAGCCAGAAAATGCCAAGGGCGTGCGGGTTCAAAAATTTTCACGACATCGACACCGATTAATTTGCGCTGTGCCACGCAATAACTTTGATACATCAGGGTGTTTGCTTCCAGATCGCTGAACGCATCAAAATCGGTGCGCATCGCAGAAAGTCGATAGACGACACCGCCGGGTTCATTCACTGGGCCGGGCAATGCGGGCATGGTTTGGGTGTTATTCGCCAGTTCGCGCAAATGGGTGTAGCGGCTGTCATTGATAAAACAAAATTTCGTGCGCAATGTGTCTGAAAGTTGGGTTTCGTTGCCGACTTCACGGCGTAAATCCAAATCAAAATAGCCGTAGCCGCGTATGCGTTCCATCATGATATTGTTGGCCCGGAGCGAGATATTCACCAAGTCTGTTGCTAACAAGCGCTCGTCTTCCAATTGGCCACACGCATCGCTGACAATGATGTAAGTGCATCGTGCCGACAGGAGTGCGTTCAAACCTTGATTATCAAATACACCGCCATCGGAAAGTTCCACGACAATTTCATTTCCGCCGCTGGTGCGGTATAGATCGTGAATCGGCAACGGTGGAAATAATCCCGGCACGGCTGCCGAAGCGGCGACCGCATCCGATAATTTGAGCGTGTTCATTTTGGCGAGTTGCCAGTCGGCCACTGGCCGACTTCGGTCGTTTTGGTAATGCCCGTCAAATCTCAGTTGCGGCAAAACGACATTACTGTTTTGTTCTATCTGGTACAGCTCACCTCGTTGCGGTTCGCCTACCCACGATCCGGTGAAATGAAAGGGATGTCCGGTGTTCAGGCAAGTGGCGTTAATCGTCAGTAGCGGAATTTTGCAAGGTTCGGCTTGATTATATTGGTCTGCATCAAACTTATTATTGATGTCGCGATAGTGGTCGGCATTGTGCGGCGTGATGTGAATATTGTTTAACCGTATGTCATCGCTTAAGGCAATATCGTTGAAGAAAAAAGCATTGAGTAATTCTGACAATCGGTCACTTCTGGAATAGTCCTCTTCCAGCAACATCCGCGCGGTAGCGTAAGGGTTGTAGAGCAAGCGCACGCGCAAATTCTTCTGTACCGCCTTCAGAAAATCGCGCTCTATTTCTTGAACGATGTCGAGGTAATGCGATGGTAGCGGGATGGGACAACCCGGCCTTTTCCCTTCCAGTAACTGCTTAACTTTGAGGTAGTAATAAGCGCCGATGATAGAGCCGCCGGAGACCGTGGAAAGCACTTCGACTTTGTGCAGCAAATCGCGTTCGGCCAGTGCCGCCAAGGTGCCGATGTGATACAGCGCGGCACGAAAACCGCCACCGGATAAACACAGGCCGTATTTTTTATCTGGTAATTTTGGATTGTTCATTTTTAGCCTGCCCAGTTTTCATCCGAAAAATAGCTGCTTAAGGTTATCAGTGCGCAAAATAAATTTGCGCACTGACTATTTCGTTGCACAGCGCAGGTCACTCACTTCACCTAACGCAAATGAGGCATGCGCTGCGGTATCAAATAGTTTCAGTCTATTGATTCTCACAGGCAAATTTCCATACAGCTAGTACAGGAGCATCAAAGGGGGGCGCTAGCCATGGTGTTGGTTCTATGTGTTGGACAACAGGCTCACCTTTTGCTAGGTTTCCGGCCTTAAAATAAGTCTCTAATGCGCGAAATTTACCACTGACAGTGCAATCGAACTCTGCGAGAATCACCGTTGAAAGAAATTTATATTTCGATATTGTCTGTTCGCCTTGGTAGTCGTCCAAAAGCCACATTTTTGTCATGCTGCCTGTTGTTTTCTTGCTTGCCAGATCAGCGTAATAAATACGATCACCGTCGACCCCCAGTTTGACCCATTCTGCCATTGCACTACTGCTTGCCATTATTAACAACGCCATCAAAATTACGTTACGCATGTCCATCTCCTTTGGTTGATTGATACAAGTTTTACTTCATTGCTACTGCCGTTTTTTGCTGCTTGTCTAAACCGCCATAAACCCCCGTTTTGCGATTGCCGTGCTGCCTTCCAGTTGCGGTTGCTGTTCGTAACCGTGAGACTTCAGCGAGTTGTTGATTGCCTTCACTAGGCTGGTCAGCGGCTGGGTTTGGCCTTTGGGTTTGCTGAGTTCATGCAACAGAAAGTAAGTCAGTGCACCGTTATAGCGATTGGCAAACACGGCATCGGCGGAGGTCTGATTGGATTTGCATCCCGAGATGAGCGCGGCGTTAAATGTCTTGGCGGCTTTTGCCATGCCCATCGGGGCTTTTTTCAGTTCGCGTGCGGCGCTGTTGCGCCATGCAAAATCTGCCGGGCAGGGATAGGCTTTGCGGCGGTTGGCGGAAAATTCTTTGGTGAGGTCGCCCGAATGGCAGGAGTCTGAAATCCAGATGAATTCGACACCATCGGGTACCGCCTTGAAGATTCGCGCGAACTGTTTGTCGCGGATGGCGTGGGCATCTGTCCAGTCAAAATCAACCGGGCAGATGACTTCGTCCAGCCCGTCGATTTCCTGTTTCGGGTTGCGCGTCGCCATCTGTGCGCCGTGACCGCTGTAGTGAAACAGCACGCGGTCGCCTTTTTTCAAGCCAGTGACCAACCAGTTCAGTCGCTCGATGATGTTGGCGGTGGTGGCGCGGTGGTCGGTGAGCAGGCGTATGTCCTGTTTCTTGAATCCGCATTGCGTGACCAGATAATTTGCCATATCGACGACATCGTTGACGCAGCCCTGCAAGGGCGCGCCGGGATAGGTGTTGATGCCGACCAGGAATGCACGGTTCATGGGGTGAGTCTCCTATGGGGGCGTGTGGCGACAGGAATTCGTTGCGGTGAAACAAGAAAGCCAGACGTGCGGAAACCCACAACCAGCAAGGGCGATGCGACTAAACGAGGGTATGAAAATAAGGTTCCCGGAGCGGGAACTTGTTGAAACGGTGTTACCGAAGGCTGGCTGGCTGGCTGGCTGGCTGGCTGGCTGGCTCGACGCGGCGGAGGTGTGCAGTCATCGGATGTATCTCAGTGCGAACAACTTGGTTTGAGGAAATACCAAAAAATTGGGGCGCACTATATGGGATTATTTTTAGCCTCGCATCCCCCAAATGAGGTATATCGCCGATTTTTTTCAGGCCGAGGTATTCGCTTGGTGCGAGATGGCGGTGCATGTACTTCCCCTTTTGGAACAAATAATTTAACTGGCAATGCTTCCCGCATGAAGCCCCTCTCTCTAACTCTCTCCCTCAAGAGGGAGAAAGGACAAACGTGAGAGGCAATTTCAATTCTTGCGGGTTTTTACTTGCGCCAGCTCCGTTTCTGGGGAATGCGCCGATAGCCTTTCACCATCTGTGCGGTGAAATGTGCGAAGGCGGATTTGCAAGCGGCGCGAACTTTATTTGATTTTGGCGGGAAGTGTCAAGGCGAGGTGACGAGCTAATGGTTTAGCTGAACTGATTAAGCCGCCAATTTCATATTGACGATCCCTGCCAGCAAATCAGGCACAAAAACCGCTTCGTCATTTTCTGGAAAATAGACGTCCAATCCGCCGCCCATAATTTCAACCGAAGACGGCGCACGCTCACCGATTTTCAATTGCGGTAACGGGACAGATAAGACGACTTCTGTTGACAGTACCAATATTAAACGTCCGTTTTCGATTTTGGCAGAATTGACTCTCGGCACGGTAGCAAGCCAAGCCGACGATTGTGCGGATCGTTCGATCATTTCGTCATACTTATCCATGTATCGCTCCCCATTCGCGGCATAACCGCTCTATTTCAATTTCCGTGGCTTCGATAATTCGCCGCAAATCGCCGCGCTGAATTCCTTCGTGCCATTCCAATTTAACAACACCTGCTGCGCAGTCTAACCGAATTTTTGCACGCCCACTGCCACTCAGTACATGAACATGTGAAGGCGGGTGATCATGCTTGAATATCATGATTCGATACCCGGAAACCGTTAACAGTGTCGGTATGATTTTATCTCAGTTCTTGCCCAATATTTAGAGGGCATGATTTTGCAATGAAGGTGCATGACTCGTCGAGTTGTACAAGCGATGCCACCGAGCGCTCATATTTGTGCCTGCTGGGGTGGCAACGAAGCTGTCGTTAGAGCAAACCCTTTTGCCTGACTCTTCGAGCCTTCAAAAAATTATGCGCATGTCGTAATCAAATTTACGAGGCATGTTGCTCACAGGTTTTATCCCGGATTGTCCAATTGAGCCGCGCTATTGATCCGGCACGAATAGAGTAGCAACACCGTTCGGCCTGAGCTTGTCGAAGGCTCGAAGTCGTTCATGTTTCGACAAGCTCAACACGAACGGCTTCATACTTTATAGGTGCCGGATCAATAGGTTGCGTAGCTGCATTTCCCCATTTTAAAGAGGGCGAAGGGGGCAGCTTTTCCTAATGGACATTCTGGTTTTCTAGTGGCTCTTCCGGTGTGCAAATAACCGGGGATTAGTAATCCTGCTTTCTTGCAGTTCACCGTAACCACTCTACTTGAATCAGCCCCTCGGCTTCCAGTGAATCAAGCTCGTGGTGATCTGCGCTGACCAGTTTAAGATTGCGGGTTTCCGCAATCGCCAGAGCAATCGCATCGGCAAGTGAGAGGCGACCTCGCGCTTTCCAGCGGGCCGCAGCCAACCATTCAGTCTCTGTCAGCGCCCACAAGATTCCGATGTTGGCATCCGTCACCACGCGCAGCGTGATAGCCGCCGAGTTATTGTCTTGACTGCGACGGACGGCATCATAGGCGACTTCCAGTGCATTGATGGCGCTCATATACACAGGCGCATTGCCGGACAATATTGCTTCGACTCGTTGCGCGCCCGTCTCATCGTTCAGCAGTGCGATGAGGGCGCACGCATCGAGCAGGTAGCCGTTCATCTCTTTTCTTCCAGTGCGATTTCTGCGGCCTTGTTGGCGATGAATTCGTCCACGCTTGATAACATGCCTTTCATGGCGCCGCGCGCGGTAATACCTTTCGCGGGGACGTATGCAGTTGCGCTGTTTTCGTTTGATGCGTCGAGTAGTGTAATCAGTACGCGTCTCATTCCATTGATTTTCACTGGCTCGGCGAAATGGATATGGCCGCTTTCATCCAGCGTGGCTTCAAGTGTTTGCATCATGTTCGTCTCCTGCGATTTACCAGCTCGGGGTTAAGTCTGACTTTGCGGCATGGCGATATGCGGCGCGGTTTCATTGTTAAAGTTATTCAAGTTGGATGTACTTTACACGAAGCACGGTAGATTTGCTTTGCTGGTGCGCAAGCCCTCTTTTTTCGGTTTTTCTTCGCCAGTATTAAACCCGAGAGGCAGTTTTTTCTGCGGCTCTGGTGGCGTCATCAGTTGGCGGATGGCATCGGCTACTTGTTTGAGTTGAACGCACGTATTACGCTCAAATGCATCGTGTTGTATCGCCCGCGCTTCGGTTGCTTGCTTCAGCTTATCCAAACGATTTGCCAATTCCGCATAAATCCTTAACCGAGTGACATGAGGGGCAGGGAGGGCGAACTCTATCCGAGTACAAAAATCCCCCTCACTCCCCCTTTACAAAAAGGGGGAGGCTAGATGTTTTTCCTAAGGATTATTGGGGTTTATTACTCCCGGACTGTGTCCCACAACTTGCCCCGATTAAAAAAGCGCCATATCGTTTTTCTCCAGTCTCAATCAGCTTTCCAGCGTTCTATCCCCAGCCTTATCAACAGAAATTGTTGACAATAAAAAAGCCCCCGAAGGGGCTTTTTTTAGTTGGGGAAGTTTATTTTAATCCCTTGGCCAGTGACATTGGAATATTCGGGCTTAATGGATTAACGCTTACTCGCAGTCTGGCCGGTTCGATGATTAAATCCATATCTTCCATTGGAATTGCACCTAGTAATACCTGATTGCCCATTACAAGCGCGCCTGTAATGCATTCTCTTCCAAGCATGGAAATTTTTACTGGCCCGACGTAGTCAATCAAGTGAGATTTTCCGTCAGATGTTTGTACTTCACGTTTTTTCAAAGTGCTTAATTGCAATTGTATTGCTATGTGTTCAGGGATACATAAATGCAAAGCTCCCGTATCTACAAGAGCCGATGCGTCAATTTCTTCCAGGTCTGGCCTTGAATGATTTGCTAATCTTAAATCTGCGTATGTGACGCCCATCTCATTTTTCCTTTTAAAGTTTGGTAGTAAACCAACAAGCCACTGTTTTATGGCGATGTAAATCCTTAACCGAGTACCATGAGGGGATACGCCTTTGTGCGCACGCGTATCGTAACCCAACGCGTGGGCAGATTCTGTCCACGCTACCGGTGCACCTCGCTGGTCGTCGCCGGTTTTTGTTTGCTGAACGTTTCAAGGAACAATCGCTTCGTTTTGCCCAGATAGCCGTCGCTGCATGTGCCCTGGTATTCCAGCCAGTGCACCGTATTGCCGGTCAATACGATGCTGCCTGAAATGATCACGCTTCCCGCGCTAACCACGGCGGCGGTAGTCAACACTCCCACAATACAATCATCATTGCGGCACTGGAAGTCGTACCCCTTGACCTCAATTACATCCAGCGACATTTCTTTGGTGAACGTTTTACAACTGGACGACGCGGCTGCGTTTTCATCCACTACCGGCACATACACGCAGGCCGAGAGGATGGCAATTCCTAGCGCCGATGTGAGTGATGATCTGAGCAGCCGCATTGATGGTTGCGAACTATCGTTACGCCTGCACCCAGGCTTGCGCTTCCTCGTAATCCGTAAATACGCAGATGTTGGCATCCACGAACAAGCGCGACAACCAGGCTTGCCAAGTGAGCCATTGATTTTCGGTGACGACGGCAATTTTGCTGAAGTCATGGTTGTGTTCGCGGCTGAAAAATTTGATCTCTTCCCATGCCACATCGGCCGTGTAGGCTATCATGCCGCGCAGGTCGAACAGCAGATCGATTTCGCCGGGAGACTTCAGTTTGTATAGCGCGTTTTCTTCAAATTGCTTGAAGTCGTCCAGGGTGAATTCGCCCATTACGGCGATATTGAGTGAGTTGTCGGTTTGTTGGATGGTGATCATGTGCAATTTTCCTAATGTTTTGGTGCCAGTTTCAAGCTTAACACACCGCTGACGATGATGAGTGCGATGCCGAGCCAGCCGTCGAGCGAGAGGGTTTCCTGCCATAGCAGGAAGCCGAGCAGGCTGGCGAAGGCGATGGTGCTGTAGGACAGGGTGCTCACCACTTGCGTTTGTCCGATGCGGTAGGCGCGCGTCATGGCGAGCTGGGCGAAGGTGGCGGATGCGCCGAGCGCGATTAACAGCGGCAGGTCGTTCAGCGCGATCACATGCACGGTGCTTTGCGCTGCCCATGCGCCGCTGAGCAGGGTGGCGATCAGGTTGAAATAGAACACCACGCGTGTGGCGGGTTCGCCCAAGTGTCCGAGTTGGCGCACGTTCATGATGGCGACGCCGGCGAGGAAGCCGGAAGTTAAGCCCAAGATGCCGCTGGCGAATTGCTCCTGATTCAGAGTGGGGTGCAGCAGCAATACCACGCCGATAAATCCCAGTGCCAGACTGAGGGTGAGCGGCAGGTGAAAGCGATCTTTGTATACGACCAAGGTCAGCGCCGTGAGGAATAGCGAGGAGGTGTAGTTGAGGGTGATGGCGGTCGCCAGCGGCAGGACGGTGAGGCAGTAGAAGAACAGCAACATGGCGACCGTGCCGGAAATGCCGCGCCACAAATGGCCGCGCCAGTGTTGGGTAAGTGGTGAGATGTGGTTGCGGCGCATCATGGCCGCAATGATGATCAGGCCGAAAAATGAGCGGTAGAAAACCAGTTCGCCGCTGGAATAATGCGCCGCGCCGATCTTGACCAGCACGCCCATGCAGGCGAACAGCAGCCCGGCGACTAACATCCAGAGTGCGCCCATGCTTTTCTTAGCCACAGATGAACACGGATGCACACGGATAGTGGATGCCTGTGCTACAACGACAGCAGCCGAAAGCAAATTGTTTTGCTTTTATTTGTGTCAATCCGTGTTCATCCGTGGCAAAAAAGTTTCTGAATTACTTCAGATGCGGTTCGAGATTGCGGCGCAGGAATTCATGGAAGTGCAGCATGCCGTCTTCGGTGGGCGACTGGTACGGGCCGACTTCTTCGATGCCTTGCCGGTAAAGGGCTTTGCGACCCTGCTGCATTTTTAGGCAGATGATGTCGTCCTCCACCGCCGTCTCGTGGTACGCCTGTTTTTCCGCCTCGATATATTCGCGCTCGAACAGCACGATGTCCTCGGGATAATAAAATTCCACCACGTTGGTGCAGGCGTCCGTGCCGCGCGGAATAATCGTGCTGACCACCAATGTATTCGGATACCACTCGACCATGATGTTCGGATAATAGGTCAGCCAGATTGCGCCGTATTTGGGTATTTGGCCGTTGTTGTAGCGCAGCACTTGTTGCGCCCATTTTTCATAAACGGCGCTGCCGGGTTTGCGTAATTCGTTATTGATGCCCACGGTCTGCACGCTGTACCAAGCGCCGAAATCCCAAGACAAATCGTCGCAATTCACGAACTGCCCGAGGCCGGGATGGAAGGGCACAACGTGGTAGTCCTCCTGATAGACCTCGATGAAGGTTTTCCAGTTGAAGGCGTACTCGTCCACTTCCACGCGATCCAGCATGTAGCCGGAGAAGTCGATTTCTTTAAACGCGGGCACCGTCGCCAGATCTTTGGCGATGTCGCGTTGTCCCGCGAACAGTAAACCGTTCCAATTTTGCAGCGGCGTCTTGTTCAAATGCAAGCAGGGGTTCTGCGGAAAGTGCGGCGCGCCTAGCAGTTCGCCGCTGGTTTTGTAAGTCCAGCGGTGCAGCGGGCAGACAATGTTCTTGGCGCTGCCGCGACCGTTGAGCATGGTGGCCTGACGATGGCGGCAGATGTTGGACAGCAACTCCACACCGCTTGCGTTGCGCACCAGCATCTTGGCGTTGTCCATCCACTCGATGACGTGATAGTCGCCAAGGTTGGGCGTCATCAACTCATGCCCGATGTATTTCGGCCCCGCATCGAACAGCACGCGCTGTTCTACCTCCAGCACCTGCGGATCGAAATACCAGCGCAACGGCGGCTGCGCGGAAACCAGTTGGAACTGATCGGGTTTTGCAATTTCAGACATACCCACACCCTCTTGCGGAAAACGGTGAATACGGTTTTTTGGGAGGGCGGATTGTCCCTGAAATCGCCGGGGGGGGCAAGAAAAATTGCGGCGAATATCGGGGGCTCGGGCTTTTCCGCCAGCAAGAATTATAGCTACATTTATCGTACCTTTTTTCATCATGAACCCCAATAATCCATTAGAAAAAGCAGCTCGCTTCCCCCTTTGTGAAAGGGGGAGTGAGGGGGATTTTTGCGCTCGGATGAAGTTCAAATCCCCTCTATCCAAGGGGGATATGGCTACGCAAACCTGCGCAGCTCTAAGGAACTATCTGGGTTGAACGCAGTAAGCCGGTGGCATCAATGTGGATGCCCGCTCATTCCTCTGGTTTCTGTCCGATCCTGAATTTTTCTCAATCTACGGGGGCGGCTGTATACCTATATACATGTATACACTGGAAAATAACTTTCACTTCCCCGTCATATCAGTGTCATTTCCAACGTGGATACTGGGCTTACTTGGCGGAAATATTTTTAAACCGGTGCAGATTCATCTTGAGCATTGGCGGTGTCCGTCGGCTTCATCGAAGAAGGCCGTTGTGGGCAGCTTGATAAATATTGGCGTTGTGATGGCCGTGTTGCATTTCAGTTTTTACGATTGATTTTAAATTTTTAAGGGGTAGACATGAAAAGTCTCAAAGGTAATTTACACAAAGTCGCTGAACTTGGTGTCGGGTTGACCGCCATTGCGACCCTGATTCTTGCCGGGTGCGGCGGAACAAGCAATAGTTCAAGTTCGACGACCTCGGGTTCTACCCCATTGATCGTGACACCTGCTTTGGGGCAAATTTTCGGCGGTCAGGTCACGGTTACCGGCAGCAATGGCGTCAGCAAACAATACACGGTAGTCAGCGGTGTGCCTACGGTCACGGCCGACATTGCTGGCATGACGCCTCCTTTGCTTATTGCGCTGAGCGGCGACCCCGGCAATGGCAATAAACTCGTATTTTTTGACGAAGGTCTGGGAAGTATTTCTTCCGCCGTGGTAAGTTCGACTGATGCGGCGATACGCGCCATCGTTCCCAGTGTAACCGGCTTGTCCGCATCGGGCGTGGGCGTCACCCCGCTGACGGAAATCGCGGCGGCCACACTGGCTAACGCTTCCGGCATTGTGGATGTCTCCACTTTAACGGTCGCTTCCGCGGTGGGCGCCAACACGACGGGCCTTTCATTAGCCCAGAATTTGTCGGGTTCCACCGCGATTGATAATGTGCTGACCCCGCCTACACCGGTTAAAGCGCTGGGTGCGAACCTTGCGGTCGGCGACAGCGACCTGTACGCAAAAGTGTTGCATACACTCGCCAATTTGCCGGCCAGCTACGGCGCAAACGCGTATCAAAAGCTGCATAAGCTGCGCAGCAATGTCGTTGCAAGCAACACCTTGCCCGCGGGTTTTGATGCGGATGTGATCGGAGCGAATACGGCTGCCGCAAACGGGTATGCCGGAGTTGCGCCTGTTCCCAGCACGGCCAATGCCGACTTCAAGGCCATGATGCAGATAGCGGCGAATGCGCTCCCCGCTTCGGCCAGCAGCGCCATCGACCACAAGGCGCTACAGCTCGCCATGTTGGCGCTTGCTTTTAACACGTCCAGCGGCGAGGTAAAAATAGACCCCAAGGCCGCTGCCTACGCTTCGGCAGTTGCATCGGCGCAGAACATGGCGTTAAAGGTGAGTGCCGTGCCAACGGGGACGACGGCCACCTTGGCGCTTTTGGAAACAACCGATTTGCACACCAATGTGCTTGGCTACGACTACTTCAAACTGGCGCCGGATTCTTCGCTGGGTTTTGAGCGCACCGCAACGCTGATCAAAAAAGCGCGCGCCGAATTCCCCAACACGATGTTGCTGGACAATGGCGACACCATACAGGGGACTGCATTGGCCGATTATCAGGCGCTGATCAACCCGGTTGCCTGCAACACGCCGCTGGCCATTTACAAAGTGATGAATATGTCCGGCTTTGAAGGCGGCGGCATCGGAAATCACGAGTTTAACTACGGCTTGCCGTTCCTGTCCCAAGTCACCGGCAATAAATTTAATGTCGATACATTAACCGCTCCCGCAAAGCAAGCAAGCTGCGCCGGTCCGAAATTTCCCCAGGTGCTGGCCAATGTCTATAGCGTCAAGAGCAAGCAGCCTTTGTTCAGGCCTTATGCCATCATCCCCAAGCTGATCACCGCAACGGGGCCGGACGGCAAGGAGATACGCGCGATCATCAAAGTGGGTATTATCGGCTTTACGCCTCCCACTATCCTGGCCTGGGACAAGCGTTGGCTGGACGGCAAGGTCTACACCGTAGGCATACAAGAGGCCGCACAACAATTCATCCCCGAAATGAAGGCCAAGGGAGCGGACTTGATCGTTGCCATTTCCCACGGCGGCCTCGACAATGCCACCTATACGCCGACCATGGAAAACGGCAATTACCATCTTGCCCTGGTGCCCGGCATAGACGCCATGTTGATCGGCCATTCGCATCAGGTTTTCCCGAACGCCACCAGCACGGTCGCCCAATTTAACTTGCCCGGTGTAGACAAGGTCAAAGGCACGGTGAACGGCGTGCCCACTGTGATGGCGAATTTCTGGGGCAAACATCTGGGCGTGATTAACCTCAACCTGAGTTTTGACGGCAAGACTTGGGTCGTGGATAAAACCAAGACCAAGGTTGAGGCGCGTTCAACCCAGAATCCAGACAAGTCTTATGTTGCCGCCGAAGCGAGCATTCAGGCGGCGGTTCAAGCCGAGCACGACGCCACTATCCAGTATGTGAAGACGCCGGTAGGCAGCACCAATTTCCGCATGGCTTCCTACTTTGCCGATATCGGTGACGTGTCCGCGATTGAAATCGTCAATCAGGCGCAAGCGGATTACGTTGCCAAATATGTGCAAACGAATTTGCCGCAGTACGCGTCTCTGCCGGTGCTGTCAGTGTCGGCGCCGTTTAAGAGCGGATTCGGCGGCGGAAATGATTTTACTGACGTTGCTATCGGCAACATCGCGATCAACAATGCGGCGGATTTGTATCTCTACCCCAACACGATCTATGCCGTAAAGGTGACTGGTGCAACGGTCAAGGATTGGCTGGAAACCGCCGCCAAGCGCTTCAATCAGATCGATCCGGCCAAGACCGCAACGCAAGAACTGCTGAGTTCGTTCCCCGGCTACAACTTCGATATGTTCACGTCTAAAGACATGAGCTATGAAATCGATGTGACGCAAGCAGTCGGCAGCCGTATCAAGCATCTGATGTACAAGGGCGTGGCAATTTCGCCGACCCAGGAGTTCATCGTCGCCACGAATAACTATCGTGCCAGCGGCGGCGGCAATTTCCCGGGACTGGATGGAAGCAAGACCATATTCGCCTCGCCGGATTCAAACCGCGATGTGCTGATTGCCTATATCAAAGCGAGCAAGAACTTGACGCTTGCCGCGAATGGGGCCGACCGCAGCTGGCGTTTTGCCAAGGTGACAACGGCCGGTCCGGTGGTGATGCACTCTGCGCCCAATATGCTGTCGCTGGCTCAGGCCGTCGGTTTGAGCAACGTCTCACTGCTGCAAGCGGATGACGGCAGCGGCAAGAACCTGTCGATTTACGGTGTCGATTTGAGTAAATGACACGAACCCAAATTGCGTTGTCAGGTCTTGTGCTATCGGGGGGGCTGGCTATCGCTTTACTCATCGGGCGTCCCGCGCCGCATCTGTCAAATTTGGACATAGAGCGTCTCCAAATTCTGGCGGGTTCGGCGCGCGATGGGGGCGCCGAGCAAAGCCTGCGCGATGCAGCCGATAACGGTGTCGTCCAAGCCCAGCTTGCGCTGGGCAAGGTGCTTGTCGCCAGACCTGTGCAAGGTCAAATAACGGAAGGCGTTAAATGGCTGCGCAAGCTTGCCGACACTGGCAATCGCGATGCGCTGGTGGCGCTGGGCAAGTTATATTTCCACGGCATTCCGGGCACGGCGCCGGATTACGCGCAGGCTTTCACCTTGCTGAGCAAAGCTGCGGAACAGAACGATGCGGCGGCAAGTTATTACCTTGCGCTGATGTACAAGAACGGATCGGGGGTTGCCCAAGACAGCGCAAGCGCCGCACGCTACTTGCAAAAAGCCGTGGACGGCGGCGCGTCACCCGCAAGCATGTTCCTTTTGGCCAATATGTACCTGAGCGGGGAAGGGGTTCCGCGCGACAATAAAAAAGCGCGTGAACTCATCGAGCGCGCCGCCGAATTGGAGTATCCCGAAGCCGCGCAGATGATGGCCATCGGATTGAGAGAAGGCACGATGGGTTTTGAGCGCGACGAAAAGCGCGCATCGGAGCAATTTCTTGAGGCTGCCCACGCACTGAAGCATAGGCCGCAAGACCCTTAATCCTAAAAAACTCAGTTGGCCACAGAGAGCACAGAGGAGAAACAAACGGTTATCACGAAATTGCGATTCACCTTTTGGGGGAGCCCGCAAAACATGGAGTAACCGTTTCTTTCTCTGTTTTCTCTGTGAACTCTGTGGCTTGAATTAAGGTTTTTAGGTTAATCCGGATAGTCCATAGCACCCAATTCCCATCCGCCTTGCGCGGGTTAATCGGTCCGGAAATCGAGCCCGATCCCGGCGCAAGCTGTCACCCGCTATTCCTCAGTCCTGCGGCGATGCCGTTGATGGTGAGATGGATCGCGCGTTTTACTTTTTCATTGTCGTCCCCGGCGCGGTGGCGATGCAGCAAACTGACTTGCAGGTGGTTGAGCGGGTCGATGTACGGTGTGCGGGTAGTCAAGCTGCGCGCCAGTGTGGGGTTGTCTTCCAGCAGCGTCGAAGCGCCGGTGATGGCAAACAGCATATCCACCGTGCGTTGCCATTCGGCTTCGATCTCGCCGAATATTTTGTTGCGTAACGCTTCGTCCGGCACCAGTTCCGCATAGCGCGATGCGATACCCATGTCGGTTTTGGACAGCACCATATCCATGTTGGAAAGCAGTCCGCGGAAAAAAGCCCAGTCGCGGTTCATCGCCTGCAATTGCGCCAATCCGGCATCGCCTTCGCGCTCGATGAACTGTTTTGCCGCGCTGCCAAAACCATACCAGCCCGGCAAAATAGCGCGGTTCAAACTCCAGCTGAACACCCAGGGAATCGCGCGCAAGTCTTCGATGTTGTTGGTGGCACGGCGCGCCGAGGGGCGGCTGCCGATGTTGAGTTCGGCGATTTCGCGGATCGGCGTCGCGGTGAAGAAATATTCGGTAAAGCCCGGGGTTTCGTACACCAGTTTGCGATAAGCGTGGAACGCATCCTTGCTTAAGGATTCGACGATGCGGTGAAAGCCCGGCATGGTGGAATCGTCGCCGTGGTGGTGCACCAGGGTGGCTTCCATCGTCGCGGCAATCAGAATTTCCAGATTGCGTCGGCCGATTTCCGGGTCGGAATATTTGCTGGAAATGACTTCGCCCTGCTCGGTGATGCGGATCTGCGCGTTCACGCTGCCCGGCGGCTGCGCGAGGATGGCTTGGTAGCTGGGGCCGCCGCCGCGACCCACGGTGCCGCCGCGCCCGTGGAACAGGCGCAGTTCAATGCCGTGTTTCTCGAACACGCGCACCAATTCGACTTCGGCTTTGTACAGCTCCCAGTTGGCGGTGAGATAGCCGCCGTCCTTGTTGCTGTCGGAATAGCCCAACATGACTTCCTGTGTGTTGTTGCGGCTCTTGAGTAATTCGCGGTAGAACGGGATGGCGAACAGCTCGTCCATGATGGCGCCGCAGCCGCGCAAGTCCTCGATGGTTTCGAACAGCGGGATGATGTTGATGCGCAGGTCGGCGCCTTGCAGCAGACCGCTTTGTTGCACCATGAGTGCCACTTCGAGCAGGTCGCTCACCGCATCGGTCTTGGAGATGATGTAGTTGGGCAGCGCGTCATGCCCGAAGCGGCGGTGTATTTCGGCGGCGGCGCGCATGAGCAGCAACTCGCTTTGCGCGATGGCGGAAAAGTTTTCCAGTTCCGTGGCCAGCAGCGTGTCGCCCGGCAAGGCGGCAAGCAAGGCTTTGCGCCGCGCGGCTTCGTCCATTTGCGCATAGCCGGCAACACCCGCCCGCGCCAGCAATTCGCTGACTGTCTGCTCGTGGATGGCGCTGTGCTGGCGCATATCCAGCGGCGCGAGGTGGAAGCCGAACACTTCCGCCGCACGGCGCAATTCGGCCATGCGGCCGCGCGACAGATACAGCGCGCCGTGATGCTCCAGCGAATGGATCACGATGTTCAACTCGGCAATAAATTCTTCGGCATTGCTGTAAGGCGCCACATCCTTGCTCACAGGGTGCAGGTGTTGCACGCGATGACCGAGGTGCTCGGTGGTGGCGACCAGCCTGGCGTATATAGCCAGCAACGCGCGGCGGTAAGGCTCGTCCTCGCGGCTTTCCGCCTGGTCAGGCGAATTGTCGGCGAACATGGCCAATTCGGGGCTGATGTCGACCAGTCGGCAGGATAGGCTCAGGCGCGAACTCAGCAGATTGGTTTCCGACAGGTAGTAATCCAGCGCGGTGGCTGAATGGCGTTGCGCCGCATCCAGCATGACCTCGTGGGTGACGAAGGGGTTGCCGTCACGGTCGCCGCCGATCCAGCTGCCCACGCGCAAAAACGGCGGCAGTTCGATGCGCTGACCGAAGTGCGCTTCAATCTGTTTTTCCAGTCCGGAGTAAAGCTTGGGTATTTCGCGCAGGAAGGTGTAATCGTAAAACGACAGGCCGTTGTTGACTTCGTCCTGCACCGACAGCTTGGTGGTGCGCAACATGCGCGTGCTCCACAAAATGAGCACGAAGCGATGCAGCGCCTCTTCGTTGTCGGCCAGTTCTTCCGGCGTCATGTCGAGGCGGTCGCGGTCGGACAACAGGCTGGAGATGATGAGTTGGCAATTGAGTATGCTTTTGCGCTGCACCTCGGTCGGGTGCGCGGTCAGCACCGGCGAGATCAGGGCTTTGTCGAAAAAAGCCTGCAAGTCGGCGGCGGTGAGGTTTTTTTCCCGCACATGCTCCAGCACCAGTTGCACGCTGCCTTCTTGCGGCGGCGAGCCGGCTTTCAGGTGCGCGCGGCGGCGGCGGTTATGGTGCAGGTCTTCGGCAATGTTGGACAGTTGTGAAAAATAACTGAAGGCGCGCACCACCAGCAGCGTCTCTTCGGGGCTCAGTGCATCCAGCACCTGTTCCAGTTGGTCGCGGTCGCGGTCGTCCTGCGTTTTGCGGAAGCGCACGGCGGTGCGGCGCACGTTTTCAATCAACGCGAAGGTTGCTTCGCCTTCCTGTTCGCGCAAGGTGTTGCCGAGTATGCGGCCAAGAAGACGGATATCTTCGCGTAAGGGCACATCTTTACTGGAGATGTCGGCGGGGGCGGCAAGCAGGTTCATAACATTCTTCTTCAGCATAGGGTCAAAGTGCGCAGCCTAACGTGAAACTCGCTTAGCGATTTTTCGCTTCCTTGCCCGTTGGCGGGAGAGGATGGGGGCGAGAGCAGCATGGATGGCATTACTGCCATGCCCGCTGTGGCTCATGTTAGAATGCGCCGCAAATAATTAACAAGTAAACTCTCAGGAAAAGCAATGAATCAGGCATCTCAGACGACACCCGCCCCAAAAAAACTGGTTATTGCATCACGCGAAAGCGCTTTGGCAATGTGGCAGGCACAACACATCAGGGATCGACTGCGCGCATTATATCCACAAACCGACGTGAGTATATTGGGCATGACGACACAAGGCGACCAGATCCTCGACGTGTCGCTCTCCAAAATCGGCGGAAAAGGATTGTTCGTCAAGGAATTGGAGACGGCGCTGGAGAATGGCAGCGCCGACATCGCGGTGCATTCGCTCAAAGACGTACCGATGCACTTGCCCGAGGGCTTCATGCTGGCCTGCATAGGCAAACGCGAAGATCCGCGCGACGCCTTCGTTTCCAATCATCATGCCCATCTGGAATCCTTGCCTGCGGGCAGCGTGGTTGGCACTTCCAGTTTGCGTCGCGAAAGCCAGTTGCGGGCACGCTTCCCGCATTTGAAAATTGAACCTCTGCGCGGCAATGTGCAGACGCGGCTGCGCAAGTTGGACGAAGGCCAATACGCCGCCATCATTTTAGCCGCAGCAGGTTTGAAGCGTCTGGGGCTGGGTGAACGCATCCGCGCCTTCATCTCCAGCGATGACAGTCTGCCTGCCGTGGGACAAGGCGCGCTGGGCATTGAGTGCCGCGCCGACCGTCCCGATCTGGAAATTCTGCTGCGTCCTCTGCACGACGCGGAAACCGCCGCCTGTGTATTCGCCGAACGCGCGATGAGCCGTGCGCTGGCAGGCAGTTGCCAGGTGCCGCTGGGCGGCTACGCGGAAGCGCAGGGCGAAAAATTGCGTATGCGCGGCTTCGTCGCCAGCCCGGACGGCAAGAAAATGCTGCGCGCCGAACAAGTCGGCAGCATTTCCAACCCAGAGGCGCTAGGCAATGCCGTGGCTGAAGAGCTGCTCAAACAGGGCGCGGGTGAAATCCTTGCCGCACTGGCTTTATGAGTGTTGTTAAAAACATTCACCACAGAGACACTGAGACACAGAGAAAAAACAAAACCTCAAATGGTTTTCTCTGTGTCTCAGTGTCTCCGTGGTAGATTTGTTTTTACATGCCCTCCTTACCTCTCTCCGGACTCAACATCGTGGTCACCCGCCCGCTTGAGCAGGCGGTGTCATTGCAGCAGCGCATAGCACAACTGGGCGGTAACGCGGTGTTGTTCCCTTTGCTCGAAATCGGTCCGCCCGCCGATACGCGGGCATTGCACGACCTGGTCACCCGTCTGCCCGGTTTCGATCTTGCCATTTTCATCAGTCCCAATGCAGTGCGTTACGGCATGGAGGCGATCCGCGATGCAGGCGGCTTGCCCGCGCGCGTGGCTACGATAGGGCAGGGCAGCGCTCGGGCATTGCGCAATGCCGGGGTGAGCAATGTGATCGCGCCGCAAGATCGCTACGATAGCGAAGCCTTGCTGGCGCTCCCGCAATTGCAGGATGTGTATGGCTGGAAAGTCGTCATCTTGCGCGGCGACGGCGGGCGCGAGTTGTTGGGCGACACGCTCAAGGCGCGCGGCGCGGAAGTGGAATATGTCGCCTGCTATCAGCGCAGCAAGCTGCAACAGGAGGTTGGCGCTCTGCTGGCCGCCAAACCGGATGCCATCACCTTGAGTAGCAGCGAAGCCCTGGCTTATCTATGGGAGATGCTCGATGCCGCCGACAGGAAGCACATCGCCTCTGTGCCGCTGTTCGTCCCCCATGCGCGCATCGCAGAGAAAGCCAAGCAGCAAGGTTGGCGGGAAATCAGGCAAACGGACGGCGGAGATGAAGGTGTCGTGGCCGGTCTGGTGGCATGGGCTGAGGAAGTTCGATAAAACCGCCTAACGACCCGGCCCGTTTTTGTCGGGTTCGTTTGTATTGGTGAACGGGTAGGCCAAACTAACCGGTTTGTCCGCTTTTTTAATGGCAGCCTTAAATTGATCCTGAATTTCCTTGGGGGTCAGCGGCTCGGATTGAGGGGGGGGCGGTGCAGTCGGAATATCCTTGTGCGCCTCCAGGAAAAGTTTGAATGGGTCGGATGGGGCCTGAGCGCCGACAGTGGAGGCTGCGCCGTTAACGGCTTCAGTCTTTGCCTGTTGGGCGGCGGGCTGCGTGTTGCTGCTCATGGCCTTAAGCGAGCGATCAAGCGCGCTGGAATCCGGCTGCTCTTTAGAAAATTCGCCGCGGATCACGAACAGCAGAACAATGAGCAGCCCGATCAAGAACGCAATGTAGGGCGACCAAGCTCTCCATCGCCCCGCACCCTGCAATGGTTTTGAAGTATCTTTTTCCATAATTTGTGTAACCCGCTTACCTTTTTATGTGGACAAATATTATGGGCATCCTGACGCGCCGAGGTAGCTGCTTGTCGACCCGACATCGCGCAGTTCATTGCCAAAACTTGGCCCTAGCACCCAAACGTGGTTATCAGCCGATGAAACGCCCAAGTAGTTTGCCGTGCCGGAGTAATAGCGATAATAATACGGCGAAGAGGTCGCTGATGCGGCGCCAGCTGGAGAAAAATACTGCGGGTAGGTTTTTTCCGCCCAGTTGAAGAGGCAGTCGGACTGGTTGATCGTCGGGGTAAACTGTGCCAAGGCAGTGGCCACATTAGTGCTGTTGGTCATGAATCCCCCGTGTCCGCCCTTTGGATCGTCGATCAACAGCTTGAATGTGGCGCCGTATTTTGTCACCCAGTCTTTCGCGGCTTTCATCGCGGGACACCCATTGATAGTCGGGTCGGGATCCAGTTCACCGCAGTACATGATCCACTGGACGCCAGTGAAAGGTAAAGAGCCATAAGCGCCGGCGACAATCTGCTGGTTAGGCGGAAAATCCGAGGCTGCGCCGCCGGAGTTCGAGAGCGTCATGTTGATGTAGCGATTTCCTGAGGCCGTATCCAGCGCCGTCACAGCGTAGGAATTCGCTGAGCCGCGAGAATAACCTTGGAGCAGCACCGTGCCCGGTTTAACTCCTTTTTCCTTCAACAGCTTCGCGATGATAGGGTACATTTCCTGCGGCAGATAATAATCGGCAACGGTTTCCCCGACGCCGAACCACCATTGCAGCGCGAGGATAGCGTAGCCTCTGGTCTGCGCATAAGGCTGCCACAGATAAAACTCGTCAGTGGCGTAGCTGCCGTGCCCGTGCAAGGTGACGATCACCCCGCTGGGAGTGCCGGACGGAGGCTGCCACCAGATGGTGAATGCCTTGTTGTCGCTGGTGCTGCGGATTTCGGCGTTGTTGCTGAGCGCAAACTGGTAGCGGGTGGCGTTAGCCGCTTTCGCTTGGTTGAGGAGACTGGCTGAGTCCGCCCAAGTGGTCAACGGAAAAATTGTGCAGACCAGAACGAATAGAGCTGAAATAAATTTGCGCATAATTTCACATGCAAGCGGGAGTGAGTGAGCCGCCGTGGATTATATGAGCATGGGCAAGAATTTCAACCTGTCATGGAAAAGGATGCCGCAATTTGGTCGCTCGCCCGATTAAAGCTATAATCCGCGCCCCCGAATTAACCAGCTCCCGAGCTTGACGCAGTATGCAACTATTCGCTTTTGGCATTAACCATCAAACCGCACCGCTTTCGGTGCGTGAGCAGATTGCGTTCAATGTCGATGCGATGGAGCCGGCTTTGCGCGATCTGGTCGATCATGGCGCGGCCAAAGAGGCGACGATACTTTCCACCTGCAACCGCACCGAGGTGTATTGCAGCACCAATGCACCGGCGCAGGCTATCGACTGGCTGGCGGGATACCATCAGTTGCCTGCGTCCGAAATCGCCCCCTATATCTACCAGTTGCCGCAAGAGCAGGCCGTGAAGCACGCTTTCCGCGTGGCGAGCGGGCTGGATTCCATGGTGCTGGGCGAGCCGCAGATTCTGGGGCAGATGAAGCAGGCGGTGCGTTATGCCGAGCAGGCGGGCACGCTGGGCTTTTTGCTGCACAAGCTGTTCCAGCGCACGTTCTCCGTGGCGAAGGATGTGCGCACGCAGACCGAGATCGGCGCGAACCTGGTTTCGATGGCCGCCGCCGCCGTGAAGCTGGCCGAACGCATATTCCCCAGCATCTCCGAGCAAAGCGTGTTGTTCATCGGCGCGGGCGAAATGATCGAATTGAACGCGGTGCATTTCGCGGCGCGCAATCCCAAACACATCACCGTGGCGAATCGCACGCTGGAGCGAGCGCAGGTTTTGGCGCGCCGCATCAGCGGTCACGCCATCACGCTGAACGAATTGTCCGAACAACTGGCGCAGCACGACATCATCGTTTCCTGCACCGCGAGCCAGTTGCCCATCCTCGGCAAAGGCATGGTGGAGCGCGCGCTCAAGGCGCGCAAACACCGCCCGCTGTTCATCGTCGATCTGGCTGTGCCGCGCGATGTGGAGCGCGAAGTGGCCGAGCTGGATGATGTGTTCCTGTACACCGTGGACGACCTGTCCGAGGTGGTGCGCGACGGGCTGGATGCGCGTCAGGGCGCGGTGAAGGAAGCCGAGATTATCATCGAGTCCGGCGTGCACGAATTCATCCACTGGATGGAGTCGCGCGGTGTGGTGCCGACTATCCGCACCCTGCGCGACCATGCCGAGCGCCAGCGCCGCAGCGAAATGGAAAAAGCGCTGCGTCTGCTGGCGAAAGGCGAAGCACCCGAGAAGGTGCTGGAATTTTTCGGCAACGCGCTGACCAATAAGTTTCTGCACGCGCCGACGCAAACGCTGAACCAGGCGCAAGCCAGCGAGCGCGAAGCGCTGCTCGACGCCGTGCACCGCATCTACCACCTGCACACCCCGGAATGAAACCCAGCATCGCCTCCAAACTCGCCCAACTTGCCGAACGGCTGGACGAAGTCAACACGCTGTTGAGCAGCGAGGATGCCACGCGCGATATGGATATGTTCCGCAAGCTCAACCGCGAGCGCACCGAGATCGAGCCGGTGGTTGAGTTGTTCCATGCTTACCAGGCCTGCGAGGCCGACATTGCCACGGCGCAGGAGATGGCGGGCGACCCCGAGATGCGCGAGTTCGCCGATGCCGAGATCAAGGCCGGGCGCGAAAAACTGGAGCAACTCGAAATCGAATTGCAAAAACAATTGCTGCCGAAAGATCCCAACGACGAGCGCAACGTGTTCCTCGAAGTGCGCGCCGGCACGGGCGGCGACGAAGCGGCGATTTTCGCGGGCGACATCTTCCGCATGTATGTCCGCTTTGCCGAACGCAAGCGCTGGCAGGTCGAGATTATTTCGGAAAGTCCGGGCGAAATGGGCGGCTACAAGGAAGTCATCGCGCGCATCGTGGGCCAGGGCGCTTATTCGGTGCTGAAATTCGAGTCCGGCGCGCACCGCGTGCAGCGCGTGCCCGCCACCGAGACGCAAGGCCGCATCCACACCTCCGCCTGCACCGTGGCGATCCTGCCCGAGGCGGACGAAGTGGGCGAAGTGGAATTGAACCCCGCCGACCTGCGCATCGACACCTTCCGCGCAAGCGGTGCGGGCGGCCAGCACATCAATAAGACCGACTCCGCCGTGCGCATCACCCACCTGCCCACCGGCACCGTGGTGGAATGCCAGGACGGGCGCTCGCAACACCAGAACAAGGCGCAAGCCCTGCGCGTGCTGGCCGCGCGTATCAAAGACAAGCAGGAGCAGGCGGCGCACAGCAAAATCGCCGCCGAGCGCAAGTCATTGGTGGGTAGCGGCGACCGCTCCGAACGCATCCGCACCTACAATTTCCCGCAGGGCCGCGTCACCGATCACCGCATCAACCTCACGCTGTACAAGATGGATTACATCATGGACGGCGACATCAGCGAACTCACCGGCGCATTGATGGCCGAACATCAGGCAGAACAATTGTCCGCGCTGGCGGACTAAGGATTCCCGAAACGGGGTTCCCGAAAGGGCGTGCAAACCAACGACTATTGTTGACTGCCGGGCGCGGTCAAATTAGCGTGCAGAGTGTATGGAATTGCATAATAATCGACCCGGTGAAAAATCTCTTCAACTTTAACAGCATCACTACCCGCCTTATTCTGTTTGGCTTTGCGATGCTCACCGTCGGCGCGCTGGGCCGTATCTTTTTGCTGGGCGACTATTTGCGCAAAGACATCTCCGCGCTGACCACCAAGCAACTGTTGACGCTGGCGAACTATGTCGCGAGAGAGGTGGAGCACAACCTGAGCGAGCGCCGCGAATTTCTGGAGCGCGTGGCTGCGCAATTTCACCCCGACCTGTTGCAAAATTCGCAACGCATGCAGGATTGGTTGGGCGAAAAACACAAAATCAATCCCTTGTTCACGTTTGGTTTGGCCGTGACTGATTTGTCGGGCGTGGTGCTGGCCGACTATCCCGCGTTGCCGGATAGGGTGGGTGCGTCTTACGCCGATCGCGATTATGTTCGGCAAGCTTTGAACGGCGAATTTGCCATAGGCAGGCCAGTTGTCGACCATGCGTTTAAGACGCCTGTGCTGCCTTTGGCTGTTCCATTGCGCGATAGCACGGGCAAAATTCGCGGCGTGTTGACGGGAGTGACGGCACTGGGCGCCCCCGGATTTCTGGACAGTTTGCAGCGCACTCAGGTCGGCGATACGGGCGGCCTGTTGCTGATTTCGCCGCGGGACAAATTGTTTGTGGGGGCATCCGATACCGGCATGATTTTCAAACCTACGCCGACAGAGGGCGTAAATATTTTGCATGATCGCGCCATGAATGGATACCGCGGTTCGGGCATCACCCTCAATGCGCGCGGGATTGAAGAGTTGGTGGGGATAGCCTCGGTGCCGGGCAGCGGTTGGTTTGTAGTGGCGCGTTTGCCGAGTGCGGAGGCGTTTGCGCCCATTACGCGTTTGCGCCATTTTGTAATCACCAACACCATCATTATCACGGTTCTGTTTTTTATCATCGTGGTGATCGGGTTGCGCTACCTGCTAAAACCGCTGCGAAATGCGGCAGAACACGCTGATCGCATGACGCAAGGCGACATTCCACTGGAGCCGCTACCCGTGTCGCGCAGTGACGAGGTGGGGCATTTGACCACCGCATTTAACCGTGTGCTGTCCAAGCTATTGGAAAGCCGCGCCGAGCTTGACCACATGGCGCATCACGATCTGTTGACCGGTCTACCCAATCGCCAGCTTTTAGCCGACCGCATGACACAGGCATTGACTCGGGCGCAACGCAGCAAAGGCTGGGTCGCGGTGTTATTCCTTGATCTGGATGGCTTTAAGCCGATCAACGATCAATTGGGGCACGAGGCGGGTGATGCGGCTTTGCGCGAAGTGGCGGTGCGCTTGAGTGCGGCGCTAAGGCGTGAAGACACTTTGGCGCGAGTCGGCGGGGATGAGTTCGTTATTTTGTTGTCCGACTTGAGCGACGATACGCAAGCCGCTGTGGAGTTGGTGGCCAACAAATGTTTGGAGGTGTTTCAGCAGCCGTTCGTTATCCACGGTAAAGCATGCCGCCTGGGAACGTCGATCGGGCTTGCACTGGGGGATGGTGATAGCTCGGCAGACGACATGCTGATGGCGGCGGATCAGGCGATGTATCATGCGAAACAAGGCGGGAAGCGGAAATTCTTTTGGGCGATTTAGGGAAAGTTTAGGCCGTCCGGGTTCGGGAATCGGGCTGGCTGATTTTTTGGGGGCGGTTTTATGCTCCCGGTTTTTGCTCATCCACTATCGTTTTCTGGGCAACCGAACCTTGGCGGACAGTCCGTTTGCTGTGGCATAATCGTCAACCTTGATAAAGGTAATATCGAAATGAACGCTCATACTCTTTACGACAAACTCTGGAACAGCCATCTGGTTCGCACCGAGCCGGACGGGACCGCGCTGATTTATATCGACCGGCATTTGGTGCATGAAGTGACCAGCCCGCAGGCATTTGAAGGGCTGAAGCTGGCGCAACGCAAGCCTTGGCGCGCCGCTTCGATGCTGGCGGTGCCGGACCACAATGTGCCGACGACCAAGCGCAGCAGCGGCATCGCCGATCCGGTTTCGCGCCTGCAAGTGGAAACGCTGGATGCGAACTGCGCCGAATTTGGCATCACCGAATTCAAGATGAACGACATCCGCCAGGGCGTGGTGCATGTGATGGGGCCGGAGCAGGGCGCCACGTTGCCGGGCATGACGGTGGTGTGCGGCGATTCGCACACCAGCACACACGGTGCGTTTGCCGCGTTGGCGCACGGCATAGGCACATCCGAAGTCGAGCATGTGATGGCGACGCAGTGTCTGGTGGCGAAGAAATCCAGAGCCATGCTGGTTAAAGTGGAAGGCGCACTCGGCAAAGGTGTGAGCGCCAAAGACATCGCCTTGGCGGTGATCGGCAAAATCGGTACGGCGGGCGGCACGGGTTATGCCATCGAGTTCGGTGGTTCGACCATACGCGGCTTGAGCATGGAGGCGCGTATGACCTTGTGCAATATGGCGATAGAAGCGGGCGCGCGCGCCGGTATGGTGGCGGCGGATGAAATCACGTTCGCTTATTGCAAAGGCCGTCCGTACGCGCCGCAAGGCGAGCAATGGGATCAGGCGGTGGCGTATTGGCGCACTTTGCACAGCGATGCGGGGGCGAAGTTTGACGCGACGCTGGAACTGGATGCCGCTCAGATCAAGCCGCAGGTGACTTGGGGAACCTCGCCGGAGATGGTGGCAGCGGTGGACGGGCGCGTGCCCGATCCGGCGGCTATCGGCGATGCGGTGAAACGCGGCGATACCGAGCGCGCCCTGCAATATATGGGTTTGCAGGCGAATACGCCGATCAGCGAAATTAACATCGACAAGGTGTTCATCGGTTCCTGCACCAACGGGCGCATAGAAGACATGCGCGCGGCGGCAGCCGTGGCGCAGGGCAAGAAAGTTGCGGCGAACGTGAAGCTGGCGATGGTGGTGCCGGGTTCCGGTTTGGTCAAGGCGCAGGCGGAGCAGGAAGGCTTGGACAAGATTTTTATAGCCGCGGGCTTTGAGTGGCGCGATCCCGGCTGTTCGATGTGTCTGGCGATGAACGATGACCGGTTGTCGCCGGGCGAGCGTTGCGCTTCCACTTCGAACCGCAACTTCGAGGGACGGCAAGGGCAGGGCGGACGCACCCATCTGGTCAGTCCGGAGATGGCCGCCGCCGCAGCGATTGCGGGGCATTTTGTCGATGTGAGGGAGTGGCAATCATGAATAAATTTTCTTTGCTCGATGGCTTGGTCGCGCCGCTGGATAGGGCCAATGTGGACACCGACGCGATCATCCCCAAACAGTTTTTGAAGTCGATCAAGCGTTCCGGTTTCGGCCCGAATGCGTTTGATGAATGGCGTTATCTGGATCATGGCGAGCCGGGCATGGACAACAGCACGCGCCCGCTCAACAAAGATTTTGTATTGAACCAGCCGCGCTATCGGGGCGCGCAGATTTTGCTCGCGCGCGAAAATTTCGGTTGCGGTTCGTCGCGCGAACATGCGCCCTGGGCGCTGGAGGATTTCGGCTTCCGCGTCATCATCGCGCCGAGTTTCGCCGATATTTTTTTCAACAACTGTTTCAAAAACGGCTTGCTGCCGATCAAGCTGGCCGCGGACAAGGTGGATGCGCTGTTCAAGGCCGTTGAGGCCAACACGGGTTACAAGCTGAAGGTCGATCTGGAGCAGCAGAAAATCACCGCCCCCGACGGCGCGGTGTACCCGTTCGAGGTGGACGCTTTCCGCAGGCATTGTTTGCTGAACGGGCTGGACGACATCGGCCTGACCTTGCAGCATGTGGCCGACATCAATGCGTTTGAAGTGAAGCACCGCGCGGCGCAGCCGTGGCTGTTTGCCTGAAAAATAAATTATCCGCTGATTATGCTGCTTGAGTCTGCGGAACAAGATTTTGACTTTATGGGATGAGAGAGAAATGAAAATCGCAGTTTTGCCGGGTGACGGCATCGGGCCGGAGATCGTTGCGCAAGCGGCGAAAGTGTTGGAGGCGTTGCGCAGCGACGGCCTCAAGGTTGAGTTGGAATACGCCCACATCGGCGGTGCAGGCTACGACGCGGAAGGCGATCCTTTGCCGGATACGACACTGAAGCTGGCGCAACAGGCGGACGCGGTGCTGCTCGGTGCGGTGGGCGGTTATCAATACGACACGTTGCCGCGTGCTATGCGGCCGGAGCAAGGGCTGTTGCGCATTCGCAAGGGTTTGGGTTTGTTCGCCAACCTGCGCCCCGCGACGGTGTATCCAGAACTGGTGAATTCTTCCAGTCTGAAGCCGGAGCTGGTGTCGGGGTTGGACATCATGATTTTGCGCGAACTGACCGGCGACATCTATTTCGGTCAGCCGCGCGGCATTCGCACGGTGGATAACGGCGAGCGTCAGGGCTTCGATACCATGCACTACAGTGAATCGGAAGTGCGCCGCGTGGCGCATGTCGGTTTTCAGATCGCGCTGAAGCGCAGCCAGCGCGCAGGCGTAAGCGGCGCTGCAAAATTGTGTTCGGTGGACAAAGCCAACGTGCTGGATACCAGCATGTTCTGGCGCGAGATCGTCACCGAAGTGGCGAAAGAGTATCCGCAGGTCGAGTTGTCGCACATGTACGTGGACAATGCCGCGATGCAGCTGGTGCGCGCGCCCAAGCAGTTCGACGTGATTCTGACCGGGAACATCTTCGGCGACATCCTGTCGGACGAGGCGTCGATGCTGACCGGTTCCATCGGCATGCTGCCGTCGGCTTCGCTGGATGAGAACAACAAGGGGCTGTACGAGCCCTGCCATGGTTCCGCGCCGGACATCGCGGGCAAGGACATCGCCAACCCGCTGGCGACCATTTTGTCGGTGGCCATGATGATGTATTACACCTTCGGGCGCATTGACATCGCGCAACGTATCGAGGGGGCGGTGCGCAAGGTGTTGCATCAGGGCTTGCGCACCGGCGATATTTACGAAGAAGGCATGCAGAAGGTTGGCTGTGCGGCGATGGGCGACGCGGTGGTTAAGGCGCTCTAAATTTTGTGTGATTAGCCACGGATGAACACAGATGAAACACGGATTTATCCGTGTCAATCCGTGGCTAAATTTGAATGATGGGAAATTGAGATGAAGGTAGGCTTGATCGGTTGGCGCGGCATGGTGGGCTCGGTGCTCATGCAGCGCATGCGTGAAGAGAAAGATTTCGATCTGATCGACGCGGTGTTTTTCACCACCTCGAATGTCGGCGGAGAGTCTCCCGTCGAAGGACGCGGCGTGGCGCTGAAAGACGCGCATGACTTGAGCGCGTTGCTGGCGATGGACGCCATTATTTCCTGTCAGGGTGGCGACTATACGACTGAAATTTTCCCCAAGCTGCGCGCCGCAGGCTGGCAGGGATACTGGATCGACGCGGCTTCCACGCTGCGCATGGAAGATGATGCGGTCATCATCCTCGACCCGGTCAATCTCGACCTCATCAAAAAATCGCTGGGCAACGGCGTCAAGAACTTCATCGGCGGCAACTGCACCAACAGCATCCTGCTGATGGGCTTGGGCGGTTTGTTCCATGCCGGGCTGGTGGAGTGGGTGTCTTCCATGACCTATCAGGCGGCATCCGGCGCGGGCGCGCAGAACATGCGCGAACTGCTGAGCCAGATGGGTGCGGCTTATAACTCGGTGGCTGATCTGCTGGCCGATCCGAAGTCCGCCATACTGGAAATTGACCGTCGTCTGGCAGAAAAACTCCGCTCTGCCGACATGCCAACGGAAAATTTTGGTGCGCCGCTCGCGGGCAGTTTGATTCCCTGGATAGACAAGCAACTCGATAATGGCCAGTCCAAAGAAGAATGGAAAGGGCAAGCCGAGGTCAACAAGATATTGGGGACGACCCAACGCATTCCGGTGGATGGCTTGTGCGTGCGCATTGGCGCGATGCGTTGCCACAGTTTGGCGCTGACCATCAAGCTGAAGCAGGATGTCCCCCTGAGCGAGATCGAAACTCTCATCAAGGGCGGCAATCCCTGGGTTAAGTTCGTGCCGAATGAGCGCGGTATCAGTGTGCGCGAACTGACCCCGGTTGCCGTGACCGGCAAATTGGACGTGGCGGTTGGGCGTGTGCGCAAAATGGAACTGGGGCCGGAGTATGTGAGCGCCTTCGTGTGTGGCGACCAGTTGCTATGGGGGGCGGCAGAGCCATTACGGCGCATGTTGCGTATATTGTTGGCGTAGCGTCGGCATCGCCAAAATGTACTGATTATCACTTAGGGTATGAATTTAGAGGCAAGGTGAGCTTGCATCACTAACCCCATGATGTTAATCTGATTAAGGTATAAAAAATAAAAGGGTGGCAGCGTGCGGAAATCATTTCTGAAAGCAATAGGGTATTTTGCCTGTCTGGCATGGTCTGGCATGGCCTGCGCGGTGGGTTTTGGCGGAATTAATGTGACCTCTTCGCTAGGGCAGCCACTGGTTGCCGAAATCGAACTGGTGGCGGTGGATAAAGCAGATAGAGCGAGCCTGAGCGCCCGTTTGGCATCGCCCGATGCATTCAAGGGCGCCGGAATCGATTTTCCTTACGCTTTACCGAAAATAAAGTTTCGTGTCGAAACGCGCGCCAATGGTGAGCCTTATATCAAGGCGACTTCAGAGCAGCCAGTCAATGAACCTTTTGTGAGTTTGCTCATAGAACTGGGCTGGTCGTCGGGGCGCTTGCTGCGCGAATATACTTTCCTGCTGGATCCCCCGGGATTTGTTGCGGAACAACCCGCTGCCGCGGCTGTTAAGCCTATCGAACCGGTCGTTGCGGCGCCGGTTGTGAAAAAACCGGCTGCCGAGCCGGTCGCTCCGGTTGTCAAAGCAAATGTGCCGGCGGACGAGCCTGTGGCAGTAGCAAAATTACCGCCCGAAAAAGAAGTTGCGCTTGCTCCCGCTCCCGCGCAACAAAAACCTGCCAGCAATTTTGCGACGGGCTCGATTACTGTGAAACGTGGTGATACGTTAAGCAAGCTTGCCAAGCAAACTAAAACGTCAGACGTCAGTCTGGAGCGCATGCTGGTCGCGCTCTATCAGGTTAATGCGGATGCTTTTGACGGCAACAACATGAACCGGCTGCGAGTAGGGAAAATTCTGCACATGCCGGAATCGCAGCAATTGGCCGGATTGTCGCAATCCGATGCGGTCAATGAAGTGCGCGCGCAAGTGGCGGATTGGAATGCGTATCGCCAAAAATTAGCCGCAGCTGCCGCGCCGGCCATCGCGCAACGCCCCAAGCAGGAAGTTGCCGGAAAAATCAGCACGACGATTTCAGACCGGACGCCAGCCGCTAAAGAACCGGCTAAAGAGGTGTTGAAGCTATCCAAGGGTGAAGCTCCGGGAGATAAAGCCGCCGCAGGCGGTAAAGCCAAGTCTGCCCAAGACAAAGCAAACTCCAGGGAAGAAGAAGCCGTTGCCAAAACAAAAGCAGTGAAGGAAGCCGAACAACGCACTGCGCTGCTGGAGAAGAATATCAAAGACATGCAGCGCTTGGCTGAATTGAAGAGTCAGGCGGCAGCGTCAAAACCGGCGCAGGCCGGAGTGGTTGCAGCACCGGCCAGTGCGGTTGCCGCACCGGCTTCAGCGGTTGTTCCGGTGGTCGCGGCGGCTTCATCTGTTGCCGCGGCTTCGGCGGTCGCGCCGGTTTCGGCAGTTGCGGCTGCAAGCAGTGTTGCGGCGGTCAAACCCAAGGTTAAACCGGCTGCTCCCAAGGTAGTGGCGCCACCGCCTTCTCTGATTGATGAGTTGCTGGGGAATCCGGCCTATCTGGGTGGCGGGGCTGCGGCATTGCTGGGCTTGGGAGGTTTGGGATTTGCATTTGCGCGCAGGTCGAAAAAAGGCGCTCAACAAGGGACATCCACCGAGGACGTCGCCAGCACAACGGGGCGGATTGCCGCACCCATTGCACCTTCTCCGGAAACGGGCGATTTTACTAACACGACTTCTACCAGTGCAGTAGACACGATGGCGGGTATCGACGATGTCGATCCGATCGGCGAAGCGGATTTGTTCCTGAATTTTGGCCGCGACGCGCAAGCGGAAGAGGTATTGAAAGAGGCGTTAAACAAAGACCCGTCCAATAACCCGGTCAAGCTGAAATTGTTGTCTATCTACGCGGCCCGCAAAGATACGAAATCGTTCTATGTTTATGCGATGGAGATCAAAGGGTCTAATGATGAGGCGGCTTGGGCTCAAGCTGCGGCAATGGGACATGCGCTGGAACCAGGCAATACCGAATACGGCGACGGCGGTGGAGAAAGCTCGGAAACCGCGCCAGCGGAAGAGACCGCTGCGCCCGCAGTAGATTTTGATTTGGGATTCGGTGGCGATGAGCCCACTCTCGCTACGTTGGATATCGAGCGCGTTATGGAACCTGAGGTTCCCGCTAGCGAAAGGACAGTCATCATGTCCGCTACCGAGTTGAAAACTGCGCAAGAAGCGCCTATGGATTTTGATGTCACCAGTACTCAGCCCGGCGTTAAAACCCTTGCGCCGGATGAACCTGCGCTGGATATTCCGGCCATGGATTTTGATATAACGGGCACCCACTCCGGGATTAAGTTTGACGCGCACGAAGCGCCCAAGCTTGACATGGAGGCGATGGATTTTGATATCACAGGCAGCGGCGCGCATTCCGGGGTTAAAGCCGACGTTGAGGAGCAATCTCCCGCGCTCAATATGGAATCTCCCGCACTCAATATGGATGATTTGGTATTCGATGTTTCTCCAGCTCCTGCACCGGTTGCGCCAGCGGCGCCCGCCCCGGCGGTAGAGGCTGATCAGGGCATGGCATTTTCAATCGATTTCCCAAGCGAAGTTAAGCCGGAAGAAAATGTTAAACCGGCTGCGGCGAAAGATATTGGGCTGGGTGAAATCAGTCTGGATTTGGGGGATGCTATTTCCGCACCCGTTGCGCCAGCGGCAACAGAAGTCAAAGACGAGCGCTGGCAAGAGGTTGCGACCAAGCTTGATTTGGCCAAGGCTTATCAGGAAATGGGAGATCAGGCCGGAGCGCGTGAAATTCTGGAGGAAGTCGTGCGCGATGGCGACAAGACTCAGCGTGCAACAGCCGAAGCGTTATTGCAACAGTTGATTTGATCGGTTCTCAAGCAACAACAATCGGCAGCCGATAGTATGGGCTGCCGATTTTTTTGTGATCGAAAATTGAATACACTCAGACCACACCCCGCAACTCAGATATGGGTCTGGATCAGTCTGGCCATTATGACGCAGACTTTGCCGCCCTTGCTCCTGCCGGTGTGCGCCGCAGTGTTGATCGTTATCGCATTCAAAATACACGCGCAACGCCTCTTTGGCTTGCTGCGCCGCTCCCGCTGGATTTTATTTTCCCTGCTGTTGGTCTATGCCTTTGCGACGCCGGGACAAGAGCTGTGGTCATGGAGTTATGCGCCTACGCTGGAAGGTTTGCAGGACGGGGGCATACAACTTTGCCGGTTGGTTAGTATGCTGGCTGGCTTGTCTGTTTTGCTTACCCTGCTGTCGCGCGAGCAACTCATCGGCGGGCTCTACTCACTTTCCTACCCGTTGCGATTCATAGGCTGGTCGAGCGAACACCTGGCCGTGAGATTGGCATTGACCTTGCACTATGCCGAAAGCGCCATGCGCGATACAGCCGACGATTGGCGGGGCGCTATTGGGCGTGCAGTGGCGGAGGAAAATACGGAAGCTTTCGTCGTCGAATTGCACAGGCAGCCGCTCGCGCGTATAGATGTTTTATGGCTGATGCTAAGTGCTGCTTTGCTGCTCTGGATAGCGCGATGAGAATTGCATTGGGGGTGGAATATGACGGTAGCCAATTCAACGGCTGGCAAAGCCAGGCGGATGGGCGCACGGTGCAAGACACCCTGCAACAGGCGCTCAGCCAAATCGCTTCTGCGCCGGTAGCTGTCATCGCGGCGGGGCGCACCGACACCGGTGTGCACGCGCTTGAGCAAGTCATACACTTCGACACCGATGTGGCCAGGCCGTTAAGCGCCTGGGTGCGCGGCGCAAATGCGCTGCTGCCGCGCAGTATCGCTGTGTTGTGGGTGCATAGCGTGCCGGCAGAGTTTCATGCTCGCTTCTCCGCGCAGTCGCGCAGCTACCAATACGTATTGATTAACCGCCCCGCGCGCAATGCGGTGCACCACGGCAAAGCGGGCTGGTTTCATACGCCGCTGGATGTGGACGCAATGCGTGCGGCAGCGCAGTATCTGCTCGGCGAACACGATTTCAGTTCGTTCCGTGCCGCCGAATGCCAGGCTAAATCACCGGTCAAAAATCTCGCACAACTCGATATTCGACAACAGGGCGACAGCATTATTTTTGACCTGACTGCGAATGCCTTCCTGCATCACATGGTGCGCAACATCGTCGGCTGTCTGGTGTATGTCGGCAAAGGCAAGTATCCGCCCGAGTGGATACGGGAAGTGCTGCAAGCACGCCAGCGCAAATTGGCGGCGCCCACTTTTGCGCCGGATGGTTTGTATCTGCGCCGGATTAAATACGATGCCAAGTGGGGTTTGCCGCAGACAGGGTAAGTTCTCAAGTTGGCTAAAGGGCGAAGATTTAGCGCGATGTCACCATTTCAGCAAGCGCTTCCCCAGCCACAGCCCGATGATGCCGATGACCAGCATGGGCAGGTAATGCCACCCGATGACATGCACGACGGAGTCGGTCGCCTCGTGCAGGCGCAGCCACAATGCCCCGACGCTGAAAGCGGACAGCAACGCGACGCTGCCGGCCAGGCGATAGTGCGTGCTGGCATATTTGCGCATGGCGTAGAACGTCCATACGGCGGGGAGTAGCGCCATGAGCGTGATGCCGAGCGTGCATTCGAAACTGTGTACGGGCAGTGCGGCGGGCGGACTGTCGGCATGCCAGGCGAAGAACAGGATAGCCAGGAACAGCACGGCCATCCATGCCGGAGCCAAGGCCAGAGCGCGTTTCTGGTGCAAATCTGGGAATGCCAGCAAGGCCGCGCTGAGCGCAGTGACGATGATGATGCCGAGCAACGCTGCGACCTCGGCTGCGAACCACGGACTGTGGAACTTCGCCAGCAGATCCGGGCGCAGCCCCGAAAGTATGAGCGACACCGCCAGATAGATCGCGGCTGCGATTATCCAGCGCAGGCTCAGGGCGAACGGATGCGGCGCAGGTTGCACTGCGGTCGCCTCTTGTGCGAGGCTTGCCACGAGATCGTCCAGGTTTGCCATTATCTTTCCAGTTTTTCTCTCAATACCTTGTAGGCGCGATGCGCGGCCACTTTGACTGCGGATTCGTTCATGCCCATCTTCTCCGCCACTTCTTTGGCGGTGTAGCCGTCCCGATGCAGCAATTGCAAAATGGTCGCCTGTTTCTCGGGGAGTTTCTGCACCTCCCCGCTGATAGATTCGTAACTCATCACCGCTTCGGTTACAGGCTCATGCAAATTTTCTTCCAGTTCATCCAGATTGAGCGCGTGGCGCAGCTGATCGGAATAATGCGCACGCAAGTAATCGTTCAAACGGAATTTGGCGATAGCGAACGCCCACGGCTTGTAGGGGCGTTCGCCGTCGTAGGTATGGCGCGCCTTGTGGATGGAGATCAATATCTCCTGCATCAGGTCGTCCACCTCGTTGCCGAAGCTCAGGCGCTTGGCCAAAAATGGGCGCAGCAGGCTGGCCGTCTTGCGCAGCAGCTCGGCGTAGGCGCGCTGGTCGCCGGAGAGCGACCGCTGCATCAGCGTTTCCAGAGTGTCGTTTTGATCTGTCACCGGAATCTCAAGCGTGATTTGTAACCATTTGGCGGGTCGTTTCGAATAGATGGGCAGACGGAATCATAACTTGAGATACGAGCCGGAGGTCAACATCATGCAACGCAGACAATTTCTATTCGCATTATCGGGCGTCGCCGCCATGCTCGCGACGCGGTCTTATGCCGGAACGAGCGGCGACGGCGACAAAGTGAGCCTCATGCAGTTTACCGATGACGGCAAGCCGCTGGGTCGTGCCACCTTAGCCAAAGTAAGCAAAGATGCCGAGTGGAAGAAGCGTTTGTCGCCGCTCGCGTATCACGTCACACGCGAGCAGGGCACGGAGCGGGCGTTTTCGCAACCCGGTTACGACAGGCATGAACCGGGGCTGTACCGCTGCGTGTGCTGCGATAACGCGCTGTTCGATGCCAGTACCAAATTCGATTCCGGCACGGGCTGGCCGAGCTTCTGGCAACCCATCGCGGCAGAGAATGTGCGCAACGTGAGCGACCATCTGTTCGGCATGACGCGCACCGAAGTGCGTTGCGCTTTGTGCGAGGCGCATCTCGGTCATGTGTTCGACGACGGCCCCAAGCCCACCGGTCTGCGCTATTGCATGAACACCGTGGCACTGCGTTTCATTCCGCAGCCCTCTCCTCAATCCTCTCCCGCAGGCGGGAGAGGAGGCAAATGATTGCCGTGCAATTTATTATTTACTAGGGCTGAGCCGCTATGCTGATTTTTCTGCTGGCCTATGTCGGCGGTGTGCTCACCATCTTCAGTCCGTGCGTGTTGCCGGTGTTGCCGTTCGTGTTCGCGCGCGCCGACCAGTCGTTCCGCCGCGCCGGTCTGCCTATCCTGCTGGGTATGGCGGCCACCTTCACCGTGCTCGCCAGTCTTGCCACCGTGGGCGGCGCATGGCTGGTGGAGGTGAATCAGTACGGGCGTTATGCGGCGATGTCGCTGCTGGCGCTGCTCGGCTTGGCACTCATATTCCCCGCGTGGTCGGAACGCATGATGCGTCCCTTCGTGGCACTCGGCGCCAGCCTGCAACAACGCGCCGATCAGCAGCACAGCGTGCAGGGTAGCTTGCTGCTGGGCGTGGCCGTCGGCCTTCTGTGGGCGCCCTGTGCGGGGCCTATCCTGGGGCTGGTGCTGGCGGGCGCGGCATTGAATGGCGCGAACCTTTACAGCGCATCGCTGTTGTTGGCGTTCGCGGCGGGTGCGGCGACTTCTTTGGGGCTGGCGCTGTTGGCAGGCGGGCGCGTGTTCGTATGGATGAAACGCAATCTCGGTTTCGAAGAGTGGCTGCGGCGCGGTCTGGGTGTTCTGGTCGTCGCGGGCATCGTCGTCATCGCGCTGGGTTGGGATACGCGCTTCCTGTCGCGGTTCGCCTTTTTGAACACCGCCGCTTCCGAGCAGCATCTGATTGAGCAGTTGCACCGCGCCGATGCGAGCGCAGTCGCCGCAACGCGCAAAGCGCCGCCCTTGTCGGGCGCGACACAGTGGCTCAACTCGCCCGCGCTGAACGATGAGATGTTGCGCGGCAAAGTCGTGCTGGTGGATTTCTGGACGTACTCCTGCATCAACTGCCTGCGCACCTTGCCGTATCTGAAAGCGTGGGACGCGAAATATCGCGCGCAGGGTCTGGTCATCATCGGCGCACATGCGCCGGAGTTCGCCTTCGAGAAAGACTTGCACAACGTCGAAACAGCAGTGCGCGACTTGGGTATCAAGTATCCGGTCGCCATTGACAATCAGTACGCCATCTGGAACGCGTATCAGAACGAATATTGGCCCGCGCATTACCTCATCGACGCCGACGGCAAGATACGCCACCAGCACTTTGGCGAAGGCGCATATCAGGAGACCGAGCAGATGATCCGGATGCTGCTCAAAGAAGCGCATCAAGGCTTGGCGTTGAACGACGGGGTCGTGCAGGTGCAAGGCGAAGGGGCGACGGCGCAGGCTGCCAACACACAGCGATCGCCCGAGACCTATCTCGGCTATGCGCGGCAGGAGAACTTCGTCTCGCCGGAAAGCGTTCAACGCGACACCACTGCCCGCTACAGCACACCGCGCAGACTCGATACGGATCAATGGGCGTTACGCGGCTCATGGCTGGTCGGCAAAGAATCCGCTGTGCTGCAAGCCTCCGGCGGCGCTATCGACTATCACTTCCAAGGCCGCGACCTGCATCTGGTGTTGGGGTCGCGCAACGGACAGCCGGTGCGTTTCAAAGTATCGCTGGATGGAAAGTCACCCGGCAAATATCACGGCGCAGATACCGATGCACGAGGCAACGGCGTGATCCGCGCACAACGCTTGTACCAACTCATCCGCCAGAGCGGAGAGAGCAAAGACCTCCGCTTTCGCATCGAATTTCCGGATGCGGGTGCAGAGGCATTCGCGTTTACGTTCGGCTGATACTAGTGTGGTGTTGCGCTGTTGATGAGACATCAGCTCATCCTTTGTGGGAGCGGCTTTAGCCGCGAAAGGGGTACTGAGTTTCACCGTCAGCATCTCGGCATTTCCCTCACCCTCAGTCCCTCTCCCGGAGGGAAAGGGATGCAAAGCCCTTCTCCTTCCGGGAGAAGGGTGGGGATGAGGGTAGTGGAGTGTCATGAATTAAGGAAACATCAATAGGAGGAAACATGTTCATCAGATCAAATCGACTCGGCGCGCTGCTGTTTGTATTCAGCCTGACTGCGCTACCCAATGCTCATGCCGAAACGGCGGTGTTCGCGGGTGGCTGTTTCTGGGGTGTGGATGCGGTGTTCAAACATGTTAAAGGTGTCACTGAAGTGGTATCGGGTTACACGGGAGGCAAAGCGGCAACGGCGCATTACGAACAAGTCGGCAACGGCGATACCGGACATGCCGAATCGGTGCGGGTGACCTTCGATCCGGCGCAGGTGTCATACCGGCAACTGCTGCAAGTCTTTTTCAGCGTGGCGCACGACCCTACGCAGCTTAACCGCCAAGGGCCGGATGTCGGTGCTCAATATCGTTCCGCGATCTTTTACACCAGCACAGAGCAGCAAAAGACCGCGCAAGGTTACATACAACTGCTCACCACCGCACACACTTACTCTGCACCTGTCGTTACGCAAGTCGTGCCGCTGCAACAGTTTTATCCCGCCGAGGATTATCACCAGAACTATCTGGCACTGCATCCTTACCAGCCTTACATCGTCTTTAACGACAAACCGAAAGTCGAGAATCTGCGCAAGCAATTTCCGGCGTTGTACCGCTGAGCAAGGATTGGTAGTCATGGTAAGCGCGCTCAACTCATCCACCTTTGCACCTCCGGTCTATGCCGCAGCAACGGGCGGCCTGGAGGCCAGGCTGGAACGTTACCAAAAGGAGTTGTCCGACTGCGTCAATTGCGATTCGGCCAAGACGCCGGAGGGCAAGCAAAAGATACAAGACGTATCGAGCAAGATCAGCGAGATCAAAACGCGCATCGAAGAGATCGCAGCCGCGAAATCGAAGACGCAACCAGCCAAAATTAATGCAGCCGTATCCGCCGCCTCAAGACCGGCGGACGCGACGCTCGGCAGTCGAGTGGATGTGTTCGCTTAAGTCAACAACCTATTGAACCGGTGCTTCATGTTTAAGAACACTCTGTAGCTTTAGTGAGCCGCTATGTGCCAATATGGGGCATTCGTCCATCAACCACGACAACGCCCGTTCTTGGTCAAAGAAGTCTTCAATCTGGAGGTTTCCCCGTTGGATTTTGCTAGTGGCACTGCTAGAATCTGGATGCCTGCCGACTAGGTACGACCTGTAGATTGAAATCCACAAGATTGCCGATGGTTTATAGTGAACGAAGAGCCGCCAAATCCCATTATCCTGAATGCGGAGGAGCAAAGAGCAGGAATGCTCTTAAATATCTTTGCAGGGCAACCCCTCTACGGGCTAGACGAAGAATATGCTTTCTTTTACGACGAAACCAACAACATCCGTAAGTTCTGGATCAGGGATGATGGCTTCAACGAACAGCCCAAAAACTTTGTTTTAGGTGGAATTGTCCACAAAAAATCCGAGCCATTAACCGGGCTTGATGAGCTGGTCAAGTCGCTGTACATCCAAAAGTCCGCTAACGAAATCAAATTTAATCAGCTTGCCACGGGCAGCTATCTCGGCGTGCTGAACTCCAAGAAGATAAGAACGCTTTTGGAGTGGCTAATTGCCAATGGGGTGTTCATCCACTACAGCAATTTCAATATCCTCTACTGGTCATTGGTGGACATTGTGGATTCGCTCTGGGGCGAACCCGAGCTGCACCAGTACATGCCATATGTAATGCAGATCAAGAACGAGCTATTCAATCTTGCCAATGCAGACTTGGATCGGTTGGTGCCAATTCTGAAAAAATATCGGTTTCCCAATGTCCAGCGAAATGCAAGCTCTGCCTTCGTGGCGGAATTTTCTGGTCTTCTTGAATTAGTTTCCAAGAAGCCACAATCTGACATCAGCAAGCTTGTTATACACATGATTCGCAAAGGAGCACACCTTCCGGAATTGCCCTTCATCGTGGACAACGAAGATGACGTGCTCATTGAAAGCTTTGACTTTCTATTTCAACGCCCCCTGTATATCTACCCGACAAGTTCTCATACCTTTGACAACGAAACCGAAGTTCAGGAGGCACTGGGGAGCACTCAAGTTGAATACAGGGGAAGATTCGTAGAATATTCCTTCGTGGACTCGTACGATTGCATAGAGATTCAATTGTCGGATGGCATCTGTGGATTGCTGGGTAGTCACTTCAATTTCTTGGAGGAGCATTCTGCTGAGGATATGATTGAGATTAAGAAAAATCTCAACCCTATCCAACGCCAGACTCTCTCATTGCTCCGCAAACTCATAGACATCTCCGACGCTCAAAGCAATGGATTCATGTTCCGAATCTCGCCAAGGGACAGTGACTACAAGAATGACTACTTCTTGCATGACCGTCCGTTACCGAACCATTTGATTTGACCTTGCCATGAAGGTCAGGGCATCAAGCCTGTCTGCTGGCTGCCGTTCAACTCCGACGTTGAGTTGCATCTTTCTCCGTGTGCGATTATCTGCAACGGGTAGCCCGCGTAGGGCGCAATAACCATCGGGCATTGCGCCGCATGGAGCTTCTCAGTGCAATGCGCTACGCTTATTGCCTCCTAGAATAGATGATCGCTTCGGGTTGATAGCAGACGCATCACTCTCGCGTGCAGTATTTGTTAGCTTGCCCTAACTCGAAAAATTCCGATGTAACCTTTTTCAAATCCATCCCGAATAGGCGGATGCGTGGGTGAAATGTCGTGAGTTAATCATGCACGGCAAGGATCAAGCAGCGCTTCCGCGTATAAAATAGTCGGAGTGAATAATCTTTTCAGTTTTATCAACCTAAAGGAGAAGCAAATGGAAAAGCAACAAATGTTGTCTATCGCAATCGGTGGTCTGTTGGCGTTGGGTCTGGCTGGCAATGCAAGTGCGGCAGACAAGAAGGCGGAAATGGAAAAGTGCTACGGCGTGGCTAAAGCCGGTATGAACGATTGCGGCAGCAAGAAGTCCGGCCACTCCTGCGCAGGCCAAGCGACAAAAAATAGCGATGCCAACGATTTCGTCGCATTGCCCAAGGGCACTTGCAACAAGATCGCCGGTGGCATGCTGTCCGAAGGCGGCGACATGATGATGAAGAAGGCGATGTAAGCAACATGCCCGCAAGCAAACTATTGCCGTGTGTCGCAGGTATCGGCTTGCGGGCGCCTCATTACCGTGAGGTGCTGGACACCTTGCCCGATCTGGGCTGGGTCGAGGTACACAACGAGAATTTCTTCGGCGGCGGTGCGCCGCTGCATACCCTGCTCAAGGTGCGCGAGCATTACCCCGTGAGCCTGCACGGTGTAGGCATGGGGCTGGCTTCGACCACGCCGCTGGATGAAGACCATCTTGCCGCGTTATGCCGTCTGTGCGACGACGTGCAACCCGCTGCCGTGTCCGAGCATCTGTGCTGGAACAGCGCGGGCGGTCTGGTGGTCAACGACCTGCTGCCTTTCCCTTACACCCGCGAGGCGCTGGCGCATGTGGCGCGGCGCGTGGAGTACGTGCAGGAAAGGCTGGGACGGCAATTGCTGGTGGAGAACCTTTCCAGCTATCTGTCTTTCGCGCACAGCGAGATGACGGAAGGCGAGTTTCTCGCCGAACTGGTGAAGCGCACCGGCTGCGGCATCCTGTTCGATGTGGAGAACCTGTATGTGAACGTGCGCAATCTCGGCGTCGATGCTGCGGCGTTCATCCACACCATTCCGGCGGATGCCGTGAAGGAATACCACCTGGCCGGGTACAGCGTGCGCGACGGCTGTCTGGTCGATACGCATAACCATCCGGTCTATCCAGAGGTGTGGGAATTGTACGAATACGTGTTGCGACACATCGGCCCACGCCCCACGCTGATCGAGTGGGATACCGACATCCCGCCGTTGTTCGTGTTGATGGATGAGGCGGTCAAGGCGCAGCAGCGCATGGAGGCTTGCCGTGGCTGATTTGAACGACGACCTTTCCGGTTTTGCGCGTGCCATCGTGCATGGCGAGACGCCAGCCGCGCAGATTAAAGACTCCTATCCGAACTACTCTGCGGATGTCGCCATCGAGGTGTATCGCAATAACTATCGCGGCAATCTGCACGATGCGCTGGCGGGAGCATATCCGGTCATCCAGCAATTGGTGGGCGACGACTTCTTCCGTTTCATGGCGCGCAAATTTGTCGAGCAACATCCGTCGCGCAGCGCGAACCTGCATTATTACGGCGCGGAGCTGGCGGACTTCGTGGCGGGTTTCGCGCCCGCACAGGAGTTGGTTTACCTGGCCGATGTGGCGGCGCTGGAGTGGGCTTGTCACGTCGCGTATTTTGCCGCCGATGCGGACAAGCTGTCGCTCGACAGTTTGGCGCAGATGCCCTCGGAGCAATATCCGTATCTGCTCCTGCACACGCATCAGTCGTGCCGGATAGTGCGTTCACGCTACCCGGTCAGCGCCATCTGGCATGCCCATCAGCCCGGTGCGGATAGCGACTTCCATATTGACCTCGCCAGTGGTGCGACCATCGCACTGGTGAACCGCAGCGGGGATGTGGTGCAAGTGAGCAATGTGGCCGAGGCGGAGGCCGATTGGCTGCAACGCATACAGGCCAGAGAGCTGCTGGGCAGCGCGACGGTCGCCACATTGGAGCGCCATCCCGCTTTCGACTTGCAGGCCACGTTGCTGAAACTGGTCACGCAGAATGTGCTGATCGGTTTCACACCCGGAGCCGAGACATGAAAACGCTGTTAAGACTTTTGCGGCATTACTACGCGGCCGCGCACCTGCCGGAGTATCTTGCCCCCGTGCTCGATCTGGGCTTGCGCCTGTTTCTGGCGTATGTGTTCTTCAGATCGGGGCTGACCAAGATACAGAACTGGGACAGCACCCTGTACCTGTTCAGCGATGTCTATCAAGTGCCGTTGCTGCCGTCCGATGTGGCGGCCTATCTGGCGACCGGAGCCGAACTCGGACTGTCCGTGTTGCTGGTGTTCGGGCTGTTCGGGCGCTTCGCGGCGGCGGGGCTGTTCATTCTCAACGCGGTCGCCGCCTATTCCTATTACGCGGAATTGAGCGAGGCCGGGCTCAACCAGCACCTGTACTGGGGCATATTGCTGGCGGTGCTGCTGATCGCGAGTCGCTGGAAGTGGTCGGCGGATGCATGGCTGGAAAAGCGCTTGCAAACGACAGTAGATTCGAATGCTCAAAGCTGATTTATACTGTGACGGTCGGATAAACTGACGCCCACTGTGGTATCGCCAATACGGATTTTGTGCTGAACTCAACTTTTAGGAGATATAACCATGCAAGACCAACACAAACTTATTTCAACCGCGATGACAGGCTTGCTCGCGCTGGGCATCGCCGCCGCATCCGGCGTCGCTTCGGCTGACGAGACCGAGAAATGTTTTGGCATCGCCAAGGCCGGGCAGAATGCGTGCAACAGCAATGTCAACAAACATTCCTGCGCGGGGCATTCCAAGATCGACAATGACCCCAATGATTACACGGCCGTACCCAAGGGCAGTTGTTTGAAGGTGGGCGGCAAGCTGGCGCCCGCTTCTTCCGATAAGAAATAAATTCGGGAGTAGGAGCGTGCCCTGCTGCGTGTGTTGTTGAGACGCAAGCCTCGTACAACCACGGCGTACTCCTTGCGGATGCACGCGACCAGAGTGCTCGCGTGCAGGGCACGCTCCTACAAAACACCAAGGTGAGAGCAATTCCCCAAACATAGCAAAGGTGCGCGATGCTGCAACGCAAGATATGGCTGGCTTTTTTACTCGTGTTGACGGTGGGCGTCGCGGTGTCCGCGCGCATCGTTTATCTGGGCGATTCGGTGCAGGCCGTCAACCGGATGTTTATCGCGGAAAAGCTGCCTTTATCCCAGCGCATCGGCGAGTTGCGCGGCGTGATTGCGGACGAGGAACGTCTGCTGTACGAGTACTACTCCTACACCGCGACCCGCGCCGCATTTTTGGCGCAACGTAGCGAAAATCAACAGCGGCTGGGTGCGGTGGTCGCCAAATTGGCGGAGGACGCCGGTTCGCGCGCTGAAGTGGACGCCTTGCGCGCGCGATTGGCGGAACTTTGGCAATTGTCCGAGGATTTATCCGGCACGCTTGCCAGCGATAATGTGGACTGGGATAAAGCGCGGGAAATTCTGGCCCAGGTTAAACCCAAGGTTAGGCAGATCGAGAAAACCCTCGCCACCATCACCGCTGCCAACCAGCAAGCCGTGAGCATGCTGGGCGAGGACTCGCAGAGCAGCGTATCGACCATGGTGCGTTCCGTCATCGGTTTCGCGGTGTTGATCTTCGGCGTCGCCTTCTTTGTCGGATACTACGTCGTCGCCATCATCCGCGAAGGCGCGGAGCGGCGCAGGCTGGCGCTGTTCGCCGAGCGCGACCCGAATCCGGTGTTGCGCCTGAATGCGGATGGCAGGGTGCTGTACGCCAATCCGGCGACGAAGGAATTGCTCGAACGTCTGGCGCTTTCAAGCGAACAAGCGATGCGGCTATTGCCCGCCGATTTGCAATCCCACCTGACTTCGACCCGCGCCGCGGTTTCTTCCAACACCCAATTTGAATATGCGCACGGCCTGCATACGCTTGAATGCACCGTTGCCTATCTGGCCGATTTCGCCGAATTTCACGTTTACCTCAAGGATGTGAGCGCGCGCAAACAGGCGGAAGATCGCCTGGCTTATCAGGCGTATTTCGATGCGGCGACAGGGCTGCCGAACCAATACAAATTGCGCGCAGACTTGGGGCTTGCGTTCGAGCAACAATGCGCCGGGTCGGTGATGATGCTGGTGGCCGATCAGGAGCAGGACGTGCTGGAAAGCTTCGGTGCGGCGGAGACGGAGAAGTGGCTGGTCAAGATCGCGCAGCGCCTGCGCGATACGCTTAACCCCGAGGGGGAGAAGTTGTACCGTTTCGGCAGCAACGCCTTTGTATTGCTGCGCTTGCCCTGTAATTTGTCGGACGCGGAGCAGCGCGCGCGCCAGTTGTTGCTGGAGACGCGCAAACCGCTGCAAGTCGACGGGCATGAATTGTTTTCCACGCTGTCCATCGGTGCGGCGCTCATGCATTGCGAAACCTGCAACGACGCGGCGGGCATGGCGGAGGCGATGGTGCAGCAGGCGGCCTCCGCGTGCAACCATGTGCGCCGTGCGGGCGGCAACGATTTCGCTGTTTATGACGAGGCCATGAGCCGCGCGGCCGCCAGGACACTGCGTCTTGCCGCCGATTTGCAACACGCGGTGGAGAACAATGAGTTGCGCCTGCAATATCAGCCCAAGGTGGATGCCGCGACAGGCCGCTTGCTCGGCATGGAAGCGCTGGTGCGCTGGATACATCCCGAGCGCGGCATGATTTCACCCGTCGAGTTCATTCCTGTGGCCGAAGACACCGGGCTGATCCTCGCTATCGGCCATTGGGTGTTGCGCGAAGCGTGCAGGCAAAATGCGGAATGGCAGCAAGCCGGGCTGCGACCGCTGCGCGTGGCGGTCAATCTTTCCGCGCGCCAGTTCAGTTCGGCGGGGCTGCTGGATGAGATCGACGCGGCGCTTGCCGAATCGGGCCTGCCGGTCGATACGCTGGAATTGGAAGTCACGGAAAGCATGGTGATGGCCGATCCGAACGGCGTGATTCAATTGCTCGGTGCGATCCATGACCGTGGCATCCACATCGCACTCGACGACTTTGGCACCGGGCATTCGTCGCTGGCTTACCTGAAGCGCTTCCCGATAGATTGTCTGAAGGTTGATCGGGCATTTATCAAAGACACTCCCGAAAATACGGACGATGTGGCGATCGCGAAGACGATCATTGCGATGGCGCAGGCGCTGGGTCTGTCTACGGTTGCCGAAGGTGTGGAAACTGCGCAGCAGCTTGAGCTCCTGAAAAGCCTGGGCTGCGATCAAATTCAGGGTTATTTTTTCAGCCGTCCCTTATCGGCAGACGATTTCCTTACCTACTATCGCGCGCATCTTTGAGATTTCGATCCCCGTATTTTTCCAGTGCCTGCAGCAAATCCTGCGCGGTGTAGCGCGACTCGGCTTGTTTGGCCATCATCTTTTCCAGCAGGGGTTGCACATGCCGGTAGGGTTCTGCCAGCATAGGGATGGGCGCATGCAAGTGTTGTTCGGCGATGGCGTCCACCCCTTTGCCGCGATAGGGCTCATGCCCGGACAGCATGTTGAAGAAAGCCGCGCCTATGCTGTAGACATCGGTGCGACCGTCCAGCGGGTTGCCCATGATTTGTTCCGGGCTCATGAAATAGGGCGTGCCCAGCACAAAACCGACGGCAGTCAGGGCGTGCATCGCGTCCATCTGTTTGGCGATGCCGAAATCGGTGAGCACCGCGTTGCCGTCGGCGCGCAACATGATGTTTTCCGGTTTGATGTCGCGATGGATGATGCCCAGCCGGTGAACTTCAACCAGCGCTTGCGCCATTTCGTGCAATACGCGCCATGCCGCGCCAAATTCCATGCCGTGCGGGGGAATAAGCCGGGCCAGGTCGCCGCCATCGAAATACTCCATCACGATAAACAGGGAATTTCCGGCATTACCCTGCCCGTATACTCTCAGCACATGAGGGTGATGCAGGCGTTCGAGCACACGGTATTCTTCGGCGAAACGCAGCACCGGTTCGCTTAATTCATCATCGTTGAGTTCCAATACCTTGATGGCGACTTTTACGGGGTCGAGCAGGCGCTCCGCGAGATAGATTTGAGCCATGCCGCCGGAGCCTATCCGGCGCAGAATGCGATAGCCGGGAATCTCCGGCAGCGGGTTAGGCAAGCCGTGCAGAAGCATCGTTAATCAAAGGCCGAGCGAAGCCAGCAGGTCGTCCACTTCATCCTGTCCGTTGACGCTGTCTTTGGTTTTATGGCCGGGGCCTGCGGTTAAACCTTCGGTGCTGATCAATGAATCTTTCGTGTCCGGCGCGTATTCCTTGAGGATGTCGAGCAGGATGTTTTCGATCTCGACGGCGGCATTCACGATCTTGTTGACCATCTGCCCGGCCACATCGCGGAATTCCTGCGCTTCCATGATTTGCATCAGGTTGTGATGGATAGTCTCTTCCGCCGTGGCGATTTCACCCAGTTTTGAAATCGTTTCCATGATGAGTTCGCTATGCTCTTTGAACTCCGTGTCGGCCAGGCGTATGGACAGGGCGCAGCAATCGGTGCGGGTGCTGCTGGTCAGCGGCAGGGAGGTTTCCACTGCGCTGATGGTTTTTTCCGACGCTTCGTGCATGGACTTGTCGATGAAGGAAAGCCGCTCGCGCGCATCCGGCATGGTGGATGCGGATTTTTCCAGACTGCGCGTGTGCCCGAGTTCCTTGAGTATGCGGTGTAACTTTGCCGTGGCGATGCCGATTTTTTCGACTTTGGCATCCGCCAGTGCGGAGCGTTTCTTGCGGGGAGGCGTGGTGCTCATGGAGTTCTCACTTTCCTAGTGTCTGGAATATTTTTTTCAGTTTTTCGTCGAGTGTGGCTGCGGTAAACGGTTTGACCACATAGCCGCTGGCGCCGGCCTGCGCCGCCTCAATGATGTTTTCGCGCTTGGCTTCCGCGGTTACCATCAATACGGGCAGGTGTTTGAGCGCCGCATCGCCGCGTATGGTGCGCAACAACTCGATACCGGTCATATTGGGCATGTTCCAGTCGGACACGACAAAGTCGAACGGTTCACTGCGCAGTTTGTTCAACGCATCTCTGCCGTCTTCCGCTTCTTGCACATTGCTGAAGCCCAACTCCTTGAGGAGATTGCGCACGATACGCCGCATCGTGGAAAAATCGTCCACCACCAAAAATTTCATATTTGCATCTGCCATTCTTTGCTCCTGTTTTTGTTCCGTTTTTAATAGCTTACCTTAAATCAGTTAGCGCTGAGTTGCTTGTTGCATGGCTTTTTCCACTACCTCGCGCGTCAAATGCGGCGCGAACAGGGAGATAAAGTCGTAAGTATAGCCGCGCAGATATTCATTTTTGCGAACGGCGAGGCGGGTCGTGTTCGCTTTGAAGAGATGTGTCGCTTCGATTTTGCGCAAATGGCGGTCGCGTTCGGGAATGAAGGCGAGTTCGGCGAGAATGCCGATGCCCAGCCCCAGCTCAACATAGGTTTTGATGACGTCGGCGTCGATGGCGGTGAGCGCGATGTTGGGTTCGATTTTGGCGGCAGCAAAAGCCTGGTCGATTCTGCTGCGCCCGCTGAAGGCGAAATCGTAGGTGATGATGGGATATTCCGCCAGCATCGCCAGCGTCGGCTTGTTAACGTCCAGCAGCGGATGTTTGAGCGGCACGACCACGCAGTGATGCCATTCGAAACAGGGCAGGGTGACGAGCCCGTCATATTGGGTGAGGCTCTCCGTGGCAATGGCGATGTCCGCTTCACGGTTGAGCACTTGTGCGGCGATCTGCGTCGGGTTGCCCTGATGCAGGCCGAGTTTCACTTTGGGATAGAGTTTGATGAACTGCTTGACCACGGGCGGCAGCACGTAACGCGCTTGCGTGTGCGTGGTGGCCAGGAGCAACTGCCCGCTGTCCTGCGCCTGAAATTCCTGCCCTACCTGCTTCAGATTGTCGGACTCAAGCAGGATGCGGCGGGCAATGTCGAGTATGGTTTTGCCCGGTTCGGTGAGTGTGACGATGCGCTTGCCGTTGCGCACAAAAATTTCGATACCCAGTTCTTCTTCCAGTAACTTGATCTGCTTGCTGATGCCGGGCTGCGAGGTGTAGAGCGCGGCGGCGGCTTCCGATATGTTCAGGTTGCGGCGCACGATCTCGTTCAAATAGCGCAGCTGCTGCAAATTCATGCCCGCTCCTTATATGGCAAATGGTTATATAAATGCTAACAAAAAAGTATTTAATTGTATATCCGCATTCGACTAGAATGCGCGCCTGAATTGAGGGGATGGCGTATATATGGATTGGTTGTACACGGTGTCGGGTTTTGCGGTGGGCTTGATCGTCGGGGTGACCGGGGTGGGCGGCGGTTCATTGATGACGCCGCTGCTGGTGCTGTTCTTCGGGGTGTCCCCGGCCACAGCGGTGGGAACCGACCTGTTGTACGCCTCGCTGACCAAGTCGCTGGGCGGCTGGGTGCATAGCCGCAATAGCACGGTGGACTGGAAAGTGGTGGGCTTGCTGAGTCTGGGCAGCTTCCCGGCGGCGCTGGCGACTATCGCGTTGCTGAAATATCTGGCGCTGGACGAGAAGGCGCTGCGCGGGCTGGTCACCGGCGTGTTGAGTGTGGCGCTGCTGGCAACCTCGGCAGCCTTGTTGTTGAAAGAGCAGATCAAGAAACTCGCGCGGCGCAAAGACGGTACAGTATACGAATTGCACCACCGCTACCTGCCTGCCGCGACGATTGCGACAGGGCTGGTGGTGGGCGCGCTGGTGACGGTTTCTTCCATCGGCGCGGGCGTGCTGGGCACGGTGGCCTTGTTGTTTCTGTATCCGCGCATGGCGTCGGTCAAAGTGGTGGGCACGGACATCGTGCATGCGGTGCCGCTCACGGCGGTGGCGGGCATGGGGCACATGGCGCTGGGTACGGTGAATTTTGTATTGCTGGGGAGTCTGTTGCTGGGTTCCTTGCCCGGCATTTACATCGGCAGCCATCTGAGCGCGAAGGTGCCGGAAAAGGTGTTGCGACCGCTATTGGCGACGATGTTGCTGATCATCGGATTGAAGATGGTGTTTTATAAATAATGGGTAGGGTGGGCAAGCTTTATGTGCCCACGCTGTAGCGGAAAGTCTTTCCGCGTGGGCAGAGCGTGTGCTGTTGGGGATTTATCCCCTTACAGCCACGGCCTCCCCCTTGCGGGGACATAAAACGTGCCCACCCTACGACGTAATATAGAAAGAGGTATTCAAAATGAGTGCGAACAAACCCAATAAACCCAAACAAGTGAGCTGGTTCAACGGTTGCGGCGGGCGTATCGGCGTGGTGGTCGGGCAGAGCGGCGAGCACGCCTACATCGGCGCCGCGTTGCGCCATGATGAGGATTCCGATGTCGCGCACATTTTGGCTTATGGCGCGAAATTTCCATTGGACGCCGCGCTGTTGCTGCCCGTGTCCAAACAGTATTCGGCAGAGGAAAACTAGATGTACCGTTACGATCAATTCGACCACCAGATCACGGCGGAACGCGTCGCGCAGTTCCGCGACCAGGTGCGTCGCCGCCTGTCGGGTGAACTGGCTGAAGACGAGTTCCGTATCCTGCGTTTGCAGAACGGCCTGTACATGCAGATCCATGCCTACATGATGCGCGTCGCCGTGCCCTACGGCATGGTCAGCGCGGATCAGATGCGCATGTTGGCGCACATCGCGCGCAAGTATGACCGCGGCTACGGTCACTTCACCACGCGCCAGAATATCCAGTTCAACTGGCTCAAGCTGCAAGACGCGCCGGACATCCTCGCCGATTTGGCGACGGTGGAAATGCACGCCAACCAGACTTCGGGCAACTGCATCCGCAATATCACCAGCGATGAATTTGCCGGGGTGGCGCAGGACGAGATCATCGATCCGCGTCCGTATGCCGAGATATTGCGCCAGTGGAGCACCTTCCATCCCGAATTCGGTTTTTTGCCGCGCAAGTTCAAGTTTTCCATCACGGGTGCGACCACGGATCGTGCGGCCATCGCCGTGAACGATGTCGGGATGCAAGCCGTGAGGAACGAGCAGGGCGAAGTTGGATTCCGCGTGTTGGTCGGTGGTGGCTTGGGGCGCACGCCCTTCATCGGCACCGAGATCGCATCCTTCATCCCGTGGCAGCACATTCTCACTTACTCCGAATCCATCGTGCGTGTGTTCAACGAATACGGCCGCCGCGACAATCTGTATAAGGCACGCATCAAGATATTGGTGAACGCCATCGGCATCGACGAGTTTCGTCGCCAGGTGGAAGAAGATTGGAAATTCACCAAGGACGGCCCGTGCACCGTCACGCAAACCGAGTTGGATCGCGTCGCGGCATTTTTTACTGCGCCCGCCTACGAGCAACTGGCGGATATGGCGCCGGCCTCCGGCAACCGGGCATACAGCAACTGGCTCAAGAGTAACGTCAAGCCGCACAGGGTGGCGGGTTACGCGGCGGTGGTGTTGTCGCTGAAGAATACGGGTATCGCGCCGGGCGATGCGACCGCAGAGCAGATGGATGCCGCCGCGGCGCTGGCGGACAAATACAGCAGCGGCGAACTGCGCATCACGCACATGCAGAATCTGGTGCTGGCAGACGTTAAGCAAGCCGATCTGTTTGCGTTATGGGAAGCGGCCAAGGCCGGTGGTTTGGCCACCCCCAACATCGGCTTGTTGACCGACATCATCTGCTGCCCCGGCGGCGACTATTGCACCTTGGCCAATGCGCGCTCCATCACGCTGGCAAAAGCGATAGCCGAGCGTTTCGACGACATCGACTACCTGCATGATGTGGGCGAGATCGATCTCAATATCTCGGGTTGCGTGAATGCCTGCGGGCATCATCACGTCGGACACATCGGCATTCTCGGCGTGGACAAGTCGGGCGAGGAGTGGTACCAGGTCACCATCGGTGGCAACAAAGGCAGCCCCGCCAACATCGGCAAGGTCATCGGTCGCTCGTTCTCGTTTGCGCAGATACCCGAGGTCATCGCGCGTTTATTGCAGGTGTACGTGGAGCGGCGGGATGAGGGTGAGCGCTTTATCGACACCTTGCGCCGCATCGGCGCCGATCCCTTCAAGGAATTTGTCTATGCCACGCCCGTGCCGGAAGATGAGAAACTGCTGATGCCTGAATATGATTTGCTGGGTGTAGGCATACCGTACGACACACCTTTCTATTCGCCGAGGTTCTGATGACCAGCACTCAACAGATCATTAAAAACAATGCCGTCGTGAACGACGACTGGAATGTGCTGCGCTTGGGCGCGGGTGAAACGCCGGAAACGGTCACCGTGCCGTCCGGCAAAGCGCTCGTGCCGCTCAAGGTCTGGTTGGCGCAACGCGATGTGTTGCAAAAACGCGCGGACATCGGCGTCTGGTTCGCCAGCGACGAGCGCGTGGAAACATTGCAGGATGAACTGGCGAAGTTCCCCGTGATCGCGGTGGACTTCCCCAAGTTCGGCGACGGGCGCGGCTATACCATCGCATATCGTTTGCGCAAGCGCGCGGGCTATCGCGGCGAATTGCGCGCCATCGGCGACGTGTTGCGCGACCAGTTGTTCTATATGCGCCGGGCGGGCTTCGATGCCTATGCTGTCCGTGCAGACAAGGACATCCATGAGGCGTTGCAGAGCCTGCTGGATTTTTCCATCACCTATCAGGCATCGGCCGACGAGGCACAGCCTTTGTTCCGCAGAGCCCGGCGAGGAGCTTAACCATGAGTGAACTGCAAAAAAAAATCGCCCAGACCATCGCTGTGTTGCAACAAGCCGCGCGCGAGTTCGCGCCGGTGACCTTCGCCAACAGCCTGGGCGCGGAAGACATGGTGCTCACCGACCTCATCGCCAAACATCAGCCGGATATTCAGATGTTCAGTCTGGATACGGGACGCCTGCCGCAAGAGACTTACGACCTGATGCAACAGGTGCGCAACCGTTACAGCGTGCCGTTGCAAGTGTTCTTTCCCGATGCGAAGCTGGTCGAGAGCTATGTGGCGCAGCATGGCGTGAACGGTTTCTACGACAGCGTGGACAACCGCAAGGCCTGCTGTCATGTGCGTAAAGTCGAACCGCTGAAGCGCGCGCTGGCCGGGAAAAAAGCCTGGATCACCGGTATGCGCCGCGAACAGGCGGTTACGCGCGGCAGTCTGGAGGTGGCGTCGTTCGACGCCGACCACGGTTTGCAGAAGTTCAATCCGCTGCTGGAGTGGAGCAATGCCGAAGTATGGGAATACATCAAAGCCCACGACGTTCCGTATAATGCGCTGCACGATCAGTTTTACCCCAGCATCGGCTGTGCGCCTTGTACCAGAGCGATCACTCCCGGTGAAGATATTCGGGCGGGACGGTGGTGGTGGGAAGACCCGCAGAACAAGGAATGCGGGCTGCATGTGGGCAAGACCTCTGCACTAAAATTTACCGCTGCAAAAAAATAAAATAGGTAGGGTGCAATAAGCCTGTCCTGAGCTTGTCGAAGGGCGAAGCGCATTGCACCGGATGGAAACATACGGCGCAATGCCCGTTGGTTACCTCGAAGAGGTTCTTGCACCCTCGGGTGTTGCGCCCTACACGAGATGTGAAATATATAAACGAGAGAGAAATATGAGCAGTCACACATTCACCCATCTGGACGCCCTCGAAAGCGAATCCATCCACATCATGCGCGAGGTCGCGGCGGAGTGCAAAAATCCGGCGTTGCTGTTTTCCGGCGGCAAGGATT